>NZ_JAGGQW010000098.1 GCF_018613065.1 Bacillus sp. ISL-7 | reverse complement strand
TTTTGCTCATTTTCATTTCCTCCGTTTATATCTCCCAAATGATTATAAACGGGTTTTAGCCCATTGGACACAAAAAACCCGAATAAGGGACTCTTTTTTAAGTGTCCATTATTCGGGTTATAGTTCAAATGAAACGTCAAGGGACTTTTTTTATTATTAAAGATCTGATTTTTGAAATCCAGAAACCAGAAATTACACTAAAGCAAATCAGAGTAGCACAGGTTAAAATTGAAAATGAGGAATATAAAGAACTGAGAAAAAAATTCGATGAAGATGTTTTTCATATAGAAAAAAAACCGGAAGGATGGTTTATAACACAGAAAGAGTAAGCCCCACTCTATTTTGATGAATCAGGGGAAGGATTAGAATATTTTTCCTTATACAATGCATACTAAAAACATAATTTATAGCAAATGCAGGAAGGGACGGAGTTGATGTTTTATTTTCTGAAGTTTTTAAGAGGAAAGCGCTCTTCTCGGTTCCATCAAACAAGCAATAATTCTAATCTTCAGAAAAAAAATATGGAAGATGATGTCCTGGACTCTGTTTTATCCCAAAATACAGAGAATCTCCAACAGCTATTTTCTCAAGCACCGGATTTAGTGATTCGTCGCTTTCCCATCGCCGCGAGTAAAACGGAGGCCGCTTTGGCGTACTTGTCCGGTTTGACGAATAAAGATACAATCCATAATTATGTTCTAAAGCCATTGATGCATAGTTCCTTCGATCCTAATAAGGAACTGCCAGTCACAATAGGAGAAATCCAAATGGTCTATACGTGGGGGCAGATCGAAAATGCGATTCTAGGAGGAGATAGCGTTTTATTGATAAACGGGCAAATCACCGGTTATCAATTAGATACAAAAGGGTGGCCGCAAAGACAGCTTAATAATCCTCAAAATGAAATGTCTCTAAAAGGTGCTAATCAAGGATTTGTGGAAACAGGTAGTCAAAATATTGCCCTAATCCGCAGGTATATTCCCCATCAGGAATTAATCTTAAAAGAGATGACCGTCGGAATTCGAGGGAAAACAAAGGTTTCCCTTTTATATTTGAGAGATGTAGCTTCTAAAGACGTACTAAGAGAACTGGAAACGCGGATTCAAAATATTACAGTAGACGCAATCATTAATACTGGCGAACTTATCGAGTTCATTGAAGATAATCCCTATTCGCCTTTTCCGCAAATGATGTTGACGGAAAGACCTGATACAGCTGTATCTCATATTCTTCAGGGAAGATTTGTGATTATTATGGATCATTCTCCGAACGTAATGATTGCTCCGGTAAACTTTATGTCCTTTTTTCAGGCTGTGGATGATTACGGTACCCGTTGGTTAGTTTCTTCCTTTATCCGAGTCATGCGTTTTTTAGCCTTTATGATTGCCTTATTTTTGCCCGCCACTTACGTCGCCTTTATTTCCTATAATTTTGAAGTCATCCCGATGGAGCTTTTGCTTACGATTGCAGAATCAAGGATTCAAGTTCCGTTCTCACCCTTAATGGAAGCTGTGATTATGGAAATGATCTTGGAATTGATGAGGGAAGCTGCATTAAGGCTGCCGACTCCAATAGGTCAGACTATTGGCATTGTTGGCGGCATTATCATTGGCCAGGCGGCTGTGCAGGTGGGAATTGTCAGCAACATTATGATCATCGTCGTTGCCGTTACAGCCATCGCTTCTTATAACATCCCTAATTATGATATGAGTTCGTCCATCAGACTATTAAGATTTCCTATGATGTTATCCGCTTCCATGTTTGGAATTGTAGGGATTGTAATCGGGTGGATGACCGTAGTCGGCCACCTGACTAGTCTTGAATCACTAGGCACGCCTTATGGAACACCTCTGGCTCCTTTCCGATTTGCCGATATGAAGGATGCGTTTCTACGCTTCCCTTTATGGGCAATGAAAAGCCGCCCTAAAGGCACAGGAGCTATTCCAACTATTCGACAAGGGCGAAATCGCACTAAAAGGTGAAACGATGAAAAAATATGCCTATAATGAAATCACTCTCATGCAATATATTTTTTTGATTAGTGGAACACAGGTGGGAACTGGGGTCCTATCCCTCCCACGTATACTAGCGGAAAAAGCAGGTACCGACGGTTGGGTCGCTATCCTAATTGGCTGGGTCTTCTCCGTGGCTGCCAGCATTTTTATAGTTAAAACGGCCGAAAGATACCCTGATGATACGCTTTTCGAAATTCTTATACGACTATTCGGAAAAATAGTGGGAAAAGCCGTCGTCATCGTTTACATGATGTACTTTGCTTTTTACGCTTGGGCCGTTCTTGTGAATGGCAGTCTATATATCAAAGCATGGTTTCTGCCTAAAACCTCAAATTACATCATTTTACTGTTATTTTCGATTCCCACCTTTTTGGTAGTCCGTAACGGGGTTCGCGTTTTAGCCAGATACTGCGAGCTGTCTTTTTACATGGTGATGTGGATTCCTCTGTTTTTCTTGGTACCGCTAAGGGATGGAAATTGGCTGCACCTTCTTCCGGTGCTTAAAGAAGGGTGGGGACCAGTATTATCCGCTGTGCCGACCACTGTTTTTTCCTTTTTGGGATTTGAAGTCGCGTTCTTCTTGTACCCCTTTTTACAAAAAAAGCAGCATGCGGTTCTCGGAATCACGATTGCGAACACCTTAACGATGATGTTTTATGTATTTGTAACGATTGTCTGCTTTGCCTATTTTAGCCCCGATGGGATTATCGAATTTAATCAGCCCGTACTGAATTTACTTAAACTAATTGAGTTTCGTTTTTTGGAGCGTTTTGACATGGTTTTATTGGCTGTATATCTGATTGTTGTTTCCACGTCATGGATGTCTTGCGTATTCTTTGCTGTCTTTTGTTCTAGTCAATTGCTTGGAAAACAGGATCACAGCCAGCACGTCATTATTTTATTATTAATCATTATTGGATTGGTCTTTTGGAGAGATCCTACTTGGATGGAATCGGAAAAGTGGCAGCAAATGGTTGCCAAAGGAGGGCTGCAATTGGCATTCGTAGCTCCTCCCTTTTTATGGGTCTATAGCTGGATATATGAAAAGTTTCGTCGGAGGGTAAGCCGTTGAAAAGGAAGATACTACTTTGCCTATCGCTCTTGGCTATGATGATGACTGGGTGCGTGGACCAAATGAATGTTGAAGATGTCACTATGTCACTTATACTAGGTTTAGACCTGGATGAGGATGATCATTTATTGGTGTACATGTCCAGTCCGGTGTTTAATAAAGAAGCAAAGGTTAAAGAGGAGAAGGTCGAGGTGAAAGCTGTTACGGTTCGAGATTCCAGGGAACTGTTTGATACGACGGTAATGGCTTTGACATCGGGAAGCAAAACGCAATTAATCCTAATCGGGAAAAAACTGCTAAAACGAAAAAATTGGATTGATTATATCGATACTTACTACCGGGACCCCAAAAATACGGTAACCACAAGAGTTGTCGCAGTAGATGGGCCTGTTTCGGACTTCATTTTTTTTAGACCAAAAGATAAGCCGCGTCTTCCTTTGTATTTGGCAAATTTAGTGGATACAGCCTCCAGAAGAAATGTCACGGTAAAAACGTCACTTCAGGAATTACATGAGGAAACGACGGAAAAAGGGATGACAGCAAGTATTACCGAGATGAAAAAAACGGACAAAATTATGTTGACAGGCACGGCGCTTCTGGATGATCAAAGCAGATATAAGTTAAGCATAACACCGCATGAAAACAAATTATTACGCATCCTGCAGCATAAAACAAAAGGTGATTTCCCATTTACCATTTCAGTCCCATTGAAATCGAATGGACGCGATAAACATTGGTTAAGCTTTGGTACCCCAAGCATCAAGGTAAAAACAAAGGTAAAGTATGACAATCATTTTATTTTTGACACAGACGTAAAATTGAGAATTGTTATTACAGAACGGCTTTTTCCATTCAATGTAAGGAAAGACGCAGCGAAACTGCAAAAGAGTATTGAAACGAAACTGCAAGCAGATTTTGAGCGCTTAATAAAGAAAACGCAAACCGCGAACATTGACCCTTTTGGATTTGGGATATATGCAAGAGCCTATACATATCCAGAGTGGAAAAAAGTCCAAAATCAATGGGGAAAAGCCTTTTCGAAGGCTGATATAAACGTGAAGGTAAGTGTAACCATTAGTGGGATGGGAACGATTAAGTAACACGGGCCAATGATGTTCTACAATGAAAATAAGTTTATTCAAGATAAGAAAAATAACAAAACTTAAAAGGACCCTGCTCAATCGTTAAAAAAAAGAGGAGAGCGGTAGTAAATAAGTCTATGGAGTAGGGTTGACTAGATTAAGGACAGTATCAGTATTGACACTTCCTAACCATTTTCATTCTCTGTGGTGTAGCACTGATTTTGTGCTGCAGAGATGGCTAACGGGTGCATTTCTTCAAGATGGAGAAATGCTCTTTTTGTTAAAGAACAAATTTAACATCACCAATTTTACCGATTAGGTGTTTTAATTTACCTAGACAGCAGGAAAAAAACAGAAAAAGTTACCTTAATTGAATCACGATAGTTATTGCTTGTTCGACTCACGGTTCATAGAGTTAAAATTCGGAGCTGCTTTTATGGGCGGCTTTTTCTTATTGGACTAACGGATGCGATAGTTTAACAAGAAAAAATAATAATAAGATTTAGTTAGAGGAATGTTATAAAAAACATATCAGAAGGAAGTTGATTTATATGGATAATAAAAAGACATTCGCTTTAGCGATGTTAATCGTTCCTTGGCTAACTGTCCCTTTCATGGGGAAAAAATCATTTTTTAGGTTTTTACCTGTAGCAAGTTTTGTTAATTTATTCATAAGTGTGTTAAGTGTAATTGCTAATAAGAAAAAATGGTGGGTTAATAAAAATCCTTTATCTCCCGGTTTTGTTGATTTTACATATATATTAGGTCCTTTTTTTGTAGTCACACTATGGGTATTTAAACTAACATACGGCAGTTTTCTTAAATATTTAATGACAAATATAGTAATAGATGCCATTTGTGCTTATCCTTTTGCGCAAATATGGGAAAAAGCAGGAGTATTTAAATTTAAAAAGTTGAATCATACTATATGGTATTTTATATGTGTGTCTTTAGCAATTATTATTTATGGATATCAGTATATAGTGGAAAAATCGATTAATAAAAATCAAGACGCGGTTTAAAGAAATACTTAACACTGGAGGTTCTCTCACCGAAAAGATAATAGTCCTCATTTTGTTGTTTCTGGAATAGGAATTAAAAAGGTTTGAACTTCAACATTGTGAAGATATGTACTTAAAGTAACGGGTTCTTTAGATAAATAGATTGCTCAAATTACTTCTCAAACATTAATTATAGGTGTTGATATTACCTGAAAACAATTTCAACTTTAGTCCCCGAACCCCTTTAACCAATCGGATAAATTCATCTTATGGCAAGGTGACATTACGCAATTAAATGCAGATGCCATTGTCAATGCTGCTAATAAATACATGTTAGGTTGTTTTCAGCCTTTACATGCCTGTATAGATAATGCTATCCATTCCGCCGCAGGTCCACAACTAAGAGAAGATTGCGTAACAATTATGACCATTCAAAAGGGATTAGAGATGACTGGAGGGGCAAAAATTACAAGGGGCTATAATATCATTTTGAAAAAATCATATTTAATGTGTTTAGTGAAGGAGATTACAAGGAATTCATCAATGTCTTTGAACCGAGTAAATAGGAACTTACCCCTAATTTTCTAAATTTACGATAGACTTAAAAAAGAGGTGAGTTCCAATGAGAATTGAAACAAAAGAAATACTTTCAAAGAAAATTCTTACTGAAGCCAATGGTTATTTAGATGTTGGTTTTACACATTCATTGAATCCTTACAGTGGTTGTGCGTTTTCCTGCCTCTACTGCTACGTAAGAGAAATGCCAATTCAAAGATTCAAAGAGATCACTTGGGGAGAATGGTTGGATATTAAAACAAACGCAGCAGAAAATTACCGCAAAGAAATCATTAAACTACGGAAGAAAAAAAATCCCTTGAACATTTTTATGTCTTCCGCAACAGATCCTTACCAACCAATTGAACGTAAAGCAGAAATTACAAGAGGGATATTAGAAGAAATGATTGAAAATCCTCCTGACTTTCTTCAAATCCAAACACGAAGCCCACTTGTCACTAGGGATATTGATTTGTTAGTAAAATTGAAAGAAAAATGTAAAGTTCTTCTATCCATGACCGTTGAGACAGACAGGGAAGATATTAAGCAAATATTTGCTCCATATGCACCTGGTATTAAATTAAGGTTAAATGCCTTAAAACAAGTTCATGATGCAGGAATATCTACTCAAGCTTCTATATCACCAGTTTTACCATTTACCCCTGATTTTCCAAAAGCATTGGATGGAATCGTGGACCATATATGGATTGATACACTATCCATTGGAGATGGTGCAATGGGCAAACGTTCAGAGAGATTAGGAATGCCAAATTTATTTGAGCAACATGGATTAACTCAGTGGTATGAAAAAAATCTACATGTAACGGTGGAAAAATATTTTAATAAATCTTTTCCTAGTCAAATCATACGGGTTTCTAAAAATGATGCTTTCCCAAGATAAATAGAAATATAAGTTTAGGGTTTTTCTCAATGATAAGCCGGAACTTTTAAACACACTTCAATATGAAGCTTGTAAATTTAAAAGGAGTTGTGTCCGATTGAATATTAATTCAATCTTGCACAGCTCTTTTTAAATTATCTATGCTTGTGGATTAGAAACGATACTCAAGGAAAAACTACACCTGTTCAAATCTTGCTATTGGGTGAGCCTTAAAGTGGGCTGAAAATGGAAAAGTTAATTCTTTTAAAAAGCACAACTTATGAAGGCAAGCCAGGTGTCTGGATTAATTTCAATACTCCACTTGTGAGTGCTTATTTAATTTAATGAAGGAGATGTTTCAATATGGCAAAGAACAGGAACCATACACAAGAAACAAAACAGATTACAAGTGAAGAAACAGTTATTGAGAATACGAATGCAGAACAGGATGAAGCAATAAAAGAAACTGCTAATGAGACTGCACGGGAAGTCGGTAAAGAGGTGTAGTAGAAGTTGGGGGGGCATCTGCCACAGTAAAAGAAGTGACAAGGAGGGCTACAACTCCTTCTCGAGTCAATTTCAAAATTATGAATCCAATTTTTTTAAAAACTTAAAAATGAAGGATTAATTTTTGTTATTCAAGTAAAATAGTTTTTGTCAAAAAAAGTATTGCTAATTAAATTAAGCAATGCTAATATTAAGGAAGCGTATACAGAACGGGTTGTAACTGTTAAATCAGGCAAAACCGATTACCTAGAAAAAGGTAAGGTTTTGCCTTTTTTCTATTATCGGAGGTGATAAGGTGAAAATTGATAAAATATTAAACAATAATGCAGTTATTACAAAAAAAGATAATCAAGAAGTTATCATCATAGGACGTGGAATTGCTTTTAATAAGCGTGCTGGTGATGAAATTAATGAACAGCAAATAGATAAAATTTTCACTTTAGAAAACGAAGATACTATGAAAAAGTTCAAGACCTTGATTACTGATATGCCGATTGAGTATATGGAATTATCAGAGAAGATCATAGCATATGCAAAAATGAAATTAGGAAAAAAGTTAAATGAAAGTATTTATATTCATTTAACGGATCATATTCATTTTGCGATTGAGCGTTATAAAAACAATTTGCCTATAAAAAATGGATTACTTTGGGAAACAAGGCAATTATACAAAGACGAATATGAAATTGGCTTAGAAGCGTTAAACATGATTTGTGAACAATTTGGCGTGATTTTACCTGAAGATGAAGCTGGTTTTCTTGCTCTTCATATTGTTAATGCCGAATTGAATGAAGAGATGCCTGTTGTTAAAAATATGACTAAAGTTATGCAAGAAATATTAACGATTGTGCGATATCATTTTAAGATTGAGTTTAATGAAAATTCATTACCATTCTATCGTTTTATTACACATTTAAAGTTTTTCGCACAACGTCTAGTCAAAGGAAATCATTACAATAGTGCAACAGATGACGATTTATATAATGTCATTAAGCAGAAGTATCCAGAGGCATATAATTGTTCACAGAAAATAAAGAAATTTATTGAGAACAGCTACACCTACGAATTAACAGATGAAGAAATGATTTATTTAACCATTCATATTGAAAGAGTGGTAAAAAATAATAACGGATGATAATAGGGTTGTTACCTTACGGGCAAAACCTAAATCTTACAATCAAAATTGATTGTTTGGTTTAGGTTTTTTTTATTGCTATTTTTGACTTTACATCAGTTAATCAGGTAAAGAATTTAACAAGGATTTGATTATAAAAAGGAGCGTAGAAAATGAGTTACCAAAACTTTGCAAAAGAGATCGTCGAATTAGTTGGTGGAGAACCAAACATATCTAGTGTTGTTCATTGTGCGACTCGTTTACGTTTTAAATTAAAAGATAGCGACAAAGCAAATAAGCCGTCGCTTCAAAACTTAGATGGCGTTCTAAGTGTTGTCGAGAGCGGTGGTCAATTTCAGGTTGTGGTAGGTAGCCATGTTCCTGAGGTTTATAAAGAAATTACAAAGATTGCGAATGTTGGTGCGACAACAAACTCGTCAGACGGACCGAAGGGAAGTATTGGAGCACAAATATTTGAAGTCATTTCACGTAGTTTTTCTCCATTGCTAGGGGCACTTGCTGGAGCAGGTATGCTAAAGGCTTTATTAACTATTTTGACAATGACAGGATTATTATCAGCTGAAAGTGGAACCTATTTTATTCTTTCTGCAGCTGGAAACTCTGTGTTTTACTTCCTGCCTATCTTTCTGGGGATTACCATTTCGACAAAGCTAGGGGCAAACCCTTACGTGGGTGGAACAATTGGTGCAGCGTTACTAGAACCTAATTTTACTGGCTTGCTAAAGAATACGGGTGACATTTCCGATTTTCTTGGTGTTCCGGTAGTTTTAATGAATTACTCATCTACGGTTTTCCCGATATTTATCGCAATGGCTATGTATGCGATTTTAGACAAGTTCCTAAAGAAAATCATTCATAAAGACTTACAAATGTTTTTAGTTCCGATGCTGTCATTAATTATTATCGTACCATTATCGGTTATTGCATTTGGTCCCTTCGGTGTGTATGTTGGGAACGCAATAGGCGATGGCATCAGCTTTTTAAGTACCAAAAGCGGACTTTTAACTGGGGCTATAATGGGTGCTGGTTGGACCTTCTTAACTCTCCTAGGTATCCATTGGGGGTTGGTACCACTAATCTTGGCAAATTTAGCTGCTGGAGGGGATCCACTTCTTGCAATGCTTGCAGGCGCTCCATTTGCACAAATGGGATTGGCACTTGGTATTTTTCTGAAAACAAAGGATAAAAAATTAAAAACACTTGCCGGTTCATCACTTTTACCTGGTGTATTGTCAGGTGTAACAGAACCAATTATTTATGGCTTACTTCTTCGTTATAAACGTACAATTCCTTATGTTATCATTGCGGGAGCTGTCGGAGGGGCGATTAGTGGTTCATTAGGGGCAAAAGGAATTTCATTCGCTTTTCCTGCATTTTTAACGATTCCAGCGTATTCACCAATGGGGCTTTATACTATTGCCATGTTAATTGCTTTTGTAGGAGCAACCGTTTTAACCGTATTATTTGGATATGAAGATAAAAAGAAAAAAGAAGTAGAAGAAAACAAGGTAGAAGCTGGTCAGCTTCTTGTAAAGAAGGAATCAATTGTTAGTCCTTTAACAGGAGCAGTTAAGCCATTAGCGAAGGTGGAGGATCAAGTGTTTGCATCCGAAGCGATGGGAAAAGGAATCGCAATTGAGCCAACTGTTGGTCAAGCTGTATCACCGGTAAATGGTACTGTTACAACCGTTTTCCCTACAGGGCATGCCATTGGTATCACGTCAGACGAAGGTGCAGAAATATTAATCCATATCGGAATCAATACGGTTCAATTAGAAGGAAAATACTATTCACCAGTCGTTAAACAGGGAGATCGGGTAAAGCAAGGTGACCTATTGGTTAACTTTGATATTGAAAAAATTAAAGAAGCTGGGTATCCGGTTACTACACCAATTATTATTACGAATACAAACCGTTATATAGATATTCTGGAAACTGGTAAAGAAACTATTCAAGCAAAAGAAGGCTTATTGACTCTAGTCATTTAAATTTTTTAGGAATTCGTGGGAGGCTTTAATTGTTCCTCCCCAATGTTATAGATGGTAATAAGAGGAGGATAAAAATGATGAAATTTGCAGAAAAAAGATTTCCTGAGGGCTTTTTATGGGGTGGAGCAACAGCAGCCAATCAATTAGAAGGAGCATACCTCGAAGGCAGCAAAGGATTAAATACACCAGATGTTTTACCAGGCGGCAAAGTAAGACTAAAAGTATTGAAAGATCCTGGTTTTAATTTCGAGTTGGATCCAGAAAAGTATACGTATCCGAATCACGAAGCAATCGATTTTTATCACCGTTACAAAGAAGATATCGCACTTTTTGCGGAAATGGGATTTAAAGCATTCCGTATGTCCATTTCATGGTCACGCATTTTCCCTAAAGGTGATGAGCTTGTTCCAAATGAGGAAGGGTTAGCATTCTATGACCGCGTGTTCGATGAATTATATGAATATAACATAGAACCTGTTGTCACGATTTCTCACTATGAATTGCCGATTCACCTTGTAAAAGAATATGGAGGCTGGAAAAACCGTGAATTGATTACATTTTTTGAAAGATATGTAACAGCAATCTTCAATCGGTATAAGAATAAAGTGAAATACTGGATGACATTTAATGAAATCAACAGCAGTCTCCACATGCCAATTTTAGGACTAGGATTTGCAATTCAAAAAGAGGAAGATCATTATCAGCAAACTTTCCAAGCGTATCATCATCAATTTGTTGCAAGCGCGAGAGCAGTTCAGCTTTGCCATGAGATTATCCCTGGCGCTCAAATTGGATGTATGATTGTTTATCTTCCAACTTATTCTGTCGATTGCAATCCGGAAAACGTGCTTTATGCTTTAAAGGAAGAACAGTTATTTAACTACTTCTGCGGTGATGTACAAGTTCGCGGTGTGTATCCTGCTTTCATTAAGCGATACTGGAGAGAGCATGGAATAAAGCTTGAAATCCAAGAAGGTGACCTTGAACTTATGAAAGAAAATACAGTTGATTATATCGCTTTTAGTTACTATATGTCCCGTACAGAGAAGAAGGACAAAACACCTGAAGAAGTGGGTCAGGGGAATATCTTGGGCGGCATTAAAAATCCATTTTTAAAAGCAAGTGAATGGGGATGGGAAATCGATCCCATTGGTCTTCAAATCTCTTTAAATCAATTGTATGACCGATACCAAAAGCCATTATTCGTCGTGGAAAATGGTCTTGGAGCCTACGACAAAGTAGAAGAAGACGGTTCGATCAACGACGATTACCGAATTGATTATCTTCGCGAACACATCAAAGCTATGGGGGAAGCAATTGCAGATGGAGTAGAATTGATGGGTTATACTTCATGGGGATGTATTGATTTAGTTAGCGCATCAACTGGTGAGATGAGTAAACGTTACGGATTTATTTATGTAGACAAGCACGATGATGGTTCTGGAACTCTAGAACGCAAGAAGAAAAAGTCATTTTTTTGGTATAAAAACGTAATTGCAACAAATGGTGAGGAAATTTAATTAAATTTTTAATCACTTTTAATGGGCTACTATGGTAGCTCTTTTTTTTATCTTCAAAGCAAGATTGTGAAAGATGTTCAAGCAGCTGTAAAACATCAAGCGAAACGTACAGTAACAGTTACAGAATGGGTAAAAAAGCGAATCAATGATAAATAATTGAGCCAATCGATTATGTTCGATTGGCTATGTTTATGACAGTTTTATTGAGGTGAACGGAGACAATAATAGGCTAAAATTGCTTGCTAACCAAAGGGGTGGGTATCTGTGAAGAAGAAAATTGATGAGTATCAAATTTATGAAAAACACTACGAACAAATTTATAAGCAAGTTAAAAACGATGTATGCTCAGTCTTTAGGCACTCAGTTAACCAAATTTGAGGCAGGTTTTGCAGAAGCAATGCTTGAAGTGCAAAACCATATGGTAAATGCCTATGGAACGGTTCACGGAGCAGTTATTTATGCTTTAGCAAACCATGCCTTTTCGGTAGCCTGTAATGCATATGGAAAAACCTAGGTAGGAATCTCCACTACCATCCAGTTTATCGAAGCAGCTAAACCGGGTGACAAAAGACAGTGAAATGGCAAAGTATATCGTTCATAGTGGATGGGAAAGCAGTGCGTTTACTCATCCCCATGAACATGCTAATTTTCCTTTATTTAGTATCGCTATTGATATAAATTTTGGATTAAAACAAATTAAACTTCACGAAATTATTATTATGACCCACGATGCATATCAAACTGAATTTGTATTTTATAGAGATGAAGAGGGAATCCATATATTTTTCCACCTTAAATATGAAGGATTATGGTAATGACGGTACAAGACAGATTCCTGAAAGGTCTAGTTTTGTGGTTAATACAAATGAATTTATTGAGGCTTTAGACGATTTTATTAATCAACTCCAAGATTATTTATCGATAAGCCATCCAGAAATACTTGAAGACTTTTTGGTTAAAAGAAGTTTTGGATATGATAAGCGTTTTAATCAGTTTGCAGAAAACAATAGGAAGAAAAATATTTTTGCTGAATAGGGGTTTACTGCTAACGCATGCTTGGGTTAAACAAGAGGTTACTACGGCAGCCATTTTTTCTTGTTCCACTCCCTCAGTTAAATACGATTTTCTCCCGAATGCTCGCTAATTCGCAGAAATAAAAAGAGAGGGTTCTAAAACATCTTAGAATCCCTCTCAATATTGTTAATCAGCTTCGATTCTAATAGCTTGGATTTTTTGACAATCAACTATAAGAACTGATCCTGGTTCTGTCTCGTTATCATTAAAGAAAGCACAGCAATTATTTGGGTCAAAGCTTACGAAAATTACATCTTCAAGAACGGTTCCTCCAGATAGGAAAACATCTACTTCTGTAAGTGTTTGTAATTTTCTAAGCTGGTCACATGCGCATCCTCTGCAACGATTTGATTTTTTTCGTTTACGCTTACTTTTACAATCTTTACATTCATTTTTTTCAGAATTCATTATGTATCACCACCTTTATAAGAAGATGGTACTACATTGTATGTGATTAAGAATCGTAAAGTAATGGACAAGGATGGAACTATATAAAAATAAATTATTGTACTGCGTGTTTCGAATATATTGTGTACTTCTTGTAACGGGTAGCGTTAATCCAAGAAGGATTAAGGCTTATTTTAAGAATTCACGCTTATTTTGGGAACTTCAAAGTCAAGTATTGGGGAGATATGTGGTAAGATATTTCCCTTTCTTTTTTCCAGGTTTTTTCTTAGGGATTTATCCTTACTGACGTGTATCCTTTTGCATCGATGATGTAAGAGTGAAAAAAAGGTCGCTCCAGAAATGATAGTACATCATTTCACTAAACTAAAGGGGCTTTAGTAAGAAATAAGTCCATTTTTGCAATTATTAATATCCTGTAATGAGGTGCCTTATTTCAAATATAAAGGTGTCGACCTTTATTAAGTATAAAATTATATATAATTTAAATACTATATTTGTCCACATTAAGATTAAGGAATGATGATATGATCCAAGATAGGATGTTAAGAATAGGTATATTAGGTGTACTTTCAACAATACCAGGAGAGATTGTTTCGAGGATATTTGCACATTTTGGCTTTGGAAAGTTTGGTATTTATGAATTAGCAAGTCTTATTATTACATTTAACAGACCTGTATTTACCATAGGATTAATTGTAGATTTTTTAGTTAGTAGTGTTTTTGCAGTCTTACTTTACTTTATATTTGAAAAGTTTGGTTCATGCCATTTAGTTATAAAAACGACCGTGGGCAGTTTATTTGCCTGGTTAGTATGTGAACTATTATTCACATCATTAATAGAAGGTAAGTATATCGATATTAGACCCATCAATGATTATTATTCTCATATTTTCTGTGCCATCATTTTTGGTATTACATTAGGATTGTTGCTAAAAAAATTTATATTCAAGAGTTAACCCTATATTAGGAGTTATATTAAGTGTAAAAGAGATTGTGAACAATAGCACTTAAACTATCGGGTGCTTATGTTAAAGAAAGAATAGGGGGTGCTACGGCATCCTTTTTTTAGTTCAATTAAAGGGCAGTTCAGTTGAACAATCAATTTTGATAAGTAACAAAAATGGATAGTATTGGATATGCATAAACTTATTCCAGACACCAAAAGTACAAGGAGTGGAATTCAAGTGAGAAAAATTTTATGGGCTATGGTAAGCTGTCTCGTTTTGTTAGGTGGACTAGTTGTTTTTAAACATACTCCAAAAGCTAAAGCTAGCATTTCCACTCAAAATGATAAATTAGATTCACTTAAAACTTACAAACTAAAGGCTAAATTCATTTATTTAGTGGAAAAGGAGCTTAAGGAAGAAGGGTATAACTCAACTTTAGTTAGAATGCTCTATGCTAGTCAAGATACAGATAAAAAAGAAATTACCATTGAAATTTCAAATAGTGAATATAAGGGAAAGCAAACCAAAGACAAAATAAATAAAGTTGTTTATCATATTGCTGATGTTGTTTAATCCAGTCAACCAACTGTAATAGAAATACAGTTTTAGTAGAGAACGTTTGAATCTCCTTTCCTTCAGGTGTCAAATACATGCAGTAATATTGTCCTTATGGACATCCATACCGCATGCTCTTTCAATGACTACATCCATTGAAAACATCCTTTCTACAGCGATCATTATAATTAGAGGCTGGTGCAACAACCAGTATAGGATTAATCTACCATGTGTGCTTCCCGTAAGGGAGCGACAGTCAGTGGTTCACCGTAGTCGGTGGAGTCAGACTAACGGATGGGCTCTAACGCACCATAGTTCAGCGACCTTCCTCTCCAGCCGTAGAATCAGTATTGACGTTTAGTGACTATTTTCATTCTCTGTGGTGAAGCGCTGATTTTTGCGCTTCATGGATGGCTAACGGGGCAGGTTAGTGGAAGAAGGTTGGAGATAGTAATGGGTAGAAGATGTTATGCTGCATTGCCCCATATTACATATCAAAAGGAGCAATTAAATGTATTCTTACAAAAAAATAATGGTAATTTCTTTATCTGTACTTGCCCTCTTATTTCAAAGCGGTGGTATGTCAACACTAAACTA
>NZ_JAGGQW010000097.1 GCF_018613065.1 Bacillus sp. ISL-7 | reverse complement strand
AGATGTACATTATATGGTAAAATATGGAGTATTAGCTAACTCCTTTATTTAACTATGCCTTCACGAAGCCAAATGATCTGAATTCATTCCAATTACCCGTCATTCTATTTATAGAGGTTATGAAATCCTGCGAATAAGTGAGCATTCAAGAGATATTCGTATCAAGCTGAGGGAGTTCAACAAGACTAATGTCGTTTTTGACTCTTATCGTGTATTTAAATTAATACAAAAAGAGGCAGTCCACCTGCCCCTTTTTATTAATGAAATTTAGTTTTAAAAAACCAGTTGTGAAAAGCTTGTGATAAGTAATCTGTTATCCAAATTGTTATAAAGCTCCAATACCAAGTCCATTTTTTATATTTAATTAATTTTGTATATTTCACTGCAATAATTTCAAAGATGACTATTACTGAAGTACTAATAAAGTAATGTAGGGTTTTTAAAAGGTTAGATTTATTTTTTGGGTAGTACAAACTAAATAAAGCACACAGTCCAGGATATATAAAGTATTCGAATGAAAAATTAGCTTTATTTGCCTTTTTGAAAAATAATCGATATGGATAGGAAATTAAGTTTTTTTGTACCACTAGTAATCCAAAAATCCATGTTAGTGCTTGTTTAAATAAAAATATAACTATTGTTTCACGAATTTTATTTTTTGGTGTCAATTTTATTAATAATAGTGACACAATTATCCAGGATGAAATTTCGATCGTTTTCTCTGCTTTGTATTTCATTAATTATCCTCCTTTATTAAATAGTCTTTACTCCTTGAATTGATTAATGCAATTCTAGTTTGAGGATAAAATTATAATTCGACCAAGGCACGAAAAACACAACAAAAACACAAAGAGTGTGTATTCACAATACGATGATTTTAAGCAATAAAAGTCTGTTGCTTATTCCAGTAACGGGGGCAATAGTGAAAGGCAGCGGAGCGTCCGTTGCCTTTTACCAATCCATTTTTAAAAATATTTTTTATAAAATTCTCTTCTAAGGTTTCCACTTAACTGAGCATAAATCCTAGTGGTCTCGCTTTTTTCGTGACCAAGTAAACTTTGAATTACATCAATTGGAGCTCCGTTGTTCAATAGGTGTGTGGCATAGCTATGGCGTAGTTGGTGTGGATGAATTTCTTTGTTGATCCCTGCCCGACTTGATATTCTTTTTATGATGTACCTCATCTGCCCAATACTCATTCTATGTGGGTGCCGTTCAGTAACAAAAATAGCTGGGTCTTTATCCTGGCGAAGGTCTAAGTATCGCTTGAGCCAGATTTTCACACCGTATATTAAAGTAGACCTCCCTTTCCTTATCACCTTTTCCAAGCACAATGGCAGAATGATTTGACCAATTAATGCAATTTTTATCAAGAGAAACAATTTCACCTATTCTACAACCAGTTGAAAACATAAATTCGAATAATGCCTTTTCCATTGGAGTAAAACACGCTTCCCTCAAATGTTCAATTTCTCTCTCCGTTAAAAATTTTGGAATCCGTTTTCCTTGTTTAGGTTCTTTAATTTTGGCAGCTGGATTTTTTGGCATATGCCCTTCCTCGTGTGACCAACGAAATATCGATTTAATAAATCGAATTCGATGAGCCAAACTTGATGGTTTTAGGTGTTCACTGGATTTTGCTAAGTATCCTTTCAGCTGATCAGTCGTCAATGATTCAATATTCACATCGTTAAAGAATTGGATAAGTAGCTTAGATTGGAGCCTATACGCTTTTAATGTATGAGGAGAGAATCCTTCAATCCTTTTATCTGATTCATAAAGTTCCCAGGCTTTTGATAATAACAAAAAAATTTCCTCCTTTTCAGTTAAATAAGAGGAATTATTGTCTTGATTATTGAAATGGAAACGTGCAGATATTGAACTATCGTGGCAGGTTAGTTGAATAAGGAATTTTTAATTAAATGGATAAAATGGATAATTTCGCAAAGAATAATCATTATAAATTTACCTTGCAGCATTATGTAATTAACTAGTTAAATGATATTGACCTAGGATGGAGTTAATAGGGATGGAAATAGAAAAAATTAGCTCCGGACAATTTTTCATTTTGATTTTTTTGTTTGAAATGGGTACTGCACTTGTACTTCCAATTGGATTTTCATCTCATAAAGATGTCTGGCTTTCAATATTAATTGCCTCTGTTGGGGGAATCCTTTTATTCCTTCTGTACGATTACCTTTTTCGTGAGTATCCAAATTTTCTTTTAAGTGGGTATGTCCGAAAGATTCTTGGAAGAAATTTAGGCTGGATAGTTAGCTTATTATATGCAATTCTTTTCATTTATACCGCTTCTAGAGATTTAAGGGAAACTGGGGGATTACTAGTGTCTAGCGTATATAACCAGACACCCCTTATGGTTATTGAAACGATGTTAATTATAGTAATAATATATGCACTATACAAAGGTCTAGAAGTTTTAGCTAGAACAGCAGAGATATACTTTGTGGTTTTAATTTGTTTTGGTTTATTGGGGAGTACTTCTGTGTTATTATCCGGTATAGTTAACATCAGCAATTTCCAACCAATTCTTGAAAATGGATGGAAACCTGTCTTAAAGTCAGCTTATCCCAATATATTAATGTTTCCGTTCGGTGAAATCTTTTGTTTCTCAACCATTTTTCCTAATTTAAATAAAACTCAATCCGGAAGAAAAGTCGGAGTAGCAGCATTAACGGTTAGTACCTTAATTTTAAGCTTTATTCACGCTCTTGAAATATCCGTTCTTGGAGAAACTAGTTATAGCACTTCTGCTTTCCCTCTATTAAGAATGATACAAAAAGCCCACATAGGAGAATTATTAGAACGTCTAGATATTTTCGCGATTATTGCACTGATTATTTGCGTATTTTTTAAAATATCTATTTATTTATTAGCCGCGATTAATATTATATCGGACATATTTAATGTTGAAAATAAACAAAAGTTAACAGTTCCTATTGCATTCATAGCTCTTTTAAGCTCCTTAATAATGGCAAGTAATATTTCAGAGCACTTTAAAGAAGGGGAATGGGTTATAAAGTTCCTCTTGCCTATATTCTTTGTTGCGATTCCCGTGTTACTTGTTGTAGTTCACTGGATTCGGAAACGATTAAATTCTTTATAAACTAATCTAAATGAAGAAGTAGGCTTGGTTACCCAAAAAACAACATAGTTAGTAAACTAAAGGGGCGATTCTTCAAGAAGGAGGTCGCCTTTTTCTTTTTTACAGGAAAGATTGTGAAATATTGTACTTAAACTATCCTGAAAATAGTAATGGGTAAAGGGCATTTTTGGCAATACGAAACTAAACCCTGTAAGATCGATTTTTTTTAAAAAGATCTGGGGTTCTAATTTTAACTATATTTTTATGACCATAGCTATGCTATTGCTTCAACTGTTACTTTACAACCAAGAGTCTCTAACCGTTTGATAGATTGTTTGATCACGATTTCTTTCTTTCGTCGGTCAAAGTAATCTGCGCCCAACTCAATATAGGGTTCTCTTCTCTTTAACATGTGATATGCAATTGTTAATATGGTATGTCCAACCGCAACTGCTGCGCGTTTTTTACCAACTCTTGCCGCCAAACGTTGGTATTGGGAAGATAGGTAGGTGTTTTTTGTCCTAGCTGCCGAATGTGCTGCTTCAACCAGTGCGGCTCGCAATTTTTTATTACCTTTTCTCGTTTTTCCGGACTTTTTTTTGCCAGCACTTTCATTGTTACCTGGAACCATACCAGCCCATGAACATAAATGAGGAGCCGAAGGAAACTGGTTTGAAATATCTATGCCAATACCGATTTCAGCCAAAAGTTGTTCGGCGTGACTTCTGCCAATTCCAGGGATAGAATCAAGCAATTCAATATCTTCTTCATAAGGCTGCATGCGTTGCTGGACTTCTTCACTTAACAGTGCAATCTGTTGATCCATAAAGTCAATGTGTGAAAGTTGAGTTTTTAACATCATCTTTTGATGGGGTCCAACGGATCCTACTAAAGCACGTTCTAAATCATCCTTTTTTTTCTTCAAACTTCTTTTAGCTAGGCTTGATAATGTTTGTGGATCATTTATACCGTTAATAATCGCTTCAATCATTGCTCGACCTGAGACACCCATAATGTCAGTCGCAACTGAAGAAAGTTTAATATTAGCACCTTCTAGAACCTTTTGGATTCTACTAATCTCCCTAGCCCTTTCTTCAATTAGACTACGACGGTATCGAACTAACTCACGTAGTTCTCTTTGTTCCCTATTAGGGATATAACTGTGTTGAAGAAGACCGTGGCGAAGCAATTTCGCAATCCATTCTGCATCTTTAACATCAGTTTTACGCCCCGGAACAGCCTTGATATGAGCAGCATTTACAACCATCGGTTGTATTTCTTCAAGTTCTAGTAGATTGTAGATTGGCTTCCAATACACACCTGTACTTTCCATGGCAACATGAGTACAGCGTTTGCTTTTAATCCAATCCACCAATTGGAAAAGTTCGTGTGTCATCGTACCAAATGTTTCAATTTCTTTTCCTTTTGGAGTAATCGCGCAAGCGGTAATACTCTTTTTGTGAACATCAAGTCCACAACAGCGATTATATACAACATCCATTAGTAAACCCCTTCCTAGGCTGAAGTAAATTAAGGCTGGTGCAACAACCATATAAGATTAATCTATCCTGCGTGCTTCTCATTCGAGAGCAACAATTTGTGGTGCACCTGGTCGTAGTGAATCAGTCTACCATGCGGGCTTAAAAGCACCATAGTTCATCGACCTTCCTTCGCCAGCCGTATTATCAGGATTGACAGGAGGAAGGGGAACTAGACTAGTATAAAAACATTTTCATTCATTTGATGGTGCCGCAACGCGGCATGGTTGTCTACCATGAAAATTAACTTCTGTAACACAGAGAAAAAGGCAATACTAAAGAGGACGCAGCTCAATCATTTTTTAAAAAAGGGGAGAGCGCCAGATTCATTGATCTATGGTTTAGAAAGTAACTGGATTAAGAGGCTTTAGGTTCTTCTAACGTAACGGTGTATCCTAAACTTTCGAGTCGTCTCAGTGAATGTCGAACGATAGATTGTTGTCTCTGCTTATCAAAGTAGTCTTCGCCTAAGTCTACATACATTTCTTTTCGGGTTAAGAGATAATAAGAGATACGTAACATTGCGTGAGCGACTACAATACCAGCACGTTTCTTACCTTTTCGGGATGCTGTACGTCTATACAGTGCTCCGAGATAGTTTTTGGATCCTCTTACTGAATGAGCTGCTTCTGTTAACGCCGATCTTAAATACTTATTTCCTTTTTTAGTTTTGGCTGATTTTCTTTTTCCAGCACTTTCATTTTGCCCAGGAACTAATCCTGCCCAAGAACACATATGAGCTGCAGTGGGGAATTGTTTTTTTACATCAGTCCCAATTTCGGATAGAATTTGCTCAGCCATTCTGGTCGCTATACCAGGAATCGAATCCAATCGTGATTCATCTTCCTGATGGGAACTGACTCTGTCCGCAACTTCCTTATCAAGCATCTCGATTTGCTCAGTAAGAAAATCAATATGACCTAAAATGGTTTTTAACATGAGGAGTTGATGTGAATTAATGTAGCCTTTTAGGGCGAGTTCCAGTTCTTCTTTCTTTTTTTTCATGCTGCGTCGGGCGAAGTTTGCTAGTTTTTCAGGGTCCTCTTCACCATCGGCAATGGCATCAAGCATTTCTCGTGCTGAAACACCTAACACATCTGAGACCACAGATCCCAACTTAATGTTCGCGCCTTCTAACACTTTTTGGATTCGATTATGTTGTCTGGCACGCTCCTCGATAATACTTCGACGATATCGAACGAGTTCACGCAATTCACGTTGATTTCGGTCAGGGATATAACTGGCTTTAAGTAATCCATGGCGAAGAAGTTTGGCAATCCATTCTGCATCCTTCACATCTGTCTTTCGTCCTGGAACAGCCTTCATATGTTGGGCATTCACCACTAAAAACTCGATATCCTCAGCTTCCAGTAAATTCACAATAGGCTTCCAATAAACACTCGTGCTTTCCATGGCGACATGGGTACAATTATGTTGTTTAATCCAGTCAACCAACTGTAAAAGAAATACAGTTTTAGTAGAGAACGTTTGAATCTCCTTTCCTTCAGGTGTCAAAATACAGGCAGTAATATTGTCCTTATGGACATCCATACCGCATGCTCGTTCAATGACTACATCCATTGAAAACATCCTTTCTACGGCGATCATTATAATTAGAGGCTGGTGCAACAACCAGAATAGGATTAATCTACCATGTGTGCTTCCCGTAAGGGAGCGACAGTCAGTGGTGCACCGTGGTCGGTGGAGTCAGACTAACGGATGGGCTCTAACGCACCATAGTTCAGCGACCTTCCTCTCCCAGCCGTAGAATCAGTATTGACGGTTCTAACCCATTTTCATTCTCTGTGGTGAAGCGCTGATTTTTGCGCTTCATGGATGGCTAACGGGTGCGTTAGTTGAACAGGGCGAGAGCTTTTACATGAATTAGAAAATCAAATTAAAAATCAAGGAAAACCACTTCTTAGAACTCACATCCATTTTGTTGTATATGGTAAGACGAAAGAAGAAGTCCGAAAAAGAGCCAGAAGGCTCATCATCGATTTTAAAGACCAACAAATTGAAATTGTGCAGCCATTAGCCGATCAACTCCTTTTATTCCATCAATCGTTACCAGCAGCTAAAATCGTAGCGGAAGATTGGGAACAAGTTCTTACTCCTGAATCGTTCGCGGAATCCCTTTTCTCTCTTACACGCAAAATTGGTAATACGGTAGGTTTTTATTTAGGGAAAAACATCTCTCATGAAGGAGAAAGCATTGAAAGCTCTCAATCTCTTGTTTTTTATCATCCCTTTTTAGCTCATTTGGGCCTAAAAGGTTCCAAGTACTCTTCTCCCCATGTTACGATCTCGGGACCAACGGGGATGGGGAAATCTTATATGTTAAAAGATATCTTACTGAATTCCGTCTTTTTTGGGGCCAAAATCCTGATGACGGACCCCAAAAACGAACTCGAAAAGAAATTCAAAGAGGCGCTTACGCCTGAAATGGAGCGTAAAGCCCCATTTTTTAAAGAGTTAATTGAAAGCTTTAACTATATTACTCTATCAAGTGAAAAGAAGGATGCAGGGAAACTTGACCCCCTTACCTTCCTTGAAGGGGAAGAAGCTCAGGATGCAGCCGTGGGTGTTCTTGAATATTTATCCGAGCTTCAGTCGAATGAACGGAATGTGAAAACGGCCATTTATAAAGATGTCTGTTATATTATGCAGCAGGATAAAAAGCCAGGGCTTTTAAAAGTTGTGCGCTATTTACAAGATTCTGACGATCAGGATGTTCAAAATGTAGGCGACTTGCTTTATGAAATCGGCACAAATGGGGTTGCAAAGTTAATGTTTTCAGAGGGGGATGTGGAAGGGATAAGTCTTAATGAACAAGTGAATATCTTGCAGATTCAAAACTTGAATCTTCCAGATGAAGGCGAGAAGGCTGCCACTCGTGACGAACACATTGCCGTTGCACTCATGCAGCCATTAGCGAAATTTGCCACGAAATTTGCTCGTGATGATTCGGTCGTGAAGTTAACCATTTTCGAAGAAGCGTGGATGCTGATGAATACAGGCGCCGGTGATCGACTCATTAATGAATTGTTGCGTACTGGCCGTTCCTTACGGTCAGCCGTTTATATCATTACACAGTCCACTTATGAATATAACAAGCCACAAATTAAAGAAAATATAGGAACGAAATTTGCTTTTAAAGCAAAGACGACAGAAGAAGCAGCCAATATCATTGAGTTTCTTGGCATGGAGGATAACAAAGAGAATCGGGATATGCTGAAAAATCTGACAGAAGGTCAGTGTATTGTAGAAGACATGTAGGGTCGTACTGCCAAAATTCAAACTGATGTGTTGTTTAACGAATGGATTAGTGCCTTCAATACAAAAGAAAAGGACCGAGGCAGAGCAGAAACCGAGGAGGCATTTATTTGATGAAAAAACTATTAATCTTAATTATTGCTTTGATTGCACTATTAGCGGGGTGCAATCAGGGAACTTCTCCTGAAGAAATTGCAAAAATCGCATATGAGTGGGAAAAAGCAAATTTTGATAATGAGTATGACAAACAGCAAGAATTTATTTATAAAAAAGGTTCTTATGAGGTTGATAAAACTGCAAAGAAGGTAGATTCAGGGTTGGAATATAAAGATATACGTTTTGAAATTTACTATGACGAAGAATTAGAGAACTACTATGTTTTTGCAGATTTCGATAATCCAAAGGGTGATAATGCGGTAGAGGATAATATTGTTTTTCGTAAAAAAGCAGATATGTGGAAAGTTGATACAAGTAAAAGTTTGAATGTTAACCGTGATGAAATTAAACAGAAATTTGAACGGGAAGCTTGTATCCACTGTAAATAAGGAGGGATTGGATGAAATTCCTGAAACGGGGAATAGGGATATGTTTTGCGATACTTTTTCTCCTTATGCCAACAGCTTCACTTGCCGATGATATCTCACCAACTATTCAGAAAAAAGAAGTAACCGTTGGCCGTGTGACATTGGAAAGCAAGGAATATCCTCTCGAACATTACAGGATGGAAGCGAATATTGGGGACGGTCTTAAAGATACTGGTGATAATGCCTTACATGCCATTAATCAAGGAATGTGGGGTTTTAATAAAACAGTTGCTAGCTTTACCCTTTATTCTATTGATCAGCTTATGTCTTTCGATTTAATTAGTATCATTGCAAGCGAAGCAGGCATTATGAGTCAACGAATCTATGAAATTATGTCAGGGACTTTCTTATCCTTGTTTGTCATTTTTGTAGGAGGAGCTGCGGCATGGCGTTATTTTGTCAATCAACAAGTCGGTCATGCAGTAAAAGCAATCGTCGGCGCTTTGGCTATCATGGTTCTCACCTTTTGGTTTTATTCAGATGCAACAGGAAATATCAAATGGCTGAATGACAGAGGGGCGGAACTAGAAGGGATTGCCAGCTCGGTAAACGTTCTTGTTAGTTCTGATGGATTTGACAGCAACGCAGCCTATAATCCCAAAGAAGGAATGGCGGTATTAGAAAATCAATTGTTTAATCTTATGGTCAAGCGTCCGTATTTACTTTTAAATTATGGCTCAACGAAGGAAGCGGATATTGTAAGTGAGGATCCAAACCGAGTAGATAAACTTTTGGAAATTAAGCCTTATACAAAGGAAGGAAAAGAGAAAAGAAAAGTTATTGTAAGTGATGAAGTAGCCAATTTTGACAACAAGCAAATGACACCGGATTTTAGCGGTGAACGATTTGGGTATTTAATCGTTACGATCATTTCCACCATTGCCCTTTCGATTCCTGTTTTGTTGTTAGGAATCTTTAAGTTTTTGCTTCAAGTATGGTTCCTAGCCTTAGTGATCTTCACGGGAATTCCACTCGTTCTTTCGTTAATCCCCTCTTATAGTGAAAGTGCGCTAAACCACGGAAAAAAGATCGTAGGCGTGTTACTGATGAAAGCAGGATTGGTGCTTTTAATCGCTGTCATTACGGGAATTGTTAGCTTGCTTTACGAGTCGGTCAAAGTCACGAATGGAGTAGAAGGCTATGCATTTGTCGTTTTCTTGATCTGTATTACCATGTGGGGCTTATTTAAATACCGATCTGAACTATTCGAAGTTGCTTCAGCAGGGATGATACAAGGTCAGCAAGTCGTCGAGAGAGTGACAACAAACTCCTTTAGTAAGATGGGTGACGCTGGCGAAAAAGGGTTCAAAGGGGCAAAAAGAATGGTGGGGCAGGTTTATAAAAATCATCAGTATAAAAAACGTCAAGAAGGGTTTCCATTAGGTGAAGAAGGAGCAGGACAGAAAATGGCTTCAACTGCTACACCTGGTATAGTAACGAGTGGAACCCGATCAAAACACCGAAATGCAGGGGGAGAAAATACCCCTCAAAAACAAGAATCTAGCAACAATATAGGGCAACAAGTTATTGGTAAAAGTGGGAAAACTGCAGCTGCTAGATTGGCAGCAGGAGCAGCCCCACGTTCAGCTTCACGAAATGCTGGTATTGTGCATTTAGATGATTACAAAAGTGGAAAAGGTGAAGAGGCTAGTAAGAGTAGTCATTCTAGTCAGGCGGCTCGAAATTCCAATCGAGAAGCTAGAAAAAACGAAGAGGTTAAACCTTCCTCTCACTGTAGTCCGTCAGGAAGAATGGACAGTAAAAATGAAGTAGCAGCTTCAAGAGAATCGGACAAACATCTCACTCAATGGGAAGCTCAACAACAAATTAAATCGAGAAATGCGAATCCATCTACTGAAAATGTCAAAAGATCAGAAAGTAGAAACCCAAGCACTAAACAGCGAAAATAATGTTGGAGAAAAGTATTATGACGCAATTACATTTTATTTCATGAACAATGCTTGTTTCACTGCGTCAGAACTGCTTTTAGAAAGGAGAGCCTATGCAAGGTGTTTTAGAGAAAGGTGTAAAAGTTGCTAGAACTATAGCCGTTCTTAAAAACCCTTTGACTTCGATTATTGCTGGTATCCTTCTTCTTCTCACATCTATTTTCGGAATCGCTTTATTTATTTCTATTAGCTTGGGGGGTGAGAATCAGTTTGAAGGAGGAATGTCGGGAGAAGGATCCGGGGGCACAGCTAAAGTGTCAGCTGATGTTTTGAGATACGAGCCTTTAATTCGGAAGTATGCCGAACAAAATGGAGTTGGAGAATATGTCGGATTGATCATGGCCCTCATTCAACAGGAGTCCGGTGGACGGCAGTTAGATGTGATGCAATCTTCGGAATCAATCGGACTTCCTCCTGGAACCATAACTGACCCTGAATATTCGATTCAAATCGGAGTGGAACATTTTGCAAAGGTGATGAAGCAAGCCAAAGGCGACATAAACCTAGCTTTGCAATCGTACAACTTCGGAAATGGCTTTATTGATTACGCATTACAGCGCGGGGGATATTCCAAAGAAACAGCTAGTGAATTTAGTCAGTTGATGGCTGCTAAAATGGGATGGTCCCGATACGGTGACGTGGATTATGTGGAACATGTGCTTCGCTATTATAATGGTGGAAATGACATTGTTGTCGTTGTAGGTGATGGTACCCAACGCTTTGATGTGGAGGAAGTCCTTGCTATTATGAATCAGTTTCTTGGCCGACCTTATGTGTGGGGTGGTAGAACACCAGCAGCAGGAGGATTTGATTGTTCAGGGTTAATAGAATATGCCTTCGTACAAGTTGGAATTGATCTGTCCGGGACAGCTCAATCACAATACGACAAAACGATACCCGTTCCTGAAGATCAAATTAAGCCTGGCGATTTAGTTTTCTTTTCTACCTACAAACCAGGAGCTTCCCATGTTGGAATGTATGTGGGAGATGGGAAATTTATTAATTCGAATAGCGGCGATGGAACGTCCTATTCTTCTGTTGAACAATGGAAAAGCTTCTATCCCTTTTTAGGCTTTAGACGGATTCAGTAATAGAGGTGAAAAGGTCATGGAACCAAATAAAAAGAAAAATTACATTTTACTAATGCTTGGATTTATCGCTGCTGTCGTTTTTATTGTGTATGCTTTCAGTTTAAGAACACAATTACAAGAAGTCAGAGCGAACCAACGCAACTATGAAGAGAAGATCGCTTCCTTATCATCTATCCAAAACACGGAAACTTTAGAGGTAAACCGAAAATTTCTAAAAAACTTCTTCACCTACAAAACGACCGCTGAACGATATAAGAATATTAAGCCCTTTATGACCGATCAGGGATATAAGGCGACCCACCCTTCGGGAATAGAACTTCCGAATTCGGACCAATCAGTTCAATCTTCAATGGTAGGATTAAAGCCTTTTGAATATCAATCCTCAAAGACAGAAGCTGAATTTTTCAATGAATTTAAGCTAAGCACAGAATTTAATAATGTTACCAACACGGAAACAGTCATTGTCAAAACGTCCTTGATCTATGTGAAAGAGCAAGGCTGGAAAATAGATGATGTTGAGTTTGTCGGACAATTAACAGGTCGAGAGTAAAATTAATCGTATATTGAAAGGTTAAAAAAAGGAAGAGAATAAGGGTTAAATAAATGGATATTAATACAAATTGACGAATATGGAAATTAACTAGTATTATATTTTTAAAGAACATGTCGAAAAATGACGATTATTAATAGAGATATATTTTTATGATTTATAAGAAGGAGAATAGTTAAATGAAATCTACTGGAATTGTTCGTAAGGTTGATGAATTAGGTCGTGTAGTAATTCCTATCGAATTAAGACGTACACTTGATATTGCAGAAAAAGATTCTCTTGAAATTTACGTTGATGGGGATCAGATCATCTTGAAAAAATATAAACCAAATATGACTTGTGTAGTAACAGGTGAAGTTTCTGATAAAAATTTTACTCTTGCTGAGGGTAAATTAATCCTTTCTCGCGAAGGTGCAGAAAAATTATTAAAAGAAATTCAACAATCATTCCAATTAGCGTAATAAAAACTCCAATACCTGATAAGGTGTTGGAGTTTTTTACTTGAATTATTTATTTGAACGCGATTTTAAGGCGTTTATAGTAAATATATAAGTAATAAAAGAATAATTAATGAGAGCATGAGCGCGGCAGCACTACAGACTGATCAGAAAGCAAAGAACGCTTTCTGTCATTCTGACGCTACGCTTACGTGTCGCTTCGGCATTAAAGGAAAGGCTAACCAGGGGGAGTAATTCCCTCTGGTCAAACTCCCCCTAGGTTCCGATTTCCTTTACCTATCGGCCATACCGAACGAGCCGAAAACCTAAAAAAATAAAAAGAATAAATTATTAAAGGATTAAAAGATTAAAGGATACCAGGCTAACGCCTGCTTTGATTGATATTTTTCCCTTTTGCCTTCTGAATCGTAAAACAGCGCAAGCCGACTAAGCTTCCAGCCGGTAGGACACCCGAACCTTTCCGGCTGAAAACTAAGACGGCTAGTCAATGGGTCAAGGGGCAAAAACTTTTTTATTAAGGGCGCTATCGCAACATAAAAAACTTTTATGCTAAGAGCGCCCTTGACCCATTGACTATGCGTGTTTTTCGTTCTACTTGCAAAAGGGGAAAAATAATCCCCCTTTGGGGAACCGAATCGCTTCGCAAGTCAAAAGGGAAAAAAGTTCGAAGGAGGAAACCCAAAAAGATGGAAAACATTAAAAGCTTCCCTTTGGGGAGTCCAATTAATGAACAGAGGAGAGGATGAATTAAAAATGAAAACGTGCCCTTATTGCGGAAGCAATTTAGAAGTATCGTCTTTGGCTCTTTGACTATATGGTTTCAACAGTCCATTTAAAACGGGTTCTTTAGTTCAATATTCGCGAGTATACTCAGCTACCCTTTATAATATTGCGATCTTCATCAATCGGGCGCAATAATTGAAGAACCGATGGACTGTTCAGACAGCTCATTTTTCTATTTGGATCGTTGTATGAGTAATTCCAAAGTTGTTTTCAATTAGTTTTATTGCTTGTTGTAAGATGTTTTGTTCATTTTTCATTATTTTTTAAGTAAATGA
Source organism: Bacillus sp. ISL-7 (assembly GCF_018613065.1). The sequence goes on along the minus strand of NZ_JAGGQW010000097.1, from coordinate 4,792 downwards.
CAAGTTAAAGAATCTAATCCTGATGTTATTGCCTAAATGTGTAAATCGTGAATATCTTTAACATCTTCAATAGAAAATAATACTTTTTTTACTTTCTTTTGGTCAATTGTAATCGGGGTACCTTGAGTTAACTGAAATTGCATATCATATACACAAACTAGAGGTGATTGATAACTGTAAAATAGAAAAACAATAAGCGACCATGTTCATCCTAATCAGAATGACATGGTCGCTTATCTTATTTCCTCACTCATTATTTTTTACTAATCCTTTCATTATAAAAAACTTATTTTAAGGGGGCTTAATAATGAACTCATACTAGAGTTTTAAAACCTAAATAATACCTATTGATTAATATGCCTTCAGCTTTCGCTAGTCTTGTGGTATCACCCTCTATTTTATATAAATTACTATAGCTTGTACTTATCATACAAAAAACAGTTTTTTATCTAACAGATTGATTCAGAAAAAGAAGATGGTTTCTCTTAGGAAAAATGTGATCATGTTAATACCCAGCGTTATGTATAAAACGCTTTCGCCTAACTCATTTCATTGGAATCACCTTCTTTCAAATTAGTCTAATCTGTTATCTACTTTTTGTGTATCGTTTGATTGCTTGTCCTTATTATATTTAGTAATCTTATTATTGTAAATATTCAAAAAAATTAGATTTTTATATGTAATCGGTGTTTTTCTCTTTCTTTCTCTCTTTTTCTACAAGTTTTACATGTTTTAGAAAATTTTTAAGGTTCTTAAGAAAGACAAACCTAATGGCTATTTTGTTGCATTCAATAGCCATCCGATTCTGAGGGGTTTTATAATTTCTAATAATTGTTACTATGTAAAATAGGTAGACAAAGAAATGTTCTTTTCTTATTCCCCAATATCCTAAGTTTGTCGATTATTCAAGAATAGGGCGCAATTCTGTAGTAAGGATTGTGTTCTTTTTTATGTTAAGGGCCAGATTGTGGAAAAACACATTTAAAGTAATTTGGTAAGCGTGAATAGATTGTGAATATTTTCACTTAAACTAACGTGGCAGGTTAGTGGAAGAAAGGTATCTGAAGTATTATTGTATTAATAGTGAAGGGAGGTACCAAAATGATACTTATTTTATTAGAACCTGAAGTAGCAGGAGAAATAGGGGAAAAAACTACTTTTTCAAATAATACATATGCAAATGGAATTAAGGAGATATCTCATCTTAATTTTGAGTTCCAAGGTTGGCTTGGTGATGAATTACTCGAATCAACCCCCTGTTTCATTGTTACAGAAAACCTTGCAGACTCAATTCAAAGCAGTGAATTGAATGGTTTTATGTTTAATGAAGTTGAGGTAACTGTTTCAGATTTGTTTAAAGAACTTTATCCTAACAAAATACTTCCTAATTTTAAACGGCTAATACCGATGGGCAAAGTTTTTGTGGGGAATGGTAAGTATACTGGTTGGTCCCAAGAAGACTTTTGTTTGTCACAAAACTTAGAATTAGTAGTTTCAACAAATGCATTTGAAGTTATAAACAAACACAAATTAAATCATTGTGATGTAATTGAACTGAACAAAGATTAAGAATTTCCTTGTTAAGCTAACGGGTGCTTGAGTTGAACTACGGGGATTGCTGCGGCGAAAGGAACTGAATAGTTTAGAACCAATTTACAAAAGATAAGAATGGTTAGAAATAATTTAATTGGGCAAAAGAGGATTAGGTGATTTATTATGGAATTTATGAAGTACCAAGGTGAATGGTATGTTTGGATATTATTCCTTATTTCGATATTAATTGTGATATTTATGCCTAAAAAAAATCTAACATGGGCAGGGATATTAGTTACATTAGGTGTAGCTGGACATTTAACTTGGATCTCTGATTCTATTGCAGGGTCGGTATTTGATTTATTTGACCTTGCAAAGAGTAATACTACCGAGCTTAGCGATTCCTTTCTACTTAGCTTTGTTCCTGCTTGTATATCGGTAATTTATGTTAATTTTTATAACTCTTCAAAAAGCTGGATTTTTGCATTTACCTTTACGTTATTGTCTTTTTTCTTAGAATTAGGCTTAGTTAAAGTCGGATACATGGTAAACAAAAACTGGGAAACATGGTATGGGCTACCTGTTTATTTTATTATCTATAGATTCTTTTTTCCGTGGTTCTTCAAAAAAATTACTACTAAAAAGCTAGTAAAAGTATCTTCTTGAATTAACGGTTGCAAAGTGGTGCAGGTCAAGTTGTCATTTTAACAGCTTTTTTTATTGCACTACCATGAAAATTAACTTCTGTGAGACCCGAAAAATGGCAATTCTTAAATAGACGCAGCTCATTCATCTTTTTAAAAAGGGGAGGAGCGTCTGATCGTTGGTGTTTATTAACCAATGCAAGTTAAGGAACCTAACAAAAGTTGGTTTTCTGCAGAATCCATCATTTGTAGAATGGATTAAATTAATAATTTTTTAGGATGGAACCTCAATGGTTACATCCTTTTTATTTTAGTAAACATAGGGCATTGTGAAGCAATGTACTTAAGCTAACGGGGCAGGTTAGTTAAAGAAAGAATATTCAATACTCTAAACGAATGATACAATATATCTATCCGTTTTTATTTGGAGGGAACTGATTGTTTCGTAAAATGACTTCAAAAAAGGAATTTTTGTATCTAGGTGTTGTGGTAGGTATATCAGTAGGGCTGTTTTCTGTAACACATTCTATAATATGGCTTTATTTAATGGCTTTATTGATTTTTTTACAAGGCTTTATTTTTGGAAAACCAACAAAGAAGGATATTATAGTAGACGGTGTTGGATTAGTATTGTTAATCCTGGTTTTTACAATTGGACAACATTCCTTCTAAAAAAGTTATATAAACAAATAGAGAAATATATAATAGTGTACTTAAAGTAACGGGTACACAAGTACAAATTGGGTTGCTACGGCAGCCCTTTTCTTGTTCCACTAACGGGGCAGTTTAGTTGAACAAAAGTTTGATTTTTGTACATTAATTTTAAGCACCGTAATAATAGAACGTATGATATAAAACGGCAGCAAGACCTGCGACTTCCTGCGTCGTTGATTTTATAATAATAGTATCTAATTCCGACTTTTTGAACAACGAAATATTTGTTTTAATAGGCATCGAAACACTGGCTACTTGTTTATTGTCGCATTTTAAGTAACCAGCACTCGTATAATCTTTTTCAAAAAAATATTCGTGGTTATTTAATCTAAAACGATATGCCTTTTCAATTAGTTGAACTCTATTGGAAGCTATCTGCACGGTTTGTGAGGATAAATGGTCAATCAATTTGTACCTAAAGCCTGGAAACAGGCAGTCTATGGTATAAAGTGGTTTCCCAAACGCATTAGCAATTTTATAACTATAGGGAATGCCACCACGTAATGAGTTGTGGACGATACGGGCAAGGAATTTATGTTGTTGTTTTCTTATTTCGAATACAGCATCTCCTTGTTCGTTTATTATTGGTATTATTGTTGAAATATGCACCTTTTCAGGTACTTGATAAGTAAACTGTTCCATAGTATCCTCCAGCACATTCAATTGAACATTTATATTATATAACACGTCGGAGACATTTATAGTATCATTTCTTATTGAACAAACGGGGCAGTTTAGTTAAAGAAGGATTCTGTAATTAGATGGGAGAATTATATAGGATAATTAATAAAAGGGGAACATTTAAAATGCCAGTGAAATTAGAAGTTGAAAATATCATCAAGAATCTTCTAGACAAGGGGATTATTAATCTGAATGATCAAGATATTAATATGATGAAGGGAACTACTGATGGACTCGTTTATACTTTATCAGAAAAAGGTACACCAAAATACGTTTTGAAACTTGATCACTCAGAACAGATAGATTTTGTGGAAAAATTTCTTCAAGCTTACCAGAATGTTAGTTTGTTACCTAAACTACTTTATACCGATCCTGAAAAGGAATTTATTGTGTATTCTTTTATTACAGGAACAACTCATTACAATCGTGGGTCCAAAATTAACTGGATGATTACTTTGGCTAAAGAACTATTCAATCATTACAAAAAATACGATCAGGAAGCAAAATGGGGCAGGTTAGGGATACCGAGACAATCCTGGTATGAATTCAATACAATAAGTGTGGAATCAGCGTGTATAAATATAGGTGATTTACTGCCAATTGAAGATTATTTCAAAGTGAAATCAATTGTTGATCGAATAGGAAAAGATGAAAATAATGAAGAAAAGTACCTACTTCACGGTGACACAGGTGTCCACAATTTCGTTTTTAACAATTCAGTTTTAACTGGAATAATCGATCCTTCACCGATAATTGGACCTGTAATTTACGACTTCACTTATGCTTTCTGTTCATCTCCAGATGATTTGGATTTAGAAACACTACTTGCTTCATTCGCTTTGCTTAATAATGTACCTATTGAAAAATCAAGACTTATAGAAGAAGTAGTGGTTCAGTTATATACACGCATCGGAATTTGTGTAAAGGTCCATCCACACGATTTAGAGGCTTACCTTAAAGCGTGGGAATATTGGAAACTCATTATTCCTTCTTAAACTAACGGGTGCTTAACTTCTATAAGGGGGGGTGCTGAGGCAGCCTTTTTCTTATGGCACTAACGGGGCAGGATAGCATTCCTGTAGATCGTTAAATATCAGGTTTGAAAAAAATAAAGCCCCTCAGTAAGATATGAGTATAGATACCACTCTAACTCAGAATCTTAAGGAGGAAGCCCTACTATGAATTTTAAAATGCAAGACAAACAAAATCAACTAATAGAA
>NZ_JAGGQW010000096.1 GCF_018613065.1 Bacillus sp. ISL-7 | reverse complement strand
TTACTATTTTCAGGATAGTTTAAGTACACTATTTCACAAACATAATCAAAGAGTAAAATTACTGATAAAAACATCTACCCCATACAAAAGTATCACCCTTTAAAACATTGATACGAGGGATTTATCCGAGTCCAATCTGTATCTGCTTATTTAGACTATCATCAATAAACTTTTTCGCTCGAGACACACCATCCTCGTAAAATTCACGGGTTTCCACAAAATATTCAAATAATCCACGATGAATTGTAGGCTGAATTGTTTGCACTTTAATCGATTTGTACTCTTTATACGGTTTATTTTCTGATTCTGGACGAACCAGCTTATTTCCGTATTCAATAAGTTTATTGATCCGAGAAATATCATTAAGCTCTGCATAAAGGGCATTTTTAAATAACATCTTCAATTTAAAGTCTTCGATATCAAAAAAGTTATCGATTTGGTCCAGAGATTTGCCTAGTGGCGCTGCTGTCACCAAAATAATCTCGTCGGCTACTACCAACGGAGACAAAACCGGATTATATTGATATGCTCCATCATACTCCCCTTTAAAGTCTCCATATTGAAGCAGCTGCAAACATGCTCTCACACCATCCGGAGTTATTGGTTTGACCTCAAAATTTCCCCTCTTAGTTAATTCCATTGTATCCCAAGCACGTTCGTTCACATACAAAACTGCCTGATCGTTATTAACATTATAGGCATTCATAATAATTCCCACTTCCTCATTGGTGGAAAAACAATTGGCGATATCATCAAAAAATTGTTGAGGAAATTCAGATTTGTAAATTTTGTTAGGGAAGCAGAAGTTGATCCATTCCTCCGATCTCAAGAAAGGCCAATTGTCAGACAATCTTTCAATAATGTTGAGGTAATTAGGAGAAAATTTGTTAGGAACGCCCAAGTATGCGTATTGCATGAATTTGAACAAAGTTGGGATTCCATTTTCTTCGGATTTAAAATACTCATCATAATGTTTTTCAATAGCATTAGTGTCTTTTTGCAAAAAATAATATGCTGACAATATGGCACCGCTGGTAGCTGAAATCAAATCTGGCTTAACCCCCTCTTTTCGAAGCGTTTGGAGTACCCCAGCCGCAAATGAGTTCATTCCCCCAATGCCTTGTAGAGCTAAAGCTAACATAGTGAACCACTCCCAATTTGAAAAAAATTGATCTTATCTAAATCTAATTCTTTACAAAGGGAGCGGATACCTTCTAGGTATTTAATATTTAACATATTTTTAATGTTAAGATAGTTAAGGATTTCCGTCCTTTTCAATTAAACTGCCCCTTTAGTGAAACAAGAAATGCTGCCAAAAAACAACCCGATCTTAAACTCTTGCACCCGTTAGATGAGGAACTAATTATGTATATCTTTAATTAGATTTCCGTCTTTATCGTAATATTTGTAACTGCTTTTATCCGTCGGAGGTAATTCAACCCAAGTAACAGACCCCTTATATGGGGTGAATTTTTTTCTAGTGAATTCCCATTTACATCCACTTGTAATTTAGCAATTTTATTATTGTAATTAGTAACAAACATAATTTTTGACGTTAAATGAATGAACATACTAAGTGATTCATTATTTCTAGATTCAATTCCCCTCAAAATATAGTTACCTTCCTGATTTTGAGGGAATTCGGCATAAGCTGGATTATACTTCGCCCCCCAAAAAATCTCTGCCCTTGTCCACTAAACTCCCGTTAGTCAAAAAAGAAAAGCTACCTCATTTAGCAGCATAAACATGAAGTACCGCAAAATAAACTTTTATTCTTTCTCGTCAGCTGGTCTTCTTTTATGTTTTTCATTTATGATTTTTAGACATATAATCACTTCCTGTTATCTTTACGGCTCAAACCCTTTCTGGCTCACATAAACCTGATTTTCCGGAAAGATGGCAATAATCACTCATTGCTGGATGAGAATTGTCTATCTAATCCAAAAGCAATGTCTTCATTTCTAATCCGCCACGGCAGCCGGTTAATGATCCATTCTTAAAGAGTTAGTTTATTCTTTAATTCCCTTTTCCATTTCCTCCATTTTACTCATTTGACGAAATTGTGCTGGTGTATGTCCGGTTTTCTTTTTAAATAAAGTAATAAAATAGGACGTGTTAGGCATACCTACACATATGGCGAGATCCGCAATCGCTTTATTTGTGTGAATCAAATACTCTTTAGCAGCGTTTAATCTCACCTGTTGGATATATTCAACTGGTGTGATGCCTTTAATTTTTTTAAACGTTCGATGCAAATGATAGGGACTCCCGTGAGCAATATTTGCTATTGTTTCTAGAGTTAATTTTTCTATGAAATTTTTATCAATGTATTCAGTGATAAGTGCCACCCACTCACTATCAGGCAATCTCTCATTAGTAGGCTTGCAACGTTTACAAGGGCGAAAATTTGCACGGAGAGCTTGTTCTGCGTTTAAAAAAATACGTACATTTTCTTTTTTTGGAATTCGAGATTTGCAAGATGGTTTACAGAAGATTCCAGTGGTCTTTACAGCATAGAAAAATTGATTGTTGTACGAAGCATCATTGTCTATAATTGCTTGCCACTTTTCATTTGTCATCATGTCCACGTCAGTCAAAATTCCATGTTCTTCACTCTCTTGTAATTCATTATTGATACGATCTGTCATTTATCTCACCTTTCCTTACAATATATCCCCTATAAATTCAGAATGTGCAATTCTAGGAATGAAATAGCAAGATATTAATATTTAATATTTATTTTGAATCATGAAAAATGATTCCAAGACCGTATCGTTCTCCAGAAGTAACCGTACTTACTCCGTGTCGAACCGTATTTTTGTAATACCCTTTTTTACCAAGAGCAGGTCTATGGTTACTGGGAAAGATTAGAGCACTGCCTTGTTCTAAAGTAATCACATGCCCTCTGCTCTGAGCACGAGGAATTTGTTCCACTAATAAGGACTCTCCACCCGTATAGTCATTATCCCGTTGATTTAATACAAATACTACTTGAAATGGGAAAAATACATCTCCATATAAATCTTGGTGCAAACAATTAAAGCCGCCTGTTTCATACTTTAAAATTAGGGGTGTCGGTCTAGTTTGTTCATATTCTTCACATGTTCTCAAAAATTCTTGAAGATGATCTGGAAACTGTTCTGGTTTCTTTAAATAACCCAACCATCGATTTGCTGTTTTGGCCAACTCTGGATAAAAGGACTCTCTTAAACTTTGGATGATTTCAGGTAATGGATAGGAAAAATATTTATACTCCCCATTCCCAAAGCGATATCTCGTCATATTGATTGTCGTTCTGTATGACTCTTCCTCACTATAAAGTTTAATGAAGAAGTCGCATTCCTCTTTTGATAAAATTGCTGGAAGCTTTGCAAACCCTTGCTCATCTAATTCGTTTTGAATTGAATCCCAATTTAAACTTTTTACACGTGTTTTTATATCTTGGACCATTTTTATCGCCTCCTATTTAGCTTTCTTGATGACTTACACTATAGCCTAATAAATAAAAAAAAATAAGGTGTTTAGAATGTAATAGCAAGATAACAAAGGGCCATGGTGACGATTCCTGTGGACTTAAAATAAACATCCTTTGAGCCATGAATGACCAAAATTGATTTTAATATAAACAAGCTCTGGACTCTTTAGGAAACAGAGTTCAGAGCTTGTTTATTTTCCAGCAAAAGATAATTGTTTTCCTTTAAGTGCTTCATTCAGTATTCTCACCGCTTTCGGTCCAACACCATGTAACTTCAATATTTCTGACTCTGTCACCTTTGTCAATTGATCAAGTTTATAGTAGCCAGCATTGATAAGAGCTCTTGTAGCAGGTTTACCAATATTGGGGAAATCATTTTCTAGTGGTACATTATTGAAATTGTCCATATTTTCTCCTTTCATTATAGAAGAACTAAATCTTTATTTTTTTACTTCGTTTCTCAGTAATATAAAAACTAAACCTATAAATAAAGAACTAAGGTATCGATTTTTACACATCCAATACAATTCCTTAAATAATCATATTAATGATGTTCCAGGAATTTAATGGCTGACCGAATAGACCGAATAAGTCTTGGTCCGATTAATTCAGCTATATCCAAAAAGATATCAAGGAATTCCCACCATATGGATTCCTTTCCTTCTTCTTTTCTCTTGTCTCTTCGGGATTTTTTTCTCTCTTTAAATGTATTCACCATACTCTCTCCTATCTCGTATCTATCTTTTTACCATTTTTAAAAGTTTATTTTTGCACATTATATTTTTGTTTGGCACGTGAAATAAACCACTTCTACTTTAATAATATGGTAAATGTTGTGAATTTCAAAGCACTCCTTTATAGTAAAAATAAATAAAGTTAATTTACAAATTAATAGATGGAGGAGTATATATGAAACTAGGAGCTTTTTCTGTAAGTTTAAACGTAAAGGACATTCATCAATCCAAGTTATTCTACGAAAAACTGGGTTTTCAGGCTTTTGGTGGTGAAATTAGTCAAAATTGGCTTATTATGAAGAATGAAAATTGCATCATTGGATTATTCCAAGGAATGTTTGAAAAAAACATTCTGACCTTTAATCCAGGATGGAATGAAAATGCCGAAAATCTTGAATCGTTTACTGACATTCGAGACATTCAAAAACAACTTAAGGCTGAAGGAATAAAAATGCTGACTGAAGCAGCTGAAACAAATGAAGGACCAGCACATTTTATCATTGAAGATCCAGACGGGAATCAAATTCTTGTCGATCAGCATCGATGAAAAAAGAGGAAATAAGGGCTGAAGAGTTTTAGTACCTTAAACTTCTATTATTTCTAAAACAGTATAATTCTTGATATGTAAAAAAGGTGCATTAATCCTTTTCTGGAATCATGCACCTTTTTGTTGAACTATGTGGACTAACCCTTTCCAATAAACATTGGATATTCCTTTTCTAAGTAGGTGGATAGCCGTTTTATTTAAATATCCCATTGTTTTTTGACTTGTTCTTCTGCGATCCGTTTAATTTTTTCCCATGTCATATCTTTTTCCGCTATGACATTGGTATGGTAATTCCGATTTTTATAATTTACTGTCACGAAAACTTCAAACATCAGTTTTCCCTCCTTTTAAAAAACAAATATTAATTAAATTTATTAAGGTTTTAATTTTAACTGTAAAGACTAAGCATTTTGCCCTTATTATTTCATTTTAATTGTTCTCTTTTTGCAATTCGGTGTACAAATAATTTCTTATCCTACGGGGCAGTTAATCTCATCGACTGTAAAGGGCTGAGATAAGATGTTTCTTTCCATTTACTCAATTTGATGCTCTTCAAACCAAGCTTTCGCTTTTTGGCAAGAACCACAACTCGGTGTCGTATACACAATCACCATACTTTTACACTCTCCTAAATATTCCATCACTGGAGCTAGCATCCTAATGACCATTTCATTTCTTTTATGATATATTTCTTATCGTAATCGATGAGCAAACAAACATGAAATGGTGAGTAATCGCGGCTCATGTTTACATGAGTTGAGGAAAGTCCAGGCTCGCCCGGTGCTGAGATGCCCGGAGTGTTCGTGCCATCTGCAAAGGTGGGCAGCAGACTTCGTATCTGCTGACGGCGGAGAAATCATGCTAAGTCCTCAAGGATATGCTGAGAGTAACCTGAAAGTGCCACAGTGACGAATTCTTCAGGAAACAGAAGAAATGGAACGGGTAAACCCCACGAGCGAGCAACCCAAACTTTGGTAGGGGCACCATCCTGCGGGAAATGAACCAAAGGGATGGATCGGTCTTCTAGACTGATAGTCATATGATTACACCTGTTGTGCGAGATTGGCATCGCTAGAGCACGCAGGAACAGAACCTGGCTTACAGCCATTTCATGCGCCGAATTCATCAACTGTTAGGGATATTATTCCCTTCGGGATTGTTCCATTCCTTAAATCTCTCGGTGCAGACATACCCCTGATCATTTTGCCTCACGGTACCCTGTAGTAAGTATTCCGCTGAAAATAAAAAAACATTCCTTACAAAATGTAAGAAACGTTGATAAATAATTTTTCTGAGCATAATCTGATACCAGTTGTCTGGGTCGAACCTAAATTCCAGTGAAGAAGATTTTGATTCGTACGCTTCTGCCAATTCTGCCACACCGGCATTATATTAAGCAGGTATGTAAAAAATAACCATTCGCAACCTAACCAAAAGATACCTCAACTTTTCCTAACTGGCTAAACTCAGCTGTAAATACATCTCCCTTTTGAGCTACAACAGCCGCCGATAGGGCTCCAGATAAAATGACTTCCCCAGCTTTTAAAGTAACATCGTATTCTGTTAGTTTATTTGCCAGCCATGCAACACATGTTGCTGGGTGACCTAACACATCAGCCCCTGTCCCTTTATTCATGATCTCACCATTTTTATATAGACTCATTTCGATTTTCGCTAAATCCATTCCATTTGGATCGAACCTTTGACCGCCTAAGGTGAACAGACCACAAGAAGCATTATCCGCAACCGTATCTTCTAATTTAATTTTCCAATCAGTAATACGGCTGTCAACAATCTCAATAGAAGGAACAATATATTCTGTTGCTTCTAGGACGTCTTCCATTGTAACAGCTGGCCCTTTCAAATCTTTTTTCAACACAAAAGCAAGCTCGGCCTCTACCTTAGGATTAAAAAGCGTTTCGATTGGAATGCTGCCACTATTCGGAATATCCATACCATCCAATAAATGACCGTAATCGGGCTGATCAACTCCTAATAGCTCCTGCATCGCAAACGAAGTTAACCCGATCTTTTTCCCAACGATTTTTTGGCCATCCTTCACCTTCTGATCAATACTTTTCATTTGAACTCTGTAAGCATCATGAATAGTGATATCAGGATACAAATCCGTAAGTGGGGCAACAGACTTTTTGTTTTTTTCAGCTTGAAGTAAATGCTTATAGGCTTCTACAATTTGAGCCACTTTTAACCCTTCTTTCTATTTATTATGGGTTTATTTTTCATCTATACAAATAAGGGACGACAAAAAGATTCATTCTTTTTCCCGGTTTGAACCTTTTCAGCCTTCATCCGCCGATTCCAGACGATGGTTAAGTTTCCTTCGAGCCATGATGGAATCTGATCTATATTAGTAAGCCTTACGTTTTTCTCGTTAACAATTACTTCGGTCTGCAAAGATTTGCTCTTATTCTTCAATGTCACATCATAGCTCCCAGGAGCAGGGAGTGTATAGTGCGAATATGGAGTTAAAACTGATCCAGCGCCTTCGCATTTTAATTCGTAAGAGTGCCCGATAAGATAGGGCAGCTCCTCGACATTCCCTTCTAACAGTTGTTGTCTGATACGAGTCGAACTGATTTTTTCCCCTTTGTACTCCACCTTGTCGACCGTAGTTACATCCATCCGACCTCCGGAATCTTGTTTCAATGTATCCATATTCCCTGCTCCGCGGCTGCCATACGAAAAGTCATATCCTGCTACTGCATGAATAACACCCAGATTGATCAAATATTCCTTAACAAATGCTTGAGGTGACAACTTTGCAAAGTCTTTATCGAACTCCACAAGAAAAAAAGTATCAACACCTAGTTCACTAAGCCTCTTTTCTTTTTCGGACTGAGACATTAAATAGTGAAAACATGCCTTTCCGCGGATGACCGTTTTCGGGTGAGGAAAGAAACTCATTACTGACAGTGAGACTTGCCTTTCCTTTGCTTCCTGCCATGCAGTTTGAATCACTTTTACATGCCCATGATGGAGACCGTCAAAACATCCAAGTGCCATAACATTTGAGGTTGCCATTTCCTGATAAGCAGCCAAATTTTCTTTACTTAAATAGATCGTTTCCATACAGTCTCCTTTCATGTTCCAATAATGAAGTCAGCTTATACTTCTGCCAATGCACGATATTTTCCGTTAAAGAACACAAGTGGTTCCTTCTCTTCAAGATGAATATCGGTTACTTTTCCAATAAACAAAGTGTGATCTCCTTCAACATGCTCCGCGGATACTTCGCAAGCCACCTGTGCGATCGCGCCTGCTAACACTGGTTTGCCATCTAGACGATCAAAAATAACTTCACGAGGTTCCTTGATTTGCCCCGCAAAAATCATCGATAGCTCCTGTTGATCAGCAGCCAAAAGATTCACAGTAAAGATCTTGCTTTCCTTTATTTTATTTAAAATTTTTGCCCTTTCTCCAATAGAAATGACAACAAGCTTTGGATCAAGGGATACAGACATGAAGGCATTTGCCGTCATACCATGTACATCCCCATCCAGTTCTGACGTAATCACAGTTACCCCTGTCGCGAATTTTCCCATTGCCGTTCGAAATTGGCGATCATCCATTTTTATGAACCTCCCAAGATTATTTTTATCAAATAGGAATATTGAAATTACGCATTTTACTTTTCGAAATCCTCCATTACGCGTGGGCTCATCTTTATGAGTTCATCATTTAATAAATCTTATAATATTCTCCACGAACGGCTCGGTTTTTTCGATTTGTGTCCAATGCCCGCACTCATTAAATACATGTAGTTCTGCATGCGGAAGCAATTCAATAAGACAATAGCTTGTGTCTGCAATGGGGATAACCTTGTCATTCAAGCCATGGAATAATAGTGTTTGTACGTTAATACTTTGAATTTGTCCATCGGTTAACGCCAATTCGTCCAGTTTTTGTTGGCGAGGCTCTGGGAACATGGCCGAAAATGCATCTTTTACCTCCGGTTCAATACTAGCTTCATAGCGAAGACGGACTAATTCTTCATTTTTCGCTGCTTTTTCATCGTACGAGAATAATTCAATTAATTCTCGCATGGACTCCAAACTTGGCTCATACCCCCAAACACGTTCTAATCCTTCAGAAATTTGGTGCTTAATGCCAACACTACCCATTAAAATTAATTTTTTCACAAGGTCCGGTCTTTGGTAGGCAACATGAAGTGCTAATGCGCCGCCCATTGAGTTGCCGACTAAGTGAACAGGCTCATCCGACACAGATTCAATAAAGCTAATTAAATGTTGTACCCACAATTCAACGGTATATTGATGATTGGGGAGTTTATCCGTTTTGCCAAAACCAATAATATCTGGTGCAAATACATGATAGGATTCACTTAAGCGTGGGATAATTAAGCGCCAGTTTGCGAAGGCAGATACACCTGGTCCTGACCCATGTATTAAAATAATTTTTTCTGCTCCTCTCCCTTCCTCATGATAGTGTGTATTAATCCCATTCACATCCATATATTTTGAGATAATCGTCATTACGCATTGCTCCTTTCATCTATTAATAAAGATAGAGGAAACTATTGAAAGCTTCCTCTCGCTTTTACAATCCATACATGGTGAGCTTGTCCATTGGAGAAGCTCACCTTTAACTATTCACCAGCATTTATTTTAATGGTGCAACTGCCTTTTGCTTCACTGGAGTTCCATATTCAAAGAACTCTTGTGGTAAATTAGAGCCGTACCAAATAATTGCATGCTCTAAATCTTTTCCTTTCCATTCAACCGTTTTCCAGTCTGGGTCAAAAATTTGATAACCCGTGTCACCGAATAATTCAACACGATTGCCCCCAGGTTCGATCACATATAGGAAGTAAGCCTGAGAGACACCGTGCTTGCCAGGACCTGCTTCAATTTTATACCCATGCTCCACCAATAATTCACTTACATCCATTAAATGTTGGGGATAGCCGTACCAGTAGCAAATATGATGTAATCTTCCTTTTTCAGCTAATGCGTCTCCCATGATGGCCACTTCGTGCACTAATGAGTTCGAACTTAACCATGCTGCTACATCTGTATTATCATCATTTAGAATACGTTCGCGCACTTTAAATCCAAGTGCATTTTCTAAGAACTCAACGTTTTTATTTGTTTCGCTCGCCAGGACATTCACATGGTCTAAGCGACGTACTGGTACTCCGCGACGCGGACGCCTTTGTGGACGGCTTAAGAGTGGTGTAGCTTGTTCCTTATTCGCTTTGAAATATTCAACCTCCCAAAGAATTTCCATTTTATGTCCATCTGGTGTGGTAAATTGATAGGCTGGTCCATGACCGACATCGCCTTCAATCCACCCCATTCCATAACCTGTCGCTTCAATTTCTCGTACCCTACGCTCTAGAGCTTGCGGAGAAGTGGCACGCCATGCCACATGCCCAAGACCCGCTTCATCATTTTTCGTAATGATCAATGTATGATGATAAAAATCCTCGTAAGCACGCATATAAACAGAATCACCTTGGCGGTGCGATTCTTCCATCCCTAAAATTTCTTTAAAAAACCAAACAGACTCTTCTACTTTAGGACTATAAATTTCAATATGTGCCAGATGTGCCACATCAAAAATAGGTTCTTTCATCATTTCACATTCCCTCCAAAGTTTTATTTACCAAATTGGGTTTCCTTTAAAGCCAAAGATTGACTTGCCATATGATGCCATTGCATCTTCGTAATGGTGCGTCGGATGAGAAGCTGCTGTCATAATGTCACGCACAAACAATTCGGTCGGTTGCCCTTTAAATACGGAGTTTCCACCTAAAGTTAGTAAAATACGAAGCGCCATCTCAGAAGTCGTTTTTGATATATGCCCACGAATCCCGAACAATCTTTCACGCTCTTCTTCATCCAATGTTCGAATGCGATTTTGTTGATAATACGTTATCCTTTCAACGTAATCATTTGCTAAGCCTTTTAAAGAACTTAATTGTAGTTTTAATTCCGCCAGTACGCGTTGACTACTAGCTGCTTCTTTTTCATTTGCATTATTGTTAAAAATACGAATCCGATTTTGTGTTTTTTCTTGGAAAATATCAATCAATCGTTCAATGCCGCCAATCTGAATAAATTGGAAGCCCATTAAGAACCATGGGATATAGGGTACATTGAAAATTTGATAGTCAGGCTCAAAATTACTATCTACTGGGCCTGCACCGTTAATGATACGTGTTGCATGGAAAATTCGATTCGGCGGTATGTAAACGTTGTCAACTTTCACCGCGTTACTTCCTGACCCACGCAAGCCCATTGCATCCCAGTTATGGACGATTTCCGCTTCCTCTTTATTCAAAATAAATAAACAATATTCCGGCTCTGTCCCATCCTTTAGCTTGGTGATTGCGCCTAGTCCAATCCAATCACTCCAAAGCACTCCACTACAGAAGTTCCATTGCCCTGAAAGGCGATAGCCTTCGCCATCTTCGATTACTTTCCCGACAGGGGCAAATACATCTGCCATTAAGCCACCATGTCCATACAATTCATCACGGCTTTCTTTTGGTAAAAACGCAACCCAGGTTTCATGAATAACAAAGAAATAACTTAACCATGCAGCGGCGATACTATGATTCGCGATCGTGCGGATCATTTCACCAAAAGTAAAGTAATCTAAATCTTGGCCGCCATATTCTTTTGGTCGTAAAAGTTTATGAAATCCAGCTTCTTTTATTTTTTCAATTACTTCATCTGGAAGCTTTGAATCTTGATCTGCCTTTAAAGCGTATTTTTCAGCTAATAAACCAACCTCCTTTGCCCTCCTAAGTAGTTCTTCTTTGTTGGGAGTCTTTTTAACTTCTAAAAGATTAACTGCCATATACCTTCCTCCTCTTAAGTAAACGTTTTCAAATTCTATTAAGCATCTGCTACTGATTTGAATTATAATATTTAGAATATTTTAAATATACCTACGGTAGATACTGAATTTAGATTGTTTTTAAAACGTTTCCTATTAAATATTTTCTTTATATATTTAATTGGATTGCGTAAATCATGATAAGTTTATATTTCTAGCCGTTACAAAAGAAAGGGCATTAGCTAGATAGTTTTTGTAAAATGATGAATCAAATAAACTTTTTTCATTATTTAACTACGAAAAAGCCTTGTCCATCAACAAGTAATGGGCAAGGCTTATAGTTACATCTCAATTTTTCCTTTTGCTTTTAAAATATTGATTGCTAAATAAAGTGTGAAGGCATATTGTGTATCATTAAGATCATGGTTTAAAATCTCACTAATTTTGGCCAGTCGATAGCGTAATCCGCTAATCGACATGGATAATTCCTTCGCAGTATCGTTAATACTGCTTCCATTATCTATATAGGTAAATAACGTTTTTATTAACTCAAATTCATTACTATCTACTTCTAACAACCTACCAATATGTTGATTCACAAAGCGCTCAATCAACACATCATCCTGTATTTGAAATAAAACACTTTCAATGCCTAGCTCTTCGAAGTAATTAACATTTTTTCGATTGTTTGTTGCACGTAATGCCGCCAATGTTTCATTGTATAGCGTGACAGTTTGTGAAAACTCCTGGACGACAGAGCTAACACCAACAGAAATCCTATATTTTGGGAAACGCCGTGAACAATGCTTTAACAATTGATCGATAAAAGTAGACTGTGATAGATGCAAACTTTCAAAAGTTGGGTACTCAATTAATATAATAATTTTGTTGAGTTTTTGTGAAACGATTGAATTGATCGTGCGCTCTTTCAAAAATAGATGAATATGATGAATCATTTCTTCATTAAACGCTATTTCATGTTCAATTTTTGGTTCCTTTACAAATCGTTCAAACGTTAACATCCAATAGGTCGAGGAAGGATTGAAATCTAAATAATAGGCAATTTTATACATTTCTTCCTTTGCTAATCGACCTTCCAAGATATCATTTAAAAAGCTCCGTTTAATCGTTTGCTCCGTAGTAACTTTTATACTTTCATTCAATAATATAAGCGAAGACGTTATTGCTGCCTTTTCAATAATCATATAATCAAGCTCATTCGGCTGATTCTCTCCTGTAAAAACAAAAGAACAATAGCCTTTAATTTGCTGTCCATAAAAAATTGGGGTACGTAACAAAGAAAGCTTTTCTGAATAACGTACA
Source organism: Bacillus sp. ISL-7 (assembly GCF_018613065.1). The sequence continues at coordinate 20,461 of NZ_JAGGQW010000096.1, read as the reverse complement.
AATGTAGTGTTCGAATCTCTAAATGTATTTAACGTAAGCTGATTCGGAAAGTTTCCTGATTTTACAATGATTTGATTATATTCATCTTCAATAAAGACGGCTAAACCAGTCGTTTCAAATAAAATATCAACAACTTTTTGTAACCCTTGGTTCGACAGTAGTTCCTCAATTAATTGCCGGTGTATATCGCTCGCTTTACTTAAATGGTCCCGCTCCATTTTTAATTTCGCTGTAATTTCATCTAGTTCCTTGATCATGCTATTCGCTTGATAGTAACTCAGATCACTCGTAATTTCTTCTCCCCATTTTTCTATTGGCATACAAATACATTTGCATTGCTCGTGGCCCATCGCGCGACATTCTACTTCCTTAACAAGGATTGGCTGTTGCAACACTTTTGACAGGTAAGCGCTTGCATATCCGCACAAGGTGTGACAAACAGGCTCTTCACTAAGGCCTTTGGCTTTTAAATATTGAGACGCTTCAAACGTATTAATCCAAAGGACTTCAATAAAATTACATTTCTTTTTCTCATCAAAGCTCATTTCCAAAATTTCCACTTTATCTAAGTAACCATGCAACTTGTGAAATTTAGGACCTGCATTTACCAAATCCATCTCATCGTCCCATTGCAGCGACATGGCTTTTTCCGCATCACTCACACCACAATGCCAGCCGTAGCGAATAAATACGCCCCTTGTTCGTTCCTCGCCAATGACGGTAATGAGCTCATTTTTCAAATTTGTTCTTGCTTCAATAGGGATTGTAATAATTCGTTCATAAAATTCATTCAAAACTGTTTCTTTAGGTAATTCAAAAGCATCTTTTATGTGCATTTGGTTAAAACTCATATTTGCTCGACCCCTTAGTCTGTGCTCCTGAAAAAGTGCCTGTCCCACTCGAAATTTGTAGCATTCGACAAGTGACAGGCACCTTTTAATTTTTAGCGTTTAAATACGAATCTATAGAATCCTCTACTTCCTTTGCGACTAACTAAACGTTCATTATGTAATTATTCAAACAACTAAGTAGAACTATTTATTTTAGTAGTATTATAACATAATATTCAGAATTTTATTTACTTTGTTTAAATAGTAGGAACTATGATTTTATAGCTCTGAAATAGTATGCGGACTTGATTTAATAGATTTAATTGCCCCGAAATGAAATTTTTTGAGTATCTTTTTTTAGCTGATTAACTGAATTTGACAATTTATTTCCCTCCCATTTTTATATTTTTTAGCCTTGAATAAGGTTATTTTTTCCCCTTGGTCCGATGATAGATCGTTATTCCCTTTCTCTTTTATTGAAAAAAAAAGAGGCCCTCATTTCAAGATAATCTCACCTTGAATTGAGAGCTTCTAGTTAACCAGTCGGCATATAAATTATTGAGCAACTATTTACTAACATCTTATACCCGACAATTCCTACCAGTTAAGTAGAAATTAAATATTTTTTACTATATTTTACTAAGTCATTCCCCTATTTAAGAACAGTAGGGTCCTGATCATCACATATTGTCTTCTGGAATTAACTGCCGCCTTCATCAATGTCCAGTATTGATATCGTTTTCATCCGTTTTACCCCAATGGCTTGTCAGTTGGTCAAGTCTTTCCATACAAACTTTAATTCGATTAACCTCAGTATGGAGTATAGAAATATCGTGGTGTAGACTAGCTTCTCTTTCCACAATGGCCCGCTTCATTTCCTCCGGTGCTGGTCCGCCAGGCAGCGACCGAGTTTTAACAAAGTGTTCTGGGTCCATTGCTGTGCGAATGATCTCCTCCGGTAAATTCAACGGAATTCCGACAACTGCTTTTGCCGCTTCATCCACGAGTACAGATGTGACAAGAGTAGCATTCAGTCCTCTGGCCAAGGCAATTTTCACCACCTGGCTGGCAATGGAATGAGAGGTTCGAAACGGGATGTTTGCTTTCCTAAACAGGGTGTCAGCTAATTCCGTTATCGTCGCAAAACTTTCTTGGGCCCTTCTTTTTAACAGTGCTTCATTTACTTCAAGTGTTCCAACCACCACGTTTGTTAACCGAAAAACTTGATCAATAAGGTGCAGGCCCTTCCATAAATACGGCTGAAGGTCATCCTCGGTATCGTTTATATCTCCGTATGGTGTGTTATGTAACATTTGAAGTACGGTTTGGGCATTCCCAATTCCGCTAGAGCTTAATGCACGAATATGCTCTAGTGAAACTGGATTTCTTTTTTGCGGCATAATGGAACTCGTTTGAACATAGGGGTCTGCCACACGAATCGCTGAAAATTCCTGGCTGGACCATAAGAGAAGGTCTTGTGAAAACCGGCCGAGATTGATAAAGGTTAATTGTATCGCTGTTGCAATTTCCCCTAAATAATCGGCACCGCCAATCGCATCATAGGCACTCTTAATGATTTTCGGAAATCCTAATAACTCTGCGACTGTATTTCGGTCAATCGGAAATCCAGTCGTAGTGAGGGCCGCCGCGCCGAGAGGACTAGCATTGCATGTATCATAGGCTGCTTTCAATCTTTTTAAGTCACGGTCAACGACATCGTACATACCCAGAAGATAATGGGAGAACGTCATCGGCTGGGCTTGCTGTGTATGGGTATGCCCAAGGACAATGGTTTCTTTATAGGTGTCGATCACCCTCAAAAGTGTTTCTTGAAAGGAAAGCAGCGCCTCGATGGCGAGTAGAATCTTGCCCCGAAGAACCATCCTGTACATTGCAACACCCATATCGTTCCTGCTCCGAGCAAGGTGCAAACTCCCACCCATTTCGCCGGCAACTTTCATAATTTGACTTTCTACAAGGAAAAAGAGATCCTCAAACTGTCCATCATAGGTGGATTGGAGAATTCTCTCCTTATCAAGCGCGCAAATAGCTGCAAGGATTTGGGAACCCGCACTCTCCTGCAACAACCCTTGTTCCACCAGCATAATCAGGTGGGCTTTATGGATTGCTATCATCGGCTCTAGTAAAGATTGCTTGGCGTGCTCATAAGCAGGTGCCAATACTATCTCTGAATAGGTCGCTCCAGGAAACTTCCGACCTTCTTTTTCCAAAATGCTCTCCTTAATATTCATCACAATACCCCCAATATTCCCCTATCATGGTTAATTCGGTAAAAAAGGCTACAAGAATGAATAAACCTTAAATGACTAGTAAACTTTTGAAAATAAAACAGGAGAAAAAAGTTCGCAATCTTTTGTTTATTTTATGCCTCCAGCCTATTTATGTTAAAAAAAAAGCATGAACATTGTATGTTCATGCCATCGGTTATCCGGAAGACAGTAAATAATACTTTATATAGACTAAAAATTCAACTTTTCTTCTTCATATCTGCCCCAACATTGATTTTTTAATTTCCATGCCAAAAAAAGACCGCAGGTGTGGAAATACCATACAGTCTAATGTAACGTAACCATATTTATTTTATATCCACTGAATAGATCCAAACTCACCATGCGGATGGTTTTGTAATTTAAATCTTCTATACTGATATTCTAATTTCGATAGTGGCAACTCATAAAGCTTTTGATCGTCTTTGTTATAGACGTTTAAAAAAATTAATTTATTGATAAGTTTTTGTCGCTTTTTTTCATCATTATTTCTCAACAGAAACACTCCCTTAGTTTTACAAAAACTTTCCCTTGAATACAACCACTTTTAATTTCATTTATTAGATTAATTTTATTATAAACCTACAATTCCTATCAGTAAAGTATGAATTAAAATTAAATAAAGAAGACACTATCATCATGACAGTGCCTTCGCGATTTTCTTAAGCATTTTAATAAAGACCTTTTTCGTCCTTACTTCCATTTACCAGTTAAAACCTCTGTTCGATCCGTTGCAGGTGACGGTGTCCTTGAAAAATTGGTAATTTCAGCGTACATTTCTTTTGTCATAATAAAATCAGCCGCTGCTAATGAATCTTCTAATTGGGCTAAATTACGGGCACCAATGATAGGAGCTGTAACAGCATGATTAGCCATTACCCAAGCAACTGCTAAAGTTGCAGGTTTCACATCATGCTCTTGTGCATATTTGGTGAACTGTTCAGCCGTAACAAAATCTTCATCGGCACCGTAACGGTCACCATAGCGGGAATTCTGTACAAGTCGGCCCTGCTCAGGACGTTTATTCATTCCATATTTTCCTGAAAGAAGTCCAGCACCAAGTGGGCTATAAGTAATGACTCCAATTTGTTCGGAAGCAGCCATTGGTAGGATTTCAACCTCTGCTTGGCGTTTAACAAGGTTATACATAGGTTGGATCAATTCAAAACGAGCGAGTTGCTCTTTTGCAGAAATTCCTAATGCTTTTGTGATTTGCCATGCTGCCCAATTGCTTACTGCTGGGTAAAGAATCTTTCCTTGCCGTTGTAAGTCATCAAGTGCTCGAAGGGTTTCTTCCATTGGTGTGCTTGCATCAAAGTCATGTAAAAAATAAAAATCAATATAATCCGTCTTTAAACGACGCAGGCTATTTTCAATACCTTGCATCATATGTTTTCGGGACAAGCCTCTAGCATTTACATCAGCACCCGTGTTCCAGAACACTTTTGTTGTCAGGACGATGGAATCACGTTCATGTGCGATGCATTCACCTAAAATTTCCTCAGAACGCCCATACACATCGGCAGTATCGAAGAAATTGATACCAGCTTCCCGACAACGTTGATACATAGCTTTAGATGTTTCTTCATCAGCGTCTCCGCCAAAAGACATGGCACCAAAACATAAATTTGAAACCTGAATTCCTGTTTTTCCTACTGTGCGATATTCCATATTGTACCTCCAAAATCTATTCGTTCTTTTGTTAAATGAATGCTAATCACGTTTTGTTACATCCATAAAGCATGAATTTTTTTTATTCGTCTGGAAAATCCACTGCTCGTTCTTCTTTCAAATAATCTTTAATGATTTACCCATCCAATGAAGTTAGAATGTGGCAGATTATATATGGTCTTTCCATGTGTTTTTCCCCTTTAAGTGATAGAATACTGCCCCAAAAGTGTGTAAATGGGGTAGCTAAAGAGATAAAATAATTCTTTCAATCGTTAAATTTAACGCAATTTGTTGATTATTGAGCAAATCATTATAAATTGTTGATTATTATACAACTCACAGTACACCCTCCATTAAATGGCTTTCTCGTAATTCCTGGGTTTACTACTAAGACTAAACGAGACCGCTGCGATAATTGCAGCAATGGCGACTGAGACAGCTCCGATCCAGCTGACTGCCAGCACCGATGTGCTTTTTACGGCAATACCCCCTATTCCAGCGGCTGCTGCTATGCCTAACTGTATAAAAGAACCATATAGACTAAGCATAATTCCTGACGCTTCTGGAGCAAGCCAAACCAGGTTATACTGCATACCTGGGCCAGATGACCATGCCGAGAAGGACCATAGCATAAGCAATGGAATGGCGACAAAGGTTGAACTAGTGATAGTAGATAGCAACACTAAAGCTATAACGTGGACAACTAAACCTGTGACAAGAGTTCTAGGGTTACCAATCCGATCCGTCATGAATCCACCAAACTTGGAACCTATTAAGGTAGCGATACCGAAGGCAAACAAGGCACCACTCAATTCTCGTCCGCTTATGGATGTAACGGTTAATAGGAATGGAGCAATATACGAATACATCACCCCATATCCTAGCTGCCAAAAGAACGTTGCACCTAGGCCCATTAAGATTTTCGGGTTTTTTAAATAAGAGAGTTGCTTGCCCAGAGGGACGGCCACCCCGTTATTTGTGGCAGGAATTGTACGCATGATAACGAAGATTGCTAGTAAACTAAGAACACCGATTCCCACGAAGATTAGCTTCCAATCGTATGCGGTGGCAACAACACGGCCAATTGGTACGCCGATGATGATGGCAGCACTAAATCCAAGAATAACTGTGCCAATAGCCCCTGCTTGTTTTTCAGGTGGGGCTAATTTTGCTGCGGCCGTCTTGGCAGCAATGGCAAAAACTCCACTTCCTAGAGCAAGTATAATGCGAGAGACAATAAGAAAACCGAAGCCAGGAAGGGTGATTGTCATCACACTGCCGAGCACCATTAAAGCAAGAGAAATCATCATTAACTTTCGCTGATTCATTTTTGTCGTCGCCATTACGACAAGTGGGGATCCGAACGCATTAGCAAGAGCAAATACGGTGATCAGCTGTCCTGCTACTGATACCGAAACATTATTCGAGGCAGCGACTTTATCCAAAATACCTGCAATAACGTACTCCGATGTACTCACCATGAATGTAATCAAGGCCAGCATGTAAATTTTCCAGGTGTTTTTCATATTGATTCCTTTTCACCCCTCAAAGATTCCTGGTACAACTTCCTATCGTTAAATTTTTCATTCATTTTCGGGAATCACTTCATTTACACAACTTAATGCGTTTAGTGTTCTCGGAAAGCCCATATAAGGGAGGCAGTGGGTGATGGCAGTGATCATTGTTTCCTTGTCATTGCCCACATTTTTGTTACCTAACACATGTGACTTTACTTGGCTTTCACAACCGCCAAGCGTACTGATAATACAGAGTGTTAGCAATTCCCGTGTTTTCAAATCAAGTCCCTCGCGAGTGTAGAAATCTCCGAAGCAAAAAGCGGAAAGATAATCCTGCATATGCTGTTGATTTGCTGGAGCAGCCTCACGCATTTTTGCAATGACTTCACCAAAAATCTCTACTTGAGAAGCAAGTCCTTTCTCGAAACGATTATCTTCATCAACAATCTTTTGGCTTTCAATTGGTAAGGCGATATTCTTTGCTTTGAAAACCTCATTGACTTCATTGATGGCGTTTAATGTTTTGGGAAATCCAATGTATGGAGCACATTGATAAACGGCCTCTTTGATTTCTACCGGTGTCAACCCAACATTCAATGCCGCGATGACATGTGCCTTCAGTTGAGGTAACGTTTGGTTGGTTGCAAGCACTACCAGAGTGATTAGCTCGCGTTGCTTGTCATCTAGGTTACCTTGATAAAAAACTTCTCCAAAAATAAAGCGGCTAAGAATGTCCTGAAAATCAGGATCGGTTGCGTACGCGGCTGGTACTCCTTTACCAAATAGTTGTTTGTATTTTTCCTTGCTCTTTTCAACTCTGTCCATAAATAAGCCTCCTGTATGAAGTTAATTTTCTTTTATTATTCCAAACGTTAGCTAAACATAATGCTTTAAAAATTAATATTGATTGATTAATCAACATCTGTTTATAATTATAAAAAGATTCTTAGTGTGTTCAATGGTTAGATTAACGCAATTCGTTGATTACTCAACAAAACAATTATAATTGTTGATTATCTTTAGAAAGATTGGTGAATGAAAATGGCTAAAGTAGATAGAAGAATAGCTAAAAGCCAAATAGCTATAAAAAATGCTGTTATTGAACTGATGTCTGAAAAAAATTTTGACGACATTACCATTCAGGATATTGCTGACAGAGCAGATGTTAATCGAGGAACAATCTATCTTCATTACACGGATAAATATGATCTACTGGATAAAATGATAGAAGAACATATAAACAATCTCCGAGAACTTTGCCAATCAGCATCTGAAATGACGTTTCAAGAAGGAAATTATGTCTGGTTCGACTACTTTGAGCATAATTACTTATTCTTTTCTACAATGTTAGCGAGTAAAGGTGCTCCTTATTTTCGTAGTCGGTTTCTTGATTTAGTCATTGAAGAGTATAAGGGTGAAGTGGAAATAAAAGAAGGAAAAAATCACGGTTTAAATGAAGATGTTATTCTTCAATTTTTTGGCTCAGCGATCGTTGGAGCAGTGGAATGGTGGTTCAAGAATGGAATGCCTTTGCCAGCCCGTGTCATGGCCGAACAAACTGGAGCATTGTTAGATAGGAACCTAGAATAATTCAATATGATATTAAAAGAAATGCCTTCTTCGCCTCAGTCAATAGCAAAAGAATAAAAGCCGATTATCCAATTAGGAAAATCGGCTTTTTTCTTTGATTAATTTTAATGATTAGCCATGGTGGACATGGTTACCAATCGATTCGTTTTCCATCTCGAAAGAATCCCCCATTAGGTCCCTCGGGTCCAACAGTTGCTAACCACTGGATAGATTCAGCAGCTTGTTTGGGAGTTCTTGGAGCCGATGGTCCACCCATATCTGAGCTTACCCACCCCGGATCAACCGCGTTTATTTTGATATCACCATTGATTTCTGCTGCTACCAATCGTGTCAATCCATTTAAAGCAAATTTAGACAACTTATAGGCTCCTACTCCTTGATATGACATCTCGCTCATCGCCCCATATTCTGAAGAAACATTAATGATTCTCCCATAGCCTTGTTTTTCCATGAGGGGAATAAAGGAACGGATCACATGGTAAGTGCCGAAGAAATTGGTTGTCATTGTTCTCTCCAGAATGGAAGGGTCCATTGCCACTAACTTTTTATTCTCATCCAGATACACGCCAGCATTATTAATCAATACGTCTAATCTTCCATACCGCTCATTTACTGTAATTGCAGCTTGATGGATGCTTTCTTGTTTATCTACATCCATGACCACAAACGAAACGTCCAGATTTGATTCCTTAAGTCTTTGCGCAGCTTCATGACCCATTTCTGGGTCACGGCTTGCCAAAATGACCTTAAAACCATTCAAAGCCAATTGCTTGACCAACTCCAATCCAATTCCTCGATTCCCGCCGGTGACAAGTGCAACTTTTATATCTTTTGACATTTAAAATCCTCCATTTCTCGTTCTCATATTGAGTCGTATCTAAAAATCCTAATCGGGATACTCCTTATTTTGAAAGTTGTTGTGCAGGGGTAAACATGTAGTTTCTTAGTAAAATAGTTACCAAACTTAATATTAATGATAAGAATCCCACCAATACGACGTATTGTGTGCCCATATCCGATATAATTAACCCGCCTACAGCTGCGCCAAATGTTGTTCCTAAATTAGCAGATGTTAAAAATAAGCCATTTGCGAAATCAGGTGCTTCGGGAGCTGAAGACGCAATCCAATATTGGTTAATATTGCCCCCTACTCCTGCTAAAACTCCCCAAATTAAAGTAATGATAGCCATTGGTATAGTAAATTGTCCAAAAAAGAATAATAGGATGTAAACAACTCCCAATGCAAAAGGAAATGTCATTACAGATTTGATCGCATTTTTAGTAAGTAACTTCCCTGCGACAATGCTTCCAATAATATTGGCTCCGCCGTATACGAATAATATTAGACTAATGGTATTGGAAGACATATTCGTAACAGTTTTCAGATAATCTGCAAGATAACTATAAACTCCAAATACGGCTGAGTTTAATAAAATGACAGATACAATCGAAAGCAAAGTAATAGATTTTTTTAATACCGATATTTGTGCTCCATAAGAAAGTCTTTCCTTAACAGGCATAGAAGGTACAAATAGTAAGGTAGCAACGAATGCCAAAACATTTACAATAGCAAAGAATACCATCGCCATTTGTAAAGAGGTTGCATTTGCAATAAAACTTGCGATTGGGACGCCGACTACCATACCGGCAGATACTCCTATAAATACTTTGGAAACAGCTTTTGGAGCTTCTTCTTTACTTACTGAAGCAGCCGCTACTGTAAATGCCAACGAACAATAAATGGGATGAAAAAAGGCTGGAATGATCCGAGCCATTAATAGAATGGTAAAGTTAGATGTATATATGGATACAATGTTTCCCAAAACGAAAACACCAAGTACAAGTAACATGACCTTCTTCCGATTTATCCCCGAAAACAATAACGGCATCGTTGGACCGGATACTGCTACAACAAGGGCAAAAGAACTCACCAGCCATCCTGCTTTTGATACACTGACATGAAAGTGATCAGCAATGGAAGGCAATATCCCAATAACCCCCATTTCTGTATTTAAGATGCCGAAGACTCCGATGGTTAATATAAATATGAGTAAATTATTTTGTTTTTGCAAGAAAATTCCTCCAACTCTCTTCCTTTAATCGACTTTTTCAATATGAACTGTGAAATCACCATGAACTTCCGGCGAATATTGGGAACCCCAGCCGGTACGCTTTTCCATCACTAAATAGTGTTCAATCTTTCCATCCTTATATCCAACAAGAGTGATAATGGTGCCGCTCGGAAGCTCCTTTCCGTTCTGCACTGTTTCAATTGCTTCCTTCCTATTTATATAGATGTCCTCCAAGTTTCGTTTTATTGTCTCGTAAATTCATTGTGACTGGGACTCTATCTGACTACTAATCCAAGTTGAACATCGTTGTCTTAAGATGGTAGGAAATTACTTTCAATCTCGTTACATTCGCAAGCATAAATAATTTCAGCATACGATAATGAATGACATCATCCTTTCTACTGTTGTTATTACTATTTATTCTAGCTACGGCCCTTTGATATAGCCAATGCTTATATCTTATATCATGATATGCTTGATGGGTATTTCAAAAACGTATATACTAAAACATCATAAAGGAGGGTGTTTTTTGGAACTAAGAGTTTTGCGCTATTTTCTTACTGTTGCAAGAGAAGGAAGCATGACGGCTGCTGCTGAATTTTTGCATGTTACACAGCCAACCTTGTCAAGACAATTAAAAGACCTTGAACAAGAGTTAGGAAAAAAATTATTTATTCGCAGTAGTCACAGTATTATTCTTACAGATGAAGGAATGCTTCTGCGAAAAAGATCAGAAGAAATCATAGATATGGTCGATAAATTAGAGACTGAGTTTAGTTCCATGGAAGAAACAATAAGTGGTGATGTCTTCATAGGTGGTGGGGAAACAGATGCTATGCGACAGATTGCACGGGTAGTAAAAGATTTACAGTTCAGTTACCCTAATATACGGTATCACCTCTACAGCGGAAACGAAGACGATGTGACCGAAAGGCTTGATAAGGGATTGCTTGACTTTGGAATATTAATTCAACCAGCTGATTTATCAAAATACAATTATTTCAATATCCCTGGTAAAGATGTTTGGGGCGTTGTTATGAGGAAAGACAGTCCTCTTGCCTACAAAGATTCCATTCAAGCAGTGGAATTATTAAATGTTCCGCTGATCTGTTCACGACAGGCTATGAAACAGACATTTTCCAAAAATGAATTTGCGGATTGGTTTGGTGAAGATTTTGATAAATTAAACGTCGTGACTACCTACAATCTTGCCTATAATGCTGCCATTATGGTTGATGAGGGCATTGGTTATGCACTAACTCTTGATAAAATAGTGAATACGTCTAGTAATAGTAACCTTTGTTTTAGACCGCTAGAGCCAAGACTTGAATCTGGCTTAAATATTGTTTGGAAAAAGCATCAGGTTTTTTCCGCTGCTGCAGAGATGTTTTTAAAAGAAATTCAGATGAAATTTTCAAATACCTTAAATTGACGAAAGCCTCCACTTCTGATGGGTCCATAATATCCATTTTCAAAAAATAAGAGAGTAGTATGAATACTACTTTGAAGCAACATATATAAAAGGATGTCCAAAAAGCAAGGCTTTTTGGACATCCCTCGAAAATAACATTAGAATTTATCATTTAACTCAAATTGTGCTGGTGTCAATCACAAATCGATACTTCACATCCGAAGCTAATACACATTCGTATGCTTCGTCAATTTGGTCGGCTGAAATTACTTCAATCTTAGGAACAATGTTGTGTTCTGCACAGAAGTCCGGCAAGTTTCTCGAATGTTTCTGGGTCGTTTGTGGCATAGTAGTTGTCAGCGCCGAATTCCAAGCCATCATCCTTTTTCTTCAATGATTGTGATAGAACGGTTACCTCGGCGCCCATGGCATGTGCAATTTTAACAGCCATATGACCAAGACCGCCCAATCCAACAACGGCTACTTTCTTACCTGGTCCAGCTCCCCAATGGTTTAATGGAGAATATGTCGTAATACCTGCACAAAGTAATGGTGCTGCCGCGTCAAGCTCAATGCTATCAGGTATTCTGACTACGAAATCCTCAGTTACGACAATGTGGGTAGAATATCCACCTTGAGTCGGATCGCCGTATTTGTCAACACCAGCGTAGGTGGGTACATTTCTATTGAGACAGTATTGTTCTTCACCTTTACGGCAATTTTCACAATCGCCACAGGAGTCAACCATACATCCGACCCCTACCCGATCACCTAGCTTGTACCTTGTGACCTCTGCTCCTACAGCTGTGACAATACCCGCAATCTCGTGTCCTGGTTAAAATTCCCTTTCATTCCCTTCTATCCCTACTTTTCTCTCCTGCAAAACAATATTAATCCTTATAGTTAACTCTAGGTCAAGAGATTAGTTTAGATTATTTTTGAAGATCCCCTGACCATAAAGGTTTCAAATCATCTATAAATTGGTACCTACATTCTTTTTTTAGTAAGTATTTCTCCGTAAAACAGAGCCAAGTTATACTTTCCCTGTAAGGTGACTTTGACATTATGAAAATACCATGATAAAATCTCCTCATTCATAGAGTTAACTCAAAGTCTATATCATTAAGAATAGGAGAAAAATGATGAAGACATATTCAATAAGCGAAGTTGCAAAAGAATTAAATCTAACAGTTTATACCTTACGTTACTATGACAAGGAGGGTCTAATTCCCTTTGTAGAACGGACACCAAGCGGAACACGAGTGTTTAAAGAATCCGATATCGACGCTTTAAAAGTAATAGAATGTCTTAAAGCAACCGGGATGCCTATTAAGGAAATTAAAACTTTCATTGATTGGTGTTCTGATGGGAATTCTACGTTGCAACAAAGATATGACATGTTTTTAGACCGAAAAGCTCATGTTGAAGCACAGATGGAAGAACTAAAAAAAACAATGGAAGTTATCGAGCACAAATGCTTATATTACAAGACTGCATTAGATGTCGGAACGGAAGATATTCATAAAAATACTAAAATAGGAATCTCCATTTCTAATTAACAGAAAGTCACCTGTATATAAATAGAAAAATTTATAATGCCATGATTTAATTAAAGAACGGAGAACTTTTTAATTTGAGTCTTTCGTTTGACTTGAACTTAACTTTAACTCTTATTAAGAAGGGCCTTTTCATAAAGGCCCTTCTTTCACACGTAACTTAGAATTATTAATAGCAACAGAATGCATGCAATCGTTAAATTTGCAATTTGTTGATTATTGAACAAATCAATCCATATTGTTTAATATCTTAAGAAAAGTATAGAGACCACCCATTTATCAAATGGATAAAAATAACAAATAAGGCCCACTCTTTGAATTACACAAAGCATTGACCTATAAGGCTTTTTACCTTTAAAAATGAAGCATTAAATCCGTTCCTCTGTTAATTCTTTTGCTTATCTATTTAACTGTTTCACTTTTAAAGGCTTGTGTTCCTTACTTACTTTAATGATTTCCCCGATAATACTAATGGCAATTTCTTCTGTTGTTTCCGAGCCCATTTCCAAACCGATTGGGGAATGGACCTGATCCAACTGTTCTTGCGTGACCCCTTCACTTTTTAACTTTTCAAATATGTGTATGACCTTGCGCTTGCTGGCAACCATCCCAACATAGGCAATCGGAAATTGCAGTGCTGTTTTTAAGACAATATCATCACCATCTTTTGTCACAATTACCACATATGACTTTTCATTTAAGTTGGCTGCGAGTATGGCCTTTCCAATATCCTCGTTCACAAAAAGGTTCGTCGCATTAGGAAAGCGTTCCTTCGTACAATAACCAACGCGATCATCGACAATGCAATAAGGATATTCAAGGGAATCAGCAAGCTTGGATAACGCATAGGCTAAATGACCGGCTCCGGCCAAAACGAGTTCAGGTCTGCTTGTATAGACCTCAATAAACACCCGCAACGTTCCCCCACAACTCATTTGAATTCCATCTTTTGCATGTCTATTTAATTTGTATTCAACGATTTTCGATTTACCCATTTGGAGCGCCTTTACACTCTCTTCGATGATGTAGTGTTCAGCCAAGCCACCTCCGACCGTGCCTTCAATTGACCCATCACGGTATACAATCATTTTTCCGACATGCCTGGGAGTTGAGCCCTTTGATTCAATAATCATGGCTAAGGCAAAGGTTTCGTTTTGACGGTTCAGTATAGCTACTCTTTCCATCAGTAGCATGAATAAGCTCCCCCCTTTTTTTTTTACATTGGCTATGTAAAACTTGCCTGTTGATTCCCGTTCCAGGCGCGTGCGGTTCGCGGGCGGTCCGGGGAGCCTGCCACAGGAGTCTTCGCACCTGGAACGAAGGTCAACAGGGTGCCAAAATCAACAATAGCTTTAACATAGCTAAAAAACATTAATTCGCTTGATATTGCTTCATGCTAAGGAAATAACGCAAAAGGTTTAACGCAACGGTTTTCCTGTAAGTCGCCGTGGAGCGCTGATCGTCGATTGGTCGAATGATTTTATCAAAGGCTGCTACAACCTGAGCGATGTCTGCATCGGCTAAGGGTATGGTTTTTCCAACTAGCTTCCTTTCAATATCAATGGAACGAACCATTGTAGGTCCGACTGCCCCGAAGGCAAAGCGCACATCTTCGATTCGAGCATCATTGATCCGGATATATCCTGCAAACCCTACTTTGGCAATGGCATCGGCATTGCGGTTACCGACTTTCTCAAAAACGACATGTGCACCATCTGCTAATACGGATGGCAATATGATTTCAGCCAATATCTCATTTTGATTACGCTGCACCCTTCGTGGACCTTGAATAAAATCGCTAATCGCAACCATTCGATCACCATTTACGGAGCGCAACAGAAGCTTAGCATTGTATACATATAATAATGGAAGTGTGTCACCGGCAGGAGAGGCGTTGCAAATATTCCCACCTAATGTCCCTCTGTTTCTTATTGCTGGGGCCGCAATGGTTTTAATGGCGTTTTTTAATGGTACCGGGATTAACGGATGTTCAAGTAATTCACTATAGGTACAGCAAGCCCCGATGTGGAGATCCTTCTGATTTTGATACACCCTCTTTAATTCGGAAAGATGATCAATAAAAACAAGCGGTTTTGGGAGTTTCAGAGGTACTCCCCTTCCACTTTTGTGAAGAACCATGACATCGGTGCCGCCAGCCATGATTGTACACTCTTCTCTATTCAATTGGCTCAACGTTTGGTCTAGGCGATCGAAGCGATACGTAGATGTTATTTTCTCTACCATATGCCATCACCTTTTTTAGCTGCCTCATTGATCGCATCAACTATCATATTGTAGCCCGTACATCGGCACAGATTTCCAGAAATACCTTCACGGATTTCAGCCTCTGACGGATGAGGATTTTTCGATAACAAAGCTGCGCTTGCCATAATCATCCCCGGAATACAATAGCCGCATTGCACTCCCCCTGCTAAGCTATAGCTCTCATCTAAAATCTTAAATTGTTCCGTTTCAAGTATACCTTCTATCGTTTGAATATCGGCACCAGTAATCGAGCCAATGGGAATAAGGCAGCTGTTTTGCAAGAGGTTATTCACAAAAACACTGCATGCTCCGCACTCGCCTTCACCACAGCCTTCCTTTGTTCCGATTAACTCAAACTCATCTCTTAATAAATCTAGTAATCTTGCTGTAGCAGGGGCGTCTGTTTCTACGGGTCTTCCATTTAGTGTGAATTTAATCAACCTCTTCACCTTCTTTCATCCACAGACTTTCAATAATGACTTCCGGTGTTATCGGAATTTGCTGAAAAGAAGTTTGCAGTGCATCCTCGATCGCAGCCTGGACTGCTGGAGCGCCGCCGATTAACGTCAGTTCACCTGCGCCCTTTGCCCCGTATGGACCGTCAGCATAAGGGTTATCAAAGACTTTACTTTCGATTGGAACAACGTCCAATGAAGTCGGCGGTCCATAATCCGAAATGCTTTTTTGTTGGATCTTGCCTTGCTTTGACGTCATCTTTTCTAAATATCCGTACGCTAATCCTTGAGCCAAACCACCGTCAATTTGGCCTTTCATAATCCGTTCATCGATGACCTTCCCTACTTCATAATTGCCGTATACTTTTTCTAACTTTACATTTCCTGTTAACGTATCCACTTCCAACTCAACGAAATTCACACCCCAGGAATAAGCCGGGTAAGCATCTCCCGTGAAGGTTTTCTCGTCCCAAGGGATCATTTCACGGTGAACATAATGCTCCACTACTTCCTGTTCCACCCCTGATTGCCACTTATCCTTAAGGTTTTTTGCGGCCCGTTCCAACAATTTCCCGACAATCATTGTCGTCCTGGAAGCAACGGTCGGACCAGAGTCTGGAACCTCTTTTGTATCGGGATAAGGGTACAAAACATCTTCATACGGGAGGTTTAGTTTCTTGGCGACAATTTTACACAGCGTCGTTAAAATGCCTTGTCCCATATCAGAATTTGAGATTTTTAGCATAACTTTGCCGTCCTTTGATTTAACCAACTTCACCGTTGCTTTAATATGATCCCTTTCGCCACTGCCTGTAAATCCACAGCCGTGGAGGAACAGTGAAGTTCCTATGCCTCTTTTAAAGCGCTGATTTTGTTGATTGAAACGCTGAAACTCCTCTTTCTTCTTTTTGTATTCCGACGTGTTGAGCAGGTGCTCAATCATCTCTTGCATTAATATGGGGTCGCGGAATATTCCTTTGGTGATGGTGGGGTCTCCTTGTTTAACGAGGTATTTTCGTTTATATTCAAGTGGTTCGATGTTTGCCAGTTTACTAAGATGTCCGATATGACTTTCGATTCCGGCGAAGCTTTGTGGAGCACCAAAGCCTCTGAAGGCGCCATTCGGAACGGTATTGGTTTTTAAGACATAGCCTTTTGCATGAAAATGCGGAATTTTATAAACACCGGCACTGTTTATTAAGGCACGCTGCAGTACGACAGAACTCAAACCGACATTCGCTCCGCCATCGAGATAGATGTCAACACACAGGCTCAAAATATTTCCTTCCTTATCAAGGGCTGTTCGATAGTTGAGTTTGGCCGGATGCCTTTTCGTTGTAACCACCATATCCTCCGAACGGTCGAACACGAGCATCACCGATTTTTTGACTGCTTTTGCTGCAACAGCTACGTGACACGCCATCATCGAAGGAAATTCTTCTTTGCCGCCAAAACCTCCGCCAGTAGGGCTTTGAACCACTCTGACATCATCGTCACCACAGGCTAATGCGCTTAGCAAGGCATTTTTTATATAATAAAGACATTGCATTGATCCTTGGACGACAATTTCATCCTCCTTATAAATGGCAAGCATTCCTTGTGGCTCAAGGTAGACATGCTCCTGATAACCCGTATCATATTCTTCTTCGATGATTTGATGGGCTCCCTGTTCGATCGCTGAAATAATCTCTAAGCTTTCCCCGAATTCATAGCTTGCCATAATGACCCCAGCTGCAGATTTTTGCTTGATCGCTTCGTCCAATGTATAGATAGGCGGATGTTCTTCAAATTCAATCTCTACTTCATTTAACAAACGGTACAAGATATTCAGTTCTTCTCCTACGATCATCAGAATTGGCTCACCAATATAATTGACCCACTCATTGGCAAAAATGGGCTGATCTTCTTTGATAATTTTTACATAATTCGGACCAGGGATATCCTCTGCTCCAACCGCTTCATATCCTTCCGGAAGGTTTGGTAATTGGATGGAGATGATTTTTCCATATGCAATCTGAGACCGAACCAAAACACCATAAACCATATTTTCCACTTTCATGTCACTAATATAGGGCAGCTGGCCCGATACTTTTCCTGTATGATCCTTTTTGGGCACTGAGGTACTTATGTCTTTGAGACTCATTGCACAACACCCTTCGACTCATTTTTTATAGCGGACACATTATAAATAGAGAAACCCCTTCTTTCGATTTTATAAATGTGAAAGATATTTTATGAATAATTTCATTCAAGAATATCGTTGTTTTTAATTATATTTTTATTTCGGGCAGCTTTACCTATTTATGTAAGAATTTTTGACAAGGTATTTTCATTTAACTTGTTTGTTCTTTTCCGTATCAATCAGTCAAGGCTTTTACTATTTTTTCATATTTAAATAGCTGAAGTTTTTCAGGAATTTGTACTTCACCTATTTTTATGTAACCTGATTTTTCATAAAAGTGGTGATTTCTTTTGTTTAAATAAGGAGTATATAAACTCCAATCTGTTATTAAGGAAAATTCCGAAAGATTTACACAGCTAATTTTCGGCTGTAAGTTTATAAAATATGAATTTTTTTATTTTTTTAAGTCATCCTATTTATATATAGGAGGCAAAATTATGGAAAAACGTCAAGAATCTGTCATCGCCGTCCGTAAGAATGGAGATGACGATATTATCGAATTAAAGTTGTCAAACGGTCAAGTCGTTGATTACAAAGAAGCACAACAGATGGCAAAAAGTGGGTCAATTGTAAACGTCAATGTTTTCAAGGGTGGCGATGGAGAGGAACATCTTCGGAGCAATCCGGACGGTGATCCGATCAACAACCTTGATAATCTCCCCCAGTTCTGATGGAAATATTAAAAAAGAGTCTTTTAGTAACGGGTTCTATTATGAAGCACAAAATTCCAATTAGCGGTTAAAATCACGGGATTAACAAGAAGATTAACAAAATAATCGGCATATAAAAATATGCTCAGGGCATATAAACTCTGAGCCTTTTTCTATATATTGGGCTTATTGAATACAGATAGGTAAGGGTTTGAAGTTATCGCCGCCTTTTCCCCCTGTTCACACCGTACGTGTAACCTGCCCCTTCAGTTGAACAACAAAAAAAAGAGCTGCCGCCGCAACTCCATCTTTAACTCAAGCACCCGTTAACGCAATAAGGATTATATTTCTTCTTGATATATTTCTGATTTTATCGGCTTCAAATTTATTGGTATTTTAAACTCCTGAAGACTTTCAATATGATTAAAAAAATTATCTATATTATCATAATCCATTGACCATTCTTCTACCTTTAACTTTTTTAATTCATTTGTTGGTTTAAATAAAAATTCACAGTGTAGTTGTTCCATATGAGAATAGTCATCTTCTTCATAAACAGTAAACTGACGTATAAAATCAAAATGAAATAGTTTTTCTCCAGTAAACTTATAAACACCACATTGAAATAAAATTTCTATTTCTTCTTCTCCCTCAACCTCCTCTGTAGAAAAAGCTTTAAATGCTTCCCAAACATTTTTTATATCATTGCTATCATCACCAATCTTATTTTTAAGATAACTTTCAGCATTCTTAACTGTAAGCACTACATCACCTCCTATTTACAATTTCACCAATCCCTATCCATTATTCAGGTTGATAGCAAAAGAACGATTTTCTTATTAAACAATCGCACCCGTTAGCTTAAGTACAATATTTCACAATCTTGCTTTCTTGGATAAAAACTATTACTAAAAGTTTTATTTTATTTTGCGTAAATATTCTAAATATATAAAAAGCTTACTCATAGAGTAAGCTTAACCGCTATAAACACTATCACATGTTCCAGCTTTTGGTTCATAAAAACAATGTTGTTTAAATTGACCGGATTGAGGTTGATCGTACCATGTTGGAGGGCATGGAGCATGTGGATTAAAATACCAAAGGGCATATTTCGCTGGGTGGTCTCTCCAATAATCCAAATTCTGTTTTGCTAATCTTCTTTCAGCAGTTCTTGATCTTTGATAAAATACATTCCCTTTTTGAACGGCTTCAAAGGAAAAATTTCCTCCTTGTACTTGAAAAACAACTTGGGGAACTGTTCTTAAACCTTTAAAATCTAAACAATTTGCTGCAAGACGATTCACAATTACATTTCCAACATATAACATTCCCTGTTTTCCTTCACCTTCGGCTTCTGCTCTCATCATCCTTGCCATTACGTCAACGTCTGAGCTTCGGTAATTTACTCTTGGCATTTTTCCACCCCCAAAATATAGTATGAAAAAAAGTCTACATTCATGTTATTGTTTATTTAATAAGAATGCTTAATTTTTAAAGCTTACAGTTTTTAAGTAAAATGAAAACTATTGCATTCTTTTTATCCCCTTATTCAACTCCCTCAGTTTGATACGAATATCTCTTGAATGCTCACTTATTCGCAGGATTTCATAACCCTTGTAATTGGATTTACGGGTAATTGAAATGAGTTCAGATTATCTTGGCTTCGTGAAGGCATAGTTAAATAAAGGAGTCAGCTACCACTCCATATTTTACCATATAATGCACATCTCCACGCCGCCCCTGGAGGCTTTCCCTCCCATGTCTCAACGGGTCAATTGCCCTCTCATTCCTTCGTCATGCCTATCCAAGGGGTGGAGGCCAGTTATGCTAAACTGATGGGTCACAGTGCCCTTTTGTTGAAGAAACCTGGTACTCCGTGCATATTTGAAATCCTACGAATAAGACAACATTCAAAATTTAAGATAACTATTTAACTATAAGACTTTTAGTCATACTGCTTTTATGCTGCTAATG
>NZ_JAGGQW010000095.1 GCF_018613065.1 Bacillus sp. ISL-7 | reverse complement strand
GACGTTTCCTCTACTTAGCAACGATGAGCCTTGTGATGAATAACCCTGAATTTAAAGCCATACATTCCTATAATGTGAAGGTTAAGAAGATAAAGAAAATGAAATCAATAATGAAACTGATCGGTAAACTAGCAAGGATTTTTGTAGGAATAGCACGACGAAACGAGTCTTACTGTCCAAATAAAATACAAGAATTAATCCCTTTAGCAGCTTAGAAATAAAACATTAGTTAATAAAATGTTTCAATTAAGATAGTCAACTTTAATTTTGAATGTTGTCTTATTCGTAGGATTTCAAATATGTACGGAGTACCAGGTTTCTTGAACAAAAGGGCACTGTGACCCATCAGGTTAGCATAACTGGCCTCCACCCCTTGGACAGGAATGACGAAGGAATGAGAGGGCGATTGACCCGTTGAGACATGGGAGGGAAAGCCTCCAGGGGCGGCGTGGAGATGTACATTATATGGAAAAATATGGAGTAGTAGCTAACTCCTTTATTTAACTATGCCTTCACGAAGCCAAATGATCTGAATTCATTCCAATTACCCGTCATTCTATTTATAGAGGTTATGAGATCCTGCGAATAAGTGAGCATTCAAGAGATATTCGTATCAAGCTGAGGGAGTGCAAGAAGGATCTACAGAAAAAATTAGGAATTCTTATTTATACATTCGTTTGCTAAGGATTTAGTGAGTATATGTTTAAAAACATTCATTGTTGCCTGTCTGAATATTTTCTTCAGAATCATAAAAGGTTCAGACCAGGATTAGGTGCGAACCCAATATTTCAAACAGGCTGTCATGTGTGTTTTAACAATTTGATCATCATACTCTTTCACTCTTTATTCCTATATGATAAATATTCTAAAAATTTCTTGGACGCAAGGGAAAGTGATTTTTGTTCTCTCATAGCAACACCAATATTTCTAAAAGCAGGAACCTCAAGCTCTTTCGCTATAATTTTGTGAGGAATACGCTGTAATATCAATTCTGGTAATATACTGATTCCTAGCCCATTTTCCACCATAGACATAATGGCATAGTCATCCCATGTTGTAAAATTAACATGCGGTGAAATATGGTGTCTCTCAAAAATTTCAGAGATTTCTGCTTTTGCCCCCTTTTCCAACAGCATAAACGGACTGTTCAGTAAGTCGTTGATGGGAAACTTTTCGCAATTAGCAAGAGGATGATTTTGTGGAATAACTACCAGCAAACGATCTTGTTCCAAAAAGATTGTTTCAAGTTCTGCATTTGTCGGTAGCCGCAAAAATCCAAAGTCAACACGCCCATTTAGGATCCAACTCTCAATTTCTGTATAATCACCAAGCAGAAATTCAAAATCTATCATTGGGTAATCCTTCTTAAAAATTTTAATAATGTTAGGGAGCCAATGAGATGCTACGCTGGAAAATGTCCCAATACGAATCATCGCAGATTCAAAATTATGTAAGTCTTCGATCTGCTTCATTAAGATTTGATACTCATTACAAATTCGCTTTAATTGGGGTAGTAACTTTAAACCATCTGAGGTTAAATTGATACCAGCCCGTCCTCTTTCAAAAAGGAAAATCCCCCATTCCTTTTCTAAATCGTTAATCATACGGCTAATCCCAGACTGTGAATAGTCCAATATTTCGGCAGCTTTTGTAAAACTACCCAATTCTACTGCTTTGACAAATGCCATATATTTTTGGATATTCATATCTCTTTCCTCATCCTATCTGGTTTTGTCATACATATCATGATATAAATTCGTTTTTGTAATGTATGTGACTATGATATATTTTTACTATTAATTATTCAAGTTAGGAAAGGAAAAGGTGTAAAACGATGTTTTTTGTGAGTGATATTATGGAAAAAGCTCCAGACAGCTACAAGTCTCATCTACAAGAAACGGTCTATGAATCATTGACAAAGTTACAGATTCCATTTGAACGAGTGAGTACAGATGAAGCAATTTCAATGGAGGACTGTATTGAGATCAATCAAAAATTGGATATGAAAATGGTAAAAACGCTGTTCCTCTGCAATAGTAAAAAGACAGAATTTTATTTATTTATAACGACCGCAGATAAACTATTCAAAGCAAAAGATTTCAGCAATTCACTCGGCATATCACGCGTCTCCTTTGCTCCTGCAGAACTAATGGAACAAATTCTGGGTGTAAAAATCGGAGCTGCTACTGTATTTGGTGTTTTAATGGACAGGGGAAATCTTGTGCAGGTGGTTTTCGATAAGGATGTTCTTTTGGAAGAGTGGTATGGATGTAGTGATGGAACGACAACCGAATATATGAAGGTCAAAACAGAGCTGATCGTCAATAACTTCCTAACCTATGCAAAGCACATTCCGAAAGTGATCGAAATATAAAAAAATGGGTGCAAACTGGATATCTTTGTTTAAAGCATACGCACAAATCGGTGAAGTATTGCTACCCTTGAATATTATTGAGGTCATTTGATCACTTATATTAAAAAACGGATTAAGAATCTGCGAAATATATTGCAGATTCGTAGGAGTAGACGATGAAATCTAAAATTCAGTTTATATTATCAATGATTATTTTCGGTACAATTGGTTTAGTTGTTCGAAACATTGATCTATCATCGAGCGAAAGAGCTTTACTAAGCAGTTTCCTAGGATGCTTATTTTTACTGCTAGTATTCTTCATGATTAAGAAAAAAATATCATGGAATTTAGTTAAATCTAATGCTTTATTTTTGATTCTTTCAGGTATTGCATTGGGAGGAAATTGGATTTTTCTTTATCAATCGTATGACCATACGACAATTGCCAATGCAACGCTAGGTTATTACTTTGCACCTGTGTTTGTGATGATTCTTTCTCCCTTTGTACTTCGGGAACAGTTATCCATTAAAAAAATTGTGTGTATTGGTGTAGCGATCATAAGTATGTTAATGATTGTAGGAGAAGGCGTGAGTGCATCCAGATCAGATGATATACTTGGACTTTCCTTTGGATTAATCGCAGCTGCATTTTATGCTGCGTTATTGCTTTTAAATAAATTTATTAAAGATATGGGAAAGTTAGAGCTGACCATCATTCAGCTTGGAACAACCACTTTACTTCTAATGCCATATGTTTTCCTTACTGAAGGCTTTGGTATCTTAGAAGTATCAGGTTCTTCCATTCCTTTTGTTTTAATTTTAGGGATTATCAATACAGGGATTGGATTTTGGTTATTTTTCTCTGGTATGGAAAAATTAAAAGGGCAGAGTATAGCTATGCTAAGTTATGTAGATCCATTTGTAGCTATATTGATTTCTGCAATTATCCTGAAAGAACAAATGACAATTGTTCAAATGCTTGGTGGTGTATTGCTATTAGGCTCTACATTTGTTAGTGAAACTAAATTTATTAGATTATACAAACAGAGCACAAAAATTTTATCGAAATAGTGATAAGATCAGTGGGGCATTTTTCACCACTGCTCTTATTTTATGTTATCTATAATAACTAAACTTTATTAATATCTTCATTCACTCTGGCTTATTGTGTTCATCTCAACGCTTGCTGCTACTTTCTTTTTATTCAAAGAACATATACAAAAGTCACTTTAGTTTAACCCACTGTTCTTTGTATTTTTATACTTAGAACAAAACATCACCATTATTATTTTATACAGAGAGAAAAATTGGAGGGGAACTTGTGAATCAAAAACGATTATTACTAACATATGGTTTATTATTTTTTGTCACGGCTATTTGGGGACTCAATATTGTTATAATTAAAGTATTGGTGGAAGATTTACCTCCACAAACAATGACGGCATTTCGAATTATGATGGCTGGGATTACAGCATTAATCATAATCGTAATTGGAAAATCCTTTCGTCGTTTATCGAAAAGGGAATGGATTTATACACTGCTCGGAATGTTATTTGGTGTCATTCTACATCACTCGCTTATAGCAGTAGGCTTAACAATGATTGATGCTTCTAATGCTTCTTTAATCCTCGCATTAGTACCGCTTACAACTGCAATACTTGCCGCACTCTTCTTAGGTGAGCAATTAACAAGGTGGCGAATGATAGGTATTATTCTCGCATTTACCGGTGTCTTTTTTATTCAAGGCGGTTCATTCATTAGTATGCAATTATCTAAAGGAGAACTGTATTTATTTATTGCCATGTTGGTCCAAGCCATTAGTTTTATTTTCGTAAAAAAAGCAACAGAAACACTTGATTCAAAACAGTTAACCACAATAATGTCCCTAGCAGGCTCAGTTGGTTTGTTGATCATCAGTTTTATAACTGAACCTGGGGGAGTCAATGAAATGACTTCTGCCTCTTTATTTATTTACTTTTTGTTTATCGTGTCAGGGGTGGTGTCAACAGGAGTGGGGTATATTGTTTTTTATGGAGCTATTCAGCAGATAGGGGCAGGGCAAGCCGCCTTATTTGATAACTTTGTTCCGTTTTTTGGTCTTGTATTCTCCGTACTTTTCTTAAATGAAACAATTACAGCTTCACAAATATTTGGATTTGTGTTTATTGTGGCTGGAGATTTATTTGGGACAGGTTATACTGAAAAACTATGGGCGAAAAAGCATATACGGATTAATAATCCAAAAAAGAGTGTAGGATAACCTACACTCTACCTAGTATTAGCAATTTGAGGTTTTTATTTCTCAACCTTGCGCAGAAAGATTGTTATGGATATTAATAAACCACTTTTTATGAAAATAAAGAACGACCATTAAACAAAATAAATAACCACTTAACCAACCAATTATGCTTGAACCTGACTTTTATCTTTTGACACATCCAGACCAACGATTGGATTCATTTTTAATTCTCCTCTCCAATTATTATTCACCGGTACCCCTAATCCTTCTTGCAGTATCATAGCTTTGCTTCTTATTCGAGTCTATGTCCCAACCAGTCTCAAACACGTTTCTTCAAGTAGGGGGCGAACTGTTTAGTTGACGGGATCCGAGTCCCACGGGCAGGTACGTTCTATCCTGGCTACTGTTATAATAAAACCATATAAAAAATGGTCAACCAGAAATATCTGGTGATCTTAAAATAGGAAAGGGCAACACTCCTGTAATAAAAGAAACTGTGAAAAGCACAAGAATGTGAAAAAATTCACTTAAGCTAACGGGTGCTTTTGTTGAAATTGGGATTGCGTCGTAGCAAGCCCCCTTTTTTTATTTGTAGACACTGAGCAAATACCTTTACAATTGTAAGCGCTTGCAAATATAATGTAATTAGGTCGGATGACAATGGTGGTCATCACGGTATTCAGCGTAGGCGGAGCTGATACTAACAGGAGCTATAAGCTCTATTTTTTTTGCAAAAAATTACCTATTTAACGGTGCTTTGTTAATTAAAAATGATGATCGTTGCAGAAGTCTTTTTGTTGTTGGACTATGGGGCAGGTTAATTTAATAACATTTTGAAACAAATCGTATAAAACATAAAAAATAAGCTATAATTCAGAAAAAAACTTTTCACTTGAAGGGAATGCAGTAAAGAAATAATGACTGAAAATCAGAAAACAGATGATAAAAAAAGAAAACTTATTGGGAGATTTATAGGAGATTTACAATATATACTTGAAATTAATTCGAAGTTAGGTCTACTAGATAAAACACTTAGTATAACCTGGGTTATAATCTTTGTCATTACACTCTTTATGGAACCATTATTAACTCCAAATTACCTGTTAAGAGTCTTCCCAACTTTAATGCTATCATTGTTTTGTATTATTATCTTGCTTCGAAAAGAATTTGGATTAAAGCGTTTTATCCATCTTTCCTTAACAATTTTAATGATGTTATTATCTCAGGAATGGGTTGATTTACCTTCTTATTTAAAACACGAGTATAAAGTTGTAGAAGGGATACCAAATAGGATTGAATTTAATGATTCTTCTAAAGGTAGGGACTATTGGGAAGTTGTAGTTAGAAATATTCCATTCTCTATGCAAAAGAATAGCATCAAAGAAGAATATTCCGATAGATGGTTTAGTATTCGTTATTTTCCTCACACTAAGTTTATTCTTGATTATAAAATCTTATCGAAAGAGGAAACACGAAAAAAATTACAAGCGTTTAAATAATATGTCTTGTTGAACTAACGGGTGCAAGAGTTGAAGATCCAGCTGCCATTCTTGGTGGCTTTTCTTATTGCACTATCCTGAAAATAAAAACGGCTGTGGGGGATTTTGGGCAATACGAAACTAGACCCAGTAAAATCTGTTTAAAAAAAGATCTGGGCTCTTAATTAACAATATATGTTGCCTTCATTAGGCTATAGCTTCAACCGTTACTTTACAACCAAGTACCTCTAGCCGTTTAATAGATTGTTTGATCACTATTTCTTTTTTTCGTCGATCAAAGTAATCTGCACCTAACTCAACATAAAGTTGCCTTTTGTTTAACAAATGATAAACAATCGTTAAAATGGTATGTCCAACCGCTACTGCTGCACGTTTTTTTCCAATTCTTGCTGCCAAGCGTTGATATTGGGAAGAAAGATAAGTGTTTTTAGTTTTTGCTGCTGAATGTGCTGCTTCAACAAGTGCCGCCCGCAGCTTTTTATTACCTTTTCTCGTTTTTTCGGACTTTTTTTTCCAGCACTTTCGTTATTACCAGGAACCATCCCTGCCCACGAACAAAGATGGGGGGCTGTAGGAAATTGCGAAGCAATGTCTTTTCCTAGTCCGATTTCAGCCAAAAGTTGTTCCGCATGGCTTCTACCTATGCCTGGAATAGAATCTAGTAATTCAATATCTTCCTCATAGGGTTGCATACGTTGCTGAACTTCTTCACTTAACATTATGATTTGTTGATCCAAAAAGTCGATATGTGAAAGCTGAGTTTTTAACATCATCTTTTGATGGAGTCCGACGGATCCGAATAAGGCACGTTCCAAATCATCCTTTTTCTTTTTCATGCTTCTTTTTGCCATTCCAGCTAATACTTGTGGATCTAACCTAATTGGGAACATAGCCTAGTAATCTCTTCTGAGTCATTCAGTGTTGCAGGTCTAATCATTATAATTTAATATCTGGGACATTTTTTAATGGCTTTTGAAGTGCATCCACAATGGCTGCGATGATACTTGTTGCTAAAATACCCATTAGACTTAGTGATATAGGACCTGCTGGGTCGTCTCCTGTGATTTTAGCAAGCACCTTTAAGCTTACTATTCCTAACAGAATGAGGAAAATGACTGTAAAAGCACATTTTTTTATAACCTTCAAAGATTTAAGGGATAATTCAGAGAAAGCATTGTTTTTTTCGATATAGGTTAGTAGTTTAAATGCTTGATACAACGCAACAGAAAACGTAATACAGAATCCATATGCACATACTAAAAAGGGGATTAGGAAATAAGCCGTATCTGGATGTACCTTTGCATCTTTAATGGCTATCTCAGGCAACCAATAGATACATAAAGCAAGCATCGCAATTCCAATCAGAAAAATAATTACCTTTAAGAAAGTGGTTGAACCTAGTTTAATATTCATTTAAAGCACCTCACTGATTTAATGACTTTAACACATAATTTATTGTTTTACAATAAACTCATATCGTCTTTAATTATATTATTATTGTTATTATTATATCCTTTTACTTATGACAAAAATAAAAAGAATTTCTCATTACAAAGAGATGCTCTTACTTTAAAATGTTAAATTTACAACTTGTTCAACAAAACTTCCAAATAGTTTCTTCTGCGAATTTCCACTACTTTTGCCCCGCCTATAAAATTCCCCCGAATGTTTAAATGGATTCAGATGTGATACTTCACAATCTTCTTTATGGAATTCATATTCAATCTCAATATTTTCAACTTTATTTAATGCTGCAAGTCGAGCGATTTCTTTTGCAACCGACCAATTAGAGCAAGGGACGCATGTACAATTCAAAGTTGTGCCTAATTTTGAACCAGTAGGGTCAGGATTGCATTGCATAGCCTGAGTATCATGCTTCGCACTTCCGACGTTTTTCTTCTCCACAACCAGTTGAAGGAAAAACCGTTATTATCGTAGCAATCATTGGAATTGTAATTAACACCCTTACAGCGTTATCTTTATGTCAGGAAGAAAGAACGACCTAAACATTCGTGGAGCCTTTATGCACATGGCTGCGGATGCCTTAGTTTCCCTTGGGGTAGTGATCGCTGGGTTTATTATTCTTTGGACAGGATGGCAATGGCTTGACCCTCTCGTAAGTCTTGTAATTTCTATTGTCATTCTATTTGGTACTTGGGGTTTATTGAAGGAATCAATTAATTTGTCACTGGATGCCGTACCAGAAGGTATTGATATTAATAAAATTAAGGATTATTTATGTGGATTACCAACGATTTTAGAAATTCATGACCTACATTTGTGGGGAATGAGTACAACAGAAGCAGCTTTAACAGTGCATTTAACTCGTTCTGAAATAGATGATAACGATGAGCTGCTTCAAAAATTAACGAAGGAATTACATGATCAATTTGGTATTGAACATGCTACCATTCAAATTGAAAAAGGAACATTTAGTTGTTCCTTGCAACCTGAAGGTACGATATAACTACAAGAGAAAACAGCAATTTCCATAGAGGAGTTGCTGTTCTTTTATTCGTGAGATGAGAAGTAAAATGCACAACTTCATTTTTTCAATAGGTTCACGACATGTTTTTCTAATGTTCTATCAGGTTTTATATTGCTAATTATGTTACTTAATCCAATGTTGTTGCTTCAAGACTATCCTGAAAATATAAGAAAATCGGTGCCTCCCAAAATGCCAAAGAACGAAAACAAACCATTTACATTAGTACGATATTTTTGGTTTTATTATTTGGGATACCTATCTTTATAACTTTGTTATTAAAACAGCAAATAGGGGATGGTATTATTATTAAACAATCGTTTATCCACTTGTTTGTGGTGTCTTATCCACATTTAATCTATTTGATTCACTGATTATCGATTGGCTAATTTTTAGTACGATCACTCCCAAATATTTAGTTTTAAAAGGGACGGAAGAAATGAGGAATTATTAAAATTACAGATTCCATTTTGGGGGATTTTTAAAAGGAGAAAAGATGTCTTTAGTTGCCAATCTCATTTTGGCGTTTATTTTAACCTGAATTTTCAAGAGAAACTCTATGGTTTTTTTACTTAATTATCCACGAAAGTTTCCCTTGACTTAAAAAATTTGTTATGTACAATTTATTTAAGATACATTGTCTGTGCTCCTTCATATAATTTATTACAAGTGAAAGAGATTTTTTTACTCAAAAAGTTGCCTTAATACAACATATTTAGTGTGTACCAATAAAAGGGGATGGAAATCATGAGCGACAATGCAAAAAAGCTGCCTTCGGCAGCTGAGAAAGGCTGGAGAAATAAAAGAACACAACCCACTTTACCTGAAGTTCATAGAAGTATTCACATTCCAAAGAATGGTTCTTGGATTAAAAAATTTCTTGCTTTTGCGGGACCAGGATACTTAGTTGCAGTGGGGTATATGGACCCAGGTAATTGGGCAACTGATATAGCAGGAGGTTCGTTATTTGGATATACGTTACTTTCTGTAATTTTATTATCAAATTTGATGGCAATTCTACTTCAAGCACTAGCTGGGAAGCTAGGAATTGTAACAGGAAGGGATTTAGCTCAAGCTTGTCGTGACCATTACAGTAAGCCAGTTGCAATGGGTTTGTGGATTTTATGTGAATTAGCGATAGCTGCGTGCGACTTAGCGGAAGTGATTGGTTCGGCAATTGCATTAAACCTTTTGTTTGGAATTCCGTTGATTTATGGTGTTATTATTACTGCTTTGGATGTCCTCGTTGTTCTACTGCTTCAAAATAAAGGCTTTAGGTTTATTGAATCGTTGGTGATTGTCTTAATTGTCACGATTGGAAGTTGTTTTGCAACTGAAATGTTTCTTTCTAAGCCTGATGTAGGTGGCATATTAAAAGGCTTTGTACCGAGTACCGAGATTATTAGTAACCCAACCATGCTATATATCGCGATCGGGATTTTAGGTGCAACAGTTATGCCACATAATTTGTACCTTCATTCCTCTATTGTTCAAACTAGAAAGTATTCACAAACCAATTTAGGAAAACGACAGGCTATTAAATATGCAACATGGGATTCAACTATTGCTTTATTCTTTGCCTTATTTATAAATGCTGCAATACTTATTCTTTCCGCTGCCACATTCCATAAAGCGGGAATGACGGAAGTGGCAGATATTAATGATGCTTATCATTTACTTACTCCGATTCTAGGGACGACAATCGGAAGCATCTTATTTGGGGTTGCGTTACTTGCTTCTGGTCAAAACTCAACATTAACAGGGACATTGGCTGGTCAAATTGTCATGGAAGGATTTTTAAATATTCGACTTCCTGCCTGGTTAAGAAGGCTTATTACCCGATTAATTGCTATTATCCCTGCTGTTATCGTAACTGGTCTTTATGGTGAAAGCGGAACAACGGAGCTTCTCATATTGAGTCAAGTGATATTGTCTTTACAACTTTCGTTTGCGGTAGTGCCTCTTATTAAATTTACTAGTGATAAGAAGAAAATGGGTGAGTTCGTTAATCCATTATGGCTAAAAATTCTGGCTTGGATTGTTGCGATCGTAATAATCAGCTTGAATGTATATTTACTTTATCAAACTTTTTTTGGTTAATTGATGTAAACGGTGAAAAAGCATAGGTTATTCCTATGCTTTTTTGTGCCCAATCATAAAATATGTTACTGGGTTTACATATTACTCCTTAACTCGACAAGAAGTATCAAGAGTCACATTAGCTTTCAAATTAGGGTTATAAGGCTATTTAAACAAATGGCATCCACGAAAGTTTTTAGGCTTTAAGTTTTAGTTTTAGATAAAAAATAATATAATTAGGATGAGATATTTAATTTATAATGGGAAGGAGTAACAAATGTTAGCAATAATATTAGCTGGCGTCGCTCCTGGCTTAGCTTTATTAAGTTATTTTTATTTAAGAGATAAGTATGAACCTGAACCAATTTCATTGGTGATTCGTACATTTATTTTCGGTGCATTGCTAATCTTTCCAATTTCATTTGTTGAATATATTTTTGAAACAGAAAACCTTATCAGAACTGATATTGGAACGGTTTTGTTTTCTTCTGGAATACTTGAGGAAATTTCTAAATGGTTAGTTCTATTTTTTGTTGCGTATCGAAATGCAGAATTTGATGAACCTTTTGATGGCATTGTTTATGGAACATCAGTTGCTTTGGGGTTCGCCACTGCTGAGAATATTGTATATTTGATTACTAATGGGGTAGATGACGCTCTTAACCGAGCGTTGTTACCTGTATCTAGCCATGCTTTATTTGGCGTTATTATGGGTTTTTACATGAGTAAAGTAAAATTTACTCAAGGAAAGAAACTATTTTTGATTGTTTTATCGTTAGTTGTTCCATCGGTCTTTCATGCAGTATTTAATTATTTAATGTTAAAAGAAGATTCATGGGTAATGACTATGACTCCATTTATGATTTTCCTATGGTTATTAGGGATGGAAAAAGTACGAAGGGCAGAATTTTTAAGTAAAAACCATTTTAAAAAAGAGCAAAGCTTCAAAAAAGGCTTTCTATAAACTAAGGAGTATAGAAGGTTAATTGTATTGTAATACTTAGTTCATAGATTATTAATAATTAATGTGTAATATAAATTTTGCAAACTAGGACAATTTGCAAGCTTTTTCAACCAACCCCTTTATTTTAAGGTTCGGCTGCCTGCCGAATCTTTTTATTTTTTGTGTGTGCATTTACACCTCTTTATGAAATTCAGAAACCTTCGAGAATCGTCTAAGCATGCGGTAATCCGCATATGTTTAATTGAAGATGCTCTAAAAAGGGGGGAACTGAATGATTGAAGAAATAAAATTAAGCTCATTTGTAGCATTGCTTATTTTTGGTGGGTTGTTTCTAGGCGGAAGTTCAATCCAATTCATGTTCCTTTTATTTAAAAGAAACATTATATATTTACAGCTTATTTGTGGAGGATTATTACTCGGATTATTTACATTTGAAATACTTCCAGAAGCGTTTAGTCAGTATCAAACAATAGGGATATTAACAGGAATTTCAATAGGGATTTTTATTATGTTTATCATTGAAGTTTTCCTGCATAATACCCCCTTTATACATAGAAACCATGAGGATACACTATATTTGTTATTGCTTGCTTTAATCATCCATAGCGTACCGACGGGGTTTACTTTTGGCATGAGCTTACAATCAGGACCTACGATAAATTATGGTTTATTGGTAGCTTTTATTCTCCATAACATTCCAGAAGGTATGATTATTATGGCAACAATTCCACTAAAAAGAGAAAAAAATAAATTATTCACCATTTTTTGTACTGTACTTTCCATTATCATAGGCATAAATATTTTCATAGGATTGAATATGAGAATGGATTCAATAAAGTGGAATACTGTTATGATGGGAATGACAATTGGAACGATGGGTTACGTTACATTTTATGAATTGCTTTGGAAGAAATCAAAAAACCTCCCTAAAGGAAAAGTAGCTTTATTGGTCGTTTTAGGAATGGTGGGTGTTCATTATTTCTTACTGCTTCTACCTACTCATCACTAAGGATGTAGCCGTGCTGTTATTGAGACCTTAAAGACATGCAATTACGTAATAAAACAACGGCAAAAATTATATTCTATTGCCGTTGTTTTATTGTTCGTGTGTCCAAGCGACTTCTTTACCAGTTTTGGGGCAACTTGGGAAATTATCTCCCTGTTGAAGTACCACATGTTCACCATCTGAATCAATATAATGCCCAGATTCCATAACAGTTTCTCCTGTCCGATGAACATGGCTTTCTTGTGTCCAAGTTGTTGCTTCTCCTGAAACAGGACAATTTGGAAATGTATCGCCTTGGTGAAGTTCCTTTTTAGTTCCACCTGCATCTAAATATTGTCCAGATTCCATTACCGTTTCACCTGTATGGTGATGGTCAGCGAAATGAGCCATGATCTATTCCTCCTTGTAAATTCGGATACAACAGTTATTTTTTCACTGACCATTAGTAATATACTTTCCGCAATTAGCACCAATACCAAAAAAAGTAAGTGTAAACCTTCCCAATACGGTATTCAGGGTGATGCTGAGACATTGTTTGACAATTTTATTTTAATTATTAATGATGATGTTCATGTTCCGTCGTGGAGCAAATGGCTGATTCGTCATGAGGGTGTTCTTCGTTTTCCAGCTGAATAGTGGAATGCCCGATTCCTTGATGTTTCAAGTTTACTTGAGTGTTTATTGATAAGGCAAAGGGGAATAGGCTTATTGTGGAGGAGCGATAAATCAGGTGTAAGAGGAAGCATTACCTGTTCTTGTTTTATAAATAAGAGTCCTTTACAGATATTTTATTAGGAAAATATCTGTAAAGTAAACTAATAAATAAATTATAACCTTGCCTTCAAATGGCAAGGTTTTTTAATACAATTTTTGCGGTACATCCGAGGGTTTGGCAACTTAGCCAAAGCATTCCCCTTTTTATTTATGTTTTAAAAGTTAATATTCACATTAGTGTAACTAATAAAAAAATCTCTAATTGACAATTATTATCAATGGAAATACAATAGTAAATATAAATGATATTGAAATTCGTTATCAATTGGGTGACTTTTCCAGGGGGATTGTTATGAGAAAAAATCTACTACTTATATTATCTATTATTGTATTAATATTAGGATTTGGCATACATAATCCTGTACTAGCAGCTGGAAGCTCCAGCGAGGATATTAAGAAAGCTGAAGTATCAATTGATCAAGCCATCGATTTTGCTTCTAAAGGGAACCTTTCGGATGCTCAAAAGTCTTATGATGAATTTAACAAAACTTGGAGACAAATTGAAGAAGGGATAAAAGGTGATTCAGCTACTGCTTACCGAGATATTGAGTCGAATATGGGAAAGGTAGTCTATGCTTTTACTCTTAAAAAACAAGACCAAGTTTTACAGGCTTTACAAGATTTAAAGGCTGTCAATGAAAAAGTTGCAAGTGGTGGATATTCAAAAGAAAGTGGTTTTAAGAAAGAAGATATTTCTTTAGATGATTTTATCTTGCTTCTCCAAGAAACAAAAAAGGAAGTTAAAGAGCAAAATCAAAATCAAGCACTTGAAGGCATTAAAAAGGCAAGTAGTAGCTGGTTAAGTGTAGAAGGAGTAGTGGTTGCACAATCTGCCTCCGTTTATAGTGATTCTGAAAGAGATTTGGTTACCATTCAAGCTATGCTTGCAGCTAATCCACCAAATTATAAAGCAGCTAATAAAACAATTGATAACATGGTAAAATACCTAACTCCTTTAGCTGATAAATCGAAGTACACCTACTGGGATGCAGCAATGATCCTTATACGTGAAGGTTTAGAAGCTTTACTTGTAGTAATTGCGCTTATGTCTTTTGTAAAGAAATCAGGAGAAGGTAAGGGAAAAGGTTGGATATGGACAGGGGTTTTATCGGGTCTAGGCATTAGTTTGATACTTGCAATCATTGTAAAATTTGTTATTTCATCTGGAGCGTTTGGTAATAATAATGCCCTTATTGGTGGATGGACAGGGGTATTTGCGGCAGTAATGTTGTTATATATGAGCTATTGGCTTCATAGCCAATCCAATATTGCTGATTGGAATCGGTATATTCGTGAAAAAAGCCAAACTGCATTAACAACAGGTAAACTTGTTTCGTTAGGGGTTCTTGCCTTTCTTGCTGTGTTTCGTGAAGGGACGGAAACCGTATTGTTTTATATTGGAATGGCAAGTCAAATAAAACTTCAGTCATTATTAATTGGTTTCCTCATTGGAGCAGCAATACTTGGGATCTTAGCCTATTTGATGATATATGTGGGATTGAAATTACCACTTCGCCCATTCTTTATGGTGTCTAGTGTTATCGTATTTTACCTCTGTATTAAGTTTACAGGAATGGGGATTCACAGCCTTCAATTAGCTGGATTAATCCAAACGACCAATTCCCAAAGCATACCAAGCATAGACTTTTTTGCACTCTACCCATCATGGGAAAGCACCATTCCTCAAATATTTCTAGTTCTTGGTGCAGTTATGATACTTTTATTAAAAAAATTTAAAAATAAAAAACTTATTGCGTTGAACAATAATAATATGGAAAGTAGGAAACTATCATGAAAAAGTTAACATCAATGGTCTTAGCAATCGGTCTTGGAAGTGCTTTAGTATTAGCGGGTTGTAGTTCAACTGATAGTAAAGTTTCTGATGGTGTAAATGAAATGTTAGATACAACGGAACAGTTATCAAAAGCTATTGATAGTAGAGACCAAGCAAAGGTAAAGGAAGTTGGACCAAAATTAGAAGATCAATGGTCTTCTTTTGAAGATGATGTTAAAAAGGATAACAAAGATTTATATGAGAAAATTGAAAAATACCTTGACCCAACAATAGCAGGTTCTGAAGCGGCAACTCTTGATAAAGAGGCGTTAGGTACCTTAAATGACCAACTGACTGATTCCTTGAAGGAATTAGCCGATAAAACCAAATAATTAATTTAAAAAACACCAACTTTCAGAAGTTGGTGTTTTTCTATTAAATTGCAAGACTCAGACAATGCGTTTACAAGTAGTTTTTTTTATAATTCGTAATACTTAGGTCCTGAATTTATTTAAAAACATCGAAATAGTGTAAATGCATATTTTCTGCACATTTTTGTTGTAAACTCTTCTTGAAAATAATTTAAGGAGGATAAAAATGAAAAGTAAAAAATTTGTTGTAGGAATTGTTACCTTAGTATTAGCGTTTTTGTTATCTGCTTGTACCAGTAATAGTAATCAGAACAGCAGTGATAAAAATATGAACATGGACCATAAAAATATGACTGAAATGAATCACTCTAGTTCGGGTGAAGTTCCTAAAGGGTTAAAAGAGGAAAAGAATCCAACCTATAAAGTTGGAAGTGAAGCAATTGTTCATAGTGAACACATGGAGGGCATGAACGGTGCAAAAGCAACGATTGTTGGTGCTTATGACACGATAGCATATGCAGTTACCTATACGCCCACAACTGAGGGAGAAAAAGTGAAAAACCATAAATGGGTTATTCAAGAGGAAATAAAAAATGCTGGTGATGAAGTTTTAAAACCTGGAACTGAAGTTACATTAGAAGCAGATCATATGGAAGGTATGATGGGAGCAACTGGTACCATCGATTCAGCAGAAAAAACCACAGTTTATATGATTGATTACACTCCAACTACTGGTGGAAAAAAGGTTAAAAATCATCAATGGGTAACGGAAAGTGAACTTTCAACCAAATAACAGGCTGTTTACTGGGGAATAGGGGTTGCGACGTAATCCCTATTTTTAACTACAAACGTTAAACCAGATTGCTATTCATCATCAGAACTCCATTTATACCCTACTCCCCAAATCGATTTCAAATGATGGTCAATTGGAAATCCAACATTTCGAAACTTCTCTCTGATGTTTCGTATATGGGAATCAATTGTTCGATCTTCCATTTCTATTTTAAAGCTCCAAATAGAGGAGATTAAATGTTCTCTTGAGAATACTTTATTTGGATTTTTCAAAAACAAACTTAATAATGAAAATTCCTTCGGTGTCATTGGGATTTGCTCATTTTTGTATTTAGCTATATAAGCACTTTCGTTTAATGTAATTCCCTTAAACTCCAATGGTATCTCCTGAACATTATTGTTCCTTCGCATTACAGCACTGTGACCGTTTGAAAGAGATGACACAGTTTTGCTTCATAAATTGGGACACTTTTTTCCAGTTAGAGACGTGCATTTTTATATGGAGGGGCGTGTATGATAGCCTCGGTCAATCATGCAGACCCATGTTTGGCTGTTTCTAGCAATTAATTTATGTATGACTTTGCAGTATCTTTATTAATCTTTATGAATCAATAATCAAAAAATGTATATAAGCTAATATTTATACAAATTTGTGAAGTTATGCTTGCTGCACTAACGAAGCAGGTTAGTTGTGCGAAATGGTTCTAGTTTAAATGGAGGATGGTCACATTTCTCTGGTAAAGGCTAGACAGTTCCTGTCGGAACTGAAGGATTATATCGAAGAATCAAATGATGGGGTAACGCCCTGAAGGGTTCTCTCTTAGTCGAATAGCACTAGATTTAGTAAGAATAATAGTGTTATAAGCTCGGCGAAAAGGCGTGAGAATTTACCGTAACAGGTTAAGCTGACGAAAGCCTACCCGATGGGGTGGTGTAAATCATGATGCTTGAGTTGAATGAATATGGTGAGAATGCAAATAAACCTAAAAGAAAAGGTTAAGCTGACGAACTTCTGAATGGTGCGAGACGTTGTTCTCAAAAATAAGGCTAATAACTTTATAGGGAGAGAACGGCTCTGAGTAGCTCAAATAAAAGTTACAAAGAGAACAACTTTTTCGATGAGAGAATGAAAAGATAGGGTAACGCCTTGAAGCTTCTCCAGTAAGATACCCTAACCTCCAGTCGATTGCAGTCGGCTAGGGCAACCATAGCTGGGTAATGAAGGTTGAAACTACCGAAGTGCCGATAAGGTAACCGAAAGCCAAAGGGAGTAATAAACCCAATGGAATTGTAGTGAATACTCTCTGTCGTTTAAATATGGTGAGAATGTCGTACCAACGGCTGACGAATCTCCGAAGGTAAACCTCGACAGAAGTACGGTTTAGAAATGAATCGGGCGTGAAAATATCGCTTGTCTAAAGGATTAAAATTTTCATTCGGAGAGTAAATCCTAACGCAGTTACAGGCTGCGGAGCTAGACACGGGGAAAAGGAGACACCTAAGTTGAAACAATGATAATCGGAAAGGAACGTCGGAAGCGGTCAACGTTGCTCGTTAGAGCGAGGGGCACTTCAAGTTAAACAGGAAACGTGTAAACGAGGGAACTGTTTTTAATGACCGATGAAAGTAGTGGCACAACCGATGACGGTTCTTGTAATGAGAGAAGGAGGAACAGCCACAAGTCGAAAATTATGGAAGGAATATCTATCATTCAATCCTTGCATGGATTCTGGTGAGACTCAAAAGGTCACCTAAATTCTCGTGAAGGAAGGTGATAGACCATGAATGAAAAATCTGCGGACAGGATACTCAAGGACAATAAAAACAGGCATGCAGAATACTATGGTATGCAAGCAGTGTTTGTTGAATTGTACAAAAAGTCTAACGAAGGGAAAAAGTTTAAACATCTCATGAGAATTATCACGTCAAAGGATAACATCCTTCTTGCTTACAGAAATATTAAGCGAAACAAAGGAAGTTACACACCTTCGGTGGATAGAATAACTATTGAGACGATTGAACGGATGTCCCAGAACCAACTTCTAAAGAAAATAGAAAATCGTTTTAACAACTACCAACCAAGCAAAGTTCGCAGGAAGGAAATTCCAAAACCAAATGGGAAAACGAGACCGCTCGGAATACCGTCGCTTTGGGATAGACTCATCCAACAATGTATATTGCAAGTCTTGGAACCAATCTGTGAAGCTAAATTTAACACTAGAAGCTACGGTTCTAGACCGAACAGAAGTGCAGAACACGCTATCGCAGATGCAAACTTCAAGATAAACCAAACAAACCTAATGTATGTGGTTGATGTGGACATTAAAGGTTTCTTCGATGAAGTAAATCATGTGAAACTGATGCGTCAATTATGGACGCTCGGGATACAAGACAAACAGCTACTTGTTATACTACGAAAGATATTAAGGGCACCAATACAATTGGAAGATGGGACAATCGTCAACCCAACAAAAGGAACCCCTCAAGGAGGTTTATGCTAAGCTTTGCATAAACCTCCTTATGCAAAGTAAAATATTATGCAAAGTAAACTTCCCAAACCCCAAAATATAAAGGTTAGTATCCCATTTACTTTGCATAATTTCTAGCCTATTTTAATTC
>NZ_JAGGQW010000094.1 GCF_018613065.1 Bacillus sp. ISL-7 | reverse complement strand
TTACTATTTTCAGGATAGTTTAAGAGTGTTTATTCACAAACTATCCTTCTTTCAAACAGTTCTTTTTTACAGCAATTTTTCCATTTCCACCCATAGAAAAGAGCTTTCCATAATTTAAAGGAAAGCCCAGTTTGCTGTTCGTTCAATAAAAAGAAGCAACTCCGAAAAGAGTAGCTTCTTTATAAAAGTTTAGCACTATTAGAATAAATTACGGTTTAACCAATACCTTTAGTGCTTCCCGGTTGTTCATAAGTCGATAACCTTCCGGAACTCCGTCAAAGTCAACTGTTACATCAAACACTCGACCAGGTTCCAGTTTACCGTCTAAAATATCTGGTAGTAGTTCTTCCATATAAGCACGTGTAGGTGCTGGTCCTCCTGTTAGTGTAATGTTGCGTCCAAATAAACTCTCAAAGCCAACAGCTGCTTCTTCATACTGCGGAACTCCAACGCGACTGATTACTCCCCCAGCGCGCACAGCTCCAATACTCATTTCGTACGCTGGCTTCAGACCAACACATTCTAAAACTACATGTACTCCTTCACCATTTGTAAGCTCACGAACTTTTGCCACACCTTCTTCTCCACGTTCTGGAATAACATGTGTAGCACCAAATTCAATTCCAAGATCAGTACGTTCTTTATGACGACCCATAAGAATTATTTTCTCCGCGCCCAGTTTCTTTGCGGACATAACAGCAAGAAGACCAACTGCACCGTCACCGATAACTGCTACTGTTGTGTTCTCATTTACGCCTCCCATTACAGCTGAATGATACCCAGTACCATAAACATCAGACAATGTTAATAGGGATGGTAGAAGAGGAGAGTTTTCATCAATCTCTTTTGGTAATTTAAACATGCTTCCTTGTGCTTGAGGAACACGAACGTATTCAGCTTGACAGCCTGTCATAAAGCCTCCATGCACACAAGAAGTCATCAATCCTTCTTGGCAATAAGGACAAGTGTTATCTCCATAAGCGAAAGGTACAATTACCAAATCGCCTTTCTCAAATCCAGATACTTCTGAACCCATTTCTTCTATTCTTCCAATAACTTCGTGCCCCATTGCTTCGCCTTCAGGGTGATCATGAGAATGCATGCTACGATAAGGATGCAAGTCACTACCGCAAATGCAGGCAGCAACCACTTTTAATACTGCATCAGTTGGTAATTGTAATTTTGGTACTGGCAATTCTTTTACGCGTACATCACCAGCAGCGTACATAATATTTGCTTTCATATTAATTCTCCACCTTTAAAACTTTAGTTTATTTTATAGAGAGACAGTTTCTAAAAATAAGCGCTATCTATTTGCGTTCTACTTTTTTAAACCTAATGCTTTTACTCACCATCACCGGATCTCTGTGTTAGAAGAAACTGCTTGTGTTTGTATCTGGTGTGGAAATTGCTTATCCATCATTTGCACTCAATTCAAAATCCCAAATCATAGTTCTGCATGATGCGATCTTCGTTAAGTGATTTGGAAAGAGCAGAAATTCCGCGTTGTGTTAACCAGCCGAAGAACGACGTTCTTTCAACGTACAATTAACAGAACCTTTTGAACCTGCACTTAAAAAATATGCTGGGTGTCTAAACAATTATTGAACCGTATATCCACCATCAACTGATATCGCTTGACCAATAACATAACTTGCGGAAGAAGAGCATAACCAAAGTACAACAGAAGCAACTTCTTCTGCTTTAGCTAGACGACCAATTGGGACTGCTTTCATTAATTCGTCCATTGCATCACTTTCCGTAGCTAACATATTTTCAACCATTGGCGTTACGATGATCCCTGGACAAACTGCATTAATACGAATTCCTTTCGAAGCATACTCTAAAGCAGTGCTTTTAGTTAATCCCAATACACCATGTTTAGAAGCATGGTATACAGAACGTCCGGGAACACCAATTAATCCTCCTATTGAAGAACAATTAACAATAGCCCCTTCCGTACCTTGCTTTCTTAATTGAAGCAACTCATACTTCATACAAAGCCAAATACCCTTCGTATTAACGTTCATTACATCATCGAAAACTTCTTCCTTTAATTCAACCGTGTCTGTCATAGGGTTTTGAATACCAGCATTATTATATGCATAATCTAATTTTCCAAATGTATCAACTGTTTTTTGTACCATAGCTTCAACAGATTTCTCATCTGAAACATCACATTGGATGGATATCGCCTGATAGCCTGCGTCTATCAAGTCTTGTGCTTCTTGTTTAGGTTCATTCCTATCAACTAAAGCTACACTTGCACCTTCTTTAGCAAATAATTGTGCTGTTGCCAGCCCAATACCGCCTTTTGCTCCAGTTACAATTACTACTTTATCTTTCATGGTTGTCATAACGATTCCTCCTGATTATGTTATAAATAAACCTTACAATTTAAAGTCAACTAAAAAGAGGCTGATGGAAAACTTTTTCTTTGTAAATAGGTCTTCCACGGATATCTGAGTAGTATGCGATCCCAGACTTGTGTTTCGTCACCATAAATCAACACTTCGCGATTAATCAGCATCTGTTTGTAATTATAAAAGGAACCAAAATACTTTCAATGGTTAAAAGAAACTGATTTGTTGTTTATTCAAACAAATCAATAAAATTGTTGATTATCTTTCGGGAAGCCAAATAAATAAAAAAAGGTCAACCAGAAAAATCTGGCTAACCTTGGGGTAAAATATGAATCCAGTCATTGGT
The DNA here is from genome assembly GCF_018613065.1 of Bacillus sp. ISL-7. The sequence continues at coordinate 25,766 of NZ_JAGGQW010000094.1, read as the reverse complement.
CCGGATGTTTCAAAGGGTGAAAGTCAGGTCCAAGCGTTTTTAGATAAAGGTAAACCATACCGTAAGAACTTTAGTATATCCTATCTAACAACATCCCTAGCTGTTCTGCTATAACACGAGGCGGAAAAGGCATTTCTTTTGTTATCCACCATTCCACCGTTCCTACAAAAGATGTCACAACAAATTGAAGTATAACCTCTTCATCCAATTCTCGATTTATCACTTTTGTTGTGTCAATATCATTTTTGAATTCTTGCATGAGAAGCTCTAGGAACCGACTACGAAAATAAGAGGCTTGACTACTTGCTAACATTGTTGAAAAGAATGAATAATTGCTCTTAAAGTATTCAAACCAGCCTACATTCGATTTTACAAAGTCTAATTCCATTTCATTTGCTTCCTCGCACATTACTCTTAGTACATTAATATGTTCATCAATGAGTTTATCTAGTAAATCAAATTTATCCAAGTAATGAAGATAAATGGTTCCTCGGTTAACATTTGCCCTGTCTGCAAGATCCTGAATGGTAATATCATCAAAACTTTTCTCAGTCATCAGTTCAATAACCGCTTTTTTTAAGGATTCTTGCGTTTTAAGAACTCTTCTATCCACTTTAGACATTTGAAATCACCCATCTTTCCCTTAGATAATCAACAAATTGCTTTCATCTAACGATTGAAAGCATCCTTTTTCTTTATATAATTATTAACATATGTTGATTAACCAATCAATGTTAATTTATTGTTAATTTATTTAAAGTACGAAACATACAGTTCTTTGACTCCTTAAATTTTTGCGTTACTACAGACTTATTTATTAAAAAACAATTATAGAAAAAGCCTATTTTCCTATTCCTAACTAGGCTGATCTGCTTTTTTATTACTTTGTGAAAAAGTGTACTTAAACTATTCTGCCCGATAGTTTAAGTACAACATTTCACAATCTAATTTGTTGAAAAAGAAAAAAGGCGACCTTCTTCTTGAAGTATCGCCCCCCGTTACTTTAAGTGAAAAAGTTCACAAGTCATTAATAAAAAAAACATTGATGATTTGTAAGTAACAAAAAGCAAAACGCGAAAAAACCACGATGAGGAGGTTACCTTACGGTGAACCCACAAATATGAATCAAGTTTTGAGTGAAAATCGATTCAAAGACAAACATCCCCCATTTATTAATACCTCCAACAAACATCCTGAGTCCAATCTATACAGGTCTCAGGTTGCATAATGTTATCTTGTTTTAATTCTAATTTTTATCCGAAAGTAAAATGTTCCTCCATGGTAACCCTGCCACACATCCATGCTTTACATCCGTAACGTCGTCGTATTCGTCTGTAAAATAAGCTGTTTGATCCAGTTTACAAATAAGCTCCAATGATTTTCCCATCTAATGAAGTTAGCATGTGACATTTATATGGTTGTTCCATTGTTTTACCGCTTTAATATATAAATGTGCCTCTAAGTTGCAAAACTGGGGAAGATAACTCTATTATTTTAACCTACTTGAACTGTGGGACGAATAATCATTTCATTTATACCAACATCTGATGGTTGCTCAATTGCAAATGCAATGGCACAAGCAATGCCTTCTGCATCAATTGCCACTTTACGATGCAATAAAAATGTGTCTGATCATTCTCCAATTCCTTCCTGGTTTATAATGATTAAACTACGACCTCAAAATCACCGCGTTCTTCATACATCTTCCAGTATTCTTTAGCAATATTTTCCGGGCTGTGATCCGTTGCGGGGTCAATCACACCGCTTACGATAATGCTGCCCACGAAAATGCCCTTTGGTTCCAATTCATAGTGGAGTATAATGTTCATAGCGTTCAGTGCTGCCTTGTCGATGCTAAGAGGTTTCAGGAACAATATCGGCTGGAATGTTTTTGCGAAACCGCCACCAGTAAAAATGATTGCTCCCTTTTTAGATGCAAATTCCTCAGTTGCAACAAGAGTAGCACAATGATAAGCGCTGGCAGCATCTATCTGATATCGCTCCATCAGCAGCTCGCTTGTAATTTCTCTGTCGCCGTCAGGTTCGGTTATGCCAACATTATAAACAAGAGTGTCGGGTGTTCCCAATTCTCCCTGCACTTCACGAATTGCCTTTGTAAGAGTCTCCAGCTTTGCGGCGTCAGCTACTTTTGTATAGACTTCATAGCCAAGACCTTTAAATTCATCCTCATACTGTTTCAAGCGTTCTGTATTTCGCGCAATCAAAACCACTTTGAAATCATGTGATGCAAACTCTCTTGCTACCGCATTACCAAGCCCTTTACCTGCACCCACTAAAATCAATGTTTTCTTTTCCATAGTGTCTAATCCCTTTCTTTGCTGAACAAAACCTCAAACTGTGCCAAAACAAATCTTGAGTGTTCAAAATATTCTGTTATCCCTTTATCAATTTCTTCTTTATATAAGTGGTGGAGCGTCATCCATCGGATTCACTCCGCTGGATGCCCATGCTATTGGTTTATTCTGATCTAACCTGTTTAAACGCTCCATGTCACTATCAAAATTTCAAAATCAAATAGATTCAAATTTTCCCGGATTCGCTCTGGTTTACTGCTTCTCGTTAACACACCGTAGTCGTGCTGCAATCCCGACCGCAAAAGCAATCTGGCTTCTGAAACGTTTAGTTTTGTAGCAATTTCATTAATGACCAATTGGGATTCTTCTTTTATTTCAGCAAGAACTTCTCCACCCTGCCCTTCTTCAACTCGCCAAGATGACAGCGGAGCAAGCGAGCTATATGCAATCGGTGCGATTGAATTCTCCTTCATGTACCTGGTCAATTCAACCTGCGCACAAATTGGATGAAATTCAACTTGGTTTGCCTCAGGTTTAGCCAGGTCTGCATCCAAAATCTCTTTAATTGTCTCTATATTATAGTTTGACACTCCAATATGCTTGGTAAGCCCTAATTTTTTTAGCTCTACAAAAGCTTCCCACTTTTCCAGTCTAAGTTCTGATAGTGGAGCATGTATAAGGTAAAGATCAACATAGTCAAGCTGGAGCTGTTTAAGCTGATTTTTCAATGTTTCAATGGTATGTTTGTAGTTTTTATCGGGTGTCCCCAACTGTTTAGATCCCGGAAAAAGTTTAGTAGTTACAAAAATATCATCCCTTTAAATACCAGCCGCTTTTATCCCTTTACCAGTGCCCTCTTCATTATTGTAAGCCTCTGATGAATCAATATGTCTAAATCCAGATTTAAGTGCCTCTTTTACACAGTATTCGGCTTGGTCAATTGATAATTGGAAGGTGCCAAATCCCACGAGAGGCAAGTCTATTCCATTCCGCGTCGATTTTGATAGTTCCATTATTGGTAACCTCCCTATTTTTAAACAAAAATAATCCCCTGTTAGAGGTGATTTTTAAAAAAAATAATTTTTAATAAAGCCCATTTTGTAAGCACTCTTTTTGCGAGTAAAAATTGACTTAAAGACAAACATCATCCATTTATTAATACAGCCAACAAACAACCTGAGCCCAACCTATAAAGGACTCGGTTGTATTATTGGCTTTTTTATTAAGGACTACTTGACAGGAGTACACTAAAACTATTATTCATTTGTCAACATAATGCTAATAACAGAGTGCACTCATTTTTATGTTAATGCATTGGCTTTTCCCAATCGCCTCTGACCTCAACGCCGGTTTCTTTTGCTGCCTTTTCAAGTTCAAGGATTTCTTGTGCTGTCAAATTGACCTCGGCTGCTTTTATAGCATCCTCAATATGGGAGATTTTCGTAACACCAATAATCGGTACTGTCCCTTTCGCAATGGACCAAGCCGTTGCAATTTGTGCGGTTGATGCATTGTGTTTACTGCCGATTTCTCTCATTACTCGGATTAAGCTTTCGATCTTGGTAAGCACGTCTGGATTAAATGCCTCACCTCTTCTGGTTCCACTTGGCATAGGATTTTTAGTATTGTATTTATCAGTTAATGCACCTTGTTCCAATACCATATACGAAAAGAACACAATATTATTTTCATTGCAGTAATCAAAAATTCCGGCTTCTTCCGATGAACGGTAAAGCAAGCTGTAATGGTTTTGGACAGCTGAAATTTTCAGTCCTTCTTCCGCCAAGATGCTGGCTGCTAATTTAATTTCGTCGAGATTATGATTGGAAACACCTACATGTTTTACTTTTCCGCCTTTCATTAAAGGGATAAGTTTTGGTGTCCATCTTTGCACATCTGCCGGGTTGTGTATCCAATAAATATCAGCATGGTCCACGCCGAGCCGGTTCAGACTTCCGTCCAAAAGTTCCTCAACAGCGTTGTCATTATCGCTCGCTATTTGTGGGGTGAATTTTGTTGAAATCAGCACATCCTCCTTGCCTTTAATGAAGCTTCCCAAAATGTTCTCTGAAGCGTTCATCCCATATACAGCCGCTGTATCCCATAAATTGAATCCTGCAACCATAGCAGCATCAAATACTGGCTTTAAGTCCTCTGCTATAAGATAATTCCCGAAAACAGCATCCCCTCCTGCTTCGCCGGTGCCCCATGACCATGTGCCAAGAGCAATTGGAGGAATCTTCTCGTTTTGCAATTCAAATAATTTCATTGCGATTCACCGCTTTCAACATTTATAATCAAAATTTCGCTTATAGCAATGAGTTTCAGGTGTGCTGATTGCATAAGCTACAGCATCCTGTTATGAATTTGTCCTGTATTACAGAAGAAAAGTCGATGATCCTTAATGGAGATCGACTTTTTCCTTAATTTTGTGATTTATGCTCCAATAACACTAACACGCCGACGTACATAGTCATTTTCAATAATGTCTACAAAAGCTTTTGCATAATCTGAATAGCTGATATAGCTTTTACCTTCATCGTTGGTAAAAAACTCTTCTCCGCCAATGATGTAATTTCCAGTTTCTGGACCATCAAAATCAAGTTCGTATGCGGGTGAAACATACGTCCATCTAATATTTGAGAATGAACGTAATCTTTCAAGATTAGCACGTAATGCTTTTCCCAAAGGTTTTATTTCTTCGGGAAAATCTGGTTTATCCATGAGTTGTAAGGAGTGCTCCTTATTAATATATAAGGTTCCTGCTCCACCAACCATCAATAGTTTGGTATCAGTTCCCTCTAACAGATGAGCCAAGTGGGAAATACCGTCTGTATGGATAAAAAAGGAATCTTCTGTCCATGCACTAACTGCATTAGCAACTGCATCAAAACCTGATAAATCTTCTTTATTCAAATCCATTAAATCTTTTTCGATTACATTCTCGAAATCATCATTATGTTTTTTTCGAACAATCGCTGTAACATCATGACCTCGTTTAATTGCTTCTTGTGCAATTAAATTTCCTGCTTTACCATGTGCCCCAATAACTGCAATTTTCATTTTCTCATCATTCCTTTTAATATATTTTGAAATAAAATCACCATAAAAAAATAACATTTCTTTAATATTCAATTTGTGAAATGACAAACCCTGATATATCAAACACGTCGTCTGCGGTTTCACCTATATGCACATGATAAGGATGACTTAAAAAGGCATCAAAGTCAGCTTTATCCTTTACATCAATAACCATAGATACTGCATTAGCCATTCCAAGCCAACCAATATTTTTCCCTACGGTCAATTGTATAATGTCTGGCACTTGATTCTTGATTTCCTTCATTGTAGCAATTTTCTCATTTACCTTTTCTTCTGAAATTCCCTCTTTTATAGGGGCTATAAAAATGTGTCGAATCATTAAATACCTTCTTTCTCTACTAATCAATTTTTCATATTCCTACAGTCTCTCTTTTTTCAACAATTTACTTCGAGTTTAGCTTAAGCTCCGAAACTACCATCAACACATATCAGTTACAAAACTAGCTTCCTATTTATCAGTGGAAATAAATCCATAGTTACCAAAGAAATTATACATATGCTCTGGATTATCATGCTCCATGAAGAAGTTTACACCTTCATCCATATCCTCCATTGTCGTCATTTCTTCTTCTGAAAGAACAAAATCAAAGATATCAATATTTTCTTTCATATGTTCTGGAGTGGATGACTTCACTAAAGTGACAATTCCGCTTTGAACTAAGAAGCGTAACGCCACTTGACTAGCACTCTTACTATATTTTTTGCCTACTTCTAATAGATACGGATTAGAGAACATATTCTTTTCTCCTCTTGCCAGTGGAGACCACGCTTCTAATAGAGCACCGTATTTTTCAAGATATCGGCGATTAAATTTTTGTTGTTGAAAAAGATGTGTTTCTAATTGATTCATTACAGGTGTTACCTCACTAAAGGTAACAAGGTCGATAAATCGATCTGCGGCAAAATTACTTAAACCAATCGCACGAACTTTCCCTTCTTTATAGGCTTCTTCCATCGCTCGCCATGTTCCGTAATAATCACCATAAGGTTGATGAATAAGTAATAAATCAACATAATCAGTTTGTAATTTACGTAAAGATTCATCAATGGAAGCTTTAGCTTTCTCATATCCTGCTTCTGAAACCCAGACTTTTGTAGTTAGAAACAACTCTTCACGTAGGACGCCACACTTCGAAATGGCATTTCCTACGCCTTCTTCATTGTAATATGCTTGCGCCGTGTCAATGGAACGATAACCAGTAGCAATAGCCTCTAGTACAAGGTTTTCACATTCTTCCGGACTAACTAGATAAGTACCATATCCCAAAATCGGCATTTCTACACCATTACTTAATGTTACATATTCCATTTTCCATCACTCCTTTTATAAAGATATTTTCTTCGTAATAAATGCTTGCTTCTATACATGACTTATCATAGGGAATTAATTTCAGCCTATGACTATTATAAACATACAACCTTCGTGCAACACGAAGTCAACAGTTTTAACGTAACTTTTTAATACCTCTAATCTTCCTTTTATTTACTAAAATAGCTTTTGAACGGATGGTTTCGTTATTGGCATCATCGCCACAAACGAAACGTCTTTATTGAATCGTTAAGTTTTTTCCTATCTCCTTGAACCGTTTTGGATTCCTATAATATCCGCTTCCGATCCCTCAAGCCAGTATCTTCTCTATCGTCGGTTCAATCACTCTCGTGCCGACCTGCGATTAGGTTACGTCCGGCAGGCGGGTACGGCGAGTTAAGCCCCAGACGATGAGCCCGGTGAGGTTAATGACCAGGGCAGCGATCATAATCGCGGTCCAGCCGCCGAACGACCAGAGGGGACCTGCGATAACCGATCCGAACGCACCTCCAAGGAAGTTACTCACGACGATGGACGTGTTAAGTCGGCTGCGTGCAGAACCAGGCAGAGCGAAGAGCCGGGTCTGCCCCAGAACAAGGTTGGTTTGCGTGGCGATGTCCAAGACGATGACAACGACGATCAACCCGATGATTGAACTTCTCGCTGCCCAGCCGGCAACCAGTGACAGCGCGAGCAGCACAAGGGCGCCTCCTGCTGCGGGCACGGACCAGCCACGGTCGTGCAGTGCGCCTGCGCGCCGCGCGGCGAGAGCACCTGCCAAGCCCGCAAGTCCCAAGAGCCCGATCTGCCCTGCCGAATAGGAGAACGGCGGTGCCGTCAGCAGGTAGGTCAATGATGTCCAGAACAGTGAGAACACGGCGAAGTTCGCTGCAGAGATTAACAGCGTCGGGGGCACAGCCCGATGACTCGCCACGGTTGTGAACACCGATGCTAGAAGATGCGGGTAGGCGATAGGTTCGCGTGGTTCAAGGCGCGGGATAATCTTGTACAGTATTGCGGCAAGAATGAGTGTGGCGACGGACGCAATCCCATAAATCGCCCTCCAGCCGAGAAGGTCAGAGACTAAGCCACTAATGGTGCGCGAGAGCAGGATGCCAATTAGGGCGCCCGATGCGACCGTGCCGACCACTCTTCCGCGTCGCTCAGGCTCAGCGAGCTCACTAGCCAGCGGAGTCAGAAGTTGCGCAGCGACGGTGGTCAATCCTACCCCGCCGAGTGCCGCGAGGAGCACAGAGAACGTCGGTGCAAAGGCGGAGCCGATGAGCATCACTGCTGACAGACTCAGAATCAGTGGAATGAGTCGGCGTCGGTTGAGAACATCGCCCAGCGGCACGAGGAGGAAGATCCCTAGTGCGTATCCGAACTGGGTGACGGTCACCAGCATCGCGGCGCTCGATGAAGAGACGCCGAGGGACGTGGCGATGATCTCGAACAGTGGCTGGGATAAGTAGAGATTGCCGACAGCCAGCCCTGCAGCGATAGCGAAAATGATTGTTTTAGCCGGTGACATCCGATGGTCGGACTTGGTAGATTTTTTTGACATGGTAGAACCTCCTTCTAGTCTAACTGCTGAATTTTTACAATGAAGTTGTGACAGCTTCATCGAATACTATCGCAATTGTTCCTTTCACTTTCTTTTATAGTTCTTTAAGCGCTGCTTCCCCTATTTAATGGCTCTTACTTTACATGACTTATCATAGGGTTTTAAAATACCAGCCTTAAACCAATGATAAGCATACAACCTTCGAGTAACACGAAGTCAATAGTTATAATTTAATTTTTTCATGTTCTACCTTTGGGGTTTACAATCTTAAGAACTTAAAGTATTATCACTTTATCACCTTCGAGTAACACGAGGTCAATAATTTTATATAAAAAAATACAAACTGAAAAATGAGGAGGGCTACATGTATACTGTAAAAGAAGTTGCCAAACTACTTGACCTAACTGAACACACCGTTCGCTTCTATACTGATAAGGGATTGGTTCCAAGTTTACAGCGTGATAAAAATAATAATCGTATTTTTAATGACGACTCCATACAATGGCTTAGAGGCTCAAAATATTTAAAAAAATGTGGTATGTCAGTGGAAGACATCAAAAAATATGTAGACTTGTGTTTGGAAGGCGGTTCTACCATTCAGGAACGTTATGAAATGATATTTAAGCAAAAAGAAATTGTTCTAGCTCAATTAGAAGAAATAAAATCAATGGCAGAATATATTACTAATAAAGAAAAACATTACCGTGACATTATAAATCAAGTGATCCCGGATGATACCAATCCTGCCCATTGGCAAAATGATAAAGATGTCAATTCATCCTGCTCATTGGCAAAAGATAAAATGCCAATTGCTTATTAATTATTGCTAATTGTAATGGTTCACTTTTATGCTGTTATGAAATTGTTCTTTCTCACATAAGAAAAGTCGATAGTCCTTATTGGAAGATCGTCTTTTTTTTACTTTGTGAAGAAATATACTTAAACTAACCTGCCACGTTAGTTTAAGTGAAACATTTCACAAAATCCAATGTAACATAATGGATGTTTTGTTACATTGGACAATATTGATTCTTTAAGAGGTTTATTTTACCAAACCCTAAAAATATTGAATAATTTACTTAATTAGTTTTAGGTGTCTTGGTTTATCAATTCTAAAATTTCTTCTTTTGATTTCACTAAATATTATTTCAATCCACTCTTTATCATATTTTTGTTCTACAGCTTTTTTATACGTTTTGTTACATTGGGTGAATTTCAGATGGTAGTTTAGTTAAAGAAAAAGATGATTTTAGATTTTGAATCAAAATCTAAAGCAAAGAAAAAAGAAGCTTTATGGTAGCTCCTTTTTGTAAGCTTGTCTCTTAAAATACCTTATTGGCCCAACCACAGGGTACAGGGTTGCTGTTGTAGTCCGTCAGATTATTTACATAAAATTCCTATCCTGATCTGGATCTACCTTGTCTGCTCCCTATATTCAGTACTAAAAACGGTGCTTGGTTGTAAAAATGTTACTTTGTTTTAGAGAATGAGTTTTGGTACTCCAATTACCGTGAATAGGTTCCTTACAAATCTACTTCGCGGGGGCCAGTGTGAGCGCCTCCTTTTTTTTCCTCATTAACCCCAAGAACGACTAACAAATTCAGTAATATCAGTGGCTTCCATCAAGATATTGATAGGTTTTCCATCATATTACATACAAAAAGAAGCCGCACAATATGCAACCTCCCTGTTATTTGTTACTAAATACATGATTTTGTTCAAATAGCTTTTAACGCTCTCCTGACCTTTTTTGCAAAAATCAATGGTTCTTCAACAGATTCGATATTGACATAAATCAAATGGGGATCATCGAACAACCATTCATGGTGGATAGACGAAACTATTATTCCCTGTTCACGAATGGCTGTAATAAACGGCTCGACTTCTCCTTGTAAGAGTGCTACTCTGCCTAAACATAATGCTGTGCCACTGAAGGGATTTAATGATTCGAATGAGAAAGAAGAAGTCACCCCAAACCTCTCCCCTAAAATGGTTGCCCTTATTTGATCTCGGGCTATTGTAGCAACACATTTTCCACCCGCAAATCCCGACTGACCGCCTATAATTTTTGCAAACTCACGACAAAGTGCTTCTTCATTGTTCGTCATTTTTTTCTTCACTCCTTCTATTGAGCTTAATGCATCTTATGGAATAAGCAATAAATGAGTATGACAAGAATCTTAAACATTGTTGAATATATTGAAAAATGTGCTGACTCTTTTGTGCTCCAAGTAAAAACCGAAAGTAACATAATGTGTGAAAAGTTACATTAATTGAATCCATTGGTATTACTGAATTGATGAGTTATTTGATTAAAAAAAGACTATTATAGCTTATAAAAAGAAAGCGCCAATAAGGGGGAGAGTAAGTTTATATCCCCCCTCCCTTCATAATAAGCTGATATTTGACGGTATCAACTAAGTTTCACAATCGATAATGATGCAGCATTTATTCTTGTTCCATTCAAAACAGGTAATAGGGTATCGGTCGTTGGGCCAATATTTTTAAGACGTATTTTGGAATTTTTGTGAATATGGAAAATTGCTTGTCCAACCATCATTAGAATTGCATTATCAACTTGCCTTGTGATGCCATAGTTAGTAAGATTTTTATCAACCAAGGAATGTTCCACGAAAATTCCATATACCGATGTTGAGGCAGGACCGCCAATCAGTAAAGTATATTCTATTTTATAGTCTCCTGATTCTAATACCGTTAATGCGCCGCTTGATTGGGAAAATCTTATATTTTCCAAGGAACCATGTTGATTAAACCTTATATTTTCACCAGGTTTAACCTGGATGGGTTCTGAACCTGTGAGTGTCACATAACCATAGGCCTGTGAGGAACTGTTCCAATGTCGTTCTGACATATTTATCACCACCTTTAAAACTTTTAATATATGATATTTAGGAAAGTATGAAAAGCTTGTACAAAAAGCTTCCCAAGGGCATCTTTATTTAAAATATGTCTTAATCCATATGGACCTTCCTATTAAAATTGCAAACAAAAAAAGGCGGCCGAAAGCCGCCTTTTTTATGGATTCAGAAGAAAAAATGAATGTAACCTATGAAAAGATTCTGAGCTAGTGGAATAATTATTTTAATATTTATCCTAATTCGCTTTTCTTGCTGAATAAAATGGCAGTAGACCAAATTTCAATTCCTGGTCTATCCCATTTTGAGGAGGAAAAGCATGTTAAATTACGTATTTCCCAAGTTATCCTCGGATCATATGATGTCAATCATACGAAATGGACTAGAAAAAACCAAAATACCCAAAAAGATCATTATTATTGGTGCAGGTATGGCAGGACTGGTCTCAGCCTCTCTGCTTAAGCAGGCCGGCCACAATGTAACGGTCATTGAAGCAGCTGATAGGATGGGAGGACGGATATATACATTAAGGGGGGATTTTAGGGATGAGCAGTATCTTGAAGCTGGTGCGATGCGTATTCCCAATACGCATTTATTGACTTTGGAATATATAAAAAAATTCCAACTCCCTGTTAATAAGTTTATCAATTCGACTCCTGCCGATTTTATCTATGTAAAAGGGGTTAAAACACGATTAAAGGTGTACGAACAGAACCCTCAAATATTACACTTTCCCGTTCTCCCGCATGAAAAAGGTAAAACAGCTAAGGAGTTGATTCAATCAGCGATAAAACCGGTTATCGATTTTATTAACCAGAACCCCAGAAGAAATTGGCCTTGGGTCATTCGGGAATTGGATAAATACTCGGTGGATACTTATTTGAGATACAATCCATTCGGAGTCACATTATCTCCGGGAGCCATCGAAATGATTAAAGTCATTCTTACACTGGAAGGAATTATTGAGCTTTCATTTTTGGAACAATTACGTGAAGAGTTAATCCCTGATATTTTTTATGAAATAACAGGTGGTAACGACCTGCTTCCTAAAGCATTTACCAATCAATTGAAAGATAATATTTATTACGGACAAAATGTAAAAAGAATTGTACAGCACGATAATCAAGTAACCGTTCATTCTGTCCATCGAATCTTAGAACCTTTTCAAATTACTGGAGATCTTGCGATTGTGACAATTCCTTTTTCAGTACTGCAATTTGTAGAAATTGAGCCTCGTGATTCATTTTCCGAAAATAAATGGAAGGCTATTCGGGAACTAAAATATGCAGGGTCTACGAAGACAGGGATCCAGTTTAAAAACAGGTTCTGGGAGAAACAAGGTTTGTATGGCGGGCAAACTGTTACTGACCTCCCGATTAAATATGTTCAGTACCCCAGCCACGACCTCGGTACACAAGGAACAGGTGTCATTTTAGGCAGTTATACATGGGAAGATGATGCGATACCATGGGATAGTTTGAATCAGGATAATCGCTTGGAATTTGTTTTAAAAAATTTAGCAGAGATCCACGGTAAACAGGTCTATAGTGATTTTCAAGGAGGAACGAGCCACAGTTGGATTCGATATCCGTATTCTGCTGGAGCATTTACGATGTTTAAACCCGAACAGGTAAAAGAGTTAACCCCTTATATTTCCACACCCGAAGGAAGAGTACATTTTGCAGGCGAACATGCCTCAACTACTCACGGTTGGATCCAAGGAGCAATCGAATCCGGAATACATGCTGCATATGAAGTGAATGACTTGCCAAAAACTTACTTTGAATCTTAATTGTGGTCCATGTGTCGCTCAGTAAAAAACAACTGCCCTCCAATTGTTAGTCTCTCAACTGGCAATTGGAGGTCTTTCCATATGGGAAGCGAAACTTGAATTACTTAATTTTGTTAAAAAGGAAGGAAAGCCCCGCATGGCGTCTGTCAACGGTACCGGACCGGAGGAGAGATACGAAGCATCCAACTTATTTAGCTTTATGTGAATTAGGAAAAGCAATCAAAACCATTTTCTTATGTGATTATTTACATTTTGAGGAAGTGCGTAGAGAAATTCATGAAGGATTAAATACTGTTGAACAATGGAATTCCGTTAACAGCTATATTTTTTATGGAAAAAACAGTGAAATTCGTTTCAATTCTCTAGATGATCAAGAGGTGTCTACATTATCACTTCAATTACTTCAAAACTGCCTAGTTTACATCAATACTTTAATGGTTCAAGAGATTCTTTATCATAACAACCGGTATTGGCTAAAGAAAATGACTCCTGAAGACTTTAGGGGATTAACGCCTTTATTCTATTACCATGTAAATCCTTATGGAACCTTTCGACTTTGCTCTGAATTTATAGAATGAATTTTAAATTATTTACAAATGTTATAACTATCTATTTTTTAAAAAGGGGAACTGTAATGAGTATTAACGAAGAAATAATGCAAAAATCTGATGCATTGAATAATCTAATCTTAACCAAATGGCTTAAACAAGAGTTCCTTACATTTGAATGGTTTTTTACGCTGTTTGTAGTGATTGTTTGTTATTTATTATTTTTTTATCTTGTAGACAAAAAACGAATAGTGGAGATTTTGTTATATGGTTCTTTGGTGGCAGTGGTATATGTAGTTTACGATTCAATTGGAATGTTTTTTGGTTTTTGGGCAGTAAAAATTGCTATATCTCCTGTTTATCCGAATTTTTTCGGAAGTAGCTTAACGGTTGCACCATTAATTGCTATGATTTTATACCAGTACAAGTCTCCTTGGAATAGTTTTTTGCGTTGGAGCATACTGTTTTCAGGTTTATTTATATTTGGATATTATGGCTTCTTACTATCCAAGATGGGAATTTTTGTTTACCTAAAGCCTTATGCAAAAATAATTGACCTTTGTTCTTTTTTATCTGTTATTATTGTCCCTCGTGGAATTATGATCTTACTTCTGAAAAAAGAAGCACAAAAGGGAAATATAAGCGCGGAAAATTCATTATCAAAACTTATATACAAAACAGATTCAAAGAAATAATAATTAAAATAGTCAGTGCGCTTTATAAAACGGCTTTTTAGTTTTAAATTCAATTCTTCACAATATTCACATTAACAACCATCCAGTTTTTTTAAAAAGTCTTATTCAAGAAAATGGCCCGATTGCGGAACAAAAATAAAAGAGCTTTCTTCAGCTTTTCTGGCGTTCAATAAAATCAGCCCCATAAACGACCGTTTATGGGACTCTTATTCATTTAATATGAAAGCCATCTATTTATGATGATTTACGGTACCAAAACCCATTACCGAAAACAAAGTACCATTTTCACTACCAGACACCGTTTTTGGTACTACATGTGATGAGTAAATAAGGTAAATGTAAAGTAGAATATACATTTTATGTAAATGATCTGACGGACTACAGCAGCAACCCTGTGACTAGGCTTACATTCATTTTACCTAAAATAATGGATTTTTTGGAAAATGGCGTGATATCCTTAAATTATGAAAATATGTTACATTCTGAGTAAAGAGTCAACAGCAAGGTAACCGGTGGCTAGACAGTCAGAACGTCTGAAGCCCAGCAGTTTGGGTCATCGTATTCGCTTTATAAGATCAATTTTTCGATATGCGTTTGAAGAAGGCTATGTATCACGAATCCATTCCTTAAACTAAAATAACCAAAGTCCGATAAGAAAATCCTCAAATTCCTGATTGAAGAAGATGTTATTCATCTCAAGATATCGTGTCAGTCTACGATAAATCCCCCGGAACCAGAGTATGTCTTGCTAGTCTTCTGCGAAACCATGCTGCATCCCCGAATTGGACTCCGGGTCAAATTATAAACATTGCAGGAGGAGTTGCTGGCATGTCAAACATCCTTTTCTAAAATAAATTAGTTTGGTAGTCGGCCTTAAGGTAGCTTATACGCTTCCTTTTATAAGCGTTCTTCCTCCATTGGAAGTAGCTGCCGGATATTTTTAACCCTAGCTTCCATGGAAATGTTTTGGCTGTTGCCAACGTGCAATACCGTTGCTGAAGAAATAGCTAAAATATTTATATTTTTTACTTTAATAACTGGATTGAGATGATGATATCTAACTGAAATATCTTCCGTAATAGGCACAAATGGAATAGGCTCAGAAAATTTAGGATAGGCTGCGAAGCTACCTTCATTTCCAAAGAAGATTTCCGCTTCCCGTTGCACAGCTAAGGCACGTGAGAGACTATTAATGATACAGGAATCACCAAGTTGGACAATCGAAGAATAGACGGCTAATTTTAGATTAATAGAATCGACATAAGATGAACGTTTAAGCATGTTTAGGAAACTCCTTCCTTTAATGGTATAAAATAGGCCGATGATTAAGGATTCTGCAGGTGGATCAAAGGTAGAGGCAAGCTGGATTGTTTGAGTATCGCCAACCATCACTAATGGAAAATAGAACTATTACCTAATGTAATAATTTGGGTAATCCCAACTATCGCTGGCATTTAGCACCACCCTTTTTTAAATTTTCTTTTATATCGTATTTAGTGAAAAAAATAATGTGATTAAATCGCCCAAATAAAGTGAAGTGCTGGGTTCCCTTTATTGCTTAGAGATCGTGTAATTGTATATTTACTCAATAATTCATCAATATCAACGTTCTTAATTCAGACTTGCTTATCATTGTTCCTTTGAAGAATAATTGCCATCTCTGTTAATAAAGCAGTTGTAGCTTTGAAATAAAGTTTGATAAAAGAGAGCCCACAAAATTACATTTATAGCAAGTAAAAAGAATCCATTTTGAAAAAGTTTGATCAAAATGGATTCTTCCTTTGTAATTTAGTATACAGTTTTTATAAAAAAGTTTGATCATTTTGTGCGTACTTCAACAATCGCGCCCTTATATATAGTATTAGTTTCTACCGTATTCAACGTAAGTAATGATACAAAAATGACCGAATTTCTATCTTAGCTAACACATTATATAGAGGTATTTTTTATAGTATTCAACGTATTCAAAGATATGGAAATAGATATGTCTAACAGGGGAAAGATACGACCTTCCAGACTAAACTCCAAGGCTAGTAAGCGAAAGCGCGGTAGGGATGAAAGACAGACTAGTTGCCTGATGAAGAGACTGCTAAATCACAGGATCAATTGCTACCCAAAGAGGGTAATTCAAGTTCTTAAATCCCTTACCTTTGAATACATGTAAACAACGATAAAAGGTGCATTCCTTCAGCATTTTTTAAGTTGATACTATATATAAGGGCCAGATTGTGGAAGATTAAAAGTTGTTGAAATCAGTTGATGCTTATTGATCATTTACATTCTGTTAGCATTTTTATATCATTTGCAAACCGATATCTCTTTTTGCTCGTTTACTAAACTATAAGAATAAAAAGGAGGTATCTTTTAATGATACGACACTATCTAAAATCATCTTATGTCATGCTGCTTCTTGTTACATTATTACTATTAGTCGTAAGTGCATGTAGCAATGAACAGAACACTCAACCTGAAAGTGAAAGTAAGGAAAATACCGCAGGTACAACTGAAGAAAGTACTGATACAGAAAATGAACAACCCCCACTGATCTATGTAAACAACCGAGAAGCAAACACAGTCCAAGTTGTCGATCCTACGACACACAGCGTTATCAGTACTGTGAACGTGGGAGAAAAACCTACATATGTTCAAGTAACCCCTGATGGAAACTATACGTATGTTGTTAACAGCAAATCAGAAGAAGTTTCAATTATTGACACCAAATCGAATAAAGTGGTTAAAACCATTCCAGTTGGTAAAACACCAAAAGGTGTAAACTTTACAACAGATGGGAAATGGGCCTATGTTATAAATGAAGGTGAAAATACTGTAACGGTCATTGATGTTGCACAAATGGAAGAAAATACAGTCATTAAAACAGGCAAATTCCCTCACAACGGCATTTCTAGTCCAGACAGCAGCAGATTTTATGTTACAAATACAGCCTCAAATTCGATATCCGTTATTAATACAGAAAATCAATCTGTACTCAATACAATTGAAGGCGTAAAAGACCTGCCGCATAATGTAACGATTACACCAGACGGAAAAACACTTTGGGTGACGTTAACTAAATCGAATACCATTGGAATTGTTGACTTGGAAAAAGGAGAAATGGTTGAAACGATCCCTGTTGGCAAAGGGCATCACGTGATCGATTTAACGAACGATGGTAAATTTGCTTATGTTGCAAATATTGGAGACGATACCGTTACAGTCATTGATACAGCATCAAAAGAAGTCATGAAATCCATTAAAGTAGGACAAGGTCCGCATGGTATTGCAATCACACCTGACAATAAAGAAGTCTATGTACCTGTTACGGAAGAAAATAAACTTGTTGTCATTGATACAACAACGAATGAAGTAATCCAAACGCTAGAAACAGACGCCTTTCCGTTTTTCACAGCGACAGTAGGAAACCGTGGTACAGCATATTTTACTGAAGAATCAATGAAGGAAATTCATCATTCAGAAAGAAATTCATCCGAGACACAAGAGTCAAATGACTCACAACAAGAAGCATCAAAAACGGTTCTTGAAAGCTCCCCTCTTTTAAAAACGGATGAAAAATATACGTATACATTTAATGAAGCAGGAGAATATGCAATTCACTGCGAGCCTCATCCATATATGACAATGACCGTCATTGTTAAAGATGGTGAGAAGATGGAGGAAAAAACAGTCGAAATAAAAGATTATACTTATACACCAGAAACACTTGAAATTACACCAGGTACAACTGTAAAGTGGGTAAATAAAGATACTGTCCAGCATAATGCTGTAATTGAAAAGTAATGTTCGTGAGAAGAATGCCCTCATCTTGTTATAAAAAGGGACTCTTTTTATTCCACTATCTGGCCCTTTAACGGATAAAGTTATTTTATTTTAAAAGCTCAGACAAGCATAACCCCGTTCTAAATTTCGGTCGGGGTTAAAAACATAGTTGTTTAATTTTTGATGTAAGATACTTCACTACACTCAAAAATATAACAATAAAGTCGTTTAAAAATCTAAGTTTTATTCAACAATCGCGCCCGATTGTTGAATATTGGAAAATGTGAAAAAGCTACAAAAATGGCACCTCAGGTATTTTACTAAAGCACCTTTAGTTGAATTTGACGTGGGTCCGTGAGCATTTAATCAATAGAATAATATATAACCTATTGATTATTCCTTTTCTTCAGTCCTATCTATATCGAAAATTTCTTAAATGCCAATACTGCATTATGTCCTCCAAAACCAAAACCATTAGAAATAGCATAGTTTATTTTCATGTTAACTGCATGGTTTGGAACATAATCTAAATCACACTCTTCATCCGGTATATCATAATTAATTGTTGGAGGAGCTATATCTTCCATGATACTTTTAAGGGTTATAACAGCCTCAATCCCACCTGCTGCTCCAAAAAGGTGCCCAGTCATCGATTTAGTGGAACTTACCTTTAAGTTATAAGCATGAGCACCAAAAACACTTTTAATCGCTTTGGTCTCCGATTTATCTCCTTCAGGGGTATGTACCATGTGCATTTATATAATCCACATCAGTCAATCGAATCTTTCCCATATCTAAAGCCAATTTCATTGCATTTGCGGCCCCATTGTAATCAGGGGAAGTAATATGATAGGCATCTGTTGTGGAACCATAACCTACGATTTCTCCTAAAATTGTCGCTCCTCTTTCTCTCGCATGTTCATATTCTTCCAGGAATAAAACACCCGCTCCTTCAGACATGACAAAGCCATCACGCCCTCTGTCAAATGGGCGACTTGCCTTTTCTGGAAAATCATTAAAAGTAGACATTGCTCTCATTCTTGAGAATCCAGCAAAAGCTAGTGGATTAATAGGAGCTTCAGCCCCTCCAGCTAATATACCATCAGAATAACCTTGTCGAATATTTAAAAAAGCCTCCCCAATAGCTTGATTCCCTGTTGCACAAGCAGAAACGGGTGAAAAGCTAGGCCCCTTAAAACCCGTTTTTATAGATATTATTCCTGACGCCATATTACTGATCATCATTGGAACCATAAATGGAGAAACTTTTCTTGGTCCTCTTCCAAGCAAAGCTTTATGATTATCTAATGTAGTATTAATTCCTCCAATACCGGAACCAATATAAGCCCCTAATCGCTCCTTATTAACATTTTGTAAATCTAGATTCGCCTGTTCCAAAGCTTGTTGAGCAGCAGCAACAGCATACTGTACGAATAAGTCATATTTCTCCTTTTCTTTTTTATCAATAAATTGCTCTGCGTCAAAGTCGGTAATATAACCTGCAATTTTGGTGCTAATATTGTTATAGTCATCAGATTTAATTTTTTTGATGCCTGAGTTACCTTCTTTAATGTTCTTCCAGAACGCTTCAACTGTATTTCCTAACGTTGAAACGACTCCATATCCTGTCACTACAACTCTTCGTGCCATCAACAACACTCCCCTGTTATTCTTTTTCACATAACTACTTCAAAAGATCTTTAAGTTGTTCCAATATTTTAGAAAAGAAATCATCTCTTAATACACGTTTATATTGTAATCCGCTTTTGGTGCTTGTGATGAGAAAAACTGCTAATGCCTCCAGATCGTCAGTATTTTGAATACCCCCTTCCTTTTTGGCGTCATTAAGCAGTTCTGTTAGAAAATCTATTTCCATTTGACTTAGTCGTTGTACGGAACGCCTTTCTGCTCGATGGGATTTGCGCTGACGGCGATTATCTAAAGTTCCGATGTCCTCACGCCACGGGCAAAGTCGATTGCCCATTTTGCATGGCCGCCTGCTCATCTTCCAGCTACGGCATGGTAGTAAAAGTAGCCTTTTTTAATGCCGGATTTTTCCACTTAATTTTATTTCATAATATTTTCACATTTTTACCTAATTAGGATACGGCACCATAGCCAGTTATTACGACTCTGCATTGAATAGCAAAACCCTCGTGATTAAAATTAACGATAGTTTAACTATCTATTTATTGCCTTTTCTCCGTTTAGTGTCATACAAGTTGAACTGGCTTTCGCTACCAATGCCTCATTCTCATCAAAAATAGTGCATTCGATAAGGCCAATGGAACTTCCCTTTTTCACTACAATGGCATTATCTTTTAAGGTCGTTTTCCATACGGGTTTCAAATAGTTAATTTTCAACTCGATCGTTGTAAACGTTTCTCTTTCATCTAACAATGTAGCGTAAGCCACTCCCATTGCTGCATCTGCCAAATCACATAGAATACCACCATGTACGGTTCCCATCGGATTAAAATGCGTTTCCTTTGTCTTTAATGTGAATACGGACTTTCCATTCTTAACTTCTACTAAATCAAACCCAATTAACTTTGCCACAGGTGGGACTGAAATTTCCTTGTTCGCATTTAGTTTAATCCATTCCCCTTTACGTTGTTTGTGTTTTATGTTTCCAATACAACTTTCTCTTTTTCACTTACAAAACAAGTGAGAATAAGGCCAGTAAAAAATATAAATATGGCAAAGACATATGCCTCTCGAACTCCCCCTAAATGCTCAATAATTGATCCTGCAAGAAAGGGTCCTACTAATTGACCAGTTGCAAAGAAAATGGTTATGAAGCCCAAAACGGCTGGTACTTGATAAGGAAGAGAGCGTTCTACTGCCATCGCTTGGACAAGAACTTGGCTTGATAGGCATGCGTTAGGACCCCTTATAACATTTTCATAATAGAAAAGCGAAAGCGCCCGTTTAGTGACCTATGGACTTACTCTTGTGCAGTTGGACAAATAGAAAAAAACAGACCGGAAATCCAGCCTGTTTTCAATAAATACGCACATTTAATTTTAAAAAGGAGAATATTACTCCAATTCAACAATTGTAGCAACAGCTTGGCCGCCGCCAATGCAAAGTGTAGCTAAACCAGTTTTGGCATTTCTGCGTTTCATTTCATGGATTAAGCTAACAAGAATACGTGCTCCGCTGGCACCAATCGGATGTCCAAGTGCAATAGCACCGCCATTGACATTTAAAATTTCATCTTTAAAGCCTAATTCTTTTCCTACTGCAAGGACTTGAGATGCAAATGCTTCATTCGCTTCGATTAAATCAATATCTTCGATTGAAATTGCTGCTTTTTCCAATGCCTTTTTCACTGCTGGTACTGGACCAACTCCCATAATGCTTGGGTCTACCCCAGCATTTGCAGTTGCTTTAATCGTAACTAATGGCGTAAGGCCCAATTCATCTGCCTTTTGCTTGTTCATAATAACTAATGCTGCTGCTCCGTCATTAAGCCCTGAAGCGTTACCTGCTGTTACAGTTCCATCCTTTTTAAATGCAGGGCGCAGCTTCGCTAATTTTTCTGCAGTGGTTCCTTTTCTAGGAAACTCGTCTGTATCAAAAACGATCGGATCACCTTTACGCTGTGGAATGACAACCGGAACAATTTCATCTTTGAATTTTCCTGTTTCGATCGCTTCAACTGCTTTTTGCTGGCTCCATGCTGCAAACTTATCCTGCTGCTCTCTGGTCAGCTCATATTTCTCTGCAACGTTTTCACCTGTGATCCCCATATGGTAATCATTAAACGCACACCATAGACCATCACTGATCATGCTGTCGATTAATTTTTGATCTCCCATTTTAAAGCCATCGCGGGCATTTTTCAATAAGTATGGTGCCTGACTCATACTTTCCATTCCGCCTGCTACAACGATTTCAGCATCTCTTGCAAGGATCGCCTGCATGGCAAGATGAACGGCCTTCATACCAGAACCACAAACCTTATTAATTGTAAGGGCCGAAGACGTCACTGGAATACCTGATTTTATCTGTGCTTGACGAGCTGGATTTTGACCAATACCTGCTTGAAGAACGTTACCCATTATGACTTCGTCCACCTGCTCCGGTTTCACTCCTGCTTTTTCAAGTGCTCCTTTGATAGTGACTGCGCCCAGCTCAGTTGCAGATACATTTTTTAAACTTCCATTAAAATTTCCAATTGCTGTACGAACAGCACTTACAATTACAATCTCTTGACTCATATTCTTTACTCCTTTTTTTCTACTTTTATAATTGTCTATTTTCATTGTTTTATGTCGTTTTATGTAGAATGTAAATAGGGTGAATAGAAAAATTAAATTACTAGCCATTTATACTCTTGATCAGCCGGTGCATAAGCACCCTTCTTTTGATCCATCTTAAGAAATGAAACCGCTGTAGGGGGTCAGCCGAGATACGTTTAAAACTAGGTCAAAGTGATACAATATTTACCAATGCGTTGGTATCGATAGGATTTGTATCAAAAACGAACATTTATGTTACGTTTTGTATTTGAAAATACTATCCTTAATAAACCTTGAATCAGGTGTAACAAAATGCTCTCAAAAGTAATTCATAACATAATTGAGTTCAGACTTTTTTGTTACAACTCTATTCATATTTCCCAGTTTGCGACAAACTGTATTAACAAGATCGTCCCTTCAATTATGAATATGAATCAAGCAATATTTTAATAGCCTGAAATAGTTTTACAATTTCAAAAATCTATTTTTTATTAGGTACTTTTTTATCTTCCTACTGATTTTTCACCACGAAGGATCATACACGTACTTAAAGCATGGGCAACTAATGAACCGCCTTCATCAAAAACATCGCACTTGATTAGCCCAATAGTCTTTCCTTTCTTTATAACCTCACCTTTTGCTGTAATTTTTTCATTCCAAATCGGTTTCAAATAATTAATTTTAAGTTCAACTGTCGTAAAGGTTTCATTCATTTCTAACAAACTTGAAAAGGCCACGCCCATTGCCATATCGGCTATATCACATAGTATTCCTCCATGGATTGATCCCATAGGATTTGCATGTTTCTCCGTATTACACTCTAAATCAAAAACTGCTTTACCCTTCTCGATTTGTAACAACTCTGCACCAATTAACTTAGCGATAGGTGGTGGCGGAACCTCACGATTAATTATTTTTTGCATATTTAAAATTCTCTCGTTCATATAAACCCCCTAAAAAAATTCAAACCGGTCTGTTTTTTTATTATACATTAAACCAAGTTATAGTTGTCAATATGATTTGAATATTCTAATTAAAAAGGGATGATTTAAATTATATAAAAGGTTATACTTACATTAACAAGACCGTTCGGTTTGAAAATTCTAATGAAAATGAGGGTTAAATATGCGTAAAGGAGAACGAACAAAACAGATGATTATTGAAAAGGCCTCTGGACTTCTAAATACCAAGGGATACTTGGCAACTTCCATTACAGATATTATGGAAAAGGCTGGTATGGAAAAAGGAGGGATTTATAATCACTTTAAAAGCAAACAAGAACTTTCTTTGGATGCATTTTCATTTTCTATTGAAACGATGTCCACAACCTTCCAAGAAGCAATTAGGAGCAAAAATACTTCCATCGAAAAATTGAACGCACTTCTTGAAGTCTTTTTGTTATTAGCAGAAGGCAAGCCAATTCCTGGCGGCTGCCCAATTCTTAATGCAGCAATCGAGTCCGATGATGCGCACCCAGCCTTACGTGATGCGACTATAAAAGCAATGAATGACCTTTATTCTATGATACTTCGAATTATTCGAACTGGGATAAAAAACAGTGAAATAATCTCTACAATAGATTCGGAAACATTCACAACAATTTTTATATCTACAATTGAAGGATCTCTTATGATGACAAAGCTTTATAACGACACCATTTATATAAATCGATCGATTGGATTTTTAAAAGACTACCTTTCAAAATTTGAAACTAGGAAAAGGAATTAAACTCAAACATTTGTGGGATCAGATACAAATAGGAAAAAGCATTCAATCTACTATTAAATACATCCATCAATTACGGGTGATGGAAGCTTGCAATCTTTTGTTAAATACCGATATGACTGTTGTAGCTATCTCCGATTACCTGGGATATTATGATACATCCTATTTTTCTCGTATGTTTAAGAAATTAGCATCCATGTCTCCAAAGGAGTTTAGCATGACTGGACACCAGATAGATGTTTCAACCCTATTCCTAGAGTAGCTTGTACAATTACCACACCCACAAAATAAAAAAAACTAGCCGAGTGGCTAGATAATTAAGGATACTAGATTGTAAAGCTGACTCCAAATTAAGTTGTGGATTTATGTTTCATAAACCGGTTCATCGAGTAATTCTTGCTGCAATCTCTTCATACCGCTTTTAATAGTGTTACAATGTTTGAATATTCCGGGTTTTTATAAAGATTTTTGATTTCATAGGGATCATTTTTAGGTCAAACAATTCCCATTCAGGAGGTCTTGTTTCTCTTTTGACCCCGATGTGCCTAATGCTGGGCGTAATAATAGATTAGGTTGTAGCGATGCGTTCGAATACCATAATGGGAATAAACGTTATGGTATTTATCAAGATGCATCCAATACCGGTAATACACAGACGTTCGCCAACCCATGGGAGTTGTTCCGTTGAATAACAGCCGCAAGCTCCGGCCCTGCATGTCTTTAGGAATCCTGACTCCGGCAAAATCCACGTTCAGCGCCATCGCTTCTGTCACAGAACCCGGTTTAATCTCTCTCGGGTACCGGATGAGAAAAGGCATCCGTATAGACTCTTCGTACATATCAATCGTACCTTCTCCTGTTCGCGAAACGATTCGACTGTAGATTTGCTCCAATAAGGGGTACCTGCAAATTCAACATCCACCTTCGGCATTTTCCCTCGATGTAGTACACATTTAATTTCCGCTTATCATAATTCAAGCCATGTTGCGATAAGAAATATCCTATTGCAGTATTACTTGGACTAGTGTATTAAATACATTGCAGAAAAAATTATAACAATTATAACATTTGATATTTTGTTTTTTTATAAAAATTTGTACCACCCTTTTAAGTAGTAGGGTATTAAATTAGGTATACTAATTACGAACTAACTACAAAAAAACACAATAAGAGAATCCTACTTCTAAGGTGTGGCTAGTTCTACAATGTAATGAGAAGTCCATGACTAACTTAACTAAAATTAATTGTGTTAAAATTGCCTTTATAAATGATTTGGATGGCCTTGGTTGTCTGTGTCTTGTTTTTCTTCAGAACTTCGTTACCCTAAGTGAAATTATGTCAATGCTTCAGTATCTTTAAAAGGAAATGTAACAAAGAGGGGACTAATTGGGACCCCTCTTTTGAGAGAATAAAATTTCTTTTGAGATTACTCAGCAAGATTTAATACAGTTACTTTTTCACGCATCATCGATTCAATGCTCTTGCGGATACCTTGCGCACCCATTCCGGATCCTTTTACACCGATAAATGGGAAATGATCCGGGCCGCGTTCGGTACGTCCGTTTATTTGAACTGAGCCTGTTTCAATTTTATTTGCAATCGCAAATGCTTTATTAATATCTTTGGTAAAGACACTTGCCTGTAAACCAAATTCAGATTCATTCGCAATTTTGATCGCTTCTTCATCAGAGGATACACGGATTATTGGCAGCACAGGTCCGAACGGTTCCTCCCAAGCTACGGCCATATCTTCTGTCACATGATCAAGAAGAGTAGGGTAAATTAAATTGCGTTCACGCTTATTTCCTGTTACAAGAGT
>NZ_JAGGQW010000093.1 GCF_018613065.1 Bacillus sp. ISL-7 | reverse complement strand
CGTAAGTTTTTCAGTGCCCTCGTTCTTCAACTGAAAGAGGTAGAAAAACCTTCTCCTAAGGAAAATGAAATCCTGGTAAAAGTAAAAGCGACAACCGTAACAGTAGCAGATATTCGGGCACGGAGTTTTACAGTTCCTCCCGCTTTTTGGCTGCCTGCCCGACTAACACTTGGTTTTAGACAACCCAAAAAAACTACATTGGGAATGGAGTTAGCTGGGGAAGTTGAGGCAGTAGGGAAAAATGTCAAAAGGTTTAAGGAAGGTGATCAGGTTTTTGCTGCTTCTCTTTTGGGGTTTGGTGCTTATGTTGAGTATAAGTGTCTGCCTGAAGATGGACCAGTATCTATTAAGCCCTCCAATTTAACATATGAGGAAGCCGCTGCCATTCCTATTGGAGCACGCACCGCATTGTATTTTCTTAGAAAAGCTAACATTCAGAGCGGTCAAAGGGTTCTAGTTTATGGTGCTTCAGGAAGTGTAGGAAGTTATGCAGTTCAGATTGCCAAATATCTCGGAGCAAATGTTACAGGAGTATGCAGTACCACGAATATAGAATTGGTAAAATCTCTTGGAGCGGATCAGGTAATTGATTACACTGCAGAAGATTTTTCGAGTAAAGGCGAGACTTATGATGTGATCTTTGAAGCGGTTGACAAGAGCTCGTTTTCGGCTTGTATGAAATCGCTAAAGAAGGACGGAACCTATATAAATGTCACTGTACCGATACCAGGTGTTCGGATGCTATGGACTAAATTGACAAGCAGCAAAAAACTAATATTGAGTCAAAACTCACCTGAAACTTCAGAAGCACTAGATTTTCTTAAAGAACTTGTTGAGACGGGGAAGTTAAAAGTGGTCATTGACAGATCCTATGCGTTTGAAGAAATCGTTGAGGCTCATAGATATGTCGAAAAAGGACACAAAAAGGGAAATGTTGTCATAACGGTGGAACCTAACAACAAATCCTAAAATATGAAGGACTATACTAATGTAGTTTGGGAGAAAGTTAAATAAAGTAATACGAGGATTTTCTAAATTAGAGATGTTTCCAAATCTATGGGGACAATTTGGAGAAGATCCTCTAGGTTAAGGTGCTCTTCGTGGGAAAATGGTGAATTTTGATTGATGGTCTATTTGAAAAGCCTTATGATTAAATTACTGAAATTTGAGGCATACGAAAAGATTTGTTTTCAACTAGAAGGACGTATGCTATCTATCATGAAAACAGGATGTGTTAGCATGAACGTCAAGGTTTCGGAGGAGAGTTATAGCCACGAGGTAGTTGCAGGTGACCGTAAGATTGTTACATCTGCATCCGTTTTCGGGATTCTCAGGCAGCAACTGGCAAAGAATATTGGCATTAAGAGGATAAAGGGATTTTTATTTCATTATGGCTGGGAAATGGGTGTCAAAATTGCCAATGAAGTGGTGCAAACCGAATCCTCACTAGAAAATCTCATCAAACATGGGCCGATTCTTCACATTCAAAATGGGCATATAAGAGGGATTAAACATGATTGCTCTTATGAGTTAGATGAACAACGCCGGATCCAATATTTCTTTTCATCCGGAACATGGATTGATTCTTATGAGGCTGAGGAGCATATAAAGCATCTCGGAGTATCTAATGGTCCGGTTTGTCACACATTGAGCGGATTTGCGAGCGGTTTTATGACAACAATATTTGGAGAATCGCTTCTGTCGAGAGAAATCACTTGTGTGGGGAAGGGCGATTCGGAGTGCCGATGGGTGATGAAGCCCAAAAAGGAATGGGAAAAGGAACTTCAAGATGAGCATGAACTCGATTATTATAATGAAACACCGATTGTAAAAGAACTTGAGTTAACCTATGACCAATTATTGGATCAGAAAAATGTCGTCACTCGCTTGGCCAATTTTCAAAACAAATTGACCGAAGAGATTATTAATGGCAGTGATTTGCAAACCTTAGCTGATATGGTATATAAAATGATGCAAATCCCTATTATCGTTGAGGATACGTTACATCGAACGATTACCTATTCGGGGCTATCGAAGGAAAAATATTTGGATTATCGAGACGATATGGAAAGTTATCTTCAAGAAAATCGATTAAGCACGAAGTCACTTTTACCCTTTAGAAAAAAAGTGATCAAAACTTCGATTCAAGAACGTCTCATCACCCCAATACTTTTACAAAAAGAGGTAATCGGTTATTGTACCTTGCTTTATGATGAAATGAAAAATCACCATCACGAAGAGGATTATTTGTTTTTAGACCGATTTGCCAATGCAGCCTCACTCATTCTCTTAAATGAGAAAACAAAGGTAGAAACGTTTGAGAGAATGAAGGGGAATTTTCTTGAACAAATAGTAGAGGGCAGGCTGTCTACAAATGAGATCATCAATCGAGGGAAATATACTGGTGTAGATCTTGAGCAGAAATACTATCTATCGGTAGTGGAATATAAAAAAATCCAAAGTTCAATTGAAGATGAGTTTCTTCTGCAGGAACATATTTTTGAAACGACCTTTCATTATTTCAATGAGAAAAAGCATAATATCTTGGTTGGACACCGTGATGGCAACATGGTGTTATTGATAACCAATGAAACCATTCAAAAGAAAGCGATCTATGATGTGATAAAAGAATACCTCGATTATATGTTAAAAAGATATCCACAAGGTCATTTTAAATGTGGTATCAGCCATTTAGAGGATGATATTTGCCAAGCATCCAGATGTTACGAGGAAGCAACCATTGCTTTACGATTAGCAGTCAAGAAGCATATCGTCCCGTTTCAATCATTAGGAATCGTAGGGGTACTGATTAACGCGAAAAATATCAGTGGGATTAAACTAATTGCTGAGCAAGAATTAGGACCTCTATATAACATGACAGATCCAAAAATCCTCGAACTTCTAAAAACTTTGTATAGTTTTTTGTTGAATGGGGGAAAGCTTGAGCAAACGATGAGTGATTTGTCTTTATCGATGAGCGGGCTCCGGCATAGGATTAGCAGAATCGAAAGCTTATTAGAAAAAGACCTTCGCGATTCAGATGAAATGCATCAATTACTACTGATTATAAAATCGTTGATTGCCATAGGGGAACTCACATTAGATTAGAGCCATCCGGAATAAGCCGGGTGGTTTTTCTTCTGCCTTTTTCCACCGCTGATTTCTCTTGGATGAACAAATTTTGTCTAGTAAATTAAAAAACATAGACATTTTTTGCCCTAGTATGAAAATTACAAATTATATAAACTTTATTTACAAGGTTGAAATAGTAAAAACCTAGTTCAATTTCAAATGTAAGCGGTGCCAGCTAAATGGACCAACGGACGTTAGTCCATAACCTATTATTTTTCTCAACAATTATATCTAATCAAACAGAAGGGGTGTAGAACGATGGCAAGTTTTGTATTAAAAGGGGAAGATGTCACAGTTGAAGATTTACTAGCCGGAGCGGAGCGAATTGGAAAATTGGCAGAGCAAGAAGCACTAGAAGCAGAGAAAAATGCGACTATATCACAAAATGTGGTGAACCTCATCAAAGAAACGCAAATTTCACGGATGATGCTTCCAAAAAAATATGGCGGACCACAGGCAGATTTGAAAACGTTTGCTAAGGTCGTTCGTAAGGTGGCGAATTACAATATTTCAGCAGCTTGGCTTACCTATCTTTATCCGCTTCATAATATGCTTCCAGCATTTCTTCCTGAAAAGGGTGCAGACGAAATCATTCATCAGGGCGGATTAATTTGCGATATCTTTGCTGCATTAGGAAAAGCAGAACGGGATGGCGATGGTTATCGTATCAGCGGCAAGTGGAGTTTTGTCAGTGGTGTCAATTATAGTGATTGGGTTGGTGTTGGGGTTATGATTCAGTTTCCTGACAGCGAACAACCTGTATATTGTTTGCCAATGCTAAAAACATCCGAGGTGGAAGTGGTCCATAACTGGGATACATTTGGCTTAAGAGGATCAGGAAGTAACCAAATTATTGCCGATCAAGTGTATGTCCCAATGGAGCGGATTTTGCGTTTAGATCAAGCAGAGCTTACAAGAAGACCACCGCTAGAAGAATATGAAATAGACTATCCTTTTTATCATGTCCCATTCTTTCCCTCCTTCTATTTGGGATTCGGTTACATGGCCCTGGGCGGGGCAGAACGGATTCTTAAGGAATTTAAAGTGCTTACTGAAAAACGTGTGCGCTTAATGGATGGAGTAAGGGAAAGTGAGTCACCAAGAAGTCAGCGGGTATTAGCCGAAATGACAACTGATTTCCACCTGGCGGAAGCTTTGCTAGAAAAATATATTAATCTGCTAGAAAACTTTGAAACAGATGGCTGTATAACTCCTCCATCTGAATTCTTTGCAATCCGCACAAAAGCGATTAAGATTTGCACGGATATTGCCGTAAGATCTCTGTTAACTCTTGGCGGAGGTGCTCTTTATAAAGGCGGACCAATGGAATTGTTCTTAAGGGATATCATCGCCGTTGCTACACATAAAACTTCTTTATACGAAGATGCGGTTGCTGCATATGGTCAGGAGTTATTCGGTTTTAACAGTGGAGTTAGGGGTTAAATTCGAAGGGTACGAATCATAGCTAACAAGCTTTATAGAAATTTTTATCACAGGAGGATTTTTAAAATGGATGATCGTCAGTTTCGCAGTGCAATGGGTAAGTTTGCCACAGGGGTAACCGTTATTGCCACAGAAGTAGAGGGAGACGTTCACGGAATGACAGCGAATGCGTTCATGTCTGTGTCGCTTGACCCAAAACTTATCGTTATTTCTATCGGGGAAAAGGCAAAGATCTTAAACAAAATAAAAGAAAGCAAGATTTTCACTGTGAATATCTTAGCCGCTGACCAGCAAGAGCTTTCAATGATTTTCGCTGGACAATTGAAGGAGCACAAGGAAGTGGTCTTTGACCGCCTTGATGGAAAGCCGGTATTATCTGGTGCTGTTGCACAAGTTGCATGTGAAGTATCAGCTGAACATGTTGAAGGGGACCACACCTTGTTTATTGGCAAAGTAACGGATATTCACCTTGAAGATGCAGAACCACTGATTTTTTATAATGGAAAGTACCGTTCATTAGTAGAAGTATTGCCTGTGACAATCTAAGGATGATGAGAGGAGACTGTTATGGAAACAATTCATGTAAACCGGAGTAATTTGGCAGAATGGCAGGAAAAGGCGAGGCCAAATGTGATGGCCCTTGGTTGTTTCGACGGTCTCCATCATGGACATTGTGCAGTCATCAACACCGCTTATCAAAAGGCAAGCGAAAAACAAATGCCTTTTGCTGTCATGAGTTTCTTCCCACATC
Source organism: Bacillus sp. ISL-7 (assembly GCF_018613065.1). The sequence goes on along the minus strand of NZ_JAGGQW010000093.1, from coordinate 25,907 downwards.
CGAAAACCGTTATCTCCAATGGAAACATTCACGTCCATTATTTAATGCCGCTTGCGGAAAAAGAGACGAAGCTTCGGAACATGGGAGTCGATACGTTTTATATTGTTGAATTTGATAAAGAGTTTGCCGGATTATCGCCAGAACAGTTTGTTGCGCAATACTTAAATGGTCTTGGTGTAATTCATGCAGTCGCAGGATTTGATTTTTCATATGGCTCTCGTGGTGCTGGTAATTTGGAACGGTTAAAACAGGACTCAGGCGGTCGAATTGATGTCACCAAAGTAGCAAAGGTAGAGCTCCGGGGCGAAAAAATAAGTTCCACCTGTATTCGTGATCGGCTGTTAAACGGGAAGGTTGCAGAACTGCACGATTTACTCGGTCGATTCTATGAAACTCCATGCGAATGGGATGAAATATCATTCACACTTTACCCCTATTATACTCTTCCAGGTCCAGGAAGCTATGAGGTTACCTTAAGAAATGAAAGAGGTTCTTTTCAAACAAAAGTAGCCGTAATGAATGATGGTACAACGCTCAAATGTATCGATGTTATGCCTTTATTTTTAAAGGGGAAACTATCCATTATTTGGCATAAAGAAATAGCTGAGTCTAGAAAATTAAGGATATCTTAAAAAAAGGAGAGGATCAAATGGCTAAAATTATTGCAGGTGTCGCAATGTCGCATAGTCCGATGATCATGACAAATGAGGCGGGAGGCGGAGATAAAGGACAGCACTTCCTCCAAACTGCGTCTGAAATGAGGAAGGTACTCGAAGATTCAGGAGCAGACGTGATTGTATTGATATCGGATGATCATTTCAATAGTTATTTCTACGACCAAATGCCTGCATTTACCATTGGGATTGGCGAATGTGAAGGCTGGGGAGACTGGCAGCTGCCGAAATACAATATCCCTGTGCAGGAAGACTTAGCGAAGCATATCCTTCACACCGGTTTAGACAGCAATATTGATTTTGCCTTTACGTTAAAAATGAAAGTCGATCACGGCCATACACAAGGAATTTACTTCTTAAATCCAGATTTGAAAATTCCAGTGGTTCCAATAGCTGTGAATACATCGGCGCCGCCGCTGCCAACGATGGACCGCTGTTTCCAAGTCGGCGAAGTGATTCGTAAAGCGATTGAGTCATGGGATAAAGATCTTAAAGTTGCAATTGTCGCTTCGGGTGGTTTATCTCACTGGGTGCCGATTCCAAAGATTGAGAGTGAAAAGCCAGAAGACCAATCCTTGATACAAGTCTTAAAAAATGGCCGTCAGGAAATAGACCAGCTGGATGAATATTTAAAGTTACGGGAAACAAATGTCACACGAATTAAATCAGGGCCCGTTAATGAACAAATGGACCGTGAATTTTTACGATTGATTACCGAGAAGGATTTTACTGCATTAAGAAACTGGAGTGCTGATTATATTGAGGAGCATTTAGGGAATGGCGGTCAGGAAATTCACAACTGGCTTGTCCTGCTTGGTGTACTGCAAAGCTTGGATGCAAGTGTCGCATGCTATGAGCCAATTCCGGAATGGGTAACAGGTATGGCGATTGTTCAGTTTAGTCAGCCGGTTGACCAAAATCATCCTGAACAAGCATCTGAAAACAAAGTAAGCATTTAAGGTTAGCAGCGGGAACCACTCTCGAAATTGAAAGGTTCAACAACATCAGTGATGGAAAAGGTAGAAAACCACTATGTAACTATTATTTTTAAAAAGGGGAGATTTAAATGACAATCTGGACAGACTTAGCTGATTTGGAATATAAACTCTATTATGTTAATGCAACCGATATTAAAACGAGAGTACTAGAAGCAGGAACAGGAGAGCCCCTGATTTTGCTTCATGGTACGGGTGGCCATATTGAGGCTTATGCCCGAAATATCCGAGGCTTAAGTGAACATTTCCGTGTGATTTGCATCGATATGGTAGGACATGGCTACACCGCTAAACCAGATCGCCCATACGGAATTGATTATTATAGTGAGCATTTATTGGGTGTTATCCAAGCATTAGGGTTATCAAAGGTATATCTTTCAGGTGAATCATTAGGAGGCTGGGTTGCTGCCTGGTTTGCGGCTGAACATCCAGAGTATGTGAAAGCAATGGTGTTAAACACGCCAGGGAACGTTAATAACAAACCTGAAGTTATGCAAAAGCTGAAGGACTCCACGTTAAAAGCGGTTCTTGAAGCCAACTATGAAAATGTAAAAACAAGACTTCAGTGGTTAATGTATGATAAGAGCCAAGTAAACGATGAACTAATTGAATCTCGTTACAAAATCTATACACAGCCAGCTTATCAAGAGGCCGTTCATCATATCGTCTGCCTGCAGGATATTGAAGTTAGAAAGCTGTACAGCTGGGATCCATCATGGTGCGGTAAAATCAATGTTCCGACATTGTTAGCATGGACAGACCATGATCCAACTTCAACCGTTGAAGAAGCGAAACCGATTCAAGATATGATTCCAAATAGTGAGTTGGTTGTCATCAAAGATGCCGGACACTGGCCGCAATGGGAGAAACCTGAAGAGTTTAACACTGTATTAATAGACTTCTTATTGAAAAATGGAAAAGAAGCTGCTAATCAAAACGACGCATCCTTGGTAACAAAATAATAAGACTAACTTTGAGAGCACTATTGATTGATTCATAGGTTAACATGATATTGAATCTATGAAATAGTGCTTTATTTTTTTACAAAAGGAGTTTTTACTATGAGCAATCAAGTCATTCATCGTGTTCAACATGTATATGAGCTTTTGCAGCAGGCAGAAGCTGCTAAGCAATCCATTACACCACTTACTGATTTGTACCAAGAATTATCCATTGATGAGGCGTATCAGGTCCAACTTCTCGCAATTAATGAGAAGGTTGGCGATGGCCAACGTATTGTTGGGAAAAAAATTGGGTTAACCTCTGTTGCCATGCAGCAGCTGTTAGGTGTGGATCAACCAGATTACGGTCACCTATTGGATTCTATGGAAATTAGTAATAACGGGATCATCAGCTTAGATGCCATGTTCCAGCCAAAGGTAGAAGGAGAGATTGCCTTTGTTCTCAGCAAGGATTTGAAAGGTCCATCTGTGACCATCGAGGATGTCCTTGATGCGACAGAGTATATAGCACCAGCCTTAGAAATCGTCGACAGCCGGATAACCGACTGGAAGATTACATTAGCAGACACGATTGCCGATAATGCATCAAGCGGATTGTTTGTCATCGGTGATGAGCGATTCTCGTTAAGGGATATCGACTTACCATCGATTGAAATGAAATTGTTTAAAAATGGTGTACTGATTAATACAGGATATGGTTCAGATGTACTAGGCCATCCTGCCAAATGTGTGGCCTGGCTGGCAAATAAGTTATCCGAATACAATGTTGTTTTGAAAGCGGGAGAAGTTATTTTATCAGGGGCATTATCTGCAGCAGAAGTGGCCGAAAAAGGGGATCGGTTCACTGCTGGATTTTCACATATTGGTAAGGTGGAAGTTACATTTAAGTAAATTCCTAAAAGGGCCTTTTCATTGAGGGGTGGAAAGGTCTTGAAATCAAAGTAGTATCATTCTATGAAAATGAACGAGGGAAAAAAGGAGAAATTTCAAGGAGGTCCTTATATGGAGCAAAAGAAAAGTGCAGTTTCAAAAAAAACATGGGTGATCATCTTCCTGTTATTTTTATTAACGGTCATTAGTAACGCAGATAAGGCGATTATTGGGTTTGCCTCAGTTTCAATTATTAAGGAATTAGGATTATCGCCAGAGCAATGGGGAGTTGTCGGGAGTGTTTTCTTCTTACTATATTCGCTTTCAGCTGTTTTAGGCGGCAGTCTTGCGGATAAAATTGGAGCGAAAAAAGTCATTGCCGGTATGGTCGCAATTTGGTCCATCGTTCAATTCTCAACAATCTTTGTCAGCAGCTTTACATATTTATTGGTAACTAGAATCATTTTAGGGGCTGGGGAAGGACCTTCCTACGCTTTAGCGATGACAGCCGCCTCAAAGTATCTTCCAAAGGAAAAATTGGGGATTGGTTTAACATTGGTTTCAGTTGGCGGACCGCTTGGTGTCGCCATTTCAGCACCGGTCTTAATGCATCTCATCATGAGTTATGGATGGCGCTCGGCGTTTATCTCAACTGGAGTAGTAGGCTTTATTTGGATTATCGTGTGGTTATGGATCGCAAAGGATAAAGCGGTTACAGATACTGAGCTTGTTGCAACAAAAGGCAGTACGAAGTTATCCACTATTCAGAACGAAACAAAATTCACCTCTGCCTTGTTTTCGAAAAATTTCATCTTAGTTGCCTTATGTGGTTTTGCCACTTATTGGTCCTTTACGATTGGGCTGAACTGGCTTCCCAATTATTTAGAAAATGTCCGCCACCTCAGCGAAGGTACTTTAAAAATTGTCGTAGCATTGCCTTGGATTATGATTACCCTTTCGCAAATCACCTTTTCAACCATTTCTGACCGACTTTATCATAAGACGAAAAGTATGGTAAAGGGACGGATTTTTGTCCTTGGACCAGTAATGTTAGCGGGAGCCGTCAGCTATTTTTTCGGAGCAATGGTCAGCTCTAATATTCTTGCCATTGTATTATTATCACTTGGGTTAACATTTGGATGTATTACCTTGGTTATGGGGCCAGCGATTCTAGTAGATTTGGTTCCACCTAAACATCAAGGTAAAATTCAAGGGTGGTTTATGGCGCTTACTTCATTGGGTGGGATTGTCGGACCCTATGTAACAGGTTATTTCATTGAACATTCAGCAAGTCCAGCTGCTGGATTCCAGTATGCGTTCCAGTTATGCGGGCTAATCCTTCTTGTTTTCGGTGGACTAGTTTGGCTAGCCGTCCGTCCTAAAGAGATTGAAAATTCAGATCTATCAAATGCAAATACATCAAATGTCATGTGAAAATAGTAATCAGTATAAAAAGCGAACAGTGCCTGGCACTGTTCGCTTTTTATACGTATCGATTGCGACCCGCTAACATCCCAAATACCAAAACCACTAAAGAAATAATGATGAGTGCACTAAGTGGAACTGTCCATAAATGGGTCTGATCAAATAAATATCCAATAAAAAAGGGGCCCGCTGCTGCAAGGATATATCCAGTTGATTGTGCCATTCCAGATAACTCTGCAGCCTGACTGGCATTCTTAGTGCGAAGTCCGATAAAGGTTAGTGACAATGGAAAGATTCCTCCCAAAGCCATCCCAATGAAAAAAATGCTAACAATTAAAACGGGATAGGATGAGCCCAACAGTAAACCTCCATAACCAATTATAGAGCATAGGCTTAACAGGAATGCGATCCATTTTTGTGATTGGAAACGTCCTGCAATGACAGGAATGAAGAAACTGAAAGGTAGTCCGACTATTTGGGTGATTGAAAGCAGCCACCCTGCTTTCTCCATACTCATTCCGTGACTATGCAGGATTTCTGGTAACCAAGATATCGTTACATAAAATAAAAAAGACTGAAACCCCATAAAAATGGCGATTTGCCAAGCAAGTGGTGAACGCCAAACTTGATTAGATTTAGAACCAAGCCTTTTTATATCTGTTTGACTTCCATGATTATATTTGAAAAGAAAGGCCCACACCAAGATAGCTAGCACGACCGGAATACCCCAAACAATTAAAGCTCCCTGCCAGCCCAGGTGCATGCCGTCTGCTAAAGGAACACTAACTCCTGACGCTAATGAGGCAAACAATCCCATTGAGGTAGAATAAACACTTGTCATAAGACCGAAGTGCTGTGGGAATTTGTCCTTTGCAATAGCTGGTAAAAGAACATTTCCAACGGCTATACCCACTCCAATAAAAAGAGTCCCAGTAAAAAGGAAAAACGTCATTGGGATGGATCTTAGACCTATACCGATTAAAAGGGTGAACAAACCTATAAGCAAAGTCACCTCATTTGTTAATCGATTGGCGAGCTTTGGCACGATGGGTGACATGATGGAAAAAACAAGTAATGGCAAACTCATTAATAAACCTGTACTCCAATGTGCTAGTCCTACATCTTCCTGAATCATTCCAACCAGTGGCCCTAATGAAGTGATCGCGGGGCGCAAATTAAATGCTACAAGTATAATCCCTGTAACGAGCCAAAATATATAGGTCGATTTCGTTTGAGTATATGATTTTAGTAACTCCACTAATAGAACCTCCCACTCTTAAAACAAACTTTTTAAAGTATACCATAGTGAACAGAGAAGGAGTTAAATGTAACAGAGCTACTTCCATATTTTTCAGAAGAAGGACCCCAATTTTACAATCTGGCTAAAAAGGAAGAAAAGAAGGAAGGAAGGAAGGGAAGTTTCACACGACAAGATTAATTTCATTAGACCGAAAAACAAACAATCGAGTCATGGATTTTTTACATAAGGCTAGTGCAATAGTGGTGGGGATTGCTCAAGAAAGAACCATTGATACAATCATCAATGGAAAAAATGAGGGTTGGAAGATGGAGGTTGATATGCAAAAGACAACTAAACAAGCCTTCATACAAATCCCATATGCCACTTTTATAGAAGTGATTCGATACAAAGCAGAACGACATGGAATTCAAGTCATTGTCCGAGAAGAAAGCTAGAGAAAAGTTTAGAGGCAAGCACCTTACAAGCTCTTGCCTATTAAAACCTCATCCAGAGAAATGACTCTATGATTTAACTCTTCATTCGAATCTAAAACTCCTATTACAATTTGATTGTCTTCTGTTATTGTGGCATATCTGAAATGTTTATCCCCATTAATGGGTAAAGCAGTTACCTGTTTTGCCTCCATCTTGGCAAAGACATTTTCTGTGTACTCAAGTGGTAGAAAATCATCTAATCCTTCTGTTGGTTGACCAACCCATTTAAACAGGAAATCTTTGATTGCAAATTGTTCAATCATCGATAAATTTTTCTTGAATGTTAGCTTATCCACCGTTACTGTTTTCACTTTAATCACTCCTCAAATAGTAAGTAAAGTTTATACTTTCAAATGCCTAACATCAACTGTATTACAGTGACAGAATATTTACATTTTGATTTCGGGTTATTTCAAATAAGGAATGTATATTAATCATTTTTTTAATAATTGCCACTGGATTGCCTTGATGAAGTTCATATTTGCTATAGTTAGTTTCAAATTAAGCTAACAATATTTTTCTTCCATTTTTAAAATATAAAAAGCCGAAAAAATACAAGTTTTTATTCACCACTTGCACATTTTCGGCTTATTTGCTTTCAATAAATATACTGCCATAATCAGCATTTTTTAATTACCTATAATAAATATTATGCTGATTGCTTTTGGTTTCTTCTTGCGCGACTTTCCTTTTTATTTGATTTTGATTTTCCACTTGATTTTGACACTCTAAATAATAGTACAAATCCCGCACTCAACATTAAAGCCCATACAAGTGCGAATTTATTACCACTTAAATAGATACCTATACTAGGTATCAACAGAAGTACGATGCTTTTCAGGTAATAATTTACTTTAGGACTAATGACGATCAAAACTGATATCATAACAAGCAACGATGTTTTGATATTATTCCCCATAAAAGAGTGATTAGTGTAATTTACGTAAAAGTAATACCCAAACGATCCTAAAATTGCTAATAAGGAAAGATAAAATCTCATAAACGAACTTTTATAAAATAGAATCCAAACGGCAATAAAATTAATACCTGCACATATTCCTAGTACAAATAATGTATGATAAAACGTAAAATTACCAATAGGATCTTTCATAAAATTCCAAATGAAATTGAAGTTGTAACAAACAGCTGCTACTACAAATATCTTAAAGACTAGTTTTAATGAGATCATCCTTCCTTTCTTTTTCTTATTTGAGGATCTGGATCTGGATCTGGATGGCGAATCTACTCTCGCTTCGCCATCTGCATCTACTTTTTTCTTGTTCCATCCCATAATCCATTGTTTAAATCCTCTTTCTTCCGGTTCCTCTTCTGCTTTTTGTCTAGTAGCGTAATCTCTTTCTTTATATTCTTCATCATCAACGTTTTCTAATTGTTGGTTCGAATTTGAATGAAAATCCAATGTCTATTCACCTCAAAAATATTTTTTAATTATTATAAACTTATTTTAGATACAAGTCGTAATTTCTAAGCTCCTTTTTTAATAGAACGTTCCCTCAAGTGTACCACTATTAATTTAGTTTATCAGATCCACTTTTTTCTACGGCTTACAAAAGGGTACATTAATAAAAAAATGAAAATGAGTTGAGGACATATGTCCTATCCAAACTACTTGAATATATCCTTTAATATAGATAAGAAATCTAAATTAGGGGAGAAAAGTATGAAGGGGATTATCTTTGCATTTTTAGGCGGGGCCTTTATTACCCTGCAAGGGATTGCCAATACACGGATTAGTGAAGACATTGGCACGTGGCAAGCAGCAACTATTACCCAGTTTACTGGTTTTATAATGGCTCTCATTATTTTCATGATCGTTCGAGACGGTAAAGGGCAAGGCTTCAAACAAGTGAAGCCATTATATTTGATTGGGGGCGCCTTTGCAGCGATTGTTATTTTCAGTAATGTCACCTCTATTCAAAGAATCGGTGTGACCCTAAGTATATCGGCGATCCTGATAGCACAGCTTACGCTGACATTTATCATAGACAGTAACGGATGGTTTGGTCTGGAAAAGCAGAAGATGAAGCTGCCACAGTTTATCGGTATTGGGATGATGATCATTGGTGTGGTGATACTAAGGACTTAATAAGTGTCTTTTGGAATGTAGAAGATGAAAGGCGGAGGGTGAATAAGAGTGAAAGAACTGAATGATCAGGAGCAATTGGACGCGTATATCAAGACATATCAACTAGAATCGATCTTTCATGAACCATTAATTCCCCATTTGTCGCTGTACAGCTTTGAGCAAGGCGAGCTCATTTGTTCCCAGGGTGAAGCATCACAGTATTTGTATGTACTAGTAAAAGGGAAGGTTAAAATCTACACCAGCTCGCCAGAAGGTAATACACTCATTCTTTCTTTTAAGAAACCGCTTGAAGTGATCGGCGATATTGAGTATGTACGGGGCATTGACATTATTAACACAGTTGAGGCGGTATCGCCTGTATGGATGATTGGCATTCACCATCGCTGGTTAAAGAAATATGGAAGTGACCATGCACCGCTCCTACAATTTTTATTGGATATTATTACGAGGAAATTCCATCTGAAAAACAATTCAATGAGCTTTAATATCATGTATCCCGTTGAGGTACGCTTGGCTAGTTATCTACTATCTGTTTCCTTTGATGAATCCGATTCACTTAATAAAAACCAACTTAGCATCAGTATCAAGGATGCAGCTAATTTAATTGGCACGAGCTATCGTCATTTGAATCGGGTCATCACGCAATTATGTGCGGAAGGTCTGATTGAGCGTAATCGAGGTTCCATCCTTGTTAAAGACAGGAATGGATTAAGGGAACTCGCAGGGGATAACATCTACGAATAACTTTAAAAAATATCAACACAGGGGAGAGAAGAGTATGATTCTAGGATTATTATTTGCGATTATTGCCGGTGCGCTGGTAGCTTTGCAAAATATTTTTAACAGTAAGGTCAATGAACGGGCGGGATCTTGGGCAACGACTACTTTAGTATTAGGAATGGGTTTCCTTGCTTCATTGACGTTTGGGCTCCTCTTTGAAGGGGGAAAGTTATTTCACTTGCAAAATATGCAGACTTGGTACTGGTTCAGCGGTCTGATCGGAGTGGGAGTGGTTGTTTGTCTCGTTCAAGGGATCAAGCGGCTGGGACCAACCTATGCCATCGCTATCGCACTGACATCACAACTCGTGGTTGCTCTATTAGGGGACACATTAGGATGGCTAGGTCTTAATAAAGTTCCATTTACGTTCAATCAGTTGATCGGTGTGCTGGTTATTGTTGGTGGGATTATTGTCTTTAAATTTGGCGGAAGCGGTGAGGGTCATAAGGTACCAAAACTCACTTGGCCTTTTGCGAAAGGGAATAAAATATCTGAACTTCAAAAGTAATTAAAGAGGGGTACAACTAAACAAACGTTTGAAACAAACCAAAGAAAGAATGAACTTGCAGATAGATCAATTCCATTTGCGAAATGCCCAAAATAAGCCGTTCCTGTACAAGACATAAATCTTGTACAGGAACGGCTTATTTTGTTTAATCATACCACCTCCAAAAAAGCAAGAAAATATTAATTATTTAAAAAATATTTTTTTATTTTAGACTTTTTGTAGTTTTTTGTGTAATCAAGTAGGTTTGCTAATAGAGTAAAAACATAACCTGCAAAGTGTTCTGATTAAGATAAAAAAATGCTTATAACAAATAAGGGGGACTTTTTCTATGAAAAGATTTGGGTTGGCTACACAAATATTTATTGCGCTTATACTTGGGATTATCGTTGGTGTCATTTTTTACGGTAACGAGACAGCGATAGCCATTTTAGGTCCTATGGGGGACATTTTTATCCATCTGATTAAGATGATTGTAGTGCCAATTGTCATCGCTGCATTAATCGTATCAATAGCCGGTGTGGGCGACATCAAAAAATTAGGAAAGTTAGGCGGAAAAACTCTACTTTATTTTGAAAGCGTTACAACTTTGGCTATTGCGATTGGATTATTGGCGGCAAATCTATTTCAGCCTGGAGCAGGTGTAGATACGGGCAGTCTTAAGGCAAATGACATTTCAAAGTATGAAGAAACAATGAAAACGACTGGAACTCCGAGTGTAGCAGATACGATTGTACATCTTGTTCCGACAAACGTATTTGAATCTATCACTAAAGGTGATTTACTTCCAATTATTTTCTTTATTGTTTTCTTAGGATTGGGAATTGCAGCAATTGGGGAAAAAGGAAAGCCTGTTCTGACATTTTTTGAAGGTATATTAGAAGCGATGTTTTGGGTAACGAATCTTATTATGAAATTTGCCCCTGTTGGAGTATTTGCACTCATTGGGGTGAACGTTGCAAAATTTGGCGCTGCCTCGTTACTTCCTTTGGGAAAACTGGTGCTGGCTGTTTATGTAACAATGATATTTTTTGTGCTCGTGGTTCTTGGCGTCATTGCGAAAATCTCTGGTACCAGCATTTTTCTTCTCATGAAGGTATTAAAAGACGAGCTTATTCTGGCGTTTACAACCGCAAGCTCTGAAGCTGTTTTACCAAGACTTATGGATAAGATGGAGAAATTTGGATGCCCAAAAGCAATCACTTCATTTGTAATCCCGACTGGCTATACCTTTAACTTGGATGGCTCATCCATCTATCAGGCTCTTGCTTCACTTTTCGTAGCACAAATGTATGGAATTCATTTATCCATCATGCAGCAAATTACGTTGCTGCTTGTGTTAATGCTTACATCAAAAGGAATGGCTGGTGTTCCTGGTGCGTCGTTTGTGGTCCTTTTAACCACACTCGGTACAATGGGAATTCCTATAGAAGGCGTTGCTTTCATTGCAGGTATTGATCGTATTCTGGATATGATTAGGACTGCAGTTAACGTACTGGGAAATTCATTGGCGACAATCGTGATGTCAAAATGGGAAGGGCAATTTGACCAAGAAAAAGCAAATCAATATGTGGACTCCTTTAAAGAGTCTAAAGAGTCAAATGTAGCATAATTTTATTGAGCATAGGAGGGAGTACCATGTCAGCTACCAAGGAAAGTACTCAAGTACGAATAGAAAAAGACTTTTTAGGATCAAAAGAAATCCCGGCAGATGCTTATTACGGCATACAAACTCTAAGGGCAGTTGAAAATTTCCCGATTACAGGCTATCGTGTTCACGAACAGTTAATTAAAGCGTTGGCAATTGTCAAAAAAGGCGCTGCTTTAGCCAATATGGATTCAACACGGTTATATGAAGGAATCGGCAAGGTCATTGTTCAGGCTGCAGAGGAAATAATAGTTGGTAAGTGGCATGAACAATTTATCGTGGACCCCATTCAAGGTGGCGCAGGAACATCAATGAATATGAATATGAATGAAATCATTGCTAACCGTGCACTTGAATTACTTGGGAAAGAAAAAGGCGAGTACAAGCATGTGAGTCCGAATAGTCATGTGAATATGTCTCAATCTACAAATGATGCGTTTCCGACCGCGATCCATATTGCTACACTTCAGTTAATGGAAAAGCTATTGGATACGATGCATCAAATGCTGGCCGTTTTCAAACAGAAAGCGCAGCAATTTGATCATGTAATTAAAATGGGACGAACCCATCTTCAGGATGCCGTGCCAATCCGTCTTGGCCAGGAGTTTGAAGCCTACAGCCGTGTCCTAGAGCGCGATATAAAACGGATCCAGCAATCACGTCAGCACTTATATGAAATCAATATGGGGGCAACGGCAGTGGGTACAGGTTTAAATGCAGATCCCCGTTATATCGAAAATGTGGTTAAGCACATAGCCGCTATTTCCGAATTGCCGCTTTTTGGGGCTGAACATCTTGTCGATGCCACTCAAAATACGGATGCTTACACGGAGGTATCTGCCTCACTGAAAGTATGTATGATGAACATGTCCAAAATCGCCAATGATTTAAGGTTAATGGCATCAGGTCCCCGTGCAGGACTTGGGGAAATCACCTTACCAGCTCGTCAGCCTGGTTCATCTATTATGCCGGGGAAGGTGAACCCGGTCATGGCGGAGCTGATCAACCAGGTTGCCTTTCAAGTTATTGGCAATGATCATACCATTTGCCTGGCTTCCGAAGCAGGGCAGCTTGAATTAAATGTAATGGAACCTGTGCTTGTCTTTAACTTGCTTGAATCAATCAGCATCATGAACAATGCATTCCGTACGTTTACGGATTACTGCTTGGCAGGGATTGAAGCAAATACGGAACAGTTAAAAGAATATGTTCAAAAAAGTGTGGGAGTCATTACCGCTGTTAATCCCCATATTGGATATGAAGTAGCAGCGCGTATTGCAAGAGAGGCGATTTTAACAGGTAAACCAGTACGTGAATTATGCTTGCAATATGATGTATTGACAGAGGAAGAGCTTGATCTTATTTTAAACCCTTACGAAATGACAAACCCAGGCATTTCCGGAGCATCGCTTTTGGACAGAGGATAAACTGTATCTTTTAACAACGAAGTTGTCTTTTGTTTTTCAGCATTGTATACTTTTCTAAACCTCATAACGAATTCAATATAGGTGGTATTTGCCTGTGTTGGATTCGTTATTTATGTTTATATCTGTTTAAAATCTTAGGAAGTGAAACGTTTGAAAATCAATCAATTGTTTGAGAGGAATTTATATACTTTCATTTTTGTTATCGTTGCTGTTCCGTTAGCGGGAGAGCTAAAATTTTATCCTTTTCATGATACCTTCCGTGTTAGTCTGGGTACGCCCATTATATTCTTTTCACTATTATTTTTGCGGGGCATTTCACCTATTTTACTAGGTATTGGCACGGCGCTGTCTATTTTTTCCGTTCGGGTAGGATTGGACTGGCTTACACAGGATCATTTCGATTTGTTCGCTTCCGTACAAACACGCTATCCTTCCTCCCTTTATTATTTTGCGTACGTGTTCCTGTTTTACTTATTAAAAATAAATCAGTTCCACAACCGTCCTTGGATTATAGGAGTATTAGGCATTACCATTGAAATCATAGCCAGTTTAACGGAACTGATGTTTCGGCATGTGGCTGTTGGAGACTATTTTACTTTGTCAAAACTAGCCCAGATCTTTATCATTGCCATTTTCCGAAGCTTTTTTGTGCTTTCCTTCTTTAGTATGATGAAGTTATATGAAGGAAAAATAAGAGAGAGGCAAATTCGTCAAAAGAATCAGTATTTATTAATGTTGTTATCCAATTTGTATGTGGAATCCGTTCAGCTAAAAAAAGTATTGCAAAACGCGGAAAATACTACAATCACATCGTACGATTTATATCGGGACTTAAATAATCATATGAAACAAACAGGAATTTCCTTGGAGGAATTTAGTAAAAGGGCTTTACGGATTGCTGGAGAAGTACATGATATAAAAAAAGACAATCAACGGATTTTTGCAGGACTATTCAAGTTGATTGAAGATGAAAAGTTTTCAGATTACATGGATATACATGAACTTGTCCTGATCATTATTAGAACAAATGAAAAATATGCAAGCTCATTAGGAAAGAAGATTGAATTTCGCTATAAAATTAATGGTGAACATCCGGAATATCATGCCTATCTCGTTTTATCGTTAATCAATAATTTAGTGGCAAATGCGGTAGAAGCTATTAAGGAGAAAGGAACAATAGCTATTTATTTAAAGCTGGTAAATCAGTTTGTATGGTTTCAAGTAGAGGATAATGGTCCCGGAGTTCCCGAAAAGTATAAAAGCTTGATTTTTAAACCAGGGTATACTTTAAAATTTGATCAGGCAGGCACGCCATCAACAGGTATTGGTCTTTCCTATGTACAAGAAATTACCGAAGAACTTGGGGGATGTGTTGATCTCCAAAATACTGTAGAAAATTCGGGAGCACTTTTTACCATAAAAATTCCGATATATAGCCTAGTTGAAAGAGGGTAAACTTTATGAATTTTTATATCGTTGATGATGATGAGGTGCATCGTTCCATGCTGGCACAAATAATCGAGGATGAGGATCTGGGAGATATTATCGGAGAAGCCGAAGATGGCTTCATGCTCGAAAAAAACTTAATGATCCTTAAGCATGTGGATATTCTATTTATCGATTTGTTAATGCCTGTTTGTGATGGACTTGAAACCATTCGCCGCTTAAAAGGGGAATTCTCAGGTAAAATTATTATGATTTCACAAGTGGAATCAAAAGAATTAATAGGTGAAGCCTACACCCTTGGTGTTGAGTATTATATTTCAAAACCAATTAATCGCATTGAAGTGTTAAGCGTTATTCGAAAAGTAATGGAGCGAATCCAGTTAGAAAAGTCGATTTCAGAGATTCAAAAATCATTAAATACCGTGTTTAATTTACAGCAGCCAAAACAGGAAACGGCAAATGTATTGAAGAAAACTAGTATTGTAACAGCTGGAGAGTTTCTCTTATCTGAATTAGGTATCCTAGGTGAAAGCGGCAGCAAAGATTTACTGGATATCCTCCAATATTTAGATCAATATGAACAATATCATACGTTCGAACAATTTCCTCCGCTTAAAGAGATTTTTGTGCAAATTACTTTAAAAAAGCTTGGGACGCCCGCGGCACAAATTGATATCCAGCGGGAAGTAAAAGCCTCTGAACAACGGGTACGAAGAGCGATTTACCAATCGTTAAATCATTTAGCTTCGCTCGGTTTATCAGATTTCTCCAACGCTAAGTTCGAAAATTATGCTTCTAAGTTTTTTGATTTTACGATTGTACGCAAGAAGATGACAGAATTACAAAAGAATCCTAAAGCTACTGCTTCCAGTACACGAATTAATACGAAAAAATTTATTCAAGTTCTTTATTTCGAATCGAAGAGGCTCATTCAAGAGGATTAATTGCAGAACTCTAAAATGGCCTTTTTTTCTTTTTTATGTGCTTCTAGCTATAGATGAAGGCAACCCAAATTGGAACTTTAAATTATTAACAAATAAAGGTTACCTCTCCCTCCTGCTTACCTGTCATATGTAGAGTGATTCCCAGTTAAATTTATAATATATCAAATATTCGGTAATGAGTATAAATTACCTTTGTTAGTTTTTGTAGTATTTTGTCGTTCGATGTATATCAACTCTTATATTACGAATAGGGAATCATTTATTTAAATGGTCAAAAGAAATTGTATAAAATGTTAACGATCAAAGAGGAAAATGGGAGTCACTTCTTCCCTTGCCCATTCATAGACAAGTAGTTTTGGAGGAATTAGATATGATTAGCAAACAAATTATTCGAACGTTGATGGTAGAAACACCTTCCTTCCCCGGTAATCTCGGGAAAGTAGCAACGACAATTGGTCTTGCAGGTGGAGATATAGGGGAAATAGAAACGGTAAAGGTAGGTCCAAATTACACAATACGTAATTTTACTGTTCAGGTCGATCATGAGGAGCAGATAGAAGAATTGGCAGACGCTCTCTCCCGGTTAGACGGGGGAATTCGTCTTCATGCTGTTTCAGATGAAGTCCTTCATGCACATGAAGGAGGGAAAATTCATATGAAAAGTAAAGTGAATCTTCAAACATTAGCTGATTTAAGAAGAGTTTATACACCAGGTGTGGCCGATGTTTGCCGAATTATCGAGGCAGAACCGGATAAAGCAAAAATTTATACGAGTATTGGTAATTCGGTAGCGATCGTTACTGACGGAACCGCGATTCTTGGCATGGGAGACATCGGCCCTGTTGCCGGAATGCCAGTTATGGAGGGGAAGGCTGTTCTCTTCGACCAATTAGCTGGTATTAATGGGATTCCGATTCTACTTAATACGAAAGACCCGGATGAGATTGTACGGACAGTGAAAAATATTTCTCCGGGTTATAGTGGTATTTTACTCGAAGATATAGGGTCTCCACACTGTTTCGAGGTCGAAGAACGACTTAAGAAGGAGCTGGATATTCCGGTAATGCATGATGATCAGCATGGAACGGCTGTCGTTACCCTGGCTGCCACGATATCAGCGTGTAAAAGTGCCGGTCTTGACTTGAAAAATGCACAAGTTGGCCAGATTGGCCTTGGAGCAGCAGGGTTGGCGATTTCTCGAATGCTTATGGCATACGGAGTAAAGACTGTATTTGGAGCAGATTTATCTCCGGATGCGAAGGCGAGGTTAGAGAACTATGGCGGTCATCCAGTTGATAGCATTGAACTATTATTGAGGAACTGTGATATCGTTATCGCCACTACAGGTGTTCCTGGACTGATTCAACAGCAATGGGTACGCCCAGGGCAGGTGATTTTAGCATTATCAAACCCTAAACCGGAAATCGAACCGGAATTAGCCCTGCAGGCGGGAGCTGCATATGCGGCAGATGGCCGCTCTGTTAACAATGTTCTTGGATTTCCTGGTATTTTTCGAGGAGCTTTAAACGCGCAAGCTAGTGAAATCACCCATCCTATGCTAGTCGCTGCCGCTGAAGCGATCGCAGCATGTACTAAACTTGGAGATTTGGTTCCGCATCCTTTAGATTTACATGTTCATAAAATGGTGACCGAAGCGGTTGAAAGAGCGGCTGTTCAATCTAATAGGAAAGCAGACGGAGCGGAATACCTGCCAAATTAGGATAAGAGGAAGTCGATCAAAACTAGTTCAATATCATCAAAATTCACTTGCTAAGCGGAAGCTATTCAGCCATTGCCCAAAGGGTTCATTGGGAAGTGAGCTATTTTTCGTAATTCAATGAAATTGTTTAACAACAGATGAAGGACGCTTTTGGCGTCCCTTTTCCATTTATAACCACTAATAGTTTATACAGAACTCTTCAAAGCCTTTAATAGACCTTATCCCCATTAAAGATTGAATTCTTAACAACCACATAATCTACATTACGGATGGCTGCTAACTTATTTCCTCCTGCGTAAGAAATAGAGGATTGAAGGTCTTGCTCCATCTCTATCAACGTTTCTTTTAAAGAGCCTTTGTACTCAACAAACATTTTTTTGCCTTCTACATTTTTCTTTTCCCCTTTTTGAAATTCCGATGCTGATCCAAAGTATTCTTTATAACACTTACCATCTTTCTCGATAGTTTCTCCTGGCGACTCTTCGTGTCCTGCAAACAATGAACCAATCATCACCATGGTTGCCCCGAATCTAATGGATTTGGCGATATCACCATGTGTGCGAATCCCTCCGTCAGCAATAATCGGCTTACTCGCTGCCTTTGCACACCAACGCAGTGCAGCTAATTGCCAGCCGCCAGTCCCAAATCCAGTCTTAATCTTGGTGATACATACCTTCCCAGGTCCAATCCCAACTTTAGTCGCATCCGCACCAGCGTGTTCTAATTCTCTGACTGCTTCAGGAGTTCCGACATTTCCAGCTATGACAAAACTGTTAGGTATGTACTTCTTAATATGCTGAATCATTTTAATTACCGCATTGGAATGACCATGTGCGATATCAATGGTTATAAATTCGGGTGAAATCTGTTCATCCGCTAATTGTTTGATAAATTGGTACTCCTCCTCTTTAACTCCAACACTGATAGATGACAATAAACCTCGTGATTTCATATCTTTGATAAATGATAATCGCTTACCTGGCTCAAAACGATGCATGATATAAAAGTAGCCATTTTCAGCTAAGTAAATGGCTATCTTTTCGTCGATAATCGTCTGCATATTTGCAGGAACCACCGGCAGCTTAAATGTATGCCCGCCAAAGGATACAGTTGTATCACACTCAGAGCGGCTATTTACAACACTTTTTGCCGGAATCAATTGGATATCTTCGTAATCAAATACATTTTCCATAATTGTCCTCCTTGAAAACAAACAGTAATTAGCTTAAATGTTCACTCAATGCAAAGATAGGGTTATCGGTTTCAATTGGTCCTATACATTAAGCTAATTCAATGATAGTCCTTTTTGGAATCAAACTACACTGTTTAAATAATTTTTATACTTTTTTTAGGATTGGTTTAGAAGGGATTTATAATTCCCGGTTATGATAAATAACAGAAAGCGTTGGCTGGCCTAGTTTGGAGATATATCAGGGTTCATTCTGTTCGAAAAAAAATGCGTTAAGGAGATTTGCTCATGTCGATCAAGACGAGACTACTACTATCCTATATGGCCATGACCTTCATTCCCATCGTGTTGTTCGCCTTAATTTCCACAACACTTGTTTCAGCTTTTTATAAGGATATGGCTGGAACCAGGGATGGTAGGGGAATGCCAGCCTTTTGGGAAACGGCCAATCAACGCAGAGACCTGATTGCCGGCGTGAAGTTTATGACAAAAAATGACCCAGACCGATTCAACGACAACGAGTTCTTGAAAAGCACGGACAAACAATTGAATCGTGTTCATTCAGGACTCGTGGTAATGAAAGATAATCGAACTGGCTTCACTTCCCCTTTCGTGAACCGCCTTGATCTAAATACTACTGAGATTAAGGAGATGCAAAGGGGACAGACTCATGGCCGATGGGGAAAAAGTCGTTTTTCAGTGGAAAAGTACGATATCACTCTTAGCGATGACACTACAGGTACAGTATATATATTTTCTGATTTATATCCTTTTTTCAAGGAAGCAAGAAAGTTTTTCCCGCTGCTGGTATTGTCGCTGCTACTTGTTATTGGCCTTACGAATGGTATTCTTACCTATTTAGTTTCCCGAAGTTTTATCAAACCTTTGTACACGCTAAAACATGCTGCAGAACAAATTAAAAAAGGGATCCTTGCTCATGAGGTGAAGTTGGACCGCAGAGATGAATTCGGAGAATTGGGGGCTTCCTTTGATGAAATGCGCGCCCGCTTGAACGAATCGATCCATCTTCAGCTACAGTATGAAGAGAACCGGAAAGAACTAATTTCAAACATTTCACATGATCTGAAAACGCCGATTACCGGAATTAAAGCGTGCGTTCAAGGCATTCAAGATGGAATCGCAGATACGGTTTCGAAAAGGGATAAATATATAAATATGATCGCGAAAAAAGCGGACGATATGGATCAATTGATAGATGAATTGATGTTGTATTCTAAGCTTGATTTAAAACGACTGCCATTTGATTTGAAACCTCTGGACATTCGTGGGTATTTGCAGAATTATATAGAAGAATTACGTCTCGACCTGCGAATGGAGAATATTAAGATTACGTTCTCTTCCGTCAGCGACAGACCGGTTCTCGTTATGGGAGACCATGAAAAGATGAGCAGGGTAATGATGAATATAATCGACAACAGCTTAAAATATATGAACAACGAACAAAAGGAAATCAAGGTGGAATTGTTCGACGACGAGGCAAAAGCAACAGTACACATCCTGGATAACGGACCGGGAATTGACAGCGAGGAACTCCTCCATATTTTCAAACGTTTTTACCGGGCAGAACCTTCGAGAAATACAGAATCGGGAGGTACAGGCCTTGGTCTCGCTATTGTCAAACAGATGGTCGAAGGACAAGGTGGAACCGTTTGGGCTGAAAGTCAATTAGGGGAAGGGACCAGCATTTATTTTACACTACCAAAGATCAATCATAAGGGTGAGGACGAGTGAAACGAATTTTAATCATCGAGGACGATCAGGTTATTGTGGAAGTGGAAAAAGATTATTTAGAAGCAAGCGGCTATGAGGTAGATATCGCCATTAGCGGAGAGGTGGGTCTGAAAAAGGCCTTGGAAGAGGAATATGATTTGATCATTCTCGACCTCATGCTTCCAAATACAGATGGATTTGAAATCTGCAGGCACGTCCGACAAGCGAAAAACATCCCAATTTTAATGGTTTCCGCCAAGAGAGAAGAAATTGATAAAATACGCGGGCTTGGCCTCGGGGCAGATGATTATGTGACCAAGCCCTTCAGTGTCGGCGAGCTGGTGGCACGGGTCAAGGCACATCTGGCACGTTATGACCGGTTAATGACAGATAACTTCGCGAGACAAAAAGACGAAATAAGGATTCGAGGAATTCGTATTGATAAGTTATCTCGAAAAGTGTTCGTGAATGAAACCGAAATTCCGTTTACCTCAAAAGAGTTTGATTTATTACTATTTTTGGCCATCCATCCTAATCAGGTGTTCAGTAAAGACGAGCTGTTTGAAAAGATCTGGGGATTGGATTCCATCGGGGACAATGCCACGGTAACTGTTTTTATTGGAAAATTACGTGAAAAAATTGAAACGAACCCGTCAAAGCCACAATATATTGAGACTATTTGGGGTGTCGGGTATCGGTTTAATGTTTAACAAGGGGGGAATCATATGAGGAAATTGAATCTTACACAGAGAAGATGGCTGATTATCTTACATTTATTATTTGCTGCAATCATGTTCGGGGTGGCCATTGTTTTTTTAATTCTGAGTGTAACTGCGGCTAACACGAACGATGCTGGTGTGCTCAAGGCATGTTATATAAGTATGCATATGCTAGCCCAGACATCGGTTCGTGCATCCACGATTGGCACGGTGGTAACGGGGATTTTGCTATCTGTGCTGACGCCATGGGGCTTGTTCAAATTTTACTGGATTATCGTCAAAGAAGGTTTGACGGTCCTCTCAATCTTATTAGGTCCTTTCGCAATGTATACCTTAACGCTAAAAGCAGTAACGTTGACAACTAGTGGAGGGCTAAACGCTCTTACGGATCCATCGTTCACAGTAAACAAGTGGCAGCTATGGAACGGAATTATCCTTCAGATTATTTCGCTTGGTGCGATGTTTGTAATTTCGGTGTTTAAACCATGGGGACAGCGAAAACAGAAAAAAGCAACGAACCTTGCTTGAAGATGAAGGGGAGAAGAGACATGATTAAGAAATTAGGAAAGAAAAAAGGAAACAGCAGAAGAGATTCGGTTGAAGAGTCTGGAGTGTGTAAGTAGTGAAACCTAAAAAAAGTTGGTGGATTTTATTTATTATCTCATTAGGAGTCATCATTCCTTTTGTGGTTCCTTATTTAACATTAAATCCCGCCAATAGCCGAGTATCTATCACATCGTCTGGCATGCAAT
Source organism: Bacillus sp. ISL-7 (assembly GCF_018613065.1). The sequence goes on along the minus strand of NZ_JAGGQW010000093.1, from coordinate 4,279 downwards.
TTCCCTTATTAATTGCACATATTGTAACGGCATGTTTGGCACTACTATCCGGTTTTTTCCAATTTGTTGGACATTTTCGAATCAAAACACCAAAAGTCCATCGCTTTCTTGGCAGAGTGTATGTAGGCAGTGTCTTAATAAGCGGTGGGCTTGGTCTAGTATATGTTTCGTATATTGAAAATTTTTCGAAAGCCACTTCTTTTCTTGTATTGTCACTTATCTGGCTTTTTACCTGTTGGAAAGGATATCGTACGGCAGTAAGAAAACAAATTGCAGATCATCGCAAATGGATGATTCGAAGCTTTGGTGTCACGTTAGTGGCAGTAAGCGGCCGAATAGTGGTGCCAGTTTTGCTGCTAACCTATTACGCGTTAAATGGCTTCACTCTGCCTGGCGGGAGAGAGAAGATGGTCGAGGAAGTTCTGAATGTAAATATATGGGTGGGGCTAATAGTTAATTTCATTGTCGTTGAGTGGGGAATCCTTCGTAAAGGTGTCAGGCACCATGTGAAAAATTCACATGGTGCCTGACACCTTTCTTTTACTGGTAAAAAACTAATAAATCGTTTGATTAGAATGTTGATAGAGTGTAAATAATCGAGAAAGAGGGATTTTTCGAAGGTTGATTGAAATATATTTATAGGGGATGGTCCCCTCAAAAGTTTAAATTAAGAAGGGGAATAGCGGTATGAAAACGCGAGATCATTATCCATATATTTATTTCTTCACGGAGCCAAATGTCGTGTTTGTTTATAAAATTGAAGGGGAAGATTATTTAACCGCATCTGAATTGTCGCAACAAGGAGAATGGGAAACGTTTGAGATCCGCCACGTGGATGAATTTCGATGCTTTAATCATGAAGCACATATTCCCCTTGTAGGCCGGGGTTATTTTCTTCGCCAAGACGATCTCAACTTCATGGCAGGAAAAATCAATCAACTCATTCAAAGTCAGCGGAAAGTAAGTTCCTTTAACTATCAGAATAAGGGCGCATTTCATCTAGTTTCTTCCGACTCGACTGCGGGTGCTTTAAGGGTAGGCTTAGACCGGCCAAAGACGGTGATTGGATTTCATGATTTTTTTTCGATCGGGCCTTTATGGAAACTTGATCAAAAAGCGGGCCAAAATTTTCGTTTTGAATGGTTGAATGAGCATATTAATGTAGAGCAGGATGATTTTGAATTACAAAATAACTTTTCCAAGACGTTGTTAGAAATAGAGGATATTCCTGAGTTTGTGCCTATTTACATATGGACGGCCAATAATGGCAACGAACAAACGGGTCTTCGTTTTATTCTTCATTTATTAAAAGAGAAAGATAATGATATTGTTCTACTCAATACGACCGAACTTCATCATCAACGGATCGACTCCAACAATGAAAAACTCTACTCCAGCATGCTTCACCCTAATCAATTAAAACAACTATTAGACCAAGCACTATCGACTGAACCTTTATCGTATCAGGAGCGTATCCAATTCCAAAGAGATTGGGAAGTACTGGCGCAATCGAAAGATGTCCTTCGTCTATGGAAGAATGGCCGAGTTACCAGTGTGACTGAAGATTACTTTGATGACCTCATCCTAAAGACAATTGACCATTTGCATAAGGAGCAGCAAAATAAAGACTTTATCAGGACTGGAAAAGTGATTGCTGAAACGATGCATCAAATGGATGAACTGGTGGGTGACTTTTATATAGAATACCGAATTCGGCATTTAATTTATTTTGGATTCCTTGAGTTAAAAGGGATACCAAGATCAATGCGGCATTATAGTGTAAAATTACGTGAAAAATAGACCTGAAAAAAATTGTAAATTTTCCAATTATTGATTGACAGGATCCAAGGATGATAATATCCTGTTAAGTAATCAGATAAGTATTATCGGAATTAAAAGTGGTGAACAAACAAGGTCACCTTTTGAAGAAATGATCTCAATCTTACGAATAAAATAACATAGTTAGCCAGTCAACTGGAGACACAAATTCAAGTGTCTTCTTTTTGTTAATTAAAATTCATACACTAGTCGACTATTCGGATAGAGACTTCTCGCACCCATGAGAAGTCTCTTTTTTTATCTATTTTAAAGGAGCTGATTCTAATGAGACGATTAATAAAGGAGAGGATTTCATGGAGAATATACTTCGGAATGCTGTGGAACAAAGAAGGAAAACATTAATTAACATTCTGCTTACCTTTAAAATCTTTGATAGTGAGGAACAGCTTTTGAAGTTACCTTTAACAGATTTAGAAAATGAATACAAAAGATTAAAGTCGAATTGTCATCCTCATAGTGATACAGGCTCGATTCAATGGAAAAATAAAATATAAACTTAGGGCGAACAGTGATATTCACTGTTCGCCTATTTACTTACTTTTAATAAAATTTGTAAATCTTGTTTGTTTGTTTGTGAAACTAAGCCAGTTATTTGCTAAGCATTCCACCAGCCTAGTTTTTCAATAATCTCTGCATATTTGCAGGCACCAAAGGCAACTTAAACATATAGCTTCAAAGGATACGGTTGTATCACACGCAGATACTGAATCCAAACATACGGAATGTGTTACCTCTAGGTAGTCACTAGGTATTGAAATGAAAGTGTATGATTTTAATTTAGAACTTTATAAACATATTTTTAAAAGGAGATACACCGATGACAAACGAAGATTATGAATTAAATTTAGTAAATAAAGCGATTGAGAATGCTCCTGCTTGGTTAAATGATGACCTTGAAGGGATAGCAAAAAAGGAGAAAACCAAACTCAGAATAAGCTTTGTGGTTTCCGAACTATATTCGAGATATACATTTAGCTATCGGCATATTACAGCATCTATGAATCATAGTTCAGAATGGTCCACTACTGCCCGAGAAAGATTGAACTTCATTGATAACAATATTGACTTGATTCAGTATATGATCAAGAGAATGGAAGAATAAATTAGGAAATTGATATAAAATGTATTTTTGACAGAGCACCGTCCATCATCGGATCACAATAAACGGTCTCATCATCTCATAATCCTCGTGCTCCAAGATATGACAGTGCCAAACATACAGCCCTGTAAAAGGACCAAACTTCATGATAATTCGAGTAACTTGGTTAGGATTAGCTCGAACGGTATCCTTCCAGCCCCGTTCTTGTGGTTCGGGAGGGATCGCCGGACCCATATAATCGATGATATTCTCCCTTTTATATTTTTCTACATCAAACTCTCTACGGTCTAAGATTTGAAAATCAACTAAGTGGAGATGAATTGGGTGGGAATCCTTCGTTAAGCTAATAATATACCATATTTCAGTGGAGCCCAATTTTGGATTTTCAGTGATCGGGGCATCCCACTGTTTATTATCCAACAGCATCCATTCTCGACCGTATGGATCCATATTGTCATTTAAAGTTAAGTATCGGAAGAAAGGACGAGCTGGTGGGTGAAAAATTATTAAAGCAGCCATTCTAAGAGTTCTAGCGTTTATTGCCGTTATCATATTATCGATCGGTTTTTTTATATTAATATCCGCTATTCAAGAAGCATTGTTTATTCCTAAAGATTATATCATCTGGATTTTTAAATCACCCTACTCAGGGTTGGTGATTATTTTTGAGATTTATCTATTTATCGGTTTTTTCTATCTTTTCAATAAAGATTTGAGGGAGATCTGGAGAAATGGGAGACTTTTTAAAAAGTACAGAAAACTAGTGATTGCTGCTTTCTCCACCTTCAATGTTGTTTTGATATATACGATTATTTCAGCTGTTGCTGTAATAACCCACGACAAGATTATCGATTATTCATTTCTATCTCCACAAGGCAGGGAATATAGCCTTGTGGAGATTGTAAAGATTAATACAGGCGTGTACGGTAAGGGGCGTCCTTCTCTGTTTAAACACTCAAAGGGTGATTTCTTTTACATAATTGAACTAAATGATGGTACAAAGATTGATTTGACTCAAGTGGGTGGAGTAAAAAATGATGAAGATGAGCGTTTTGTCATTGAAAAACTTGATATTCAATTAGTAAACATGGGTATCAGGAAAGAATCAAGTATGAAAAACTTCGAATACAGTAAGAAAGGCTTAGCTAAGGTCTATACTGATAAAATACGGAACATATTGGAAAATATGAAATAAAATAAAGATCAAGGATTCGCTCATTGAAACACCATATTCGCCCAAAAAGGTTCAAAAATCGCCCATAAAAACCCGGAATTCGCCCATAAATCTCAAAAATTCGCCCATAGAAAGAATAGTAGGCAATAAAACTGGCGAACAGTGCA
>NZ_JAGGQW010000092.1 GCF_018613065.1 Bacillus sp. ISL-7 | reverse complement strand
TTTTTTTTTGCATATCTTAAATATTTTTTCCAGTTTTTAGGATTCATTTTTCAGTGGTTTCGAACCGTCACCGTGGCGTTCTTCTTCAAAAGTTATTCCATATTAGAATTCGAAATATCGGCCTCAATCCTGCTCATGAACTCTTCTGCTGCGCTGTATCCTTGCTGCCTTAAATACCAGTTATTTGCCGCAGCCTCAATTAACCCCGCTACATCACGCCCTGGCTGGAGTTGGATTTCCATAGATGGAATCTTAACATCCATATATTCCGTAAATTGAAGTTCCTGGTCCAATTCATTATTCAAATCATCTTTCTGCCATTTCGTTAATTTTATATCGAGCACAATTCTTGATTCATCTTGAAAAGCCTTGCGACCGTATAAGCGAACCACATTCAGCAACCCTATACTACGAAGAGCCAAAAATTCCTTGGTTTTTTCATCATGTGTACCGAGGATGGTTTGCGGGCTAAGCTTCTTCAGGACAACAATATCATCAGCAACCAGCCGGTGTCCTCGACGAATTAACGTATGAGCTGTTTCGCTTTTCCCTACCCCTGAATCACCGCGAAGTAAGATCCCAATGCCAGACACATTCATACAAACTCCATGCACAGCAATTTCTGGGGCTAATTCCTTTACCAGATACGCATCCAATCTGGTGATAAACTCTGAAGTGGTCTCAGGCTTGTTTGTAATTAATAAGGGAATACCCTGTTCAACACAATGGTGAGTTAAATAGGTAAGTCCTTCTTCACCAGCCGTAACAATAAAACATGGCGGGTGATAGTGAACGATATTTCCGATTCGTATTTTACGTTCCTCTTTACTTAACTTATGTAAATAGGTAATTTCCTTTTTTCCTAGAATTTGAACTCTCTCCATCGGAAAAAAATCAAAATGGCCAACAAATTCCAAGCCAGGGCGATGCACACGTGATTGCGTAATCATTTTCTGCAGTTGATTTTCCCCAGCTACTACTTTCAATGAAAACTTCCGAACTAAGTTTTCGACTGTTATTTTTTTCACCTTATATTCACCGTCCTAATAGCCTATCTATAGTTGAATTATACTTAAGAAAAGAGGAATCGTCATCCCTTTACGAAATGATTCCAATTATTTGGTATGGTTTCAATTCCTCGAAATGAAGGGCTTTGACGCAACAACGTCGAATTTTAAAGAGGTGTTTGTTAATACTAGTCAAAAAAACAACTTGAAGAATGACTTAGTTTACTGAAATGTGGATTCCTGTTGTTCTGAAATAAAGAGAGAAAAGGAGGGATGGAAATGTCCTATATCGTTGATTTTAAAAATGTGTCTACGGTTGGTTTAGAGTCTTCACCTATAGTAGAAGCTCTGGCTGGTTTACGTGCTAATGAAGCCCGTTACTTTATGAACAAATACAAGCATGAATTTACGGTTGTACCAGCTAGCGAAAGCCGGGAGACCCTTGATTATGTGAACCGAATTTTGAAAGAAGAACGTGATATTGAGTTTGCGGCTAAACGTGGGAGGTCAAGACTACGGCGATTCCTTTACTTAGCCACAATGAGCCTTGTGATGAACAACCCAGAATTTAAAGCAATACACGCTCATAATGTTAAAGTTAAAAAAATGAAGAAAATGAAATCTATTATGAAATTGGTTGGTAAATTAGCTCGGATATTTGTAGGCATTGCTAAACGAAATGAATCCTATTGTCCAGAAAAAGTACAACCTTTAACTACTTTAGCAGCATAAGAACTTATAGATTCTTAGAAACACTTTCGAGTTTCCCGAAAGGGAAGACTCCAATAAATAATAATAAAAAGTGATTGTTAGTTTTACAGTTATCGAATGTTGGCTTATTCGTTAGGATTTCAAACATGTACGGAGTACCAGGTTTGTTCCACAAAAGGGCTTTGACCCATCCCGTTAGCACAACTGGCCTCCACCCCTTGGATAGGCATGACGAAGGAATGATAGGGCATTTGACCCGTTGAGACATGGGAGGGAAAGCCTCCAGGGGCGGCGTGGAGCATGTACATCATATGGTAAAATATGGAGTTATTTTTCACTCCTCTATTTCCCTATGCCTTCACGAAGCCAAAAAATCTGAACTCATTTCATTAAATCGTCAACCCTATTCCAAAGGTTATGGAATCCTGCGAATTAGCGAGCATTCGGGAGAAAATCGTATTTAACTGAGGGAGTGGAACAAGAAAAAAGGCTGCCGCAGCAACCTCTTGTTTAACTCAAGCACCCGTTACTTTAAGTACAATTCTTAACAATCTCCTTCGTTAATGGGCAATGCTTTTTATAGCATCACACCGATAATAAAAAATTTTGTCATTCTTTAGAATTAATAACTTTCGCCAACCCTAACGCTAAATTCCGTGTGAGTATAACTGAAACTAATTTTTTATCCTTCAGCTGACAATTAATAATTAGTATAACCTCTCCGTGTTTTTCATTCCGTACCAGTTTAATTTGCTTTTTTTTATTCTTCCATTTATACAATATTATTTCGATTACTAAACCAATAATAATGCCCCTGGCTGCACCAATTAGTCCCCAGTATATAGGTCCCCATTCTAATTCAAATCCCTTGCTGGCTAAAATAGTTGATAATACAACTGCTAAAGCAAAACCCTTATCTAAAAACGAACGACCGTCAGAATGATTAAGGGAGTCAATGAAGGGTATCTATTCAATCCGAATTAATTCCTGTAAATGAATATTTCACTAAATTTTCAACATAAACATCATCCAAATTTTCACCTATCACAAGCAATCTATAGAAAATTGGCCCGTAAATGAGGTCAATGCTTAAATCGAGATCGAGATTTCCCCTCAATTCCCCGCGCTGAACCCCCCGTTCCATAAGATGTCTAGCCTCAAGCCGGCGAGGATGGAAGTATCTGGTCCGGTATGCCTTCGCCAGCCCTGAATCAAATTGCCCTTCACCAATCAGCTCCTTAATGATTTTACCCTCCCGACTGGTCAAAAACCGAGCTAAACTAGTGGCATGGATGAGTATGTCATTAAATACTGAACCCGTGTCGGGCACCGGCAGTCTTGCCGCAGCAGCAGATAGAAAGCCGTCCATAACAACTGCTGCTTTGTTGGGCCACCATTTATAAATGGTGGCTTTACTAACCCTGGCCCGCTCAGCAATTTTCTCTACAGTGACCGTTCCAAAGCCATTTTCCAACAACAAATCATATGAAGCAGAAAGGATAGACTTTTGCGTTTCAACATTACGTGGACGTCCTCTTTTGGCATTCACACGAATCCTCCCCTTTACAATAAAAACTATACGTTCATTATACTAAATATTCAACAAAAAGAAAAAATAGCTATTTACAAAACCGAACGTACAGTATATTATTTAAATATCAATTACTAAACTATACGTATATTATTTAATTTGTGATGGCAGTACTGAATATTGTTAGCCCTGCCGCACACACAAAAAATGAAAATGGGGAGGATTACAATGCAAACGAATCAAGTTATCGAGGGTAAACGCATTTCAAGCTGGATTATGTTTCTGTTAGCGTCCGCATGTGGTCTTATTGTCGCCAATCTTTATTATGCGCAAACCCTGGTAGGACCTATCAGTGTCTCTACGGGTCTTTCTTCCGCAGCAGCAGGATTAATTGTCACCTTAACACAAATCGGTTATGTTGCAGGGCTGCTGTTTATCGTACCGCTTAGTGACATTATTGAAAATCGGCGCCTCGTGGCAGTATCACTAATTGTTGTGGTATGTGCATTGCTTGCGGCAACATTCGCCTCAAATGCGCTATTTTTCCTGACTGCGTCCCTGTTTATTGGACTGGGATCTGTGGTAGCCCAAATACTGGTTCCCTATGCCGCCCATTTAGCGTCTGAAGAGCAGCGCGGCCGCGTGGTCGGAAACGTGATGAGTGGACTCTTACTCGGAATTATGTTTGCCAGGCCGGTGGCAAGCTTTATAACCAGCATTTGGGGATGGCAAACAGTATTTGCTTTATCGGCGATTGTTATCGCTCTATTGACGGTTCTGTTGTCACGTATTCTCCCTGAGCGTAGACCTTCACCTACGCTCAACTACGGTAAATTAATTGTCTCTTTAGGCACCCTCTTAAAACAAACGCCTATATTACGCCGCCGCGGCATTTATCAAGCTTGTTTATTTGGCGCCTTTAGCCTGTTTTGGACTGTGGTTCCTTTGCGATTGGTGGATGATTTCGGAATGTCCCAGCAAGGCATCGCATTGTTTGCATTGGCAGGTGTGGGAGGCGCGATAGCAGCTCCGATAGCTGGAAGACTGGCGGATAAAGGCTGGACCAAATTTTTGACCGGACTGGCAATGATTATTGCCACCTTGTCTTTTTTGCTAGCATATCTTTTTCAAGGTAATTCAACAACGGCTCTCACATTGCTCATTCTTGCTGCTATTATGCTGGATGCGGCCGTATCGGGAAATCTTGTTCTTGGACAGCGGGCGATTTATTTATTGGGGAGTGAAGCAAGAGGCCGACTGAACGGACTTTTCATGTCTATATTCTTTATTGGCGGAGCAATTGGCTCTTCTTTGGGCGGTTGGTCTTATGCTCATGGCGGCTGGAGTTTCACATCTCTAATTGGAGTTGTTATGCCGCTTTTAGCCTTACTTTACTTTCTTACTGAAAAAAGTACCATCCGTAAAGGACGTTGAAACCCTTGCAGATGGTTCAGGGCAGTGAAACTCCCCCAAAAGCGGGAGAGGACATTGCAGGCAGCGATGAGGTTCGGGGGTTCGATTCCCCTTGGCGCTATAAACAAAACACCGACTATAGCAGGTCGGTGTTTTTCGTTTTCTTAAATACACTTTTGTTAATAATACAGTAAATATTAAGTCGTATTTCTTGTTCATCTAAACTCCCTTTAGTTTCAGTACATTTCTTCACAACCTCACCTCAATTCTAACATAAATATCCAGTTTTGTTTGAGAGCCTTACTCCATTAAATGGCCCAATTGTTGAACAAAGATCTAACAGCACTCTTGAACTAGTCGAGTAGAAGGGAGCCTTTCTACCTTGCGGTAAATTGTACTCCACCCCCCTCCCAGAACCGTGCTTGCACTATTAATGCACACGGCTCCTCCTAGTTACCATTCACAAAAATACATTAATCTTTTAATATTAGATTTTGCTAATTTTGCTATCCTTAGTAGTTTTGTTTCCATTTATTATACCTACCTCTGTGTGTAGAAGATGTTTCCCTACTAAGGGCGATAACTGGTAGCTAGCCTTTCCTCCATCGGCATTACCCAACTTCATTGGTACTACGCTGCTATCCGACTCCCTACACCGGCGTTTGGCTTCCTTACTTTTTATCGCTTGTACACCATACTCTTCTTATAAGAAAAGACCGGTAGGGTCTCCCGAGTTGCCATATCATATCAATGTGTAACGTGCCAAGGTCTCTGACTCCAGAGAGGTTTTATCCATCTTGCCTTAAACGAAGGATAAAATGTAGCTTTCTGCTGCAGGTAAAGCATCAGCCCTCTCGTTTTACTAACATTATGGAGCTCAATCCCTTCAACCAATTGGCTTTCGGCCCGCCACCTAACTGTCTACGCTTAAAGACTCAAGTTACCTTTAGCCCTCCAAGACTCGCTACGAGCGAATGGCTAGTTCTTACTCGACGGGAATCCCACCCGTTATATGATACGACCTAGGATCGGCCGCACACCTGCTCCGTTAGCTGAATATGAAAAAAGGATCGCCGCAGCAATCCCCGTTCTTCAACTCTTGAACCCGTTAGTTACTTAAGGAAATATAACAAGTTAACAAAAATACTAATGCAATTACTTGATTACACAAAAAATTTTAAAGAAAAATCAACCCGTACAATAATCCAAGAAAACCTATATAAAATATTATTGCCCATGACTCTAATGGTTCATAAAAGAAACCAAAAAGGATTCCAATTCTTTCCTTAATACTTTTTGTCTCCTTTAAGTCCTTAAATAATAAAACAAGAGGAATTATCATACATACTAGACTAATACTTATAACTAAAATTCTCATATTTTACTCCTGAAATTATTGTACTCTACTCTTCAACAAACGCACCCTTTAGCTTAAGTACATTTCTTCACAATCTCCTTGAGAGAAAAATAAAGCCATAATAGCAGTCTCGTGAGAACCACCCTGACCAGTGTGACGTTCGGATCTTGGCGAACTCACCTCGCTGAAAGGAATATTGTAAACAAATCAAAGAAATTTGTGAATCTGACCCTTTAGAAAAGTTACACCTTGTCCAAAGAAAGACCGCTATCAAAACGCAAGTAGCGGTCTTTCCTTGTATTTTCAAAGGTTAACTACTGCTCTCGTCACTACTTTCATGATGGTGATGATGATGATGGTCGCTGCTTTCTTCCCGGTCACCCTCGTAAGCTAGTGTTGCGGGGTTTGTCTTGCCAAATGTCAGAAAGGTCGGCACCCCTAACGGTCCGCCATTTTTATAAGGAGGGATGATCTCCTTGAACTTCTTGCTATGAACATTGTAGCGCCGTACTGAACCGGTAAATTCTCCTGTTGGTTCACCCGTTTCAGGGTCGAACGGGCCATTGATAGGAACAAACAGTTTTCCCTCCGGTCCAAACAAGATTCCTTCTGCAAAGGCTCGTGGCTGTCCGGCGGCATAGAGGTCAATCTTGTCGATAAGTTTGCGTGAATGGCGGTTGACAACCAGAATCTTGTCTGTGTCATTGACGTCTGCACGGAAACTAGTGACATAAAGATTACCGTCAGGACCGAAAACCAAGCCGTCCGGTCGGTGGAGTTCTGTTATGTCGTCGTTGCTAATGAACACATCAAGTAATTTATTTATCTTCGTATCAAAGCGAAGCACCCAGCCTTTATTTGGAGCTAAAAAGTCAAAGGCGGAGACATACAGCAAACCGTCTGGACCGAAGACCAATCCACGGGGGTGGAAAGGGCTGAAGCCGGAGTGGTCGAGGTTGCCTAAAAACGCCCCACTGAAGCCATCATACATCTTCAATTCTCCTGGTACTTCTATACCCGTATCAGGGTCTAGGTCACCCCTGTCCGCCACAAACAGTACATTTTTTTTCGAGAGGACGATGCCGTATGGAGCAAACGGGGCATCTGGATTGGACGGGACGAGTTGTCGTAGAAACTGACCAGTCTGTCCGTTGTACTGTAATACATTACCATTTACAGGTTCATTCACTCTTTGGTTAGACACAAGAAGATTCCCACCATGGTCGAAGATAAGTCCTCGGGGACCGTTTAAGGTGTTGTCGCCTGATGGAACAAAACTACCAAGGAACCTTCCCGTTTCTGAGTCGAAAGTATTCACAGTGTTATCGTTGCCGTCACCAATGTAGAGATAGTCATTTCGTAATTTCACTCTAGTAAAAAACTCCCTTCTATTAATATTTTTTTAGAATTAAAAAATAATTTTTAATCCAATTTTAATATATTCATTTGATAGCTTTTTGTATGGGACAAACTCGCTGATAAAAAAACACAATTTTTAAAATTTAATGAAATTGATTAAATGTCCTCTCGTATGCAAATACAAACGCCAAATGGTCAGCTAACTCTTACTTTGCTCCATTCATCGTTAATGGGATGAGGTGGGTGTGGGATGCCGCCCTCAACTACTATGAAGTCGGCAATACCGAAGAACATAGTCGTCTCTGTTTCTTGTAATGTTCGATACTTTTCATACTTCAACTAAACTGCCCGTTACTTGAAGAATCGAGTAGGAGGGGGTGATTAACCCCCGACTCCGGGTAGAAAGGTCGCCCAATTGGCGACTCAAACCCCCACAGAACCCGGCGTGCGGATTTCCCGCACC
>NZ_JAGGQW010000091.1 GCF_018613065.1 Bacillus sp. ISL-7 | reverse complement strand
GACTTTTTCAGTGGCTTCGGACAGTTCTACTGGCTTTCTAGGACAAGGAAAGAGATTAAAAAAGGCCAAAAGAACCGTCCCTGTGGGCATGTGGGCATTGAATTGATGAAGCTTATTGAATTTTTCTTAAGCCCTTCCTATCATGAATCTCTCGAATACCTTCCTCGCAAACCCCGTAAGAACGCCAAGAACAAGTTTCACAGACAACTTGAATATCGGCGGGGATGACATGTTTTAGGATACGGGACTCTATTTCCTCCCATCTAAGAATTTGTCCGATTTTAAGATTCATTTTGTCTAAAATAACGGCATCTCTTTCATCGATCTGGTCGTCTTGGCAATGGTATTCACCTGAATTAGGGAACTTTTCACACAACTGATCTGGTCCCTTTACAAGCAGAATCAACGTTTTTGGGTTGTTTCTCAAGGTTTGATGCAAAAGTGTCATATTTTCCACGTATTCTTGGGAATAGCCCATTCCCCGATACCCTAGAAGACAAAAAAGATGATGTCCTCGTAGCTTATACATTATTCTCCCCCTGTTTGTTTACTCCATTTAGATTTTAAAAGTAAACTATAATTATAATTTGGTTAACATCTATAGGGTTTATTCTACCATAAATAAGAAAAACATTTGACATTTCTACCCGAAGTGTTAACATTATTCTTGCAGGGAAATCATTACATGACAATTACATAAATGACGCAAATCCGCTAGAGGTGCCTTTTTAAAGGGCTGAGATTGAAGTACTACTTCGGGACTCTATGAACCTGATCTGGGTAATACCAGCGTAGGGAAGTGGAAAACGGGATATTTGAAGAACGTATGTTTCTATTTCGAATTTTCGACCACTTTCTTACCTAAAGAAAGTGGTTTTTTGTTTTTCACTTTAGGCCTTCGATCTTCGGAATCTGCTTAAAAGGGGGAACGGGTATTTCAACTAGTATAAAAGATAAAGAGATACATATTATCTCCAATGGGAAAATGCCAATTGAACAGTTATGTGAAATTATAAGCGAAATTCATCCATATATAACCGCGATTCATTTGCGGGAAAAACAAAAAACAGCCAAGGAACTTTTCCAGGCCGTCCGACGGTTAACAAATGAAAACATCCCACTATCAAAGATTATCATTAATGACCGAGTCGATGTTGCCTGCGTTACAAGGGCTAGAGGAGTTCAATTAGCCTTCCATAGTTTAGATACTGCGCTTGTGAAAGAAAACTTTCCTCAGCTTTTGCTCGGGAACTCCATCCACTCCTACGAGGAAGGACAACAAGCAAAAGAGAATGGTGCTGATTACGTGCTATATGGCCATGTCTTTCCTTCGCAATCAAAACCGGGTAAGACCCCAAAAGGACTAAGGGAATTAGCAAGGCTCACCCAATTAGACATCCCGGTAATAGCCATCGGCGGGATCACACCTGAAAATACGGGGCAGGTACTTCAAGCAGGATCAAAAGGAATCGCAGTCATGTCAGGAGTTTTAGATGCTCCCGATCCATTAGCAGCAGTTAAGGCTTACCTAAATGTATTATATGGAGATGAACAAAGTGGAAAATTCATTTGATGTGGCCATTATCGGTGGCGGAATTATCGGGTCCTCGATTGCCTATCAGCTTGCAAAAAGGGGAAGAAAAGTCGTCGTGATTGAGAAGGGACGAGTGGCTTGCCAAGCGTCCAGTGCGGCTGCCGGAATGCTGGCAGCACAAGCAGAGCTGGAACAAGACGGTCCCTTATTTCAGCTGGCTTTAAAAAGTCAAGCGATGTTTTCAACGCTCGCAAGTGAGTTATTTGAATATACAGGAATTGATATTGAGTATGTGAATAAAGGCATGGTGAAAATTGCCGAAACCGAAGAAATAGCGCTCGAGGTAAAAAAACAGGTCACCTTTCAAAAAAAATGGGATCCAACCATTACCTGGCTCGATGCAACAGAAGTACGTGTGCTGGAACCATCTCTTACACCAAGTGTAGCTGGAGGGATGTATCTTCCCCGTGATGGGCATGTGCAACCAACAAAGTTAACAAAAGCCTTTGCTAAATCCGCGGAACATTTTGGTGCCAAAATATGTGAAGAGACGGAGGTTCTGTCTTTTGTCTATGAAAACGGTCAAGTAAAAGGGGTAAACACCAGCATCGGCGTCATCCATTGTGAACAGGTGGTTGTTGCCACTGGAGCTTGGGCGGCGAAATTAATGCAAGAATCAGGAATCGATATTCCTGTGTATCCGGTTAAAGGAGAATGCTTTTCGATTAGAACAGAAAGGCCGATCATTAACTCGACCATTTTCTCCGACAAACGTTGTTATTTAGTACCCAAACAAAATGGGGAAATTTATATAGGTGCGACTGTGATTGAAAATACCTTTGATACCAAGGTAACTCCTGAAGGGATTGCTACATTGATAGAAAGAGCGACTCAATTAGTTCCACAGATTAAGGAGGCAGCATGGGAGCGAGTATGGGCTGGAGTCAGACCGCAGACAGGCGACGGAATCCCTTATATGGGCGAACATCCAAGCTGGCGTGGGTTGTTCCTGGCAGCAGGCCATTATCGAAATGGAATTTTATTAAGCCCGATTACAGGGGAACTAGTTGCGGACCTAGTGTCAGGTAGCTTACTAGATCAGGAACTACTCTCTGCTTTTCACCTAGAACGGCACAAAGAAACGGTTAGTTAGGAGGTATACCATGAAGGTAGTAGTAAATGGCGAGTGGATCCAATTACCCGACCAAATCGTATCTGTTTCAGATGTTCTCAAACATCATGACATTCAAGATAAGGTCGTTGTTGTGGAAGTAAACGGTGAAATATTAACCAGGCTAGAGCACCAAAGTACGAGAATATCAGATAAAGATCGAATCGAAATAGTCCATTTTGTAGGAGGCGGTTGACATGTTAAAAATAGGTTCATTATCCTTTCAATCTCGTTTGTTACTAGGTACGGGAAAGTATCCAAGCTTTGAAATCCAAAAGGCAGCAGTGGAAGTGTCGAAAGCAGAAATCCTCACGTTTGCGGTGAGACGAATGAATATTTTTGAACCAAGCCAGCCGAATTTTTTAGAACAGCTCGACACTCAAAAATATAAGCTTCTGCCTAATACTGCTGGAGCAAAAACAGCCGCAGAGGCGGTCCGGATCGCAAAACTAGCGAAAGCTTCAGGACTATGCGATATGATTAAAGTGGAAGTGATTGGCTGTGATCACACCTTACTTCCTGACCCGATTGAAACCCTTAAAGCAACGGAAGAATTAGTGAAGGAAGGATTTATTGTCCTCCCCTATACATCCGATGACGTGGTTTTAGCTCGAAAGCTCCAAGAAGTGGGCTGTCATGCGGTCATGCCTGGGGCCTCGCCCATTGGATCCGGTCAAGGGATCATCAATCCTGTTAATCTAGGCTTTATTATCGAGCAAGCGGTCGTACCTGTGATTGTGGATGCTGGTATTGGCTCCCCAGCTGATGCAGCATTGGCGATGGAATTAGGTGCTGATGGGGTGTTATTAAATACGGCTGTTTCAGCAGCAAACGATCCGGTCAAAATGGCTCGAGCCATGAGTTTAGCGATCGAAGCGGGACGATTAGGCTTTGAAGCCGGCCGAATCGAGAAAAAGAGATATGCGACAGCCAGCAGTCCCAAGGAAGGAATGAGTATCGGGTGAATCGCTACTCACGACAAGAACTATTTTCACCGATTGGGAAAGAAGGACAGCAGCTAATTTCCATGAAACATGTACTTATCATCGGAATGGGAGCACTCGGTTCAGGAAGTGCCGAAGCCCTTGTCCGTGCTGGAGTAGGGAAACTAACCATTGTGGATCGGGATTATGTCGAATGGTCGAATTTACAGCGACAGCAGCTCTATGCTGAAGAAGATGCCAAAAACCGAATTCCCAAAGTCATCGCAGCCAAAAACCGCTTAACAGCGATTAACTCTTCGGTGCTGATTGAGGCAATCATTGGTGATGCCTCCGTCACCGAGCTTCTTGACTGGGCTCAAAATGTGGATCTGATGATTGATGCAACCGATAATTTCGAAACAAGAATGATCATGAATGATGTAGCACAAAAGGTGGGCATCCCTTGGATTTACGGGGCATGCGTGGGAAGCTACGGCATATCCTACACGATTATTCCAGAAAAAACACCTTGCCTTGCTTGCTTACTTGAAACCGTTCCGCTAGGCGGATTAACCTGTGACACAGCTGGAATTATAAGTCCAGCTGTAAACATGGTCGTTGCGTATCAAATAAGTGAAGCCTTGAAAATTTTGGTTGGCGATCTGGATTCTCTTCGGAGCAAACTCGTGTCTTTTGACTTGTGGAAAAATCAACATAGTACGATCAAGGTAGATAAATTGAAAAAAGAAGATTGTCCAACCTGTGGGAAAGAACGTTCCTTCCCCTATTTAGCTTTTGAAAATCAAACCAAGACAGCTGTCCTCTGTGGAAGAGATTCTGTTCAGATACGTCCTGCGCTTCCCGCCTTGCGTGACTTAGTAGCGTTAGAAAAATTATTGGCAAATCAAGGGGGAACAGTACAGAGAAATCCGTATCTATTAACATATACAGTGGATCCGCACCGATTAGTCATTTTTAAAGACGGAAGGGTGTTAGTCCACGGAACCAAGGATATTTCCGAAGCAAAGGCACTATACCATCGATACTTAGGGTAATGAAAACCATTGGCGATTAAGTCTTTCCATGAATTGTTACCAAAATTATGTTAAACTTGATAATTATGGAATGGAGTGATTAATGATGGATAAATCAATTCCAGAAATTACACTTAATGATGGGCTTACTTTGCCAGTAATCGGTTTGGGTACATATAAGCTAAGAGGGAATGATGGTGTTCATTCGATCTTAAGTGCAATTGATATGGGATATAGACTAATAGATGCTGCTTATAATTATGAAAATGAAGGCACGGTTGGAGAGGCTGTTAGACGCAGTTCTGTTCCAAGAGTAAAATTAAAGATTACATCGAAACTGCCCGGTCGCTATCAAACCTATGGCAGGGCGGTTGCGACCATTCAAGAATCGTTATTTCGAGCAAATCTAGATTATTATGATTTATATCTCATTCATTGGCCAAATCCTAAACAGGACATATACTTGGAAGCTTGGGAAGCATTAATTGATGCTAAAAAATGGGGGCTTATTCGTTCGATCGGTGTCTGTAATTTCTTACCTGAACATATAGAGCGTTTAGAAAAAGAAACAGGTGTGAAACCTAGCATTAACCAAATCGAATTACACCCATTATTCAATCAAGCACCACAAAGAAAATGGCATGAAGAAAATAACATTACAACGGAATCCTGGAGCCCAATAGCTCGAGCAAATGAAGTTTTCCAAAATGATACCCTTCAACAGATTGCCGATCATCATAACAAGTCTATTTCACAAGTTATTTTACGTTGGCACTATCAACTTGGGGCCATTGCCATTCCTAAATCATCATCTCCTGCAAGGCAGTTTGAAAATATATCTATTTTTGATTTCTCCTTAGATGAAATAGAAATGAGTATCATTTCAGGATTAACTCGCCCTGATGGCAGAATAAACAACCAAGATCCTGCAGAATACGAAGAATTTTAAACCGTATGAACTTGCGGCCTCATCCAATCATAAGAGAGGCCTTATGTTTTTTATACAAATATTCTAATATATGTTAACCAAAAGTTCTAATGATGTAACTAGGACTTTTGAACTACCAAATTTTACAGCTATCAACCATTTAGCAGACATGATATATTTCTCTTGTAAGTTCTTAACGGAACTGACGGTAAGCTTTTATTACAGAGAAGTACTCAAGTGGCTGAAGAGGCGCCCCTGCTAAGGGTGTAGGTCGGGTAACCGGCGCGAGGGTTCAAATCCCTTCTTCTCTGCCATTATATAATGGGGATGTCTTGGTATCGACAGGGATAGTTTGAGCTTATATGGCGAGTCGAGGGAATCGTCCTCGTAAAAACGATAAAGCCTAATAACTGGCAAACAAAACAACAACTTCGCTTTCGCTGCCTAATAACAGACGATAGCGGTTCCTCCCTCCATCGTCCATGTGGTAGGGGAAGGGACCTATGATAAGTGGACTACGCCGAATTCCACCGTCTGAGGATGAAGGAAGAGACTAACCAGACTAGCTGCTTCAATGCCTGTCAGTAGGCTAACGAAGTAAGTGAAATCAATTCTACTGACTACACTCGAAGAAGTATAAGTGCCAATATCTTTGCACACGGGTTCAACTCCCGTCATTTCCACTAAGCAACAAAAAACATTTTGAATTAGATTCATCATCCGATGATCATGTAAATAGGAAGTTAGAAATTTTCCGCAGTAACTCAGTGGTAGAGCTATCGGCTGTTAACCGATCGGTCGTAGGTTCGAGTCCTACCTGCGGAGTCATAGTCCAACAAGGACGTTAGGAAACGGGTCAGGGCGGGAACGCAGCAGCCATAACTAGTGAAATTGTGTGGGCTATTACATAGGACGATACAAAAACGCTAAAATATATCCTAAAAGTCACATCCAATTTTTATATATTGTTAAAAAATTTGTATATTGGTTAAAAAGGGACTAGTATAACTAACAGGTGCGATGCTTTAATATAAAGCATCGTCTATTTTTGATTTAATTAACGAAACAGATTTTAAAGAATTGTACTTAAAGTAACGAGTACATGAGTTGAAGACCAGCTGCCATTTGTTGGCTTTTTTAATAAAGCGGCAGTTTAAGTTGAGCAAACTGTTAGAGTGGAAAGAAAGTACCTTCTTTTTTATTTATTAAAATACTTCTGATAATAAAAAAAATATAAGTGATTTTTAGAATTATCTTAAGGTGGAATGAGAAAATGCAGAATCATATTGCGTACCTTCTAGAACAATATGGGTACTTCGGAATAACCTTCGCCTTAATCGGTGGTATTGTTGGACTTCCTATACCCGATGAGGTTCTTCTTACATATATTGGTTACAATGTGTTTCAGGGAAAATTATCATACATAATGTCAATAATAAGTGCCTTTGTAGGAGCCATGGGGGGGATTTCGCTTAGTTACCTCATCGGTTACAAATTTGGATTGCCTTTATTAGAAAAGTTTGGACCAAAAATTCACATTACTGAGCAAAAAATTAATAGAACAAAGAAATTATTCAGGAAATTCGGTCCTTATCTTTTATTACTTGGTTATTTTATTCCTGGTGTTCGTCATCTTACAGCATATATAGCTGCTGTCAATCTCTTCCCCTTTAGAAAATTTGCGATTTACGCTTTTACGGGTGCATTAATATGGAGTATTACTTTTATCACACTAGGAAGAATATTAGGGGAAAATTGGACTAGTGTGGAACTATATATATCGACATATAGTATTTATTTAATTACGAGCTTATTGGTCCTTTCAATATTGATTTATTTTTTATGGAGGAGAAGAAGTTTATTAAAAAGGGATATTTCATAAAAGTGGCTTCCATTAAAAACTAAAACTAAAAAAGGAGTTATTTCTTATGGCGAGGTTAATTGTCAAACTCATTGTTTGTCCACTAACGATAATTAATTTCTTCAGTAATTTTTACAAAACTGTTAATTGTAATGCTTTTTTTCAACCTAAACGGAATTTTTTACACTAATTGCAAGTGATTGAAGTAGAAAAAAACAATGATATAGGACTTTTGAACTACCGAAATTTACAGCTATCATCGATTTAGCAGACATGATATATTTCTCTTGTAAGTTCTTAACGGAACTGACGGTAAGCTTTTATTACAGAGAAGTACTCAAGTGGCTGAAGAGGCGCCCCTGCTAAGGGTGTAGGTCGGGTAACCGGTGCGAGGGTTCAAATCCCTTCTTCTCTGCCATTATATAATGGGGATGTCTTGGTATCGACAGGGATAGTTTGAGCTTATATGGCGAGTCGAGGGAATCGTCCTCGTAAAAACGATAAAGCCTAATAACTGGCAAACAAAACAACAACTTCGCTTTCGCTGCCTAATAACAGACGATAGCGGTTCCTCCCTCCATCGTCCATGTGGTAGGGTAAGGGACTTATGATAAGTGGACTACGCCGAATTCCACCGTCTGAGGATGAAGGAAGAGACTAACCAGACTAGCTGCTTCAACGCCTGTCAGTAGGCTAAAGAAGTAAGTGAAATCAATTCTACTGACTACACTCGTAGAAGTATAAGTGCCAATATCTTTGCACACGGGTTCAACTCCCGTCATTTCCACTAAGCAACAAAAAACATTTTGAATTAGATTCATCACCCGATGATCATGTAAATAGGAAGTTAGAAATTTTCCGCAGTAGCTCAGTGGTAGAGCTATCGGCTGTTAACCGATCGGTCGTAGGTTCGAGTCCTACCTGCGGAGTCATAGTCCAACAAGGACATTAGGAAACGGGTCAGGGCGGGAACGCAGCAGCCATAACTAGTGAAATTGTGTGGGCTATTACATAGGACAAAACAAAATCGCTAAAAGATACCCTAAAACTCACCTCCAATAAACGGATGTGACTTTTTTTATTTCTAAGAAATTTATCCCTATAAATATCGAAACATGATGATTGTTACTAATGGTACTAAAACGATGATCTAACCGATAGAGTTGCCAAAATTAAGGGTACAGCCAACGCCGAATCTCTTTTCAACAAAAAAGGTTATGCCACATGGAGAAGATGATTTCTGTATTCAACGAGAGCACTGAAAAAGTCCAATAGTTATAAAAGGCAGTTGAAAGTTCAATTGAATCGAACTTTCAACTGCGTTTTTATTTTATAATTAATAATATTAATTGTATGTAGGTGATTTCCAAAATGATTTCAAACAAAGTGTGTTAGTGAAGGGTGCAGCACCTTATTTAAGAAACAGAAAATTAGTAACAATAAATTTCCTCATTAAACCATATAATGTCTTTATATAATTAATCAATTTACTGTTAATTTTGATAAAAAGAAGGTGGACAACCAATGAAAGTTGAGTCTTTTTTATGTGCTGCCCCTCATAAAAGTGTAAGTGAAGATTCAATTGTATTAAATGAAAAGATAAATGTCTATGGGGTTTTTGATGGGGCAACTCCATTATTGCCATTCAAAGATGAAAACGGAAGGAACGGTGCATATTTAGCATCAAATATATTTAAAGATTATTTCTTTAGACTCTACCGAAGTAACCTTTCATTAGTTGAAGGAGTCATGGCTGCTAATAGAATGTTGAGAGCACGCATGGAAAAATACAAGGTGAATCAGGAAAAATATGAAAATCTTTGGTCAACATGTGCTGCAATTATAAAGATTGAAAAAGACGGAAAGATTTCTTATGCTCAGCTTGGTGATTGTATGATCATTGCTGAGTATCAAAACGGAACCATAAATGCCTTAACAAGGGATACTGTAAAAGATATAAGTTATAGAGCGAAGGCATGGCGTGAAGAACAAAGAAAGCAAGGAATTAAAATTCCAGATGAGGAGTATTATCTGGATCGTACTCAACAGCTTATCTTTAATCGTTCATTAGCTAATAAGGAATATGGTTACTCTGTAGCTAATGGAAAAAAAGAAGTTTTCAATTTTATTCAGCATGGTCAAGTAAATATCAGTGAAATCAAAACATTATTAATGATAACAGATGGCCTTTTTCATCCAAACTATTCAATTGAAGAAACATTTAAACAGATACATACAATCGGTTTACAAGTATATTCTCGTGTCTTAGAACAATATGAGAAAAGGAATAATCTTCGTTCAGATGATAAGACGGGGATCATGATTAAGCTCATGTGATGAGGAGAAGTCCACATGAAAGTAGAACCGGGATTGATTAAAGATATTAATTTATCGTTTAAAGAACCGCTTATTGCTTTAAAAGATGTCATGTACATCATTGTACACCATACAGAAGAAATAGGTTGGGATATTAAAAAGACGCATAGGTTTCATCAGGATCATCGTCGATGGAGTGGAATAGGGTACAATTTTTTTATTGAGGAAAATGGTGAAATTATTAAAGGAAGAGGATACCATGTTGGAGCACACGCATATTCATATAATGAAAAATCAATAGGTATTTGTATAGCTGGTAATTTTGATATTCATACTCCATCAATAGAGCAGCTAAAATCATTGAGTAAACTATGCATTTTCCTTTTACATCAATTTAATTTATCAACTACTCACATTCTGGGACATCGTGAATTAAAAGGGGTCACAAAAAGTTGTCCAGGTAAAAACTTTAATATGGGCCAATTCAGAGAATCTATTAAGATGCAGTGGCCAAATTATAAAGATAAAGAGTGAAGTTCAAACAAGACACATTATAAAGTTTATGCGGGTACCTTAAAAGAGAACAGATAATTCACATAAAAATGGCTTTGAGTTTTCTCTAAGCCATTTTTTTAAATATTTATAAAAGTTCTTCATGTTCAATTCAATAATTTCATAAAAATGGATTGGGTCCTATAAATCAAAAGGGTAATGCTGGATGTTTATTTAAGATTTTAATCTCGTTATGAAAGGGTATTGCTTAAACGTTTGTTTCGGGTTTCATGGTCAATTTGAATCTGTTTTTGTAAATCGATTATATCATTATTGTTATAGGATTTTTCTGAAAGTAGCCCTTCATCCCCCGGCATAAATATCCAGCCTTTATTTAAGACAAAACGAAGCCATGAACCTGCCATCCACGATGTTATTAGGGATAGCATTACAAGAATCCCAAAGAAATCCTGGTTAATAATTCCTTCTGAAAAAGCAACGGTTGACAAAACAATTCCCGGGCCGCCTCTAGCGTTCATTGCCATCGCAAAGTTCATACTTGTTAAAAAATTTTGACGAATAATCTTACAGGCAAAAAACACAATAATGGATTGAGTGAGAGTGGCAAATATCAAATATTTGAGAAAAAAAAGTGTTTGGAAATTTTTTGCAAGATTTAAATTTAAACCAACGACAGCAAAGTATACAGGAATAAACCAAGAAAATGAAATGTGTACAACCGACTGTTTCAAACGCTCAAACAACGTTGAAGGTAAAGTTAATTTTGCTCCAATTCCAGCTAACAGAGCCCCAAAAATGGTTTCTACATTTAGATAACCTGCAATGGCGGAAACGACGAACACGATAAATAAGAAATACCCAATATGTGAAGCTCTAAATAAGAAATTCCCTTTTCGAATCGTTAATTTCTTAAATAAAAGATAGAGAGCAAAAATGGTAACGATAACAAACGCTGTCGTAATGCCGATACTTTTAAAAACTGTACTAACCGTAACAGGCCCGCCATGCTCGGCAACCGCTGTAGCTATTCCAAGAGCTCCCCAAAGGAAAGTATCATGGACTCCTGCAATTGCTACTACCAGTTTTGCAAACCTTGAATGCATAATTCCTAAGTCATGAAAAATCTTTGAAATGACCGGAATTGAGGTTACTGAAACTGAAATCCCGATGACGATTTTGATTGCAAAATTACTATTAGCCGGACCAAGAAATTGTTTGAAATCAAGTAAATAAGTAGCAAGCCACCCAAGGGCAAACGGGAGAATAGTAGATGCAAGCACAATCACCGTTACGATTTTCCCGTCCCCTCTTTTTAATTTTGTATGCATATTTAACCCCGAACAGAACATGAGTAAAGTTAGACCGATTTGGTACATAAGTCCAAACATTCGATCTTCCTGTGGAAAACCAGCAAACAGCCAAGTAAAGGCATGGGGAAAAAAGTACCCAAGTATTGTTGGCCCTAAAACAAGTCCTGCTGTGACTTCGCCGATGACCCTTGGCACCATTAACCTCTCAGCCAAATAGCCCAGTAAATGTGCCAAACCTAACAAAACAGACATTGCTAACAAAAAATGACTAAGATCGATAGAACTAAAGTTAAACATTGGCCCCCTCCTTTTTTCAGCTTTGTTCAATATCCTATGTCCCTTCCCATAAATAGCTCGGGCTAATAACATGGACAAAGGAAATATTCTAAGGGAAAAACCATATGCAAAATGCTTACATTTATTTACTAGCATTTCTAACTGCGTTTGTAGTAAACGTTAAAAGGATGATAAAGTTACAAGAAGCCCTCTTTCCCAGTATGGAAGGGAACATTTGATGAGACTCAAAAGAAACAGCCCCTAAATTATGTTTTTTCATAATTTAGAATTACTATGAATAATTTTGGTTTTGAATCCACATACTAAAAAAAAATTAGGAGTGAAAATATTGAAAAAATTAGTAGCACTGTTTTTAACATTTAATTTCCTGTTTGGAATTAACCTGCTATCTGTCAACGCCCAAGGAGTAAAGCCGCTTGAGGGTATAAGTATGGAAAAAGCAAAACAAATTGCACTGAAAAAGGTAAACGGGAAGATTGTAAGCGCACATGTTGAAAAAGACGATGGAATGGTAAAATATGAAATTATCATTCAAGCTAAAAATGGAAGGTATGAAGTGGAAATTGATAAAGCAACCGGTAAAGTGTTAGAGGTAGAGAAGGAAGGCTCAGGAAGACATAGCGGGGATGACGACGACAATGACGACCATGAAGATCATGATGACTGATTAAGTTTCTAGTAAATTAAAAAATTTACGTTAAAGAGGTTCACTAAAATGGCAAAAGTATTCGTGATTTCCTGTATCCTTTTTTGCAGTTTCCTGTTCATATCAGCTGCCACCCAGGCTAAGGGGGCAGTCCATAAACCAACAGAAAATGAAATGTATGATCCAGAGATGAATTGTACAAAAAAAGTGAAGCTGACCCCGGAACAGCAAAAAAAACTTGATCAAATTTATATCAAAATTCATCATGATTATAGTGATTTAATTAAAGTATACTCTGAGGCAGGGGGATTGACCCCAGCACAAGAAAAGCTAAGACATGTCATGTTGAATAACTATGTGAAAACCTTTTACAAAAGAAATTATCGGTGGTGCTCCGAGCATGAATCGGATGAATGGGAAGAAGAATGGTATAATAATGATAACGATTAAGACCGAATAGGGAAAGAATCAGGGTAGCCCTGATTCTTTTTTATGTTGTCCTGCATAAAATAATTCATAAAGGTGGGATGACCATGTATTTATCCGTAGGTATAGGGGGAATCATCGGTGCTTTACTAAGATTTTCCATCTCCCAGTGGTTTTTAAGTTTGGATTCTTTTCTATTTATTGGGACTATATTTGTAAATTTAACCGGGTGTTTTTTGTTAGGGTTCCTTCAGGGGATTTCAAGAGTGTATGAATTACCAGGATGGTTTGTCGTCGGAATTGGTACAGGATTAATTGGAGCTTATACGACTTTTTCCACTTTTAGCATAGAGGTAGTTCATTATTTAAATCAAGGACTTATAATTATTGCATTTACTTATATAGTGGTCAGTTCGGTTGGCGGGTATTTCTTAGCATACATCGGATTCTTTCTTTCTACCTACAAAAAAAGGGAAGTGTGAGGGGAATGGTTGTTCAAATTTGGCTTGTGGGCTTAGGCGGCTTTTTCGGTGCAATCGTTAGGCACTTTGTAAACCAGTATTTCTCAAGGTTTCTGTTATTTCCATTGGGAACCTTTATGGTAAACACAACAGGTTCATTTTTAATTGGGCTTCTTATGGGAAGTGATTGGATTACAGACTCCATTCGTGTTTTTTTAAGTGCAGGCTTTTTGGGGGCATACACAACATTTTCTACATTTAATTTTGAACTTTTTATGCTAAAAAGGAATCATAGAGACTTACAGTTTTTTCTTTATTTGGCTAGCAGCTATTTTCTTGGCATTCTATTGGCTATCCTAGGATATTCGATTGCAAGCACATAATATCCGGGATTGACACTAGGCTATTTACATTTTTACTTAACTTGAAACTGTCCAAATGACATATTAAATCCGTTTAATACCTCTATTTGGTAGTTTTCACCATTTGGGATGTTTTTCATGAATATTTGAAAACCTTTTGAATCTTTATAATCGCCGTGGATATAGCCCTGTCCAAATACCTTTCTTTTCCCCCACCAATTCATTGTTACGAGCGAATAACAAATGGGACTTTTCTTGTCAACAACTTCCTGGAATCCATTAATGGAGATGTATTGATTGGCAACCGTAAAGGGTCGGCTATAAAAGCAGCAACAGTCAACACCCAATCCCCACTGAATCCATTCCTTTCTTTTTTCCTTTATCATTTTTCTAAAATAGAAGCACTTAAAAAGGAAAAATACAGTACAAGCCCCAGTTAATAGTATAAAAATACTCATTTAACACTCCTCACTTCCTTCTTTACTATCTTATTGAGGGTTGTCTATAATTGTAAGGGCGAATGTACATGCTTATCCATTGGCTATTTACAGCCTTTTTTAAAAGGGATATCTGGATTGTCAACACCAAACTAGACAACTTTTTTAAGGTGTGTAAGTTTGTATTCAATCGGGCTTAAATAGTCTAGCGTACCGTGAATACGAAGAAGATTAAACCAATGTATATAATCATGTAACTCACAGATCAGGTCTTCCAGTGAATCAAAGGAACGTCCTTTGACAAACTCTGTTTTAATGATTTTGAACGTGGCTTCAGATACTGCATTATCATATAATCGTAGATTCTCCTCAAATATATATTATCTGTAGTCTACTTGACTTTAAAATTATACGTTAATCCGACCTGCGCAATGGATTGAAGTTGTTTCGCCCAATCCAGCCATTTAGGTTCCAAAATCTCATATATAATAAGTATTATCAAATAAAATGTAATTGAAAGGTGGGGTTACAAGACTAATAGAAGATTTAGATAAAACGATAGATAGAGGGGGGACATAAAATGGAAGCGATCGTCTTAGCTGCTGGATATTCCAGCCGAGCAAATACATTTAAAATGACATTGCCTATGGGGGAAATGTCCATCTTGGAGCATACCTTATCTAAATTTGAAGGATTATGCAGCAGGGTCATCGTCGTAGCTGGGTTTCAAGCGGAACTCATCCAAGAGGAAATGGCAAAAATCAGCAGTAAAAATGCCTATTCATTTCAGATCAAGCTTGTTTATAATGAAAACTTTAACCAGGGAATGTTTACTTCCATTCAAAAGGGCTGCAGCGAAGTAAATGCCCCAACCTTCTTTATAACACCCGGAGATTGTCCGCTTGTTAAAAAAGAGACCGTTAAGCTAATAGCAAAACACAAAGGGAAGGTAGTAATTCCCAGCTTTAACTATAAAGGCGGTCACCCTATCAAATTATCAAGCGAAGTGAAACAGAAAATTATCGAAACCAATTCAGAAAGTAATTTGCGTGCGGTCCTGGGCGGTTACCAAAAAAAATACAAAAATGTAGATGATCCGGGAGTATTAATGGATGTAGATACACTGGAGGATTTCCAAAAAGCCATTGATTATTATAAAGGATGATATATTTCGATACAAAATCTAGATTGGATACCTTTAAATGAATTAAAATTATTTTTATATTGAACAATTTATAAATTTTATATTTTAAGTTTCTAGAGCATTTCTTTGTATTAGAAATGCTTTTTATCTTTGTCTAAAATAAACAATTGTTTTACAACAAAAATATTTTTAAAATTAATAAAAAATTATTGAAAAACGATAAATAAAGTATTAAAATCCAATTAACAATAAATTAGAGAGGTGCTTTTATGAAAAGAGGAAAAACATTATTTTTAAAGATAGCTGATATTCTTATTGGAATTCCGGTTCTTGCTTTGTGTATCTTTTTGGTGCCTGAGATATGGAATGTTGCAGCAAAATTGCTTCCAGAGTTTGCTTATATAAAATATCTCGTTTCCATTGTTTTTTATGCATCGGCGATCCCTTTTTACTTTGCTTTGTATCAGGCTTTCAAACTATTACATTATATTGACAAAAATAAAGCCTTCTCGCAAATTTCTGTAAAAGCTTTAAAGAAAATCAAACACTGTGCCATCACAATCAGTATCTTGCATGTACTAGTCTTGCCGCTCTTCTATCTCTTTGCGGAGAAAGACGACGCCCCAGGAGTCATCTTTGTCGGATTGGTTGTACCTTTTGCTTCCATGGTGATTGCAGTTTTTGCTGCTGTTCTCCAAAAGCTTTTAAAAGAAGCGATTGATATAAAATCAGACAATGATTTAACGGTCTGAGGTGGAGAACATAGCAATTATAATCAGTATCAATGTGATGCTGACTAAAAGAAAAATAAAGGTAAATGATATGAAACCGCTAAGTAACGCATGGACATTATTAGAGAGGTGTTTTCTATGAACCGATGGACAATATTTTTCCTAAAGGGAGTTATTCTTCTGATTGGAATTGTGGCACTTGCTTTGTGTATATTTTGGGCGCCTGAGATAGCCAGTAGAGATGCAGAAGCGCATCCAGAGACTGCTTACTTGCAATATCCCTTTTTACTATCTGCTTATTTATTGTCTATTCCATTTTTCATCGCGTTGTATAAAGCATTTAAACTTTTAATTTACATTGATAAGAACAAGGCTTTCTCTGAATTATCTGTTAGAGCTTTGAAGGTTATCAAGTGCTGTGCCATCACAATCAGTGCCTTGATTGTTGCAGGAATCATTTTTGTTGCTATATATATGGAAGGTGACAGAGCAGGTGTCATAGCAATGGGATTATATTCGACCTTTGCTTTAAGCGTAATCGCAACCTTTGCTGGTGTCCTCCAAAGGCTTGTACATGAAGTCGTAGAAATAAAATCTGAAAATGATTTAATAGTGTGAGGTGGATAACTTGGCAATTATAATCAATATTGATGTGATGCTGGCTAAAAGGAAAATGAGCGTAACTGAACTTTCGGAGAGGGTTGGGATTACAATGGCGAACCTTTCCATTCTGAAAAACGGGAAAGCAAAAGCGATTCGTTTTTCAACATTAGAAGCGATATGTAAGGCATTGGATTGTCAACCTGGAGATATTTTAGAGTTCAAAAGCGATGAAGAGACTTAAAATACTTGGAAAATACGGATTGATTATGAAATGTTTGCCGGTATGGATATTTTTTTAAGAAAGCCCCTCTAATTAACTCTAGTGGCACTTATGATAAGATTTAGATATTTATTTGAAAATTGAACTCTTCCTAATTTAATTATAGCATATAAAAAATGGTCAATATAGACTGTTTATTCTCATTTACTACTGCTAAAATGCAATAGAACTTTAATGAGATTTGTTGGAGGGATGTAGAATGGGTTCATTGGTTCTCGGTTTTCAGGAAATGGTAAAAACACAGCTTTTGCTCGTTGGCGGGAAAGGGGTAAATTTAGGGGAATTATCAAAAATTCAAGGAATACAAGTACCAGAAGGATTTTGCGTTACAACAGTGGGATATCAAAAAGCCATCGAACATAACGAAACGTTTCAAGCATTGTTAGATCAACTAACAATGCTAAATGTAGAGGATCGAGATCAAATTGGTGAAATCAGCAGGAAGATTCGACAACTCATTATAGAAGTAGAAATTCCTTCCAATGTTGCGTGCGCAGTTACTCATTATCTCTCCCAGTTTGGCGATGAACATGCATATGCAGTGCGGTCTAGTGCGACTGCTGAAGATTTACCACATGCTTCTTTTGCTGGTCAACAAGACACCTATTTAAATATCATCGGAAAAGAAGCCATCTTGCAGCATATCAGCAAATGCTGGGCTTCCCTATTTACGGATCGTGCGGTAATCTACCGTATGCAAAACGGATTTGACCACAGCCAAGTGTATTTATCCGTTATCATTCAACGGATGGTTTTCCCACAGGCATCAGGGATTTTATTTACCGCTGATCCGATTACCTCTAACCGAAAGCTCCTATCAATCGAAGCCAGTTTTGGGCTAGGAGAAGCACTGGTCTCTGGCTTGGTATCTGCCGATTGTTATAAAGTACAGGAAGATAAAATCGTCGATAAGAGGATAGCAACCAAAAAATTGGCTATTTATGGACGAAAAGAAGGCGGAACAGAGACCCAGCAGATCGATCCCGATCAGCAACAGACTCAAACTCTTACCGACCAACAAATTTTACAACTGGCACGCATCGGAAAACAGATCGAAGCTCATTTTGGCTTCCCGCAAGATATCGAGTGGTGTTTGGTTGATGATACTTGTTATATTGTCCAGAGCCGTCCAATCACGACGCTTTTCCCCATCCCTGAAGCGAATGATCAAGAAAATCACGTCTATGTATCTGTTGGTCATCAACAAATGATGACCGACCCTATGAAACCATTGGGATTGTCTTTTCACCTGTTAATAACTCCTGCACCTATGCGTAAAGCTGGTGGAAGGTTGTTTGTGGATGTCACACCTATGCTGGCTTCACCTGACAGCAGAAACATGTTATTAAATACCATGGGACAACACGATCCGCTCATGAAAGACGCACTTACGACTGTTGTAGAGCGAGGAGATTTTATAAAATCGTTACCAAATGATCAAAAAGCACCGAGTCCCAACAGAAACAATACAGATATGCCGGAAGAAATCGAAAACAATCCGACCATTGTTCATGAGTTGATTAAGCGCAGTCAAACGTCGATAGAAGAGTTAAAACAAAACATTAAAACGAAATCAGGATCGGATCTATTTGATTTTATTTTGGAAGATATCAAAGAGTTAAAGAAGATTTTATTTGACCCACAAAGTACAGCTGTTTTTATGACTGCTATAAATGCTTCACATTGGATCAATGAAAAAATGATGGAGTGGTTAGGTGAAAAAAACGTAGCAGACATACTTTCTCAATCTGTACCAAACAATATTACTTCGGAAATGGGTCTAGCATTATTGGATGTCGCAGATGTGATTCGTCCATATCCAGAAGTAATTGATTATTTACAACATGTAAAAGATGATAACTTTTTGGAAGAACTGGTTAAGTTTAATGGCGGACAGGAAACACGGGACGCTATCTATGATTATCTCAACAAATATGGAATGCGGTGCAGCGGAGAAATCGATATTACGAAAACTCGTTGGAGCGAAAAACCAGTTACACTTGTCCCCATGATTCTCAGTATCATCAAAAACTTTGAGCCTGATGCCGGCAAGCGGAAATTTGAGCAAGGGAAACAGGAGGCTTTGAAAAAAGAACAAGAGTTATTAGTTCGATTGAAGCAATTGCCGGATGGTGAACAAAAGGCCAAAGAGACAAAACGAATGATCGATCGTATTCGGAATTTCATCGGTTATCGTGAATATCCAAAATACGGCATTGTTAATCGCTACTTCGTTTATAAGCAGGCTATACTGAAAGAAGCCGAACGACTCGTAAAAGCGGGCGTAGTTCATGAAAAAGAAGATATTTACTACCTCACTTTTGAAGAACTTCCCGAAGTCGTACGTACAAACAAACTGGATTACCAGATCATCAGCAAACGAAAAGACGAGTACAAATTATATGAAAAACTAACTCCCCCACGTGTGATCACGTCTGATGGTGAAATCATTACGGGTGAGTACAAACGAGAAAATCTCCCAGCCGAAGCGATGTTAGGTCTGCCTGTTTCTTCCGGAGTGATAGAGGGACGAGCGCGTGTCATCTTAAACATGAAAGATGCTGATTTAGAAGATGGTGATATATTAGTCACCTCCTTTACTGATCCTGGCTGGACACCTTTATTTGTATCCATAAAAGGTCTAGTTACCGAAGTTGGTGGACTGATGACCCATGGAGCAGTTATCGCACGTGAATATGGATTACCAGCAGTTGTCGGGGTAGTAAATGCAACCAAACTGATAAGAGACGGGCAACGAATTCGCGTGCATGGAACAGAAGGGTATATCGAAATATTGTAATGGCTGAATACCTTACAGTATGAAAGATGTTATATTGAAATTCTTATCTTTTGTTATAGAATAATTATTTTTATGTTTTAAGGTTTTTTGTTCAACTAATTGGTGCGATCCTTCAAGATGAAGGTCGCCTTTTTCTTTTTCCACAGAATATATTGTGAAATGTTGTACCTAATGTAACGAAGCAGGATAATTGAATAAGAGTACGTTTTACTTTGAATATTGATTTATGGTTAGGAAGTGTTTATAGTGCTATCTGTTTTATGGGGATGGGGCATAGATAAAAAAACACCTGATTTTTATGATTGGGTGGGTGCAGGAATATGTTTAATTGGTGTTTCGATAATCTTGTTCGTACCACGTCAATAAATTTCTTATTAAAGTAACAGTGCAAGAGTCAACATAGTAGACAAACTAAAATAAAACCTAAAGGAGATAGATATAATGGAATTCTGGGAATCAAGTTTTATAGAAAACCAAACGATGTGGGGATTTGAACCTACAGACTCCGCAATCTTAATAAAGGACTTTTTCCTTGAAAGGAATGTTAAAGATATACTAGTACCAGGTATTGGATATGGTAGAAATGCAAAGGTTTTTATTGACAATGGAATAAATGTTACAGGTATTGAGATTTCAAAAACAGCGATTGATTTGGCGAGGCAAAATGGGCTTGATATTAGTATTTTTCATGGTTCAGTAACTGACATGCCTTTTGATAACAAACTTTATGATGGTATATTTTGCTATGCACTTATTCACTTATTGAATAATCGAGAGAGAGATAAGTTTATTAAAGATTGCTATAATCAGTTAAAGCCAAATGGATATATGATTTTTACAACTGTTTCAAAAAAAGCTCCAATGTTTGGTAAGGGTAAACAATTGGATAAAGACTATTTCGAGATAATGGAAGGCGTAAAAATGTTTTTTTATGATTCTGACTCCATAAAACAAGAATTTGGAAAATATGGACTTGTAGAGTTTTCAGAAATTGACGAGCCAAGTAAGAACATGAAAAATAAACCTCCAATAAAATTTATAATTGTAAAATGTAAGAAAGAAATATAAAGATAATCATAAAATGAATTTAAAAAAGTGAATTGTTAGGAGATCGGATGTGGATATATTTACAGCTGCTTTTCCTTAAATAATAAGAAGCCTTTTTTTTATGTATCAATTGGGCAGCATTCTTGTAATAAGTGAGTGGAAAAGAATAAGTTTGTGAACAAATCTACTTACACTACTATGAAAATAAACTTC
>NZ_JAGGQW010000090.1 GCF_018613065.1 Bacillus sp. ISL-7 | reverse complement strand
GTTACGTTGGCTTAGTTTCTTATTTGAAACTAAAAATTTTGTTTGTTTGCACGATTTTGTTTGTTTAGTTTTCAAAGAACAATTTATCCATTCGCTCAAAGGCGACTTTATTAATATATCACCCGCAAAACGTAATGTCAACAAATTTTTTCAAGTGTTTTTTACGTCAGCAGCGACGTTTATTAATATACCAAGATACTAAATAATTGTCAACGAACTTTGCACAAAAAAATATGAAGTTTTTTATTAACCCTTTTTCCTATCCTTTTTTCCCCTCCTCATATACCTTAAACAATCATGTGGAGACGCAACCCGTCTAAAAAGTGTAAATAAAACCTTATATCTCTCTTCCATTGCTCTTTTTACAATATGATCAATTCGATCATCTCTTAAATCAAAAAGTATTTCATCCATTTCTCTTTTAATAAGGTATTCCATTTCTTTTACTTCCTTATCATTTATTAGAAGTCCAAACATTGAATAACCTCCAGCGAAATATCTATTTATTGTAGTCTTTTCCAATTATTGAAAATTTATTATAAAAATTTTCTAATCATATTTTTAAAAATACGGTCATAGGTTGAGACAAGGACAGTATTGGACGAGGTGGGGACGATGAAATTCTTTTTTGTATTTAACGGGAAGGCTTTGAAGAATATTTCACTCATTTTAATTGCTGCATTTTTTACTGCATGGTTTCTCTACATAGAGAATCTTGCACAAATTCCTGTCTTTTCAACAAAAGATGGTCCGAAAGCCGTTTATAGAGGGGAAAAGGATCTTGCTCTTACTTTCAATATTGGCTGGGGTGACGAAAAGGCAGAGCCGATTTTAGATACGCTAAATAAGGAAGGCGTGAAGGCAGCCACTTTTTTCTTAGCAGGTTCATGGGCTGAAAGACATCCGGATCTTGTCAGTCGGATTGTAAAGGATGGTTATGAAATCGGCATTCTTGGTTACGAATACAAAGACTATCGGGATTTGGAAGATGTAAAAATCGGCCAAGATATCTCAAAAGCACAAGAGGCCTTTAGGAAGTTAAATGTAAAGAATATTAAATTACTCCGTGCTCCGACTGGCCATTTTGATGAGAGAACCTTGAAAATAGCCAACAGATATGGATATACGGTTGTCCATTGGAGTGTGGATTCAAAGGATTGGAATAATCCGGGCGTACCAACCATTGTTAAAAATGTTAATAAGGCTGAAAAAGGTGATATTATTCTGCTCCATGCTTCGGACTCGGCAAAGCAAACAGCAAAAGCACTGCCGTTGATTTTGAAGAATATTCAGCAAAAAGGGTTAAAACTTATTTCAGTATCAGAATTAATTGCAAATGGAGAGGCAAGTTCCAGAGAAATCAAATAGTTAGACGCTAAAAAACCGTCCAATATATTAAATGGACGGTTTTTTTGTCTTTTTCATATTTGCTTGTTTATTATTTTTTGATTTACCTGGCGATTGACTCGTCTTTTTTTGTCTTTCCTGTTCAGATTGGAGGTTTAATTTATGAAGAATTAATAATTGATAGGCATTACACGCAAGCAACGCCAACATCATCAGGTAAAGCCAGCTCTTTTCATTGACACGCAGAACTGGAACCCACTCAACTAATGTAACCACGATCATAAAGAACATGGCCGGAATAAACGCCTCTTGATTTGTCTGTTTCGTTTTGTACCATGCAACGATTAGACCAACGACTAAAAGAATGATAGCTGGACCAAAATAAGGCAGGAGCGCATCCTTTGGCCCAGCAAAATTTTCGTATCGTAAATAAACTAAATCAAATAAACCAAATAGAATCAGAACAATTTGAACAGCATTCCAAAGTGAAACAGATTTAAAGATTCCTAAACCAAAACGGTGAACCGTTAAATATGCAAAAAAACCCATTTGGCTGATGACACTAAACAAAAAGCCCATGACAATTAACCAAATTAAGGTTGATAAAATATCAATGAGTTTAAATTCAGTAAAATAGGGCTGAAACTCATTCCAACGAACAATAAAGCCCACAATAGCCGTTGTGAGTCCGCCAACTAATAATGTGTTTAAAAATAGTTTTACCCAATTACGGCTCGTCACACTACAAACCTCCATACTACGAAAAATAAATAACATTATGATTGTACCAAGCCGAATTTGAAAAATCCATATTTTATGATTTCTTACGAATAATCTTTCAGCAGTTACTACATGCTAAGCTTAAGGATTTTTATGTGAAAGGGGCTTATTAATGAAAGCAAAAAGCATGTTGCTCCTCCTGCCCATCATGGTGTTCCTAACAAGTTGTTCTTCCAATGACGCCAGCGGCGGAGGACAAATTGATTACGAAGAAACGAAAAAAATGGTTGTTGATATTCTCAAAACCGATGATGGTAAGAAAGCAATCCAAGATGTGATGTCAAGTGATAGTATGAAGGAAAAGCTGGTAATGGACCAAAAGGTCGTCTCTGACACGATCCAGCAAACACTAACCTCAGATAAAGCAAAACAATACTGGAAAGAAACATTTAGTGATCCCAAATTTGCACAAAGCATTTCTAAAAATTTGAAATCTGAAAATAAAAATTTACTAAAGGAATTAATGAATGACCCAGAATATAGAGGAATGATGATTGAAGTTTTTAAAGAGCCTGAAATACAAAAAGAATTGGCAGACGCTCTAAAAAGCAAAGAATACCGCGAGCATCTTCAGAAAGTAATTACCGAAACGGTCGATAGTCCTTTATTTAAAGCAAAAATACAAGAATTACTCTTAAAGGCGGCTGAAGAAGCAAATAGCAAATCATCCGGTGGAAAGAGCAACAGCCAAAGCGGATCTGGTGGAAGTAAAAGCGACCAAGGCAGCTGAAGCTAGACAATTATACATTCCCATCAAAAAAATAGAAGCCTTCTCCACATTCGGAAGAGGCTTCTATTTTCATTTATTTACTTCTTTAGCAAGCCAGTTACCTTTTCAGCGATGTCTAAATAAATTTTTCCAATCTGATGGTCTTCTTGATAGACCGACGGGGCAAAGTCTTCATCGTTCCAATCAGGCTGATTTAGCGGCAGACGGCCAAGAACTTCTGTATTCAATTCTTCCGCTAATTTATCGCCGCCGCCTTGGCCGAATACATATTCTTTTTCCCCGGTCAGCTTGCTTTCAAAATAAGCCATGTTTTCAATGACACCAAGAATTTCATGGTCAGTTTTCAAAGCCATTGCCCCAGCACGCGCTGCGACAAAAGCGGCCGTTGGATGTGGTGTTGTCACAATAACTTCTTTACAAGCCGGGAGCATCGTATGAACGTCTAATGCGACATCTCCAGTTCCAGGTGGTAAATCTAAAAGTAGATACTCAATGTCGCCCCATTCTACTTCATTAAAGAAGCTGTTTAACATTTTCCCTAACATCGGCCCACGCCAGATAATAGGTGAATTATCCTCAACAAAGAAGCCCATTGAAATGACTTGTACTCCAAACCGTTCAACAGGAATTATCTTTTCTCCTCTAACAACCGGTCTTTCTGTTATTCCCATCATATCTGGAACACTAAATCCATAGATATCCGCGTCAATTAGTCCAACCTTTTTGCCTAGACGTGCTAGTGCAACGGCGAGGTTAACCGAAACCGTTGATTTACCAACTCCGCCTTTTCCACTTGCGATCGCAATGAAAGTGGTATTATTTGACTGAAGCAGGTTGGTATCATTACTTTCTGGTTGTGCATGACGGTTTGCTGCTAACACTTCTTCAGGAAGTTCACTAAAACGGATGCCAACCGATGCCGCTCCTGCTTCTTTTAACAAATTGACAATTTGTGTTTGCAGTTGTAGCTGTTCAGCTGTACCTGTCTTCGCGATGGCCACCTTTACACTAACATGATTTTTTTCTTCTTTTACTTTTATTTCAACAATAGCATTTAATTCAGCTAATGTTTTATGTAAAAATGGTTCTTTGAGGCTGCCTAGAACCTCATGGACTCTTTCTTCTGTTAACATAAAAAGCACCTCACATTTTGAATTCGTTTCCATCTCTCAGTATATCATAACCACGCTCGGAAACAGTTAATTGAATCACACGTACTTTATAGGTTGAATCCAACTTTTTGCAAAAAAATAGAAGGGGTTATCCCGCCTTCAATAATCTGGTTCAACTAATTCTTTTTCATTCGTGTAATAACGAGTAATTCCTTGATAGATGGATATCGCAATTTTTTCCTGATAAGCATCCTTTTTTAAATTTTCCTTTTCAG
Source organism: Bacillus sp. ISL-7 (assembly GCF_018613065.1). The sequence continues at coordinate 14,291 of NZ_JAGGQW010000090.1, read as the reverse complement.
CTGGATTGGACAAAAAGCCCACCTCAACTAAAATACCCGGCTTCTTTGCATTCTTTAATATATACACATTATTGATTGGTTTGGCTCTACGAGTGGTGTTCTCTAAGTTTTTCCGAAGTTCTTCTTGAACGAATTTTGCTGCCTTAGCATTTTCCTTAAAATAAGGTGCATAAAAGGTTTGTGCCCCGCTCCACCTGGCAGAAGGAATCGCATTTAAATGAATGCTGACAAAGAAATCATTATCACCGTTATTAATCATTTTTAGTCTATTTTTTAAATCTTCAACTTTTCTTCTACTGTAACCCCTTGTATCCGAATCGGCTAAGTCTGTATCTGTTTCTCTCGTCATAATCACAAGGGCACCTTGCATTTGCAGGTAATCCTTGACCTTCTTTGTAATCTTTAAGGCAATGTCTTTTTCCAATGTTTGACCCGTTCCAGCACCGCCATCTGGACCGCCATGGCCTGGGTCAAGTAAGATGATCTTTCCCGACAATGGAAGATTCCACGCATTTAACGAATCATCTTCAGCAAAATCGTATTGTAAAACGAAAAATAAGACAAATAGCCCCACAATAAAACTTATGATTTTTAATCTTCGTTTCGACACCCAGATCATTCCTTCCCGCTCGTCCCTATTCACTAAACTATATGGGACAAAGTGGGGATTTAGAACAGGAAGAAATGATGGACATTAGTGGAGACGGAGCTTGTGGCGCCTTTGCCCCTTTTCATAGCCTTCTCTCCACCAGATATGGATATATTGCTCACACAGGTAATAAAGTGATTCACTCATGGTGCCCTCTTCACCGCTTCCCCAATAAAGGAAAAAATTATATAGGGTATCAATTAAATGTTTTTCTTCTCGATAGCAGCGTTTGCGAACCTCATCTAAGTCTTCTCCATAATAACCAAACTTGCTGAATTTTGCCCCCAATAAAAAGGATTCAAGGGCAATGTCATAGCATGCTTCTTCAATGCCTGTATTCATTATTAGGCTGGAGGCAATTTTTGTAGAACCAAAGTATTGTTGGACTCGTTCTTTTAATGTATTAATGGATAACTCCCGAAGGACGGAACGTTCATATTTTATTTGTTTTTCCCGTTTTTTTTCTTTAAAGGTCGTAATTACTGTCACTACTTTTCACCTCTTAGAACTATTCTTTATCTGCGGTTCCGAAGAAATGCAAAGTTCTGACCGTTATAAGTTGCCAATTTTTATCCGATGGATTTGTTCATGCAGAAATAATTGTTAACAAATTATTCAAACAATTTTTATGTTGCCTTTTGTAAAATTAAGGTGGAGTGTTAAAAACCTCCCTCTTTAAAAGAGATTAATGCCACTTTTCCTGGTTGTTCGGTAACTCCCTGAACAAGTAAATTCGTCTTTTCTCATCCTAAAGTTGTAGATAAATTTCAAGCTTTTTTCCGAAGGATGATTTTCCAGAAACCTGTATGCTTAAAACATCACAAAACAAAGGGGAGAGACAAATATGAAAAATAAAGTAGTAATGATCACTGGAGCCTCAAAAGGATTGGGTAGAGCGTTAACACTATCTTTTGCTAAGGAAGGAGCTAAACTTACGATTTGCTCCAGGTCAGCAAAAGGCCTGCTAACAGTGAAAGAGGAAGCTGAAAACTTAGGTGCTGAAGTACTGGCGGTTACCGCTGATATTTCCAAATCACGGGATGTGGAACGGTTCGTTGCGATGACAGAGGAAGCCTATGGCCATATTGATGTCCTAATTAATAATGCATCTATCCTAGGGCCTAGTCCAATGCCCATGCTGCTCGATTATCCGGAGGAGGATTTTGCTGAGGTGCTAAGGGTGAATGCAGTTTCGCCATTTTTGGTTACCAGAAGAGTGATTCCGGGGATGCTTGAGCGGAATGAAGGATCGATTATTAATGTTACATCTGAAGCTGGCCATACTGGTTATGCGGGCTGGGGTGCATACGGGATTTCAAAATTTGCCGTTGAGGGTCTTACCCAAACGTGGGCGGATGAATTAAGTGAAACAAATGTACGGGTAAACATGGTTGATCCCGGCGAAATGGACACAGAAATGCACCAGTTAGCTGTTCCCAATTGCGATTATCCATTGGCTAAACCGGAGGATGTGGTCGACATCTTTTTATATCTAGCATCCGATAAGTCTGTAGGAATTAATGGCCAGCGGTTTGAAGCCCAATCAGAGGAGGAATTGTGATGGCGATGAAAGCGTTGGATTTTTATCTACCAGATGAATTAAATGCGTCCCATCCCCCAGAAAAACGCGGCTTAAGGCGGGATCATGTCCGGATGATGGTATTGGACCGGTCTACTGGAGAAGTCCGGCATGACCAGTTCTTCCACTTGGCAGATTACCTTCAGCCCGGGGATCTAGTCATAGCCAATAATAGCCGAACCATCCCCGCGGTATTACATGGTAAATGGTCAAGAAACAACGAAACAATCGCACCCACAGTGGAAGTCAGGCTGGCAAGACGCCGTCGCGAAGAATTGTGGGATGCGCTAATTGTAGCTAACCCTGTTAAAGCAGGCGACCAGATAGACTTTTCCCCAGAATTGTCAGCAATCGTAATCGGTGAGAAAGAGAATTCCCCTCTTAAGATTATTCAATTTACGAAAAAGGGCACAGAATTATTTAATATCATCTATGCCCTTGGTGAGCCGATCCGATATGAATATATTGAAGAGCCATGGGACTTGGATTACTATCAAACCATTTTTGCCTCCCATCCCGGTTCCGTCGAGATGCCCTCAGCAGGCAGAGCCTTTAGCTGGGAGCTCATTTTTAAAATGAAGCGCAAAGGCATCCAGCTTGATTTTATCCAATTGCATACCGGGTTAAGCTATTTACTTGATGATAGGTGGCACCAGTCACCCGAAGAGAATGAAGAGGAGTATCAAATCTCTAAACGAATTATGGAACGGATCCTCCAAACGAAAGCATCTGGCAAAAGAGTCATTGCCGTTGGTACAACAGTAGTTCGGGCGCTCGAGACAGCCGCTAAAAACGGGGCCCTTTCAGGGGTGACAAATCTCTATATCGATCCACATTATCCTTTACAAATAGTTGACGGAATCATTACGGGGCTTCATGAGCCACAAGCAAGTCATCTCGATATGTTGTCCGCCTTTGTATCAGGGCGCCATTTACTACAGGCATATGATTATGCAATCAAAGCCGGCTATCTATGGCATGAGTTTGGGGATATGAATCTAATCTTATGACGAAAGGAGGCAAAAAGCATCAGAAAAGGCAGCTGTTCTGAGTTCTAAGGAAGCGAAACAAACCACCTAATACGCTATAATAACAGTAAATGCAGGACGCTGGAGGAGAATGTATGTCGGAAGAGAATAAAGATATCGGCATTTTAAAGGAAATCGCTGAACTATTAAATGAAGGAACCGATACAAATGACGTATTGTCTGGAGTGTTGAAAAGGCTTCTTCAAGTGACGGGACTTCAAACAGGATGGATATTTTTAATGGATGAACATGGAACGCATCATCTTTCAGCCGTCGAAGCCCTGCCGCCTGCTTTGGCGAATAACGATAAGCAGAGGATGTGTCAGGGTGGATGCTGGTGCGTCAATAAATACAACAATAAAAAATTAACGAAAGCAACCAATATTATGGAATGTAAACGGATTGAAGATGCGATCGACGAAAATGCAGGGGAAACATGCGGTCTCACCCATCACGCTACCGTCCCGCTCGGAGCTGGAAATGAACGATTCGGAATCTTAAATGTAGGTTCCCCTTACAAAACACATTTTCAAAAAAATGAACTCGCCTTACTCGAAGCCGTTGCCTATCAAATCGGCACGGCGCTGAAACGGATCAAACTTACCCAGAGGGAACAGGAGACTGCGCTGGTCGCTGAGAGGAATCGGCTTGCAAGAGATCTTCATGATTCTGTTAATCAGCTGTTATTTTCATTAAGCCTTACAGCGAGGGCTGGAGTGGAAATGACAGAGCAAGATGAAGTGAAACAAACGTTTGTCTATATACAGGATTTAGCGCAGGAAGCGCTTGGCGAAATGAGAGCATTAATCTGGCAGCTGCGACCGCTTGGATTGGAGAATGGAGTAGTAAGTGCCCTGAAAAGTTATGCGGAAATGCTTGGACTGTCCATTAAAGCAAATATCACAGGAGCTGCTAGCATTCCAGGAACGGTCGAGGAAGCATTGTGGCGCATCGGCCAAGAGGCTCTGGCCAATTGTAAAAAGCACTCCCAGACAACAGAAACCAGTCTCACCTTTCATACTGCCAAAGATGAGGTTGTCATGTCCATCAAGGATCGCGGCTGCGGCTTCCACCTCGGAGAAAATCTCGAAATCCCCTCATTGGGATTAAAAAGTATGAAAACACGGACAGAAGCATTAAATGGCCAATTTCATTTAAAAAGTAAACCAGGAAGCGGTACAGAAATAGAAATTCATATTCCGTATTAAGGAGGAGAACTCAGTGAGTATCCGCGTACTAATCGCCGATGACCATCACGTCGTCAGAAGAGGTCTAGTCTTTTTTCTTCGGACCCAAAAAGACCTTGAAATTATCGGGGAAGCCGCCAATGGCAAGGAAGCGGTTGAACAGGCAAAATTACTGAAGCCAGATATTATTTTAATGGATCTGTTGATGCCGGAAATGGACGGAATCCAAGCCACAAAGATTATTAAACAAGCACAGCCAGACATTAAAATCATGATGTTAACGAGCTTTTCCGACCAGGATCATGTCATTCCAGCGCTAGAAGCCGGTGCTTCAGGGTTCCAGTTAAAAGATATCCAGCCCGATGAACTGGTCACATCCATTAAAAAAATAATTAGCGGGGAAAACCAGCTCCACCCAAAGGCTACCTCTCTTTTACTAGCCAATTTGTCCAATAAAAACAAGCAAGAAAAGAATTTACTAGCGGAATTAACGAAAAGAGAGTTGGATGTTTTAAAAGAAATTGCCAACGGAAAAAGCAATAAAGAAATTGCCGCCTCGTTATTCATCACCGAAAAAACAGTAAAAACCCATGTATCAAACCTTTTGTCGAAACTCGAATTGGCCGACCGGACACAAGCCGCCTTGTATGCAGTAAGAAATCAATTAGTAGACTAAAACGGATTTGAGCTGAGCTTGCTTCCGTTTTCATTTTTAAACAAATAAAAATCACAACCAATTGGTTGAGAGCTGAATTTTGTCGAAATCTACTCAGAATATGTAGATATTTCCCGGGAATTTGTTGAAGTTTGAAAAATAATGAATCCGAATTGTCGAAACAAAGGAATTTATACTTTAGATTTGGTCGCTTTGCATTATATCGCCCAGCGATACATAACAAAAAAGAGCAAAAAAAAGCCTTAAAAAGGCTCCTTATTTTCGGAATAAGGAGAGGAGTCCTCCCCATATTCCTTTAGGTATTTGTATCGCTCTGATATATAGAAAAAAGTTACCATTAATAATATCGCCACTGTTACCCATCCTATAAAGGAAAAACATATTTGGAGGTAATTTCATGGCACAATTAAGAGATATCATGACATCAAATGTTCTTACAGTTAGCGAAACACAGACGGTACAGGAAGCTGCAGCGTTAATGAGCGAACATAATATCGGAGCTATCCCGGTAATAAATAACAGCAGACAAATGGTTGGAATTGTAACGGATCGTGATATTACCCTTCGTACGACAGCACAAGGAGAAGATCCACAAACACCAGTATCTCAAGTCATGACTGCACAGCAAATCGTACAAGGTACACCTGATATGGATGTCCATCAAGCAGCAGATTTGATGGCACAGCAGCAAATTCGCCGATTGCCGGTAATCGAAAATGGACAAATAGTAGGAATGGTTGCTTTAGGTGATCTAGCAGTACAAAATCAATATGCAAACGAAGCAGAACAAGCATTACAAAGTATTTCAACTCCTTCCGCACCTCAACAATAGTAAGGGGTTACCTTTATTGTCACAAAATAATTATTAGCACAAATCAGCCCTTGGTCTGTGCTAATAATTTTTATAAAGCAAAAGAGAGCGCCTTTTACTTATTTATATATTTATTAAACCGTCTACATGTTCTTTGGCTTTTTTCAGAAACTCCAGGGACTGATTTTTAACCCTAAGACTCTCAACCCGATGAAGCATGCGATTTCATACGAATATCGTAAGAAGAAAAAAGTCTGCCGTATAAATAAGCAAAACTGAGTTGTAGACATGAGGCTATGTAAAAAGGCAGGGACAGGGAACCCAATCCAAAAAGATAGCCTGTAATATACGGTCCAATAGAGGTGGGAAGCCTCATTGAAAAAAGATTGATGCTTGACGCAAAGCCGCTCCGGTGGTTACGTGTTAAACTCACACTCAGCGCCTGCTGTGCCCCCTGCGTACCTCGATTTAAAGCCGTTCGAAGCATATAAATAACAGAAACGAGTGCGTATGATGATAGTATGGGCATCAAAATCAAAAGCAGACTTCCGATAAAACGGATGAAAACAATGGACCGGATTGTCCCATGTTTATGAGATAATCTTGCTTGTAACATGGAGGTAACTCCGGTCGAGAAGAAAGTAACAGCCAATGTGCTGCCAATTTGAGCGTGGCTTGCCCCAAATTTAGCCGAAAACCAATAGGACATCATCGGCCCGGTCAGCCCGATGGCAATCCCATTAAGTATGTTAATGGCTGCAAGCTTTAATACCGCTGCATTTTCTTCATGCAAGATTTTCTTTTCTTCATTCCTCCGTCCCTCTTTTTTGTTTCCTTGGCGGTTTTCGGCTTCTCCTCCTTGAATGGTTAAAATGATGGAGGCTGTGATCAACGATGCAACGAGAATATAGCAGAATAAAAGGCGATAAGGAGATACTCCAGTTTTCAAAAAGGATGCGGCCCCCGCTAGCACTGCTCCCGCCCCCATTCCGAAAAAACTGAGAGCATTATTCAAACTGTATACTCTGCCGCGTTCTGCTGTTAGGACAAAGGATGCCAGCCAGGCCTGCTCTGCAGGGGCGCATGGACTGGGTGAACCCGCGTCTGCTTTTCCAAATCCGGAAAGTGTAATCGCAATAGACAATAAAATTGGGTTAGTGGTTAATACCCCGACCAGTGCACATCCGGCGGTAACTAGTTCAGAAATAAGGACAAACGGTTTTCTGCCAAGCCTGTCACTATAAACACCTATAAAGGGTGCAACGACAACACCGAGCAATCCTCCTGCAGCAAGCACACTGCCAATCGCTGCCGTGCTCCATCCCAGCGCATCGAGATACAAAGCCAATTCCACTACCATCATGCCTTGTCCAATACTGCGAATAAAATTTACCAGCATGAGCCGCTTGACCACCGGATGAATTTGACCAAATCCTGTAAACTTCATTTTGATCACTACCTTTTGATTTTTATAGGTAATATTTAGGTTACCCAGTTTCTACTTAAAAGGGTGCCAATTCTCAATTTCCTTTATTCATTGGCATAAACAAACAAAGTTAACCGTGGCATAACATGTTTACATGGGATTTATGGTAAATTGAGGGATAAGCTTAAGGACTGGAAAGGGAAGGAATCGATATGGCAGGTAAATAGAAGGGACTTATTCAAAATTTAAAACGGAATATTTATATTCTGTATTTGGCTTACCGTCACCCTGAAACCCTGTGCATACAAATTGAACACAGGCGAAAAAAAATGGTGCTAAAGGGTATGTACGTGTCCCCTGCAGCACCACTTTGGCAACGCCTATTTTTTTAATAACCGTTTTATTGCAGATCTGTCCTGAGAATATCCCCGATAGATTAGGGGTGATGATGATCCAACCGGTTTGCTGTTGGCATCCTGTACAGCTTTTTCAATTAAATGATGTTCTGGTGCCCATTGGCAGACTGGGTCTGTCGCATTAGCATCTCCCGTTAAGGCAAAAGCCTGACAGCGGCACCCTCCTCCATCCTGATGCTTCAAATCACAGGTAAGACAAGCTTTGGGCATCCATTCTTCCCCTCGGAAACGGTTAAAAGATTCTGATTCATACCAAATATATCCTAGCGATGACTTACGGACATTTTCAAAAGATAACCCTTTGATTATCCCGGCGGTTGGACACGGAAGGGCAATTCCATTCGGCGCTACCGTTAGACCAATAGCTCCCCATCCCCCCATGCAAGGCTTGGGTGCAGATGCATAATAATCAGGAATAACCCAAATAATTTCCATTTTCCGCTTCAGTCGTGCTTTAGCGGCTTCATAGACTGCACTTGCACGCTCAATCTGGTCCCTGCTTGGCAGCAGTTTCTCCCGATTCAGCAGCGCCCAGTTATAATACTGGGTGTTCGCCAGCTCCAACCGCTCGGCTCCCATTTCTTCCGCAAGCTGAATGATCTCATCCACCTGATCAAGATTCATTCGGTGTAACACCACATTTAATGACAAATGCATTTCTGCCTGTTTTACAGCAGTGGCCGCTTCCCGTTTTTTCTCAAAGGCTTTGTATCCGCCGATAAGATCGGAAAGCTTCGCTTCTGCCGCTTGAAAGCTCACCTGCACATTTGCTAAACCGGCTTCCTTAAGCCGAATCGCTTTTTCCGTTGTTAAGCCAATGCCGCTTGTAATGAGATTGCCATACATATCTAAAGCAGCAGCGTGGCTGATAAGGGGTTCCAGGTCATCCCGCAAAAGCGGTTCGCCGCCAGAAAAATGAACTTCTACTACTCCCAATTCGGCGGCCTCGGACAAGACCCGGCTCCATTCCTCCGTTGAAAGTTCCATGGCTTCCTTAGCCATTTCAATAGGGTTTGAACAATACGGACAATTCAAAGGACAGCGATGGGTTAACTCAGCAAGCAGCGAATAAGGGGGTTGAACCCCACTATGGCTCTTGGTTTTCATGCTGAATCACCACCCATCCCTGATCCGCTACTTCCTGTAAAAATTCGGAAATATCAGCCTCCATTGTTTTCAAATCGGGCAAGGCACCCGAACTCCTTGTTTCTGAGTCTGCCATTAGAGAAGTCCTGATGTATTCAGTGATGGTGTTTACGGTCCGGCTCCCGTCACATAAACGAAGGATCGATGCTGCAGTTTCGTTTAGGACTACAACCTTTTCCGGTAGCAAAAGGAGATGTTTTTCTCTCACCTCATCAAATTTTAATCGCGCCTTTGCAGCGAGTTTTGGAAGACTGTCAGCTACAAAAATAGACTCCACCACCAATCATTTATTCTTCCCATTTCACGGTTTAGAGGGATAGGCCTTTTCAGTGGCATCAAGCTGTGCCCATAATACATCACATTTGAACCGCAAGGCGTTGACAGCCCGCTGCTGTGCTTCCGGTGTTCGACATTGGGTTAAAACAAGTCTGAGGGCCACATCCGAATCACAAGGTGCCTGAGTCAAGCGGCTTTGAAAATAATCAAGCCCTGAACGGTCAATCCAAGGATACAGCTGCTCAAAAACTTTTATCCTTTTTGAGATAAGGTCAGGCGAAAACAATTCCGTCAGCGAGGAGGCAACAGCTTCAATCCACGGTTTTGTCCGGGCGAAGTTTACATAGGCATCCACGGCAAATCGAACGCCCGGGACAACATGCTCCTCCCGTATGACTTCTTCCCGAGACAATCCTACCGCTTCTCCCAGCCGCAGCCATGCTTCAATACCGCCATCTTCTCCACGCCTTCCGTCATGATCAAGAATACGGCCAATCCACTCTCGCCTCAGTTCCCTTGACGGCAGATTGGACAGGATGGCTGCATCTTTAATTGGGACTGATTTCTGGTAGTAGTATCGGTTGGCCACCCAGCCACGGATCTGTTCTTTGCTTAAGTTTCCTTGGTGCATCACTATATGAAATGGATGTTTGTCATGATAGGAAGAACGCCCTACATTCCTTAGCCGAACCGTGAATTCATCTGCCGACCAAAGCTCTTCCCTTTTTTTATCATGGCTAACGAACCCTTTTTGCTCCAGCATTATCACACCTCCATTTCCATACCATCATAGGCCACTTCAATACCAAGCCGCTCCAATGTATACCTCTCCACTGAGTCCTTTTTCAAAATAGGGTTGCTGTTGTTAATGTGGATTAGAATTTTTCTTTCTGCCGGGAAAGAGGCTAATAACTCCAAGGTGCCTGATGGTCCGCTAATCGGTAAGTGGCCCATGCTTCTTGCGTCACGAGCGGCTGCCCCCATCCCGGTTAATTCATCTTCCGACCAAAAAGTTCCATCTACCATCAGAATATCGGCTTTCTTTAAACAAGCTTCTATAGCCGGAGTGATCTTTTCTAATGTAGGAAAGAAAGCAAGACACCTGCCCGAATCCTCATTATGAAGAACCAGTCCAACCTCCCAAATATCTTCTTGACAGTCCATCTCCTGGGTCGACCTGGCATAAAGCGGCGGTTTTTTCGAAACGGGAACCGGTTCAACGATGATGGTTCCTTCTGCTCCTTCATGTAATGGTCCCACCCTTTGCCGAAGGCCTGGATCAAGAGACTGCCATTCCCATGAACAATAGTTTTTTAGCATTGGAAACACCGGAAAATCGGATTGCAAGCAGCTTCGTACCATCTTGGTTCCATAAATCGTCATACTGGAGCCCTCCCGCAGTGATAATAGCCCGATTGTATGATCGAGCTCCGCATCGGTTAAAAAAACACCGGCAAGAGGGGTCTCTCTTATGCCTGGACCTGCATTTAGTGAAGCAAACGATTCAATTTGCCGGAGAATATCCGGTCCTGCATTGATAAGGTACCAGTCCTTTTCATTGGCAGTTACCGCAAGCGAAGATTGTAATAACGGCCGGAGTGAAGCGTTTCCTAAGCGGACTGCCCGACAGTTTGGACAGGCACAGTTCCACTGCGGAAAGCCTCCTCCGGCCGCCGCTCCTAATACTCTAATTCGAATTTGGTTTCAGTCCTTTCCCTTCGATGCGGGCATTGTTTTTTTCAATATTCCGCGGTTTTCCAAATAACCTGCCAACCTGCCACCCTATCGTCATATTCACCACAGCCATCAGGATAAATAGCAAATAGTCCCCTATTGGATCAGGAAGCAGGAGATCGACAAGCAGCCAGCCACCTGCTGTAGCACCCCCGATCATCACACCCATCACTGATTTTAAGTAACGATTCATTTGGCACACCCTCCGTGTTTTGGTTAAATTCATGAACAAGAGCCAAGCAGTCTGCGCTACTTGCCGATGTAGGAATACATCGTCACCTCGCTAGAAGTGTTGATTATTTCGTACTCAGGCTTTATCCACATGTGATCATCCCCTTTCATACACTTTCAATAATGATTATTTTTTAAAGGAGTGTCTGATTTTACCTTTCAAAACTATCTTATGTCGGCGGAAACACCAAAATAACTTGAATTTCAACTTGAATTTGTCCAAAAGTAAGCCCGTGTTTTGAAAATGCTGCAAAAAAGGACAAGCTTGGATGCAAACACTCCTTGACCCAAAAAGACAACCTGAGTCCGTAAACTCAGGTTGTCTTGGTTCTATTAAATTACTTCTTTTGAGACAGCCATTTTGCCAATACTTCAGCCTGATCCTTATCAACAAGACCTCCAGGCATACGTCCGCCTCCGTTAATGATTTGATTCAATATCTCCTCTTCAGACATGGATACACCAACATGTCTTAGGTCAGGGCCTGCCCCTCCTTCTAGATTTCCACCATGACAGGACATACAGCTCTTTTTGTAAATTACTTCAGCATTCATATCAGCCGGCTGCTTCTTATCTTTTTCTTTATTCCCGTGGCTGCCATGATTGGCGTTATCAGTTTTCCCTGAGCCTTCTGGATCGGCGCCCCCCGGATCTTTTGCAGGAGTTACTGATTTATTCCCCCCCAGTCCGTAGGTTACCACCTTTGTTCCAGTAACAAAAGTAACGTATTGTTTACCACCATCCATATAAATCGTCGGTGCCATCATAATCTGAGCCCCGCCGCTTTTCATGTTCCATAAAACTTTTCCAGTTTTAATATCAAGAGCATTTACCGTTCCATCCAATTCGCCGTAAAAAGCAAGTCCTGTAGTCGTACCTGTAAAACCTCCGCGCATTGGTTGTTTAGTCTTATTCTGATAGGCACGCTTGCCAGTATTCACATCAATGGCGGTGATAGTACCGGATATGTCTTCACCTTTTGGCCCTAACGTTATCGCAGTTCCTGGGAATAAACCTTTTTTTTGCTCAAGTTCATTTTCATCTTTCGCTGCAACCTCTAAAGATGGCTTATTAATACCAGGAATCAATACATAATTGGTTTTAGGATCATAGGTTTCCGGAGCATAGTTTTGTCCGCCTTCCGCTCCCGGCCATTGCATCGCCGGTTTATTTGGATCCGTCGGCTGTGACGTGTGCTGGATTTTGACGAATGGAACGCCATTATAAATGGTGTCCCCTGTTTTGGCATCCCACGCAAACCATTTCCCGTTCTTTCCGCCGTGTACGACAATTTTCTGCTTTTTGTTGTTGACCGTGGCATTGAGGATCATCGGAGTCGAGGTCGCATCATAATCCCATTCGTCCTCCTCATCCATTTCCGATTTTGCCCAAATCAATTTGCCTGTTTTACTTTCAAGAGCAAGGACCGAGTCCGTATAAGGGTTTTTACCTGGGCGGATTTTCTTAAAAAAGTCAGGAGCAGGATTACCCGTGCCAAAATACATCACGTCAGTGTCCGGGTCAAAAGCAATCTCTCCCCAGACGGCTCCGCCCCCAATATATTTGCCCTTCACCCAATCTTCTCCCTTCTCAGGGACTGTCCAGAATGGTCCATCCCAGGCTGGCGTCAAGTCACTTGCTTTATAGGCCATCACAAAGCCGCGAATGCCATTATCACCGCCGCTGCTTCCCACATAAACGTTTCCTTTATAGTACATTGGAGCCATTGTTTCATAATATCGGTTTTCAAGCTTGGCTCCTGGTATTGTATCCCAAAGGTTGATCATTTTAATCAATTTTCCGTCTTTCGCGTTAAGTTTGGCTAAGCGATTATCCGCAATAAGGACAAACACATTGCCTTCCGCAACAGCCACACCCCGGCTGGCAACAACCTCTAAAAGGCTTAGATCCGCATGGTCTAGATGGTAAAGTACATCTTTTGGCGGCGTCCATTGCCAAATTTTCTTCCCATTTGAGGCATCAATGGCAAACACTCGATTCATTGATGTCGTGACATACATGACACCATCTTTCACTACCGGGAAATCCTCCGAGGCATTAGGAATCTTCTTATCCCAATTTGCCAAATCTGCCTGCCAGACAATACCTAAATCCTTCACATTGTCTTTTGTAATCTTGTTATAAGGGACATGCCGAGTTTGTTGTAAGTCATACCCCCAAAGTGGAAAACCTTTATCATTTTCAGAACTGGCGGTTTGTTTATTGGCAGTATTCTCCTTTTTTCCAGGTTTCTGCTGACAGCCAACAATTAATACTACCGCCAATAAAGCTACGATTATCGCTTTTAAATAACGATTCAAAAAAAGACCCTCCTTATGCTTATAAGTCCAGAGTGATTGCCTCTATTTTTGGTTGCCTCTGAATTTTCCCATCCGGGGAGAACCCTACTTTATTGGTCCTCACTCTTTTTTCTATATTGAGTAAAAGATTCCTTAATTATGCAAAAAAATATTAAAATCACAAAATGATTTTTAACAATGGTGGGAGAGGAATATTTACCAAATATGGAGACATTCTATATTTGAATGAATTTAAAGAATCTCAGGATGGTGATTGAATGAAGGTTTTCTCAAAAATGACGAATCGGTTGGGTGGGTTTGTCTTATTACTTTGCTTTCTCGTTGGGGGAGCATGGACTTCTTCCCAAAGCGCGTTGGCTGCACCGGAAAAAACGGTCGGTACCGCGGAAAATGGCGGGATCAAACTAACGATTACTAACTATGCGATCACAAACTACGGTCAAGAGATGATTCTGTATTATACCGTAGAATCTACAACAGATAATTTGATGGTTGAAGAAGGGAAAGGGCTGTTAAAAAACCCAGAAATTTCCATTGCGAATAATAGTCTTCAAGGGATTGATGCCGAAAATAAAAAAATAAGCAGCCAGAAATATCAAGGTGCGGTCAAGGTGAACATGCCGCAATATATACCTGCCACTTCAAATGCGGCACTTAGTACAGATGCAATTCTAAATCAAAAGGGACAGTGGACAATTAACTTCCAAATTAAAAAATAGCCAAAAAAAAGATACTTTTAGATCCCTAGGCCAAGCCTGGGGTTTTTATTTGTAAAAAAAGACCCCCAACCATGAACTGTAACCCATAATAT
>NZ_JAGGQW010000089.1 GCF_018613065.1 Bacillus sp. ISL-7 | reverse complement strand
TCTACAGGAATGCTAAACTGCTCCGTTACTTGAAGAAGAAAAAGCGATCCTTCTTTAAATGAAGCATCGCACCCGTCAGTTCAACAAGGTAAGTTTTATAATTTTTGCCCTACGGTGAACCATAGTTGTAAATTTTCCGTAGTCCCAGTGGGGTCTGTTTCAGTTTGGATATGTAGTTTTTGTTCTTTAATTTTATCAGCACAATAATAAAAAGCTGCCATATAGACAGCTCTAATTTACCGCTAGAGAACGCCGACAGTGAAGCAATTAATTCTTTATGTCTATCCTTTTCCCTCTGCAATTGCAGTGAGTCTCTCCTTAATCCGGTCTGTACAGACGCCACCATGATAGGTAATGACAGTCTCAATGTCTAATTCGATCAGTTTAGCCACCGATTTCAGAGCTGAATCCATGTCCAGCGTAAACTCCGGCATCGGTGGCATAAGCACGCCATCCTTCGCAGTCAATGCATCCCCAGAGATCAGTGTCTTGGTGGGCTGATGGTAAAGACTGATATGATCCGGCGTATGACCCGGTGTATAAATAACCTGGATGCCACCGCAATAAGGAAGTATCTCACTATCCTGTAATGAAATATCAACTTTAGAAGGCTCCACCTCGGGCCCACCTTTGATCAATGGCAGATCTCCCATTATGTATGGCTTTGACAGTGGATGAGCCAGCACCACCAACCTTTCATCAGTGTTAGCCAACAGTTCTGGCAGGCTGCCGATATGATCATAGTCCTGATGTGTGATAATGATTTTTGTTAGCCTTTCGAAAAAATTGGACTCCCGATTAAGTGTGTCTTGAATAAGTTTAGCGTGACCAGGTGTTCCAGTATCAACCAAGATTACATCTTTTTCGTCCCACAGTAGTGCCGCATGAACAATAAATGAATAAGAACCCGCGCTGACTTCCAGTACAACCGACTTGACACCCACGTTTGACACCATGTTTTATCACCTCTCTAACAATATATTTTAATGGAAAGCCATTATTTCATAAAATCAATTAATATATTTTCCGGTTGTATATTGATAACGAATGCCTTTAGTAATTACATGGACAAATCTGTAATAAAAATCATGGTTAATAAACCTATGACAAAAGAAAATGTCGCTGATCTTTCGTTCCCATCTCCATGGCTTTCTGGAATTAACTCTTTATAGACAACAAAAAGTATGGCACCTGCTGCAAACGCTAATCCATATGGAACTACATCAAGATATTGATCCGTTAACTGTAGTCCGATAAATGATGAAAATAATTCAATAGCTCCTGTAAAAGCTGTATACAAAAAAGCTGATGGCTTTGGAATTTGATTTGCAACCAAGAACATGCAAACTAGAAATCCTTCCGGTATGTTTTGTAGTCCAATGGAAAACGAAACAAGGGATCCAAGATCCTCGTAATGACTGGCATAGCTAACTCCTACCGAAATTCCTTCTGGAATGTTATGTATAGCCATAGTAGCTATTAATAGAAGTGGACTTGCTTGTTGAGAAGGATGTGATCTGTGATCAACCTCTACATGTGGTAACGTAATTTCTAATAAAGTAAGAGTTACAGTCCCAAGTAAAATTCCAATTGTCAAAACAAACATGTTTGACAGCTTTAAAGTAGATGGAATTAATGCATAAGTCGAAGCTGCTACCATAATCCCTGCACTGTAAGCCAATAAATTATCCTTAACACGGTGAGACACATTGCTTAATAACAAAGCAGGGACCGCCCCCAGGACTGTACCTAATGCACTAATAAATATTCCAAGGTTTATCTCCACAAGAAACCACCTTTATCAAATTATTAATGCATTATATGTACAACCCCTATATAAAAAGACAGTTTTTCTTATTTATACAAATTTCTTAAAATCGTCCTCTTCCCTAGAAAGCGCAAAAATGATAAATCAATTTTTAAGTCATATAAAAATCCTCTTCAAGTTATAGCGTATCATCCACGCATTATACGTGGGCTTTTTACAGTGTTTACTTAAATTGGATACGCGCTCCAACTCTCCATCTATCACAATATCTTGCTCAAGTAAGGTTAAAGAAACCACGTTTGATGCAGGGTTTTAATGGCTAGCTAAGCATAATTTTCACTACAATTAAAAAAGCACCCCCGAAGGAATGCGTTTTAAATTTGGGGTTTATGTAGCAATCTCTTACTCAATTAAATGGCCCTAAACATAAAGAAAAGGCACAATTCTTGCTGCAGAATTGCGCCCGTTTGCTGAAGATCAAGATAATTATTTTGACTGCTACTTTGCTTGTTGAACTAACGCACCCGTTACTTTAAGTACAATTCTTCACAATCTTGCTTTCCTACACTCATCAATTTGTCTCTGGCTTACCAGAAAATGCGAGGACGTTATTAACCTGATTTGGGAAATCAGAGCGTCCTGTCCCTACTACGAGTGCCCCCGCTTCTTTAGCCTCTTTTATGGAGCAGCAGCTTAACAATGACCACGCCAGCGGCACCAGCACCGTTTACCACGACACGAATATCCTCTATGTTTTTATCTGCCAGTTTAAGAGCGTTTATTAATCCAGCAGTAGTCACAATAGCCGTACCGTGCTGGTCATCATGGAACATAGGAATATCGCAAGCTTTTCGTAAACGCTCTTCTATTTCAAAGCATTGCGGTGCAGCGATATCTTCTAAATTGACTCCTCCAAAGGTCGGCTCTAATAATTTAACTACCTCCACAATTTTATCTGGGTCAGTTTTACAATGTCTATTTTAATTTGGTTGTAAATACTTTTGTATCTCCAGCTATTACTTGCTTTGAATCTTCCCAGTCGAACTTAAATTTGCCTTCTGCACTGTTGGTTACAACCATCGGTATAATAGTGTTACATCCACTTTTTTTTATAAAGTCTAGATCCGCTTCAACAATGGTTTGACCTCTAACCACTTTGTCTCCAGTTTTGACAAGGACATGAAAACCCTCACCCTTAAGTGAAACAGTTTCTAACCCAATATGAACAAGAATTTCTTCCCCTAATTCGGTTCTAATTCCAAAAGCATGTTTTGTATCAGCGATTAACGTAATTTCACCATCTACAGGTGCGACAACTTGACCATTTGAAGGTTTAATCGCAATACCTTCACCCATAATTTTTTGACCAAAAACGGGATCTGGAACATTTTCTAACTTAACTAGTTCTCCTGAAACCTGTGCAAAAATTTCTTCGTTTCTTACTTCTTTTTTAAATAATTTTTTAAACATGTTTATAACCTCTAATCATTATTTATTACTAGCAACCAAACAACTAGAATAATTCTTTTCCTGTATAGATTTGCTTACATTTATTGCCTTAAGTGAAAATTCTTCCGCTAATTGTGTTGAAAGACCAATATAATTCTTAGTATCAAGCATCTCCCTGATTTGTTCCTCTGTAAAGGCCTCTGCTATTATTGGATTTTCGCTCAGTACGTCAAAGTAGTTCCTTCCTTCTAAATAGGATTTCATAACTAACTGGTACACCAAAGAATGGGCTTCATCTTTCCCTAATTTCCTTGCTATTTCCATCATGACATATTCACTATTATCAAGATCATTATTTAGTAATACATTTTTGTGCATATTTTCCTGATTAATAGTCAACGTTCTCGTTAATTCCTCTCCTCTTAAAAGGATCTCTGTTGAAAGAAAGGGCTTCTTCTAAGGTCGCATCAAATAGCATATAAGAAGTACTATCACCTTCGAATGGTCTTGGGCATGAATAGAGGCCCATTGACACTAATGAATATAGCTTTTGAGAATTCGCAATAATTCCTTTCGATAATTTCGGATTGATCTTATGAGGCATTGTACTGCTGCCTACTGTACCCGATTGGAATTTTTCAGACACTTCACCAAACTCTTCAATTGAAGTATAGTAAACTTCTTCCGCTATTTTATGGAAGGTGCTCGCTAGTAAAGAGAGATTCATGATATATTCCACTTTATGGGTGCTTATATTTCTAGAAGGGATGTCCATGGAATACATATTTAATAATTCAGCCACTCGATCCTGCACTTTTCGTCCTACTTTTCCTGATGAGTTAAAAGCTCCTACAGCCCCGCCCATCATGACATTAAATACCCTTTTTTGTACTTCCTCCATTCTTTCAACAGAGGCTAGCAGCTCACTTATCCAAACAGATACCTTATATCCATATGTTATGGGAATAGCATGTTTGCCATGGGTTCTACCAGGTAAAATGGTATCTTTATTTTCTTCAGCCAATTTAGCTAAATTTTGTAGAATTTCGCCAACTACCTCTAAGAACTTATCGTGTATTCTTTTCATTATAAGTAGTTGAGCGGTTTGTTGAATATTTTGAGTTGTTACTCCATAGTGAATATATTTTCCACTTTCTTTATCACATGCTTTAACCAAAACTTTCAAAAAAGGAACAAATCCATGGCCTATCTTTTGCTGAATGATCTCCATTTGTTCCAAGTTTACAGCGTCTAAATGGCGCTTTTTTTATTTCTCAATCAGCCTAATCTACGACAGTCACTCCGCACACATCTTCGAATGCCACCCGTTCATATTCGCCAGGCTTTACCTCAACGCGTAGCTGATGAGTTATCGGATCAATGCGGTTAATGTTTCCGGTTATGTCCGTAGTAAAGCCGTCATCCCACACGGAGAGTATCACCGCTAGCTTATACTGCATCGCGTAGGTTATGCGCTGGTCAAACTCCTCCGTATCGAATTCGCTTAGTAACGGCAGTGGCTGGCGCTCTGAAAACTATCGAAAACCGATAGAAATTGAACATCTGGCGAAATTAATCCACCGGTCGCCAGGATACACTATTTCTGTATTCAAAGAAGTGATTGGTCAATCTCCTATTAAATACATCCATCAATTACGGGTGATGGAAGCTTGCAATCTTTTGTTAAATACCGATATGACTGTTGTAGCTATCTCCGAGTACCTGGGATATTATGATACATCCTATTTTTCTCGAATGTTTAAGAAATTAACATCCATGTCTCCAAAGTAGTTTAGCATGACTGGACACCAGATAGATGTTTCAACCCTATTCCTAGAGTAGCTTGTACAATTACCACACCCACAAAATAAAAAAAACTAGCCGAGTGGCTAGATAATTAAGGATACTAGATTGTAAAGCTGACTCCAAATTAAGTTGTGGATTTATGTTTCATAAACCGGTTCATCGAGTAATGCTTGCTGCAATCTCTTCATTTCCGCTTTTAATAGTGTTACAATGTTTGAATATTCCGGGTTTGTATAAAGATTTTTGATTTCATAGGGATCATTTTTTAGGTCAAACAATTCCCATTCAGGAGGTCTTGTTTCTCTTTTGACCCCGATGTGCCTAATGCTTGGGCGTAATAATAGATTAGCTTGTAGCGATGCGTTCGAATACCATAATGGGAATAAACGTTATGGTATTTATCAAGATGCATCCAATACCGGTAATACACAGACGTTCGCCAACCCATGGGAATTGTTCCGTTGAATAACAGCCGCAAGCTCCGGCCCTGCATGTCTTTAGGAATCCTGACTCCGGCAAAATCCAGGATGGTGGGGGCAAAATCCACGTTCAGCGCCATCGCTTCTGTCACAGAACCCGGTTTAATCTCTCTCGGGTACCGGATGAGAAAAGGCATCCGTATAGACTCTTCGTACATATCAATCGTACCTTCTCCTGTTCGCGAAACGATTCGACTGTAGTTTTGCTCCAATAAGGGGTACCTGCAAATTCAACATCCGCCTTCGGCATTTTCCCTCGATGTAGTACACATTTAATTTCCGCTTATCATAATTCAAGCCATGTTGCGATAAGAAATATCCTATTGCAGTATTACTTGGACTAGTGTATTAAATACATTGCAGAAAAAATTATAACAATTATAACATTTGATATTTTGTTTTTTTATAAAAATTTGTACCACCCTTTTAAGTAGTAAGGTATTAAATTAGGTATACTAATTACGAACTAACTACAAAAAAACACAATAAGAGAATCCTACTTCTAAGGTGTGGCTAGTTCTACAATGTAATGAGAAGTCCATGACTAACTAAACTAAAATTAATTGTGTTAAAATTGCCTTTATAAATGATTGGGATGGCCTTGGTTGTCTGTGTCTTGTTTTTCTTCAGAACTTCGTTACCCTAAGTGAAATTATGTCAATGCTTCAGTCTCTTTAAAAGGAAATGTAACAAAGAGGGGACTAATTGGGACCCCTCTTTTGAGAGAATAAAATTACTTTTGAGATTACTCAGCAAGGTTTAATACAGTTACTTTTTCACGCGTCATCGATTCAATACTCTTACGGATACCTTGCGCTCCCATACCGGATCCTTTTACACCAATAAATGGGAAATGATCCGGGCCGCGTTCGGTACGTCCGTTTATTTGAACTGAGCCTGTTTCAATTTTATTCGCAATCGCAAATGCTTTATTAATATCTTTGGTAAAGACACTTGCCTGTAAACCAAATTCAGATTCATTCGCAATATTGATCGCTTCTTCATCAGAGGATACACGGATTATTGGCAGCACAGGTCCGAACGGTTCCTCCCAAGCTACGGCCATGTCTTCTGTCACATGATCAAGAAGAGTAGGGTAAATTAAATTGCGTTCACGCTTATTTCCTGTTACAAGAGTTGCACCTTTTTCAATGGCATCCTCAATTAATCCTTGAACAAAGTCAGCGGATTGATCATCAATTAACGGGACAACTGTGTTGCCTTCTTCCGGAGAACCTACAGCTAATTTTTCGATTTCTTCTTTTAAAATGGATACTATCTCGTCTGCTACACTTTCATGCACTAATACACGTTTAATAGCTGTGCAACGTTGACCGGAATAAGAAAACGCACCGCTGATAATATGTTTCGCCGCCTCGTGTAAATCAGCGTCTTCACGTACAATACCAGGGTCTTTCCCGCCAAGCTCAAGTACAAGTGGAATCATTCCTGCTTTTTTCGCTAAACTAATACCAGTATTTGTCCCGCCTGTAAAGGAGATCATATTAATACCTTTATGCTCAACTAAGTAATCACCAATGACAGAACCACGACCTGTCACGATATTGACAAGACCTTTTGGAAAGTTTGCTTTGTGAAGAGCCTCAATCATTTTAATACCACTAATAGCTCCTTGTGTAGCTGGTTTAAAGATAACTGCATTACCTGAAATGAGTGCCGGTGCTAATTTAGCAGCAGCTAAATTTACGGGATAGTTAAACGGAGGGATTGCTAGTATTACTCCTAGTGGAACACGTTCAACAATAGCAATCTTAGATTTAGATCCGCCTGGGAAGCTATCTCCCTTCATACTTTCACCATGCATATGCATTGCTTCTTCGACCGTATAACGAATGAAATCCGCAGTACGTACGACTTCATTCTTTGCATCTTTCAAACTTTTTCCTACTTCTTTCATAATGATTTCAGCAATTTCATCTTGCATGTCCACTAATTCATCTGCCCATTTATACAAAAACTTTGCTCGTTTTTGAAGGGAAGTTTCTGCCCAAATTTTTTGTGCCTCATGAGCAAAATTAATTGCCTTATCTATCTCTTCTATCGTAACCGCCTGCACTTTTCCAATAACTTCATAAAGATAAGGTGAAGTGATTTTAATAGTTTCACCAGACTTACTTTCTCTCCACTCCCCATTTATATAAAAATTGTAAGCTTTTAAAGATAATACGTTTATCGACATAATAAATCCTCCTTTAAGTAGGTGAATACCAATATGATTGAATAGGTATAATTTTCAGTCTCTTAATTATAAAAAAAACATAATAGTATTATTAAAAAACAGATTTCATCATTAAATATCGTCCAATTCACATTTATTACAAAGCTCTTTCATCCATAAA
>NZ_JAGGQW010000008.1 GCF_018613065.1 Bacillus sp. ISL-7 | reverse complement strand
CATATTATGGGTTACAGTTCATAACCTCTCCCAGGGCTTTTTTTATGCATTTCTCCAAACTGATTGATAGGCACTCTGGGCCTAAAACCGCCCCATTATGCGCCTTTTCTTTTTTTTGATTGTACAGACTTTGATGAATTAAACAGATACTCTTTTACAGAATTTGTTTGATGTTTCGCTTTTGCTGTGAAAAAAGGATTCAAAATGATAATGGTTAAGAAGTTTGCTGATAATCCCCAGAACCCTTCATAAATTCCATGTGAGCTGTTTGTTCCGTATACTGTAAATGTTGTAACTAATCCCACAAGTAATCCAATAATTGTTGCTTGTTTCGTTTGATTTTTCCAGAATAAGCTGACAACAATTGCAGGGAAAATTTGAACCATTCCTGAAACACCTAAAAGCTGCAAAGATACTAGTGCTGTAGGGAATAACAGTCCAAATAATAAAGCAAGACCAATGACAACAAACACCATTGAACGAGTGACGAGAGTTAATTTAGCCCCTTTTACGTTGGGATTGATTAAATCACGATAAATGTTGTTTGCAAATAAGTTGGAAGCACCGATGGCCATAATAGAGCATGGAATTAAGGATGCTAAGGCAATTGTTGAATAAGCTAACCCTTGTCCAATCCCGCCGTATGAAACTTGAATTAGATTTAAAAAGGCAAAACGCGGATTGCTTCCGGCAGGTAACACATGGTAAGCAACAAAGCCAAGGAAAATGACCAGAATTAAGACTATATTATATAAAGGCAAGAACATCGCATTTTTTCGAATGGCATCCGCACTTTTCGCTGTGAATACTCCTGTTGCTCCATGAGCCCACATAAATAATGCCAAGGCCGAGACTACAGATGCTGTCATGAACCATGGAATGCCTTTGGGGCCGTCGGTTGGAATCGTCAGCAATTGTGGTGATTCCTTCACAAGTGTATCAATCATCGGGCTCCAGCCGCCAAAATGGATAATCGGCAGAGAAACCACAAGGAATAACATAATCGCCCATACGAGAACATCTTTAATGATGGCTGTATAGGTTGGGCCTTTGATACCGCTAAAGAATGTAAAAAGTGCCACAAGAAGGAATGACGTAATCACGACTACCTTCACATTAATATATCCTGTTCCAGCTACTTGAAGCGTATCTTGAATCCCTGCTAACTGCAAATCGATATACGGGATAAGCATCAATACGCCGACAATTGCAATAATAGAAGAAAGAAGTTTACTGCCAAACCGCTCTCTCGCATAGTCTGCAAGTGTGGTTAGTTTAAATTTATTCGCTACTTTCCATAGTTTAGGAAGGTAAAAGTATGAAACAAAATAGGCTAAGATACAGTAAGGAATAGCAAAGAATGCAAGACTTCCCCCTGCATAGGCTGTACTCGTCAATCCCAAAAATGTATAAGCTGTATATAAATCAGCCCCTACTAAAAACCAAACCAGCAATCCGCCAAAGCGTCTGCCGCCAACAGACCATTCCTCTACTGAGCTTCGCGAAGATTTATTGCGCCCTGCTATAAATCCAATCAAAACAACGGTCAAGACAATGAATACTGTGATTAACAAAGCTGTTAAATTTCCCTGCATTAGTCAAGACCCCCTTCTGATTTCTGAAGTTGATAAATCCCAAATGTGCATAACGGTGTTAATACGATCCATAAAAAGAGCCAAAATTGAAGGAAGGGTAATCCTAAAACAACAGGGTCAATTCGATTTACGAACGGTAAAACAGCTAACTGAGAAATAAAAGGGAGTATAATTAATAATAGTTTCATAGATTTTTTGCTCATATGAGAACCTCCTGCTTGATATTCGAATAGTACTATTGTCCCAACAATAGTATTGTTAAATAATTTTACATGTAGGTTATAGTAACAATTTTTCCAAGAGATTACAAGTAAATTATTTAATAATTTATAAAATTCGAATTAACTAATTATTTTTATTTAATTAATTATTATTTTACAAATCATTATATAGATATATACCTGCACTCAACCTAACATATGTGTAGTAAAGGATTGAATGAAGTTGAAGTTGAAAAAGGCTTCATTTAAAAGTTGTTATGTTGTTATCAGGAGCGGTATGAAGGACAAAAGTTGCTGGAGAAGCAAGAGATATGTCCCATCATAAGGGGCCGTTTATGAAACATCAGATAGGTTCAGATTCTTTTGGGTGGACTTTGAGGAGCCAACCTATGAGGAAACAAAGCTGCTAAGTGAATACTTTCATTTTCATCCATAATTACCTGGTTCTTGCTATATGGGTGCAGATTGCGTTAGGAGTTAATCGGATCAAAGGAATTAAACGCCTTTTGTTGGTTATTGGGATCTGTGTCCTTTTTGCAGTCTCTGATGAATTCCACCAGTTATTTGTAGCGGGCAGAGGGGCTCAGGTAAAAGATGTTTTCATTGATAGTGCGGGAGCGATAGTGGGAATTGTGATTTATGGGATAGTGAATCGATTTTTATCAAAAAAAAGCGTAAAACCCCTATGAGATAAGGATTTTTACGCTTTTTTTTTAGATGATACTGTTGCCGGTTCAGCCTATTAGAAAATAAAATGAGTGATTACTTTGATCCAACCGAAAAACGCAATCCATAACGGAACACTTAGTGATGTACCCCAAATTAATCCAATTAATAGATTCCCCTGCTTGTCCATGAAATCCACTCCTATGATCGACATAGATAAACATTTATGAGTTTTATTGATAACGCTTTCAATAGTTGGGATCTCAAATAGGCCTTCCCCAACTAAGGGGTGTTAAGTTTTCAGATTGTTTCCTTTATGATACCCAACCACTGTTAGGGAAAAACGTAGAAATGCGCGAAAGTTGAAAAAATATTTCGACAATAAATGTGGTGAAGTGCGAATGGATGTAAGACTGTCGTTGCTTCACTTTATTATCATATTAAATAGGTTAATAGGGCTATTTAATCCATAGTAATCGATGGTATAATATGAAAATAAACACATAGTTCGTACGAAAGGGCACTCCCATTGAAAGATGGTGTCGCAAAACTAGAGGGGCTAAGGTTGTCAAAACTATGCTAGCCAGTTACCGAATATGATCGATCACCTTACTACGAATTATAAAACACACTCTAGGAGGTAATACTATGTTTATATTTATTGCAGGCCTATTTGTTGGATCGTTCTCTATGCTTTTGATTATGAGTCTAATGGTTGCAGCGAAAAGAGGAGACCAGTTAATCGAAACACATCAATAAAATGAAAACGTTTTCTAAAACAATCCCGTCTTTTAGGGGTTGTTTTTTTATTTTTAGGTCAGGCGATTAGAGATTCAATCACATTTTCGTCGCCTAGTAGCTCTACGTGACTGTACTCGGAATTTTTGGACGTATTGGGTAACGTAGAACCCCCCTACGTGACTGAACTCAAGAAATTCCAAGGTTTTGGGTCACGTAGAGCCTCTACGTGACTGTACTTAATAAATTCCAACGTATTGGGTAACGTAGAACCCCCCTACGTGACTGAACTCAAGAAATTCCAAGGTTTTGGGTAACGTAGAACCCCCCTACGTGACTGAACTCAAGAAATTCCAAGGTTTTGGGTAACGTAGAGCCCCTCTACGTGACTGTACTTAATAAATTCCAACGTATTGGGTAACGTAGAGCCCCTCTACGTGACTGAACTCAAGAAATTCCAAGGTTTTGGGTAACGTAGAACCCCCCTACGTGACTGAACTTAATAAATTCCAACGTATTGGGTAACGTAGAGCCCCTCTACGTGACTGAACTCAAGAAATTCCAACGTATTGGGTAACGTAGAGCCCCTCTACGTGACTGACTTCTTTGCCAAAGCCTATTTTTAAAAGGGTTACCTCCCCACTCCAAAGCGAAAAAAAGCCGAATGATGCTTTATCATCATTCGACTTAATAGAGTTACCAGTCCATTCTATTTAAAAGTTCTGAGCTACTAGATCTTTGATTTTGTCCTGATTAATCACTAGCTGGTAGTTATTTGCTTTTAAGATATCATCGTACATTCTTTTTCCTTCACCGGGGATTTGGTGGTATTCCAGCTGGGTGTTGGGGTCGAAATCTTTCGCAGCTAGTCCAAGGCTTAACATATCTTGTGTAGACATATTGGTCGCAATCACAAAGTCAGGAATGGATTTCACTAATGAAGGCAAGTTGGTGATATTATTTGGACTTAAGGCCTTCTTCGTAATTCCTTTTAGTGCTTCTTCTTGTAACTTTTGACGACCATATTCGCCACTTGCGAGGGAATAGCGCTCGTGTACAACCTCAGCTACCATTTTTCCGTCAAAGGAATGGGTTCCAGCACTTATCACTGTATCCTTGTTTTCACCATACCAAGGATGCGTTAATTTCACATCAAATGGTACGCTCATCTCAATGCCATCGACGGCATCAACCATTGCTTGAAAGCCGCCATAATTGGTTTCGACATAGTAATTGATCGGAGTTCCTGTTAATTCAGCGACTGCATTGACTGCTGCTTCTACTCCTTTTTGGGCGCCTTTTGTGGCCTGCATAATATATTGAACACTTGTTAGTTTGGTATAGCCGTACCCATCTAAATGAACGCGGGTATCACGTGGAATGCTAATCGCATCATATTGATGTTTTGTTAAATCGACATGGACCAACATCATCGAATCCGAGTGACCCACATTTTGTCCTTTTCGTTCATCGGACCCGATCAATAACAGGTTAAAAACGGGTGCTTTTACCTCGACAGATTCACTTGTTGATGTGGAATCGTCCGTTTTTCCTGAACTAACTACAGGCACCGTGGTAAAATGATTATTCGGCTGTATCTTATAGTATTCATATCCAAGGCCTGCAACAATGAGTAAAATAATCCCCAATAGGCTAAAGCCGGCAATCTTCCATTTGCGTTTATTCTTCTTTTTCATAATTTCCTCCGATGGATTAGCAAAATCAATTCTATTAATTTTACAGTTTTTGAATCATCTATTCAATCATAATTTATGGGAAAACATTGGCATTCTTGTGTCAATCCAGTCAATTATTATTAGATTCACAGCTAACCCGAAAACAATCACCAAAACCACCCTAGAAATCGGGCTTTTTCAAGCGTTTTTTAAACCAACGAGCATGCCTGTTCGCACTCAGCAGTGGAATATTTCGTGAACTACAAAATAAGCATAATACATAAAGGAATGAAACCCGATAGGCAGCCCAAACCAAAATTCCTTCCCTAACGACCCGGAATGGAGGTTACGATGAAAGCTATTATTCTAGCAGGTGGAAGCGGGACACGCTTATATCCGTTAACGATGGTCACCAGTAAACAATTATTACCCATTTATGATAAGCCGATGGTCTATTATCCGCTTTCCACCTTAATGCTTGCAGGGATTCGTGATATTCTGATTATTTCAACTCCAGAGGATACCCCGCGTTTCGAGGCGCTGCTCGGTGATGGATCACAGTTTGGAATACATCTAGAATATAAAATCCAGGCGAGCCCAGATGGATTAGCCCAGGCTTTTTTAATTGGGGAAGAGTTTATTGGCGATGATTCTGTCGCGATGATTTTAGGAGACAATATTTTCTACGGCAGTGGGATGCGAAAAATTCTCCAACGTGCGGCTCAAAAGGAGAGTGGGGCAACCATTTTTGGTTACCATGTGCAACATCCAGAGCGTTTTGGTGTAGTGGAATTTAATGAAAATGGAAAAGTATTAAGCGTCGAAGAAAAACCGCAGGTACCAAAATCAAATTATGCGATCACGGGATTGTACTTTTACGACAATCGAATTGTGGATATTGCCAAAAGTGTCAGACCTTCGGCACGAGGTGAGTTAGAGATTACCACTGTAAATGATCGATATTTACGGATGGGAGAACTCGAGGTTGAGCTGCTTGGGCGGGGTTTTACGTGGATGGATACGGGAACACATCAAAGTTTAGTGGAAGCCACTAATTTTGTAAAAACAATTGAGGATCATCAAGGAATTAAAATCGCTGCACCCGAAGAAATCGCCTATATCAATGGCTGGATTGATATTGATAGATTAATTGAATCAGGTGAGAGATTCTCCAAGACAGGTTATGGCCAATATTTATTAAAAGTAGCCAATGGCAGCATCAAGTATTAAAAGAGGTGATAGGTTGAATGTGATTGAGACTTCCCTGCCAGGGGTAATGATTATCGAGCCAAAACTTTTTGGCGATCATCGCGGTTGGTTTATGGAGACCTATAGTGAGGGAAGGCTACAGGAAGCAGGAATCGTTGTGAAATTTGTTCAAGATAACCAATCATTCTCGGCAGCCAAAGGGACATTACGGGGATTGCATTATCAATTACATCCAAAAGCGCAAACCAAGCTCGTTCGCTGTACCCAAGGGGCGATATTTGATGTGGCCGTCGATCTTCGTAAAGACAGCCACACGTATGGGAAGTGGTTTGGAATCGAGTTAAGTGCGGAAAATAAACGTCAATTATTGATTCCTAAGGGGTTTGCACATGGATTTTTGACGTTGACCGATGATGTGGAAGTTCAATATAAAGTAGACCACTTGTATGCACCTGAATGTGACAGGGGCATCATCTGGAACGATCCAACCATTGGAATTGAATGGCCAGTTGTGACTCCGATACTATCTACAAAGGATGAAATGGCTCCATTCCTGGCAGATGCAGAAAGTAATTTTAACTTTGGAGAATAAACGATGAAAATTCTAGTGACGGGTTTTACAGGACAGCTCGGTTTTGATGTGGTTCTTGAAGGGGCGAGGCGCAGTATTGAAATGGTTGGCGTGGGGTCAAAAGATCTGGACATAACAGATGAGTGTTCTGTATACAAGGTTGTAAAAGAAATCAACCCGGATGCGATAATCCATTGTGCTGCCTATACGGCGGTTGATCAAGCAGAGGACGATCAGGAAAATTGCTGGAAGTTGAATGTTGATGGGACCAAGTATTTAGCCTGCGCCGCCAAGGAACTAAGGGCTAAATTTATGTTTATCAGTACAGATTATGTTTTTGATGGATGGGGGGATGCACCTTTTGACGAAACGAGCGCGCCCAACCCCGTCGGTTATTACGGGCAGACCAAATATGAAGCGGAGAAAATTGTCCAAACGACCTTATCCGATTGGTTCATCGTCCGGATATCATGGGTTTTTGGATTAAACGGGAATAATTTTGTGAAAACGATGCTGCGATTGTCTGAAACTAAAAATGAACTACATGTGGTGGGAGATCAAGTGGGTTCGCCTACGAATAGCTTGGATTTGTCGCGTTTATTAATTGATATGATTCAAACGGATCGATATGGAATCTATCATGCCACGAATGAGGGATTCTGTAGCTGGGCTGAATTTGCCGAAGAAATTTTTCACAAAGCGGGCAAAATAGTAAAAGTCCATTCGATTAAAACAGAGGAATATCCGACAAGGGCCGCCCGTCCCAAGAACTCGCGATTGTCTAAGCAAAAGCTGCTGGACAATGGATTTATTCCATTGCCGTCTTGGCAGGAATCCTTAAAGCAGTACTTAAAAGCGTTAAAGCAAGAGGTGAAGTAATGCAAGGGAAAAAGCTTCTTGTAACTGGTGGAGCCGGATTCATCGGTGGAAACTTTGTTCAATATATGATTAACAAATACCCTCAGTATGAAATTTATAATTTAGATGGATTAACCTATGCGGGCGATCTAACCAAGCACTGTGAGATCGAAATGAAGGAAAACTATCATTTTATGAAAGCCGATATTGCTGATCGCGAAACCATTCTACCGCTTTTTGAAAAAGAAAAGTTTGATTATGTGGTCCATTTTGCCGCAGAAAGCCATGTCGATCGCTCAATTACGGACCCAGAAATATTTGTTCGGACGAATGTGCTAGGGACGCAAATGTTACTTGATGCCGCCAAACAAATAGAAGTCACCAAGTTTGTTCATGTATCAACGGATGAGGTATACGGTGAGTTAGAGCTGGATTCATCGACATGTTTTACAGAAGAGACTCCGTTACAACCCAATAGTCCATACAGTGCAAGTAAAGCCTCCTCTGATTTCTTGGTTCGTGCCTATCACGAAACATTTGGACTGCCAGTTAATATTACACGCTGTTCCAATAACTATGGTCCCTTCCATTTTCCAGAGAAATTGATCCCGTTAACGATTTCTCGCGTAGTAAATAATCAGAAGGTACCAATTTATGGTGACGGAAAGAATATCCGTGATTGGCTGCATGTCCATGATCATTGTGCAGCACTAGACCTAGTTTTGCATAAGGGTGTTACCGGTGAAGTCTATAACATAGGCGGGCACAACGAGCGGACCAATTTAGAAGTGGTAAAAACGATTATTACCACGTTAGGAAAATCGGAAGAGTTCATTGAGTTTGTCCCTGACCGTTTAGGTCATGATAAGCGCTACGCCATTGACCCTACGAAGTTAGAGAAGCTAGGGTGGAAACCAATTTACACATTCGAAACGGGAATCTCGCAAACGATTGAATGGTATTTGGATAACAAGTGGTGGTGGGAGCAAATTATTAGTGGGGAATACAAGAATTACTTCAAGAAGCAGTATTCTTTAGATCAATCATAGATTGTCATAGCCCTGTATTCACTATCGTGGATCCGGGGCTTTTTATTTGTATGGCATCGCGGTTCTGCTAGTAAAGCTTTCCTGCTAAACTAACTAATTTTACCCATTAAATACCAAGCTTCTTGACACGATGGACGAAATCAGAGACTGTATTCCTAGAATGTCCAGTGCTAGAACTAATGGCTTTCTGACTGACTCCTTCAAAATACAGTTTCAGAATTTTACGACAATTAATCATAAAAAAACCTCCTGTAAATTAGTGTCATGCTTATTTGCATGCAACTTTATTATACAAGAGGTTGTTCTTTTTATATTGGCTCTCCACCCCGCAAAAGATGGCTCTCTTCTCCGCATAAGTGGCTCAATTCATCTGCAATAATCAAGCGAGAATTTTTTTAGCCTTTTACCGTTATTCATCAAATAAACAAAAAAATATCCAGTTACTCTTGTTTGAACAAGAAGCAACTGGATAACTTAAACCAGTCATTATAAATGTATAAGAATTTGTCACCAAAACCAATTGACAAAGAGCCTTTTTTATTTATTTAAATATCTCCATAACGTTGTTCGACTGATACCAAGCTGCTCAGCTGTTAAAGTTTGGTTGCCGTTATGTTGATCAAGTACTAGCTTGATCAAATCCAAATTAAATTCATGTAATGTTTTGCTACTGTTAAATGAAATATTCATTTCATCCTCTGAGTAAAAAATATTTTCAACAACTTTTTGTTTGCCCATAATATTATTGACATTATTACTAGTGATATAAAGCGATTTAGATAAGTATACTAATTCGGTTAGAACTTGTTTTAATTGTTTGAAATTACCTGGCCAATTATATTGTGAAAGAGTAGCCAGAGCATTGGGCTCGTACCCAATAATATCAGTATTGTTTTCAATATTTACCTTATTTAAAAACATCGTTAATATAGCCGATATTTCATTTTTTCTTTCTCTTAATGTAGGTAGAAGAAAACTTATAGAATTCATTCGATTCATTAATTCTTTATAGAATTCTGATGTAATACCTTCAGATGTTTTTTCGCAAATAAATATCAGTCGATTACTTACGTGTAAGTTAGTAGATTCAATAATAGTGATTAACTTTTCGAAGTTTTCATTTGAAATTTTATCAAAGTGATTAAACTGGATTGTATTACCAACCTCAAGGAAGGGGCCGTTACTTGTGTTTAAAAGGTGTTTCCACATTGTATCATTTAGTAAGTTAGAATTAATTGTTACCATTGTATTTTTGTTATTATTTTGACTGGTGAAGACACTTTGAGAGACGATATCTTTTCCTGTACCACTTTCTCCTAGTAATATAATGGGCGCATTACTTAAATTAATTTGTTTAATTTTATCGTTAATATCATCTGTGATAATAGGATTTTTATATAAGTTATTATTTAATTTTTGTTCCACTTCTGACTTATCTTCATATGTAACACCGAATTTAGAATTCATGATAGGTGTTACAGATTTTTGGACGGTTACAATATAAAAAATATCATTTGTCTTATTTGAAATATTTACTTTTAAGTTATAAAGAGTGTTGTTTACTGAATGATAAAAAGTATGTGATTCATTAAATGCAGTAGTATCTTTTTTATGAAGCAAATAATTATAGATTGAGTTATTAATTTCTGTATCTAAACTTGAATAAATCAATTCAAACTGACTGGATAAAATTAAACAGTCAGTTTTAAAATTTTCAATAGCTTCTGTGAGTAAGTTATTTTGTAATTTTAATTTTTGAAGATGCATATTTAACTCTATTGCTTGTTCGAATGTACGTCTAATACTTTCACTTCCTGATGTAATAAGGATCGTATTTAAAGAAATTTCTAGTGCTAGTTTATTCGTTATTGCATCACAAAGAACTAATTTAATCCCTTTTCTTCCCAGTGATTTTAGTAGACCTAATTTATCACTTGAATCATCTATCGTATATATTTCCACAGAATAATCTAATATGTCACAAATTAGATGTGCCGTTTCAGTAATACTTGAATAACCTACAATAGCAAATTTAGAAGTGTAGTTATTTGCTAGTTTGATCGCTCCTAAAATGTCATAAACAGATATTGAAACATCTATAACTGGTATAGATATATTCTTCCTAATTAAGTCAGCTGTACCTCCTCTTGATATGACAATATCGTAATCGTTATGAATCACCTCCAGGGCTAGCTTTTTTCCTTCTTGTAAATCACCAGTATACGTATTTAGCAAAATATTAGAGAAAGTAGATCCTACATTTTCCATTGATTTTCTTAACTCTTCGTAAGGTGCTATACCAAGGATTTTTGTTATATTTTCCATTTATATTCCCCTTATGTGTTTCATATTTAAACAGTTTAACACGAATTTTTGAATTGTGGTAACGTTTTCAATAGAAAAGTTTCAAAATGTAACAATAATTATAATTATCATATTTTTTTAGGTAGAGTATAAACCTATAATTCAATTATAAAGTGGGTGGTGAACAAATGATAAGGGTACTTATAATGGCTGACGATTTTACTGGAGCACTTGATACTGGAGTCCAGTTCTCTAATTACGGTGTGAAAACTGTAGTGACCTCTGATTTAGAGTTCGAATTTGGTGAAACTACAGATCAATTAGAAGTACTTGTCTTCAATACTGAAACAAGATATTTGAATAAATGTGACTCATATGAAGTGATCAAGAAGATCGTCTTAAAAGCTAAAGAAGAAAATATTCCATATATATTTAAAAAAGTTGATTCAGCATTAAGAGGAAATGTTGCTTCTGAGTTAAGAGCTTTGAGTGATGTTTTCGAGGATGTATCAATTCCCTTTATTCCGGCGTATCCAGAACAAAATCGCTTTAGTTGTGAAGGAATATTACTTATAGATTCAATACCAGTAAGTGAAAGTGTTTTTGGACAAGATCCGTACGAACCAGTAACTGAAAACCATATCCCATCTCTTCTACTTAAAGAAGCAGATTTAAAAACTTATATTACAAAAAAATATGAAATTCCTCCAAAAGAAGAAAGAATTTTGTTAATAGAAAGTCACTCTGATGAGGAGATGTTATCTCAAGGGAATGAGCTATTAATGAATGATGCATTAAATATAACGGTGGGGTGTGCGGGGTTTGCTAAAGCATTAGCAAATATAATCTATAAAAAAAGGGATACCACTCAAAACGATATTAAACTTCCATTATTGATTGTAAGTGGAAGTGTGAATCCAGTAACAAAAAAGCAAATTACATTTGCGGAAGTGAATGGATATGAAAGAATATCTTTAACGATGGAGCAACTTTGGGATAAACAATATTGGGATACAGTAAAAGGGCAAGAAAATATCCATCAATATTTAAAAATTGAACAACCTTTCATGTTTGAAACATTTGGGAATGTATCGACCGATCAAGTATATCAACTACCTGATCAAGGAAATGAAATAAGATTTAGAATAGGACAGTCACTCGGATATTTAGTAAAGAATCTTATGTCAAATGGTATTAAAAGAACGTTATTATTTACAGGTGGAGATACATTATATCAATCAATGAGAGTATTGGGGATTACTGAAATTAAACCTCTG
The DNA here is from genome assembly GCF_018613065.1 of Bacillus sp. ISL-7. Next base: position 51,816 of record NZ_JAGGQW010000008.1, on the reverse strand, counting down.
AAAGAATTATTCCCCGGAATTGTTCTTGGAAGTATTGATTTTAAGGATGAAAAACATTATGTCATAACTAAATCTGGCGGATTTGGTGATGAAGATTTATTTATTAAATTAAATACATTGATTAAGGACAAAGGGGATGCACATTATGTTAAATCAATATAATTTAAAAATGCCAACAAATGTATTTGCAGGTTCAGATGCCATGCAAAACCTCCATACAATTATCAAAAACGGTGTGACAAAAATTACGATATTTACAGATAAAGGCATACTGAAAGTTGGCTTGCTAGACGAAGTCATCAGTATTATAGAAAAGAATAATATCGAGTACGAAATCTTATCGGATATACCAACAGAGCCATCTTACATTGAAGCTCAAGAGGTTGTTGATCATTTTAAAGCATTGAACTCTGATTTTATCATTGGAGTTGGTGGTGGAAGTGTTATGGATATCGCTAAATTAGCATCCGTGTTATCTACTGATGATTATACTGTAAAAGATTTACTAGAGGATCCGTTAGTAGCTAAAAAACAAGTGACAACATTAATGATTCCCACCACAGCTGGTACAGGATCTGAAGCAACTCCCAATAGTATTGTAGGAGTACCTGAAAAAAATTTAAAAGTTGGTATTGTTAATGGTGAATTAATTGCTGACCATGTTATTTTAGATAGCAACATGATAAAAAATTTACCTAAACCTATTGCTGCAGCAACAGGTATTGATGCTCTAGCACATGCTATCGAATGTTTTACTTCAAAAAAAGCTAACCCAATCAGTGATACCTTTGCACTAGAGGCATTAGATTTAATTATGAATAACATTATTGAAGCTTGCACAAATCCAGATGCACTTGAAGCGAAGCGTAATATGTTATTAGGTTCTTTCTATGGTGGGGTAGCGATTACATCCTCAGGGACTACCGCTGTTCATGCATTGTCATATCCTTTAGGTGGAAAATATCACATTGCTCATGGTGTTTCTAACGCAATTCTACTAACACCAGTTATGAAGTTTAATGAGCCAGTTATTAAAGACCTCTTAGCTAAAGCCTATGACCGAGTGGTAAAAGAAAAAAATGAAGAATTAAATGTAAATGAAAAGTCAAAATATATCATTGATTTAATAGAAAACATTGTGAAAACACTTGAAATTCCAACTAGCTTAAAAGCTTTCAATGTGCCGGAGGAAGATCTAGAAGGATTAGTCGAGGCCGGAATGGAAGTTCAACGATTACTTGTGAATAATAGGAGAGAAGTAACACCAGAAGATGCTCGTAAAATTTATTTAGAAATTATGTAGGAGTGATTCGTGTGCAAAACAAATTACAAGGAATTATCACACCACTTGTTACACCCATGTATGACAATGAAGAAGTTAACTATGAAGAACTCGTAAATCAGGTGAATAGAGTCATTGAGAATGGTGTTCATGGTATTTTTACGTTTGGTACGAATGGAGAAGGATACATTTTAAGTGAAGAAGAAAAAGTGCAAGTCATGGAAACAGTAGTTGATACAGTAGCGGGGAGGGTTCCAGTATATGCATCCACAGGATTAGTTGGAACGCAAGATACCATTCGCTTGTCTCTAGAAGCAAAGCGTGTTGGTGTAGACTACCTATCAATCATTACACCCTATTTTGCAGCAGCAACTCAAGAAGAGATTTATCATCATTTTAAAACAGTTGCTGAAGCGGTTGATATGCCAATTGTTTTATACAATATTCCAGCTAGAACGGGTAATACGATTCAACCTGCGACTGTTGAAAAACTAAGTCACATTGACAATATTGTTGGTGTCAAAGATAGTAGTGGAAACTTTGATAATATTCTTCAATATATTGAAAGAACAAGAAATAGAGAAGATTTTTCTGTGCTATCAGGTAATGATTCATTAATATTATGGACGTTACTTGCTGGGGGAACAGGCGGAATTGCAGGATGTTCTAATGTTTATCCATTTACTATGGCACAAATATACGAACAATTTGTAAATGATAATATTGAAGAAGCTCGTAAATTTCAAGATTCTATCAGAAGTTTTAGAGATTGTTTTAAATTTGCGAATCCAAATACTGTGGTAAAAACAGCTGTTGAACTACTAGGCTATCCGGTTGGGAAGTGCCGTGCACCATTCAATCAAGTGTCTGATGAAGGAATTACAGCATTAAAATCAGTATTAAATGAAAATATTGAAGCAGGGATGAAGTAGTTAGGAGGACATTATGAAAAAAATTATCGGAATAACCATGGGTGATCCTGCAGGTATCGGGCCTGAAATTTCAATCAAAGCTTTTCAAAAGAAAAGCTTGTACGAAAAATGTAACCCCTTACTTATTGGAGATAAAAGTATTGTAGAGAGCTATTTAGAGAAATTCCCAGAGTTTAATATTAAAGTAAATGCCATTACTACACCGGAAGATGGATTGTATGAATGGGGAACAATGGATGTAATTGACTTAGCTTCTGTAGATGCAAATGAATTACAGATTGGTGAAGTGTCTAAAGAGGCCGGAAATGCAGCATATCTCTATGTTGAAAAAGTCATTGAATTAGCCCTTGAAGGGAAAGTAGATGCCACCGTTACGAATCCATTAAATAAAGAAGCGTTAAACATAGCAGGACATCACTTTGCTGGTCATACTGAAATTTATGGACAGCTTACAAATACGAATAAATTTTCTATGATGTTAGCTGATGGTGATTTAAGAGTGGTTCACGTTTCAACGCATGTTTCTTTAAGACAAGCCTGCGATTTAGTTAAAAAAGAGAGAGTATTAGATGTAATAAACATTGCTCATCATGCTTGTCTAAACTTAGGGATCGAAAATCCAAGGATTGCTGTGGCGGGATTAAATCCACATTGCGGAGAAAATGGATTGTTTGGTACGGAGGAAATTGATGAAATCATCCCTGCGATTGAAGTAGCTAAAAGTGAAGGGATTAATGTATTTGGACCTTTACCTGCAGATACAGTTTTCTCAAAAGCTCGTGGTGGAATGTATGATATCGTTGTGGTAATGTACCATGACCAAGGACATATTCCATTAAAACTATTAGGGTTTGTATTTGATAAAGAACAAAATAAATGGAAAGAGGTTTCTGGAGTTAATATTACATTGGGATTACCAATTATCCGAACCTCAGTTGATCATGGAACAGCATTCGATCAAGCAGGTAGGATGACTGCGAGTGAACTTAGTCTTGAAAATGCAATTGATTACGCGGTACAGCTAGCAAATAATGCTAATTAAGAAACGAAGTGAATAGTGTGATATTTGATTTAATAGAAAATTTAGATGAGTATATATCATTAAATCCAAAAATCGCCAACGGTAAAGGTATGGCCTATATTTGTCTGCCTCACGATGGACATAGCGTTAAAATATATAAATAAAGCGACGAAATACAATAAAGCGGTAAATTAAGGTAGAAATTTAATTAGAAAGATAAGGTGATTAAGGTGATTAGTATGAGTAATAATAAATTAGTAATTCGCGAGTCAATTCCAAACGGTAAATTATATCATGATGATTATACAAATATTGATTTTTCTTTAATTCCATCTGGTCCTTTTTCAACCGCACATGCACCAACTATTATTAAGTTAGACAATGAAGATTTATTATGTGCATGGTTTGCAGGTTCGTTTGAAGGCAGTCCCGATATTTCAATTGTATTATCAAAATTTAATCATGAAACTCAAGAGTGGAATGAACCGAAAATTGTCTCGCAGGATGATACGCGTAGTGAGCAAAACCCAGCATTTTTCCAAGCACCTGATAAATCAGTATGGTTAATCTATACTTCTCAGGAAGGTCGACAACCAGGTAAAGATAATATGCAGTTTACGTCCATTATTAAATATCAGAAAACATATGACAACGGTGAAAATTGGACTGAGCCAGAAGTATTATTTAGCCAGACTGGTACATTTGCTCGACAAGCGATTCAAGTATTAAGTAATGGTCGATGGATATTTAGCACGTGGGTATGTGAAGATTCAGAATTTGGCCTTACAAACGATCCTACTGTATTCCAAGTATCTGATGATGAAGGACTAACATGGAAAGAAGTACGCATGCCTGAAAGTAACGGACGAGTACATGCCAATGTTATAGAATTAGAAGATGGTCATTTAGTGGCATTTATGAGAAGTAGATTTGCGGATTATATTTATAGAAGTGAGTCAACGGATAATGGAGATTCTTGGACAGTGCCTGAGCCAACAACCTTACCGAATAATAATGCAAGTATAAGTGCAATCAAACTCGATAACGGTGCAATTGCTATTGCCTATAATGCAAACGCTGCCAATAATCCTGAAAAAGGTAAAGTAGCATGGCCTGGATTAAGAAACCCGGTAGTGGTTTCAGTGTCTGAAGATGGCGGAAATACTTGGCCAATCGGTCGAATTATTGAACACGCAGAAGGTTTTATTGGAGCAGAGAATAAAACGAATAATTCACAATTTGAATATCCTACTATTTATCAAGATGCCCAAGGACGATTACATTTAGTATACGCATATAAGAATAGAATATGTGTAAAATATAATAGTTTTTCAGTTGAAGATATATATGGTGAAAAACGTGAAAATGAAGGGGTTTACAATCCTACATCTGGAGAAATAAGTTAAATATTAAGTTACACATAATTATAGTTTGATAGGCTTTGGGATAAAACCCAAGTAAAAAAATATCCAGTTAACTTGGTTATTAAGAGAGGAGAAATAAGAAATGACATTGCACATGATTCTTGCCCTTGGTATCTTGATCCTGATGATTGGATTGATCATGTCGGACAAGATGGCCTTCGGTGCACCACCAATCCTGGCTTGCCTTCTGCTAGTAGTCACCGGTCTGTCCACTGTTCAGGAGGCTTTCGCAGGCTTCGTGAACCCAAGTGTTATCATGATTGCTGGCTTTATGGTTGTTATGGCAGGACTAATGAAGACTAGCTTGATTGGTAAGGTTCAGGCCTCTATGCTTGCTTTAGTAAATAAGGGCGGTTATAAGAGCTATGCTCTTTTGCTCGTGGTAGTTATGCTTGGTGCCAGTTTACCAGGTGCCGGGGCCACTGGTTACTATGTACTGATATTATCCTTGATATCTACTATCCCTTACAATAAAAAAATGCCTACGTCCAAACTGATGATGCCTTTGGGGTTTGCTACTAACCACCCTTTGATTCCTTTCAATGTAGCACTTTTCTATGGTGTTACTGTCAGCGTACTGGAAACGGCAGGTTATCACGACGGGCTTTCTATGACGAAATTTGCTGTAGTGAATTTCATCCTGGCTCTTGGTTTCTTAGTATGGAGTTTGGTTGCTTATCGTCTTCTACCGGATCATCCAATTTCGGCAGCTTCTGTAATGGATGAGGTGGCAGCTACGGCTGAGATTGTGGCTATGCCTGCATGGAAAGAATACTGCACCATCGCTTTATTTGCCCTCAGTGTTGTTGGTATGATGCTTATGAACGTGTTGGGCAATGCTTCTTATGTCATCCCTGGCCTTGCAGGAGCATTCTTACTAATCATCAACGTACTTGATTTCAAAGAAGTTCGTGATAATATGGGTGCACCTGTAATCCTTATGATGGCTGGTGTTATCGGCGTTGCTGACGCTCTGGCTAACTCTGGATTTACAGCTATGATCGGAAAGGTTGTGGCGCATTCATTGGGTACTAATATCAATCCATTCATTCTTATCTTGATCTTCGCACTTCTAACTAGTACCTGTGCTACTTTTACTGGTTCAAATATGGGTTCTGTATTCATCTTTGCGCCAATCGCTATTGCAACCAGCCTTAGTTTGGGACTTAATCCTGTTGCTGCCGCAGTTGCCGTTGTAGTATCTGGATGGAACGGCGGGTACATGCCAATCGATGGTATGCCTGCTATGATTTTAGGCATGGGTAAATATAAGCTTCCACAGTTCTGGTTGTTCTCAGTACCTATGTACCTGATTCGTATTATTGCACTGTGTGTAGGTGCTATTCTTATTTTCCCTGTAAACTGATAAAGTGATAGAAGGAACAGTAGTGGGACGAGATGCAGAAATCACTACATAAGTCTCAAAGAAAAACCAATAATAGCAAAGCGCACCCAGTCAGGTAATTCTTGTCGTCTGGGTGTGTTTTCTTTTTCGTTGATCATATGAGGGGATTAAAATATGTATGTTCCACCAAAAGTAAAACTTTGCCCACCAGAGATTTCTCCACGTCTTGAAGATGTGACTTACGCTGAAGTCAGACCATTTCAGGTAAAAAGTATTATTTTGGAACAGATGGCAAAAGGAAGGGTTGTGAATGCCGTAAGTTGGTCCGGTAACAGTAGAGTAACGGGAGAAAAATAAAGACGGAATTTCAGTCGCTAGAGTCCCGTCCTGACTTGTGTGACGTTCAATAAGTTTGGCGAGCTCAGCCCTTTGTCTATATAATTTTTCGAACATAAGATCCTCCTTTTTTTCTTCATCCTTGATGGTCCAATTATAATGCAAATTCACCTTTGGTGTAAGTGGCTGTGAGAGGATTAGGCAATCATTTGATACGATTGTGATATCAGCTGTTTTTTCATTGTTGGGCGTTCACAACTAAAAACTCGATATCCTCAGCTTCTAGTAAATTTACAATAGGCTTCCAATAAACACTCGTGCTTTCCATGGCGACATGGGAACAATTATGTTGTTTAATCCAGTCAACCAACTGTAATAGAAATACAGTTTTAGTAGAGAACGTTTGAATCTCCTTTCCTTTTGGTGTTTTTAAAACAATTTTCCTTCTCTGTGGTGAAGCGCTGATTTTTGCGCTTCATGGATGGCTAAAGGGGCAGATTAGCTGAATAAGACTTTGACGATTTTTTCTCACTTGCGATTAAGTGGTGCTAAAATGAACAAGTACAAGAATGACAAAATAGAGGTGTAGGAATGAAGTTAGAGGAGTTTACAATTGGACAGGAGTTCCAAACTAAATCATTAAAATTAACAAAAGAGGATATTATGAGGTTTGCAGGTGAATTTGATCCTCAATATATGCATTTGGATGAGGAAAAAGCAAATCAGGGAAGGTTTAATGGAATTATTGCCTCTGGTATACATACACTAGCCATTTCTTTTAAGCTTTGGGTTGAAGAAGGTATCTATGGTGATGATGTTATTGCTGGAACACGAATGAATAATATTAAATTTATAAAGCCCGTGTTTCCTGAAGACGAATTGCAAATCACTGTTAAAGTTATTGATAAGAAAGCAACTAAAGATGAAACAGGTATCCTTACTGTATTGTTATCTACCTTCAATCATAAAGATGAAAAAGTTTTTGAGGGTGACTTGTCTGTATTGATAAAGCGATGAAGGTGCATTTAAAAAACGGGCAGTTTAGATTGGTTGGTTAACTACCGAGTGCTTTTGTTGAAAATGGGATTGCGTTGCAGCAAGCCCTTTTTTTATTTTTAGACACTGAGCAAATACATTTACATTTGTAAATGCTTGCACTTTTGCTGTTGAATATAGTTGAGTATTGAGTAGTTTACTAAAGGGGTGCAAGAGTTGAAGGAGAAGATCGCTGAGGCGGCTCTTTTCTGTTCAACAAAAGAAGCAGGTTAGTTGAACAATGAGTTGCACGTTTGAAACAAATGAGGACAAAAAACCGTTCAGTTGTCTGAACGGAGAAAGTTGAATTAGGAGTGGTAATAAATGAAATTTAAATCCCTGTTTTAACGCCAAAACCTACTAACATTAAGCCAGTTGATTTTTGGAATACTTTCTGGAATTTGGAGTTATTCAACCATTTTTTTGCGTAATCAATTACATAAACAAGGGTTAGAAACCACAATACAGCAAGTAAAGTAAGGATTGATGCTAACACAATCAATTGCTGATTTACATTTCCGTTCAAATCGATAAATTGAGGCATGATAGTTATATAAACCAAAACAGTCTTTGGATTAAGAACATTACTAAGTAATGCTTGCATAAAGGACTCTTTATTATGCCGACTTGAAGAATTGGTAGGAGCATTCGCTTGTGCTTGAATTTCCTCTAAAGAGAACAAACTTTTAGCAAAAAAACTTTTTATACCCAAATAAATTAAGTAAGCAGCTCCCAAATATTTGATTGTACTGAAAAGAATTACAGACTTTGCAATAACAACAGATAATCCAAGAATAGCAATAAGCGTCCAAAAAGAAAGTCCCGTTGCCATTCCGAGAACCGTATAACGTCCAGCTTTTGGTCCATAGCTGAGCGTGTTTTTCACCAGGAGCATAGTATCTGCTCCTGGTATAACAACCATCATTGCAGCAATTGAAATGTATGTTAGTAAGCTATCCATGTTTTTTCTCCCTTCCTTTACTAATAGTGACTACCGAGGTAACTACTTAATACGAGTATATCAGAAGCCTTTGGAAATAATCAACAGATTTTGATAAAATATTAGTTACTAAGGTAGCGACTAATATTCTATTGGAGGGTTTATGAAAGAAACCATTTTCGAAACATTAAAGAATCTAAATTTTACCGAATATGAAGCGAAAGCGTATCTTACCTTATTGGAGGAATCGCCATTAACTGGATATGCAGTAGCGAAAAATTCTGGTGTACCACGTTCAAGAATATATGAAGTTCTAGATAGTCTCGCCATACGAGGAGATATTCTGGTTAGTCCTGGAAACACGCCACAGTATACTCCTGTTCCTGCGAAGGAGCTAATTAAAAACCGCCGAAGGAAAGCAGAAGAGAATTTTGAACTGGCAGAAAAATCACTAGCGGAGTTCGAACGTTCTGCAAATGACCGTGAAAATATCTGGAATATAACGGGACACAATGAAATACTCCATAAGGTAAAAGTTTGTATATTATCTGCAAAAAAAAGAATTCTCTTAGAGGTTTGGAAAGAGGAATTCGAAGAATTGGAGTCTGAACTAAGACAGGCAGTAAAAAGAGGGGTCAACGTAACAATTATTGCTTATGGGGAAATCGTCACTGATTTTGGTAATGTTTACCTACATTATATGGGTCATGAAATTACAGAAGAGTATGGTGGACGATGGCTTGTTATTAGTGGAGATGATTCAGAAGTAGTAGCAGGTATTGTCTCGCTGGGTAAAGATAGCCGTGCAGCATGGACAAGGCATGTTGGGTTAGTAATGCCAATTACAGAAGTCATGATTCATGATTTGTATCTCATGGAAATTATGGAGAAACATAGAGAACTTTTAGAGGAAAGTTTTGGGGAAAACCTCGTGAATTTACGTCAAAAATTTTCTATTCACCCAGATTTTAAAAAACATTATGTAAAATAAATTTGTATGATTATCTGTTTTATATAACATAAGAAGAACAGCATTTTTTCATAACAAATAGGCTGTTCTTCTTCAACTAAAGGAGCAGTTATATGTAGTATAGTTGAAGAAGGAACGTAACATTAAATCTCGAATATCTAATGTAATCGAAAAACTAAAAATTTAAAGAAAGACAGGAGTTAGTTACGATGATAAAAGGTTTCGGTGGAATATTTTGGAGAACTAAGAATCTTGATGTTGTAAAAAAATGGTACAGTGAAGTGTTGAAGATTGAAATAGAAAATTGGAATGGGACTGTGATTAAACCCCAATTAGGAAATGAGACTATCTTTTCTTTCTTTGCCGAGAATGACAGTTATTTTCCAACAGAACAACAAGTGATGTTAAATTTTCAAGTACATAATCTAAACGAGACTATTAAGCATCTTGAACAAATTGGTGTACCTCTTGTTAAGGAAAAAGAGGTTAGTGAGTTTGGAAAGTTTATCTGGATTGAAGATCCTGAAGGTCGACTGATCGAGCTTTGGGAGAAATAGCGAGTTGTAATTTATTTGCTATTGAGCTATTGGGCCAGTTAGTTTAATAAATAAGTAAGATCCATCTTATCTAAGGTGGGTTTTTTACTTTGGGGCTATTAACTTCAAAGTAAAAAACAAAAGGGTAATTTAAGATCGGTATAAGGAGCCAGCCTTTTTTAGTTTTTATATTTCGACATTTTTCTGCATTTTAAGAAGTGTAAAAAATTACATAAGAGATTAGAATCATATAAAGTTTGTTGATTTTACTGACTTTTCCAGTCATTACCGTTGCTAGTGAGTATATTAATTTTTGTTAAGTTGAGAATTTGTCAAATCTTGACCTATTATTTAGCTTTAATCAATTTCATTTTATTTGTAAAATATAAAAAAGTCAAAAAACATTTGTAGGAATAACTAAGTGAAGTGGAATGAACAAAAAGTTAGAATTAAATAAAGGAGATAGAACAAAATGTACAAGTATACAATCTATGTAACACATAAAGGTAAAGTCTATCAAACCAACGTAATAGCTAGCAAAGACCAAACAGAAGAAGAAGTTTATCGTATGGCACAAGAACAAGTTCTGAAACAATGGGCAAATTAAATACGGGATCCTGGGACTAAAAGGATTGAATGGAACTTCCACTTAAAGAATGGATTTTGGATAGCTTCCTTTACTTGAAATCTAGCTGCCAATGGCGGCTAGATTTCAGCACTTGCACTTATAACTCGTGCTGGTAGTTTACTAGCATTTTTAGACCGCAAAAAAAGCCTGGCTGCCAATTCCAGGCTTTTTGCTTTATGGTCTTGCGCTTGAAACAGCTGTCCAGCCACTGTACACTTTTACAGTGCCGACCAACTTGTAGGACCTTGCTTTATAATAATAGGTTCTTCCGGTTGTCAATCCAGTATTGGTGAAATACAGGGAGGTCGTATTTTTGACAAGGCTGTATGTTCCGGTGCTGGAAGTCGCCCTAAACACCTCATACCCGCTTGCCCCTGTTACCGCACTCCAGGTTGTTTTGATGCTTGTTGAACTGTATCTTGCTGCCTTGAAATTAGTTGGGACGGCCGGGATTGGCTTGGCTGAGACCACTGTGGTATAACCGCTGTAAACTTTGGTTGTCCCGACCATTCGGTACGCCTTGATTTTGTAATAATATAGTTTGTTGGTAGAAAGCCCTGTGTTCGTGAAGCTCGTTGCGGTCGTGGTTTTACCGACTAAGGAATACGTACCCGTTGAAGAGGTGGCACGGTATACTTCATACCCGCTTGCTCCGCTAACGGCCGTCCAGCTTGTTTTGATGCTGGAATATGAAGCGGATGCTGCCTTGAAATTAGTTGGAACGGACGGGATTGGCTTGGCTGAGACCACTGTAGTATAACCGCCGTAAACTTTGGTTGTCCCGACCATTCGGTACGCCCTGATTTTGTAATAATATACTTTGTTGGTAGAAAGCCCTGTGTTCGTGAGGCTCGTTGCGGTCGTAGTATTACCGACTACAGAATACGTCCCCGTTGAGGAGGTTGCACGGGATACTTCATACCCGCTTGCACCGCTGACGGCAGTCCAGCTGGTTTTGATGCTAGAATAAGAAGCCGATGCTGCCTTCGGAGAAGCTGGGACCGCTAGTACTGGCTTTGCGGAAACAACCGGGCTGAATGCACCGTAAATCTTTTCGCCATTATCAAATGTAAAATAAGTCTGGATTTTATAGTAATACGTTGTGCCAGTATTTAAGCCTGTGTTTGTGTAATAGGCAGTAGGATCGGTTGTGCTGCTAATTTTTGTAAAAGTCCCGGCACTCGATGTTGATCTGTAAATGTCATAACCGTCAACCCCTGTTGCAGGAGTCCATGTTAGCTTTATGCTATTATAGGAGCTCGCTGTCGCTTTCGATGTAACGACAGGCTCAAGGTAAGAAGGATCGGTTGTAAACCACTTGTAATTGATTGCACCCGTGGCCTGGTTCACGCCCGTACCAATCCTGATCACCGGGAGGCCGACTGACTTTTTAACAAGAATTCCATACCATACTTCGGACGATTCACCGCGGTTCAAATTAACATCTAATTCATCCAGTCCTGCGTATTGGTCTGTAAACGAGGCGGTTGCAATTGGAGTGATTTTCTGCCCGCCCGTTGTAAAGAAATTATAATCGCTGTAAATAAGATCAGCGGCAACCAAGGGTTCATCCGGTCCAGAGATATAGGATATATCAAAACCCATTAATATCCACTGTTCATCTGCTGCCGGAACTTGGTTTGATTCATCTTCAGATTGAATGATTTTGTTGGCTTCTTCACCAAAATACATATCAAATTGCTGCAAATCCACCACTTGAGGTGTGTCGGTCTTGAATTCCTGCAAAGTGAACTTGTGATAATCCCATGCACTGTACGGTGTCGCTCTGTCCCCTATTGCTGCGAAAGCTTTTTCTGGAATGAAGAAGACGGCAAATAGAAAGAAAAAGGACAATAAAAAGATGGTAACCTTGCTGTTTCTCATAATTTCCCCCTAGATAGGATATTTTCGGTATAGATAACCTATTTATCTCTTTTTTTACAGGCGCATCTATCCAATCTTAATTCTACAAGGTTTGAGAAAATCTGACAATATATCATTTTTATTGAAATTATTGGTAGTAGAAACGTTAAATATCTTCTATACTTTTAAAGTAAGAATAACACTATTTAATTTAGATTAAAAAAGATAAAATAAAGTGTACTTTAAATATTTGACAATAGAGGTGCCAAAGTGAAAGAGATTCTTTTGATTTTGCTGTTACAACTGATTTATGTACCTATATACACGCTGCGAACAATCTTTTTGGTTAAAAATATAACCGTGTTAGCATCGATATTAGGTATTGCAGAAATGTTAATTTATGTTTTTGGCCTTTCTCTTGTATTTGGTGGAGATCAAAGTTTTGTATCAATGGTTGTTTATGCTGTTGGCTTCGGGTTAGGAATTATCCTTGGGACGAAATTGGAACAAAAAATAGCTATTGGTTTTATAAACGTAACGGTTAATACACAAGAAAAAAATAGTAATTTGATAGACACATTACGACAGAATGGCTTCGGCGTTACTTTATATACGGGTGAAGGCCGAGACAGTGAACGTTATAGAATGGAAATATTGACAAAGAGAAATAGAGAAAATGAACTAATTGCAACGGTGGAAATGTTTGAACCTCGTGCGTTTATTATTTCATATGAGCCAAGAAGATTTAAAGGCGGTTTCTTATTGGACCGACTTCGATAGATGAATTGAACACAACGAACTGTTGTGTTTTTTATTTTTTTATACGCTATTTTCGCAAAGTTTGTTGTTTTTTATCCATATTAAAAAACAGATTATAATTTAATAAGGGGGAATTTGAAATAATAAACGACCGACTACATATGCATTAAATAGCAAAGTATTTTTAAGGAGGTATTTACTTGAAAAATTTTGATCATCCCCAGGTAAAACCCTACCTAATTACAAAGACTTTATTCCCTGAAAATCAGGAAACACCTATACATTTTTTAAATAGCGATATTGTGGATGGAAAATTATTTTACAGAAGAAACCATTTTTCTTACCCTCACTTTACATCATCCTTTTATCTGCTCCCAATTGATGGATTGGTGCATACCCCCAAAATATTTTCTTTACAGGAAATTTACTCATTGCCATCGAAAACTATAAAAGTTGTTTTAGAGTGTGCCGGAGATAAGCGTGGGTTATATCAACCAAAGGTATTTGGTGAACAATTTGGGAAAGGTGCAATCAGTCAAGGAATTTGGAAAGGTGTTCCATTAAGGACCTTACTACAGCACACTGGTTTGATTGATACAGCAAAAGAAATTGTTTTTGAAGGCTATGATTATGGAGAAAGACCTGATTCCAACCAAATTTTTAATTTTTCAAGAAGCTTACCCATTAAAAAAGCCCTTGAACCAGATATCCTTATTGCTTATGAATATAATCATCAACCCATCCCATTCAAGCATGGTTTTCCCCTGAGATTGATTGTTCCTGGTTGGTATGCAATGGCTTCTGTAAAATGGATTAAAAAAATTACTGTGATTGACAAGGAATTTAAAGGTCCCTTTCAAGTAGTTGATTACGTTTACTACCCAAACAAAGAAAACGATGGAGGAAAGTTTTCCATCACTGCTGCCAATGTTAACTCCACCATACAATATCCTTTAGATAGACAATTATTGCATACAGGAATTTATGAAATTAAAGGAATTGCACGGACAGGAGAAGGAATGATAACAAAAGTAGAAATTAGTTTAGATGGTGGTCAAACTTGGGAACCCTGTCAACTAAATTCTCCATCCGAAAAATACTCATGGGTTCATTGGAATTATAAATGGGAGGCACTAAAAAAAGGTGAATACACGATAAAATCAAAAGCAACTGATTCTCAAGGGAATGTTCAACCTTCGGAACCATTTTGGAACAGAAAGGGCTATGGTTACAATGCCTTTGATAGTATAAAAGTTAAAGTAGAATAAAACCAAAACATTAAAAGTCCAAGATAGGATGTTATTTTTTCCTAAATAGAACATGTGAATGTATAAATTCGGGCCACTTTCAGTAACGTGGAAAGGGATTAAAAGATTAGTATATCAGCGAATCTAGCGTTTTATCAGTTGGGATAGGTTATTGGTACTTTAACATTTTCTAAATGCAAAATTAGAGGGCTCACCCCAAAAGTAGTAATCTACTAGAAGGGTTAGCCCTCTTTCTTGACCCTTTGGACATAATCTTTGGGTATTGCCCTTTTATTATCCTCCAGTAAATTAAAATAGTCTCTACCTTTTCAGTTACCCTTTTTTAATCTTCAAGCTGGAATGTTTGGCTGAAATGGACCTTTCCATTTTCATCGCGAATTTCCACGCCTGCTTGATTTTTTGCCGGATCTACATGGAACACACCGAAGTTGAAGAAATTACCTTCCGCATACAAGCGTTCAGGGCCGAAGGTAGGATCCAATGTACCAGGATTGATTTTTACTGCTCCAATCGGACCGCTGATTAATTCGTGATAATCTGTTTTGCCGTCATGATTGGCATCATATTTGATGACTTCGGCAAAATGGACATCGGTTGTGACGAAATAAACGTTTTTGATTCCTTTTTCAATGATAAAATCCGAGATTTTTTTGAACTCGTTCTCATATCCTGTTACATCATTAGGGTTTACTTGATTACCATTTGCCCATCCATCCCTGGCAGTTGCTTTTCCAGTAGGAACGGAGATTGGCACGGAGGTCGCGACAAATTTAACCTTGGCATCAGATTCGAGAAGCTGCTGTTCCAGCCATTTCACTTGTTTTTCACCGAGCATTGTTTTATCAGGCCCATCTGCCATGGTGTTTGGAGAGCGGTAGCCGCGGTTGTTAAGAATGATCATATCCATTGCTTTACCCCAAGAATACTTGTGATAAAGCTTGTTCGCTGAACTGCGTTCATTTGAAATTGGCCAATAATCCTTAAACGCACCCAACCCCGCTTGCGTCAACGGCTGGGAAGGACCTGAAAAGTCATTGGTCACTTCATGATCATCCCATATAGCAAACGTTCCTGTTTTTTGTAAAAGGCTGCGTAATCCAGCATCCGTACGATTCTCCTTATATTTCGCCCAGAAATCCTGAACGGTTTGAGATGGAGGGTTAGGAACAGCCGGTGTCTTATTATCAGCATAGATGGTATCCCCGCTGAACAGGAAGAAATCTGGATTGATTGCTGACATCGCTTTGAAAGATTTATATGGCGGTATTTCTCCCTGGCCGCCAGTATCTCCGCCCCAAACGATTGACATTGGCTTTAAGCTGTTTTCCTCCGGTGCTGTTTTGAATGAACCATTTACGGTGTACTGGCTGGAAACTGCATGGGCCCGGTAATGATAAGTAGTATCAGGCTTTAATCCGTTAACCTCTACATTTACTGTATAATCATGTGCTTCATCTGCATGGCTCGTTTTTACGATTGTATCGTGTTTAAAACTGCTGTCGGTTGAAATTTCAAACTGAACTCTTGCATCAACATTTGCGCGGGCCCATAAAATCGCTGATGAATCCGTTACATCTCCGCTTGCCACTCCATGTGAAATATACGGCTTTTCCAGTAAATCCACAAGCTGGTCAGTATTATTTGTGAACTCTCCGTCCACACCAAGGGAAAGCAAGGAGACCATATCGTCCTCTGAATTGACTGTCCATGGATGCACTAGAAGCTGATTCTGATGAGCGGCTTCCATTAGTTTTGGCACAACAAGCTCCTTACTAGGACCTACGCCGGCTGCATAGTCAGAGATCCGTTTCATTTCCTGATATACATCCTTGCCTGCCAGCATACTTCCTGAATACAGTTGAATAAGCTTTACATTAGGGGCAAGAGTGTTTAATTTACGAAGGCTTTCCTCGCTAAATGATTCGAGAAAAAGCTTTTCGTCATCAAGTACATTGGTTTCTTTCAAGATTTCAATTACTTTCTCTTCCATCCCTGGATAAACGTTTGGCGCTTTTGTTTCCATGTAAAGGCCAACTTTTCCGATACCATGTTTT
Organism: Bacillus sp. ISL-7; assembly: GCF_018613065.1. The sequence goes on along the minus strand of NZ_JAGGQW010000008.1, from coordinate 35,423 downwards.
TTGACAAATTCAATTGCTTCCTCAAGCGTTGGGACATGCTGTCCGATGTACTCTGTTTTTGCTTTATCCGGATATGCTTTATTGAACCATGACCCTGCATCCAGACGGCTGATTTCTTCAAGAGTGAAATCTTTTACCCTCCAAGGTGCGCGGTCTGGGTAAAGTTCCTTTACGTTGGTAGTTCTCGCCAAGGTTTCATCATGCATGGCGATCAATTGGCCGTCCTTTGTCATTTGTAAATCGAATTCTACATAATCCGCCTTCATCGTCATCGCCTGCTTATAGGCAGCGAGTGTATGTTCCGGGCCGTAGGCAGATGCACCGCGATGAGCAATTACCGCTACATCAGAGGTAAGCGGTCGTAAAGTCGATTGTCCATTATCTGTAGCATTGCTTTGAATGGGATGGGCGAAAACAGCGTAAGGAGCCGCTGCTGTTACCGAAAGTGACAGACAAGCTAATCCGGCTATTAAACTCTTTTTCATTTTCAATTCATCTCCTATAAGTTTATGTATTTCAATTTAAAAGTATAGGAGAATTGTAAAGCCGTAATTGATAGAATGTTAATATTTAGTAAAGCGCACTAAAACAATACTTTTTTCTTATAATGAAATAATGAAAATGGAACTATTTTTACAGGGATAATTACCTATAAACGTTTAAAGAGCATGTGCATTTCCTCCCGGCGTTTGTTGTATTCATTCTTCATTCCTTCATATTGAGCGGAGTATTTTTAGACTACTCGCCAGGCAAGTATCCGCTGCTTCTTTTTAAAAAGGCCTGGTGCGAAGGATCTTTCTCCAAGGACGAATGTTTACTTCCAACCTCTCCAATAATATTATTAAATTGCTGGGAAAAATCTATTTTAGGGCAAGGAGTAGTTATGATAATCATTAGTGATTTTTTGGTTGATTTGATTAGTGGTCTAGTGGAGGTAATTTTCCCTACTCCGATGTCAAAACTAGAAAAAAACATCGATGAATTAAAGGAAGAAGAATGGTTTTCCAACCTGAATAAAGATGTTCGATACAATTACATCATTTGGCATAACAAGAGAGTTAAGCACTTCTTAAGGAAGCCTGAAAATATTAAAATTCTCAAAAGTAGTGAAGAGGAGCGCGAAAGATTTATTCAGCTTATTATTAAGGAACATAAAAGATTCGTGGGGTTACGCTAAGTTTTTGCCACACGCTGCTTTGGCTGGTGGGAAATTGGCAGCTGTTGGTGCATGATGTATGGGCACAAATGCTGGTTTTAGCAGCTACCAGTGGTTCCTTTTTAAAAAGGATGTTGATTCCTGCTCTGGGTCGTATTTTTTAGTGTGGTTGTGGCTTCGCCTGCCCGTACAGTTTATGAAACTGGTAAAATATTATAATCATCAATTCCTCCAAAATAATTCGTTAATTTGTGTAATTCCCCCAAGTTCTATTTACGCAAAAGCTCAGGTACATAAACAAAAAAATGAAATTTTGCAATATTTAAGCGTTGAAATCCCGCATTTTTTTTCTATTTTCCATCAAAATCCCCCAATTTACGATACGGATATTCCTAAGTACAATAAAACTAACAAAGATATTTGTCGGAAAATTTCAAAAAGACTTATTATTATGTTGGTTTTAAGGGGGAGAATGTATTGGGGAAAACTAAGTTTAAAAAGATTTTTGCAAAGACAGCTATGAGTTGTCTATTGTTGTCATCCATTCCTTATAATGTTATGGCTGCAGACCCAGTCGAAAACATCACTCAAGGTATGATTCCTAGTAAAGCTCAAACGGGTACATATAATCTAACCCCAGAGCAGCTAGAGGCGATGAACAAAATAAGCACCGAGAATGACGTGAAAATTTCGCAGAAAATTAACGTTCAAAGTGCTGAGCCTATTCGGATTATTGTCGAGTTTAAACAAGCCCCGGCAGCAGTAGCAGTCGTTAAGGAGCAAATAGAAGGAAACGAGATTTCGTTGGCAGAGGCCACTAAAGTCGTAAATGATAGCCATAAAAAGTTTAAAGACTTTGTTAATAAAGTGAAGCAACAAAAAGCTGGAGTTAGTGCCGTCACTCCGTTTAATGCTATTAAATCAACAATTGAGATTACTAGAGAATACAAGCACGCGTTTAACGGTGTAGCGATGACACTTCCCGGAACAGCTGTGGAACAACTACTGGATTCAGGCTTGGTCAACCGTATTTTTGAAGATCAAGTGATAAAAGTTGACCCAAGGGAATCAGAGGGTTCTGATTTAAATAAAAATGGGTCATTGAAATCAACGGCAACTTCAATCAAGCAGCAAAGTGTGGCTGTGCAAAATACTTCGACGGATACAATGAAAGAGAATTCTATTCCTCTTCCGGGTATTGATGAAGTGCATAATGAAGGAGTGACGGGTAAAGGAATCAAAGTCGGTGTCATCGATACGGGAATTGATTACAAACATCCAGATTTAACAGATGCATATAAAGGATACCGTAAAAAAGATGGAGAAAATCCAAAAATTATTGATCCGGCGACCGTAAAAGGCTGGGATTTTGTCGATAATGATGCGGATCCAATGGAGACGACGTATCAAGATTGGATTGATGCAGGAAAGCCGGATGGTGGTACTAATTCGTATTTTACGTATCACGGTACTCACGTATCAGGCACGATTGCAGGTCAAGGAACTAATAATGTAGAATCTCCAGCTTTAGGGGTTGCGCCAGATGTTGATTTGTATGGGTACCGTGTATTAGGTCCATACGGCAGCGGATGGTCAAGCGCCATTATTGGAGGAATTGATAAAGCTGTACAAGATGGAATGGATGTTATTAACTTGTCACTAGGTGCTCCAGTAAATAATCCGTTAATTGCTGAATCCATTGCGATTAATAATGCAACACTTGCTGGTGTGACGTGTACAGTTTCGGCAGGAAACTCAGGCCCGGGTGAGAAAACGCTTGGTTCACCAGGGACAGCGGCATTAGCAATTACAGTAGGAGCAAGCGACTTCCCAATGGCTATACCTGCAGCATCGGCAACCGTTGGCAGTGAAACCTTCAACAATATGAAGCTGTTAGGCCAGGGATTAAATGATCATTTAGATAGTTTAGTAGACAAATCATATCCTGTCGTCTATATAGGTTTAGGCGGGGAGGATGACCTTAAAGAGGCAAATGGCCAACCGCTTAACTTAACAGGAAAAGTGGCCTTAATTCAGCGTGGAACGTACGCGTTAAATGACAAAGTTACGAACGCTAAGAAAGCGGGAGCGGCAGCTGTCATTCTTTATAACAATGTCGACGGAGAAATCGACTCTTATTTAGGGAAAGACCCAGCACTTATTCCGGCGTTCCGTATCACGAAAGCGGATGGCGAGCGTTTAAAAGCAGCAGCAGCATCTTCGTCCATTACTTTCAGCAGTGTCGGTACATTTGTGTCGGATGGAATACATCTGGCAGGTTTCAGCTCAAGAGGACCGGTTACGCAAAACTATGACATTAAACCTGACGTCGTGGGACCTGGTGTATCTGTTTATTCCACTTATCCGGAATACGTTCATAGTCCAGAGGACGGAATCGACTATTCGTCAGCTTATGCTCGTATTTCTGGAACGTCGATGGCATCGCCTCATCTTGCGGGAGTAGCAGCGCTTATTTTACAAGCACATCCAGAGTACAAACCATCTGATGTGAAAGCGGCGTTAATGAATACAGCAGATAAATTATCAAAAGACTATTCCGTATACGAAGTAGGGGCAGGAGAAGTCGATGTAAAAGAAGCCGTTCACGCTGATATAGCTTTTAAAGTCATGGACAAGACACAAAATATCGATGAGTATGGTTCTCTTGTCACGATTGACGAGGAAGCAGGCTCGATTGCTTATGGTACGGTTTATCGGAAAGAAAACGCCGTAAATGTAGACAGTCGTAAAATTGTTATAAACAATAAGGGAACTGAGCAAAAAGAATTCGATATCAGTTATGAATATTCGAAGGCTAAGGCTGGTGTTCTTGATGCAGAGTCCAATAAAGTGGAAATCACGACATCTGCACAATCGCTAACTGTTGAAGCTGGCGCATTTACTGATTTGACAGCAGCGATTCATGTGCCAGGAACTGCGGAGAAGGGCAGATATGAAGGATATGTGAATATTGTCAATCATGCAAATCCACACGAAAGCTATCGAGTGCCGTTTGCCGTTCGTGTCGTGGATAAAGGGATGGAAGAAATTATCTTGCCAAACCCGGCCATGAGCACGGCATCATGGAATCCAGCCCATCCATTTATGGCAGGTCCTACTCGATACTTGCAATTTAAATTAAATAGCCCAATGAAGACAGTTCGTGCGATTTACTATGACAAAGACGGTCATGCACTGGGAAGCACGACTCCAAGAACGGTAGATGCTCGAACCGCACCAATTGACCAAGATTTATTGCTGACCATTAGCCCTTCTTACCTTCCATTTGTTGGAGATCCATTAGAAGAGAAAACCGATATTAATCAGCCACAGGCTGTATTACCGGAAGGCCAATACACCGTGAGGTTTAAAGCAGTGGACGCCGACGGCAAAACATACGAGAAAGACCATTTGTTTATTGTTGACAATACATTGCCTAAACTAACCTTTAAAGATAAAGCTCCGGGTAAGGTGTATGAGTTAAAAGATTCAGACTTTACACAAGAAACGGTTAATGGTAATGCACATAACGCATTTTGGGTTCATGCCAATTTATTTGATGAAGGGACAAAGCAATTAGCATCTGCTGGTGTTACTCAATCATCTAATGTCCTTTGGTATTATCTAAATCAGAAAATTTACCCGGATGGAGATTTCCCTTTAAGCGATAACGGAGACGTGAAATTCGGAATCGAGAAATCAGATATTGAGAATGGTCCGGCGACTATGATTTTATTCCCAATGGATTTAGCAACAAACGCTCATTTATTAAATGAATTTTATCCTTATGCCTTTGTTAAGGAAGGTACGCCTTATGTCGTTCCGACCTACGATAAACACAAAGTATACAAAAACGACACGTTAACGATGACGTTAACTTTAAACAATGTTGAAAAAATGATGTCAGGTACGTACAATGTTGATTTCTATAAAAACTTTGATTTTGAAGATGTCAAAGTGAATCCAGCGTTCCGAACTTATGCTGACCAACACAATTTTAACGTAACAGTGGATGAACCAGTTGTGATACCAACCCCTAATCTTGAGAATACTAGAAAAACAGTTAATGTAGGCGCTAAGATCAGTGGAAATGGATTCAAAGGATTTACTGGCGACACACCGTTCCTTGATGTAACATTCAAGTTAGTTGACGATCAGTTCTATATTCTTGCCGACGAAATGAACGGTATAGATAATACAACACCATTTATTTACACAAAATTTGGGGAATCGACGCCGACAACAATCACATCGTTTAACCAAATTGACAGCTATAAAATTATTCCAAAGCATTCATTTGTTCAATCATATGCACGCTTAGAAGCATTCGACGGTCAATGGGATAAAGATTTATCGAAAATTGGCGCAACAACCTACGCACAAGATTCGAATGGAGTGAAATACCCAGGAACAATTGACAGAAAAGGCAAAATCGATATCCAAAATATCCCGTTATCAAAAGATCCAACAAATATCGTTGTAGAAGCACCTGGCCATTTAAAGAGTATCCAAAAAGTAACCCTAGGCAAAAAAACGGCTTGGGGTGAGGATATTGGAGAATATTTATGGATTGGCGGTCGCCAACCGAAAGCGGCTGGAGGTGACGTCAATGGTGATGGTGTGATTGATGTCCTGGACGTAAAAAAATTAGCGAATAAAATTGGTATGCAAGATCAAGACGAGTTCAAAGTAGAAGATTTGAACCAAGACGGCATCATCAATGAGACGGATATGAAGTTCCTCGTTCGGAACTTATATAAATCGAATCCAGATGCGACTGTCAAGCCGAAAGAAGTAGTGGCTGGCAAGTATAGTACCAATTACTTTAATGAATTAGGAATTGCCTCTACCATTAACACATTGAAATATACAACGAAAACAAAAGATACAGCTACGCTTAGCTGGATAGCTGCTGTCAAGGCAACGGAAGTGAAAATTGAGCAATCCAGCGATAATGGCGTAACATGGAGCACTGCGACAACAAAGCAGCCGGTTATAGTAAGCTCAAACAATGCAGTAGTGACAGGGTTGTTGGAAAATACCTCCTACCAGTTCCGAGTGAAAGTGGTTGGCGGATTAAACGAGGGTATTTCTAACGTTGTTAAGTAATAACAGAATATAGTGAATGATTTAAGGTAAAGAAAAGTGCTGATCTTTTGTCTTGAGACATGAAGAGCAGCACTTTTTTTGCTTGCATTGGGAATTTTAATAGACTCTATTTTCTCACCCCCATAAGACATTTGGATCGTTCGTATTCTATTAGTATGAACACACAAAAAACACGAGGGGTATAACATGATTAAAATAACCAAGGGAGCCCTTGCCATGGTATTAGCGGGATCTGTTACGTTTTCTGTCGCCAACGCTTTGTTTAGTCATCCTATTAAACAATTAACAAAAGAAATGGCTATACCTATATCGGCAGACCGAAAAAAAGCGGATGTAATCAACCCGAAAGAAAAAAAGGACAAACCTCAAACGCCAGCAGCGAATGTGAAGGATCGTCCTGTTATCCAAGTATCTTTAAAAAATAGGAATACCAATGATATGGAAGTAGCAGCCATTCAACAAAATATAGAAAAATCCAGCAGTAGAACTACAACCAGTTCTGCTAATACGAAAGTGAAAACAACCACAAAGCCTGCTGCAACACCGATACCTGTAAAAAGCACAAAAGCACCAACAACAACGAGTAAATCCACTACAACGAGACCTGCAGCAAGTGCAACAACGAGACCTGCAGCAAGTGCAACAACGAGACCTGCAGCAAGTGCAACAACGAAACCTGCGACAAGCACAAAAGCACCAACAACAATGTCAAAACCTGCGACGACTACACCGACGAAAACTACTACAACTACTGCAACCACAACAAAAACAAACCGTGGACAACAAGTTTCTCAAGCAGCTAAAGAAAGGGCCGCGAGTCAAAGCAATAAAAAAGAAAACAACGGAAAGAAAATGTAATACTTTCAAAAAGGATCATCAAATGCTGGTAACGGGTTCCGTTGCCTATCGCAAAACGTGAATTTGTAGCTGCAAATGTATAGTAAAATGTAGATGAATTTGCACCGCATTTTGCGGTGTTTTTTAATTATAAAAATAAATAACTCAGTCCAATTTGAACTGATCTGCTTCAATATTTTATTTCAAAGCTACTTCTACGAACGCACCCGTTCAACGCCCCCGTTTGTACAAAAAAACAACTATATACTATATTATTGTGGATATTTTTTTGCCTTAATCCTTACAAAATCTATGATAACCTTCGAAATAATTAACATTAAAACTGTAACTAAAAATGAATAGAAATAGTTCCAATTTTCTAACTTGTACAATTTAAAATAATCAAAGATGGGAACCCCAATGAAACTTATTATTGCTGATATAACAATAGTAGCAAGAAAATAGGCTTTCCATTTACTAAAAAATTGATAGGTCAAAGACATAATTACTGGAACCGTAGCAAAATCTACCGCATTAAAACGATGAGATAAAACAACCAACTGGTGGGGATAACTCCAAAAATCAAAATTATTGCCTATTTCATCTGCAAGCCCCACAATTTCAAAATCCACTAAAAAAGCAAAAGAAATTAACAACCTTTTATAACGGTCAATTAAAAATAAAAACAAAATAAGAAATAAAACATTTATGATAACAATACTCCACCATCCAGGACTATATAAATCATGATGAAGCCATATATCTCTTTGTATTGAATTAAATTTACTTCCCATTTTATCAATTTGAGTGTACATAACTATTCCCTCTGTTCTAGATGGTTTTTCATACGTTTATAATATTTAGCAATTTATTAAATGTTATACCATCTCTTTACTTCGAAATAGAGAATAAAGCTAGGTAACTTTCGCTTACCTTTTAAATGCAACCTAGTAACTGAAATAAACATATCGTATTCGTGGCGCTTCCGCTTTTCTATATAAAAAAGTCTTCCCCGAATGGGAAAGACCTGTGCAAAGACTCCATTACATATTTTCCTTAACCTTCACCATCGAGGTTTCTTGAGTCACATTACCTTTGCGTTTTAGTTTACCCCAGCCAACGGTTACTCCCTTTATTGCCGAGAAGATCGATTTTATCACCACATAAGTCATCAGCTGTTTGTACAAGATTCGTTGCAGAAACAATGAGACTAGTGGTTTGGGACTTTCTTTCTCCAAGCGAAACGCATAGAGAGAAGTTAAGAAATCCAGCAAGTAAAAAAGAATAAATCCAATCGCAGCTCTTTCAGGGTGTGGGTTAAACAGGGCTAAAATAAACAAGATATCTGCAATAGGCGATATGGTTTGATAAATATATTGGAAAAGCCACATGTTTGGTAGGGCGATAAATCCTAATGAGTTATGTTTTTTATTAAATAAAGCCTCCCGATGTTTCCATAAGCATTGTAAGGTACCATAAACCCATCGGTAACGCTGTTTTGCCAGACTTTTAATATCTTCCGGCACTTCTGTAAAGGCATAGGCCTTTTCTTCAAATTCAATCTTTTTCCCTTGGCGTAAAAGGGTAAGTGTGATATCGGTATCCTCTGCCAGTGTATCCTCTTGAAAGTATCCAGCTTCTTCTACCGCCGTCTTTCTCCATGCACCGATTGCACCTGGTACAACCGTAATGCAATTGAGAGCGGCAAATGCCCTTCTCTCTAGGTTAAAGCCTGTCACATATTCGATATGCTGCCAGTTTGTAAGGAGGTTCCCCTTATTGCCGACCTTTACATTCCCTGAAACCGCAGCAACCTTTTCATTTTTAAAATGGTTAACAAGCAATGAAATGGCATTTTCCGCGATGAGTGTATCGGCATCAAGAGCCACCACGATTTCCCCGTTTGCTTCTTTAAAACCAAGATTAACAGCAGAAGATTTTCCCCCATTGGTTTTTTTTATTAATCTGATAAGCGGATGGTTTGCATATGTTTCTTGAACGACACCAGCCGTATCATCCTTTGATCCGTCATCGATAATCAGTATCTCAAAAGCTGGGTAGTCGCTGGATAAAATTGAATCTACTGTTTTACAAATTACTTTTTCCTCGTTGTATGCAGCAATCACGACGCTGACAAAAGGGGCAAAGCCAAGGTCGATCACGGTCTCCTTATACCTTTTTACTTGCTTTCTTGAAAGGAAAACGAAGATAGCCAGTCGTAAGATTCCTAACAGGATCGCTGAGTAGAACAGGAAGCTTAATCCTACGTGCCAGCCTTGTAGCACCATGAAAACAGCCTTGTCATAGACCAAATAAGGGCTGTCCTTAACAGGGGGAATTATCTGACTATTACTTTTTCCAGTTAGATCAGCAATGGTGGTAAATGTATAGCCGCGCTGTTTGAGTTCTTTAATAATCGTAGGCAAGGCTTCTACTGTGTTGGAGCGGTTACCGCCAGCATCGTGCATCAAAATCACATTTCCTTCAGGAAGCTGATCCAAGACCCGCTTCACAATTTCATCACTAGAAAGTCTTTGCCAATCGTCTGAGTCAATTAATTCACCGACCATGGTATAACCCATATCCTGTGCTCGCAAAATTGGCTCCAGTTCGCTCTTTGTGCTCGGTTCCGCATTAGCCACATACGGCGGACGGAAAAGAGTCATCGAATGACCGGTAATTTCTTGAAATAATCGCTGATTTGCATTTAGCTCCATTCTCGTTTGAAATGGTGTGATCGATGCAACATCCGGATGGGTAAAGGTATGGTTACCAATTTCGTGACCTTCTTTATACATCTTGTTAACCAGTTCTGGATGCTGCAGTGCGTTCTCTCCAATGATAAAGAAGCTTCCTTTTATGTGATTCTTGTCCAAAATGTCTAATATTTGTGGTGTATAGGTTGGATCCGGACCGTCATCAAAGGTAAGGACGACTTCCTTACGTTTTGGTTGGCCATACCGAACGACCTCGGAAGGCTTTGGTAATTTACGATAGGTTTCGGTTTGAATCAACCCATGTGAATCCAATTGAATCGTTCTTTTTCCTTTTTCTGATGGAGAGGCAATTTTTAAAATCTCTCCAGCACCTGTATAATGAACAGGCTTAGGGCTGACCAAGGTTTGAAGGGCATGGGATGGATCGGTAATTTCCTTTGGTTTATTCAAGTAATTCCAGATTGAAGGATCTTCAGAACCGAGCCGCCAAACCGCAATTCCTCTTGAACCGTGATCCATCGATAACTTCATTTGATTATAAAATGAAGCTGCATCTAAAAACCAAACAATATGGTTTTTTCCGTTTCTTTTGTAGCGTACATAAGGGTTACCTATTTGTTTATTCCATTGGATTTGGAGGTTGGTCCCAATTCCTAAATCCATGATATCGCCGAAAGCAACCGTATCTGCGGGCTGATGGGAGTTTTCTTCCCAGTCGTAACCGAAGCTTCCCAAACTCACAATCAATTTTTCAGAAGGAATATGGAGCTGGTTCAAGTTCTCTTTTACCCAATCAGATGGAGCCACAGGTCCAGGTTTACTCATCGAATGGTGCTGGTCATAGAGCATGACAATCATCCGATCAACCTTCGTTGCTAAATAAGTATAGTTAAAACTGTTGTTATTCGGCGGAACATCCAGTGTGACCATCAGACCATGCGGATGAAACGCCTCATGAACTTTATCGATAAAATGTGTGAAATCATCTTTGTCCTTTGGATGGATACCTTCAAAGTCTATATTAATTCCGTCAAAGTCATTTGTTCTCACATAATCCAACATCTTTTTAATAAAAAGATCTTCAGCACCGGGAGTAATAAATAAGCGGTGAAGAGCTTCGCCATCCCATTTATTATGACTAAAATTATTCACTAATGGGAGAATCTTTATATTATAGGCTTTGGCCTCTGCAATAATGGACTTGTTCGTGCTGGTTTTTAGGGTAAGGCCAGGAGTAAGCTGCATCCACCCCGGCACTAATGTTGTAATCGAATCGCTATTCTTTTTAAAAGAAGTATGGCTGTTTTTGTCCCAATCGACGTAAAAACCATACACTTCTTGTTTTTTGTTTGATTGCCCGATATTTTTTTGAATAAGAGGGGAAGGACTCGTTTTTTGAAACTGAGTGGCAAGCTGTTCTGCACTGAAACTTTTATTAATCGGCTCGATTCCGCTCTTTACTGCGCTTTTATTCAATTGTAGTTCAGGAAATTCTGGGTTCGTATTAAGACTTTCAATAAAAATAGTCGATACTAAAATAATTAAAACCGTAAAGCCTGCACTCATTCGTTTGATAATAGACCAGCGTCTTTTGGCTGGATCAAGAAAAACATGTTCTTGATTTCTCTCCCTCTTTTTCAGCCCTAAATTGTAAAACCAATGGAAAATAAAGTAGCAGACAAGGCCAATCAAGCCTCCTAGAACCCCCGAGACAAAAGTTTGTGAAAGCTGTATTTTTGACTTCAGGGTAGAATATAACCAGTAATCCTCCAATACACGCATATCCAGGAAGGGTAAATGATTCATCTTTGGTATAAAAAGGGGAATCAACGTTCCAAGAAATAAGGCAATGATGTTAAGACGCAACAAAAGTGAAAGAACAAGCAATAATGGTATTCTAAAACTATCTAAAGGGAAAAACCCCATGAAAAAACCAAGTGTACTTGCAACCGCTCCTGCATTTCCTGTGACGGGTGCAAATAATGATCTAACAATCCACCTAAAACCACGATTCACATTGACTCCTCCTATAGGTGTAGTGTTTTAAAAATGTTTCATTCTATTGTAATAGATTGATTTTATACAGTTGAATTTATAAAAAATGTTAACTGAAAGTTATCCTACAATCTCGCGGGCGGATTTTTCGACAAAAAATGATTATCTTCAAACACTTAGATAATCATTTAAAGAATTTGGGGGTAGGCGGATAAAGTTTTTTTAATTTTAAATGGCAATTGAGGAGGATTTTGTGTAAATGTAAAAACCTCATTTAGATATATGTTGTAAAAAAAGCTGAAATATACTAAGCCATTGAATTGGCTATATATATTTCAGCTTAAATTAATTAAGAAATTATTATATTTTTTTTCTGATTTTTTTAAGTTTATCAGACTTTTTCGAAAGCATCTGTTGGGACATATATAAGTCTTCAACTTTCTCTTGAACATCATCAAAGTTTTCATGTAACGACTTAATCATGAGCTCTCGATCTTTTGCTTTGATCGCATCAATATACAGTTGATGATTATTGATGATCCTTGTAAAGTCTTCATACTTTTCTTTAAAACGACTGCGCATGGATAGAACAATCAAGCTTTCCATCACAGGCTTTAAATTTTCCCAGATCATCAGGATGTAGGAATGATTGATCGACCGAATAATTGTTTCGTGGAATAGGACATCCTGATAGGAAAACTCATCAGCATCTCGGTATTTTATGGCAATTTTCATCATTTCTAGTATTTTATTAAGTTCCATTACTAATTCATTCGTGTCCATCCTTACTAGCCGTTCAAACACAAACGTTTCAATGAGTAAACGTACATCATAAATTTCTGCATATTCTTTTTCTGTTAAACCTATGACAACCGCACCCATTCTTTCTAATCGGATGATATTTTCAGATGCAAGTATTCTTAACGCTTCTCGAATGGGTGAGCGGCTCACACCAAAATCGGCAGCTAATTTATTTTCAGATAGGATAGCACCGCTTACAATCATGCCCGAAATAATACGCATTCTAAGCTCGGATGTTACACGATCACCAGCTGAAGCTTTTGAAAGCCATTTTTCAGGATAAAGAAATTCCTTTGATTCAGCCATAAATTCACCTTCTCTTAAGGAGTATACTTGTATACAAGCATTATAATAGAACATTTTAATAATGCAAGCGCTTTTTTTTCGGTTACACAGGCACCGCTCGATATTTGTCGAAAGTAATTGGTGTTCAGATTGGCAAGGCAGTAAGGAAGGGGATCTATCGTTCTATTTACTTAATTTACTAAAGGTTAGTAAATATATTACGAAATGTGAAGAATAACGTAACAATTAAATTATTGTAAAATAACTAATAAGAAAAGTATTGACTTCAAATATAATAGCCCCTAAAATAAACTTGTAAATGCAAGCGATTACAAAAAAAGATGGATCGATATTTTTTTGATCAGTATGTAACGGGTTACACAAAGGGAAAACACCTTTTTTTTACAAGAATATGTAACGGGTTACATAAAATAAATGAGAAATTTTTCATTAAGGGAAGTGAGTGAACAGCATGAGCACGATTAAGGATGTAGCAGCTTTAGCAAACGTGTCTGTTGCCACTGTTTCTAGAGTTTTAAATAATAAAGGTTATATCAACGAGGAAACCAGAAAGAAGGTTCTGCTCGCCATTTCGGAATTAAATTATGTGCCAAATGAGGTGGCCAGAAGTCTTTTTAAGAAACAGTCGAAGACGATTGCCCTGATTGTTCCGGATATTAAGAACCCGTTCTTTCCTGAAGTGGCAAGAGCGATTGAAGATGTGATGAGCAGCCAGGAATATACATTGATCCTCTGTAATTCGGATGGGCAAGTGGAAAAGGAAATCATGTATTTGGATGTCATGAAGCAGAAATATGTGGATGGAATTATTATTGTCACGAGTACATTGACGCCTAAGCATATTAAAAATAAAGACATTCCAATCGTGGCGTTAGACAGGCCAATTAGTAGCGATTTGCCCTCTGTTTCCGTTAACAATATGGAAGGGGCAAGGCAAGCGGTTCAGTATTTGAAGAAGATTGGCTGCAAAAAGATTGCTCATATTCGCGGTCCGCACGACATTAGTAATGCGGATGAACGGTATAAAGGCTACTTAGCTGAGGTGGAGCACGAATCATGGTTTTACCCGGATTTAGTGGTGGATGGAAATTATCATGTGGAGCAGACGACAGAGGCAGCCACGAGGTTACTGATTACGAATCCTGATATTGATGGGATCTTTGCAGGGAACGACTATATGGCAGTAGGCGTCTTAAAGGCGGCTAGAAAGCTGGGGATTCGGGTACCAGACGATCTCTCGTTAATCGGTTTTGATGGGATCCAACTGAGCCAATTAACCAGTCCTGAAATCACGACGATGGCTCAGCCGATTTATGAACTAGGCTCTACAGCCGGTGAGCTGTTGCTAAAACTGATTGAAGGAAAGACCGTTCCGAAGCTAGATCATCTGTTTGAAGTTTCATTAATGAAAGGCCAATCTACAAGGGCTTAGGAGTGATAACATTTGAAAAATAGAAAAATGACTGTCATCGGCAGTATCAATATGGATTTAGTGACGAGTACCCATCGAGTACCGATCCTTGGAGAGACGTTGATGGGAGAATCCTTTCATACGATTCCTGGAGGAAAAGGCGCTAATCAGGCCGTAGCCGCTGCAAGATTGGGTGCGGATGTGACGATGATTGGCTGTGTCGGCAAGGATTTATTTGGCCAGGACCTATTGAAGCATTTGAAAGAACAGGGTGTCAATGTGGACAATGTGGAACCGGTTACAGATTCCTCAACAGGAATCGCCGCGATTACCATCTCGAATGGAGAGAATCAGATTATTGTGATTCCAGGTGCGAATTATCATGTAACACCGGCGTTTGTGGCATCGTTTGAGGACGTGATTGCAAAAAGTGATATTTTGTTGCTTCAACTCGAAATACCACTTGAAAGTGTCGAAAAAGCAGTCGAGCTTGCCCACAAGCATCAGGTAAAGGTGATTTTGAATCCTGCACCGATTCAGCCGCTTCCGAAGGAATTGCTAGAAAAGGTCGATTATCTTACTCCGAATGAATATGAACAACAATTACTCTTTGATTCGGTCGAATGGACGGAGCAAGAACGGCAAGCAATGTTAAAGAAATGTATTATTACCAGAGGTTCAAAGGGGATTACTTTTTTTCAAGAGGAAAAAGTGGAGATTCCTAGTTTTAAAGTAGATGTTGTGGATACGACGGGTGCAGGGGATTCTTTTAATGGAGGATTCGCGTATTCGATCAGTCAAGGGGCGTCTTTGGCGGAGGCCTGCCAGTTTGCGACAGCGGTTGCGGCCCTTTCGGTTACCAAGCTTGGTGCCCAAGGCGGCATGCCGACGATGGAAGAGGTTCGGACGTTTTTACGGGAAGGGAAGGAAGAATTATGAAGAAATACGGCATATTAAATAGTCACATTTCCGAAGTCCTTTCAAGGCTTGGTCATACGGATACGATCGTGATTGCGGATTGCGGACTGCCAATCCCGGAAGAAACAATCCGAATTGACCTTGCTCTTAGCCTAGGGACCCCATCGTTTATAGAAACACTGGAAGTGATATTAGCGGATATGGCGGTGGAAAAAGTAACCCTTGCTCATGAAATCAAAGATCAGAATCCAGAAGTAGAGGCGCAGGTTACGAATCTAGTAAATGGTGTTCCAATTGCCTATCTTACCCATGAAGAACTAAAGGCGTTAACGAAGAATGCGAAAGCGGTAATTCGCACCGGTGAAGCAACTCCCTATGCCAATATCATTTTACACGCAGGAGTGATTTTCTAATATGAGCCTCACACCTATCATCGAAATGAAGGGTATCAGCAAATCGTTTTCTGGAAACAGGGTGTTGGATCAAGTCGATTTTCAGCTTTTACGAGGTGAAATCCATGCCCTGATGGGGGAAAATGGCGCAGGGAAATCGACATTGATTAAGATATTAACCGGTATTTACGAACGGGATGCTGGGAAAGTTTTTATCAAAGGAAAAGAAGTTCATTTTAAAAATCCGAAGGAAGCAGAGCAAATGGGAATTGCTGTGATTCATCAGGAGTTAAATATTATCCCTTATCTCACGGTCTATGAAAATATGTTTCTCGGCAAAGAGCTGACGGTCGGCAGGTTTGGGATTACCAAAGATAAAGAAATGAAGCGGAAGACGAAAGAATATCTGAACCGCTTAGGAATTGAAATTGATCCGAATACGGAAGCAGGAAATTTATCCGTTGGTCAACAGCAAATGATTGAAATAGCCCGTGCGGTTGCTGCCAATACCGAAGTCCTGATTATGGATGAGCCAACAGCAGCGCTGACAGATCGGGAAATTGAGGCCCTTTTTAAAGTGATTTCCTCCTTAAAGGAACAAGGTGTCGGGATCGTCTATATCTCTCATCGGATGGAAGAGATTTTTCAAATCTGTGACCAGATTTCAGTCCTTCGGGACGGGCAATTCATTGATAGCAAAGAAGTGGCAAAGACCAACTTTGATGAAATTGTCAAATTAATGGTTGGAAGACAGCTGGGTGAGCGTTTTCCGGAACGAGATACAGTCGTTGGCCAGGAACGATTCAAGGTCGAAAATTTAACAAGCAAAGGTTCCTTCGAAAATATTAGTTTTTCCGTCCATCAAGGTGAAATTGTTGGTGTAGCGGGTCTGATGGGTGCTGGCCGCAGTGAAATCATGCAAGCAATCTTCGGTTATCGCTCCGTTGATGGCGGTAAGATGTTCATTGATGGCAAGGAAGTGTCGATCAAGTCTCCGTATGAGGCGATTAAAGCTGGAATTGCGTTTGTAACGGAGGATCGAAAAAGCCAAGGTTTAATTCTCGAACTGTCCGTTCGCGAGAATTTTTCGATCACGACGCTCGATAAAATTTCTACTAAAAGTGTGATTTCCACGAAAACAGAAATGAACCTGGTCGATGAAATGATTGAAAAGCTCCATGTCAAAACATCGGGACGTGAAATCAGTGTCAAATCCTTAAGTGGTGGGAATCAACAGAAAATTGTCATTGGAAAATGGTTGGGAATTAATCCGAAAATCTTAATTCTTGATGAGCCAACGCGCGGGGTCGATGTGGGGGCGAAGAAAGAAATCTATCAATTAATGAACGATTTAACGAAACAAGGGGTTTCCATCATTATGGTTTCGTCGGAGCTTCCTGAGATTTTAGGGATGAGTGACCGCGTTCTCGTCATTCATGAAGGGAAATTAGCCGCCGAGCTTAACAAGTCCGAAGCAACCCAAGAAAATATTATGCAATCCGCCACTGGAGGGAGTAACGAATGAAGTCCTCGAAGTTCCAAATCTTACAAAAGCTAGGTCCGCTAATTGGGCTAATTGTGATTACAATCATTCTATCCATCGTCAGCTCTAGCTTTTTAACCTTAGATAATATCTTTAATGTTTTGCGCCAAGTATCGATTAATGCGTTAATTGCCTTCGGAATGACCTTCGTCATCTTAACCGGTGGGATTGATTTATCGGTCGGGTCGATTTTAGCCTTATCATCAGCAATAACCGCTGGGATGTTAGCGAATGGAATGGATCCTACGCTAGCGATGTTAATTGGTTTAGGCGCAGGTGCGGTGATGGGGGCCATTAATGGTCTATTTATCACCAAAGGAAAAGTGGCACCGTTTATCGCGACGCTGGCAACGATGACAATTTTCCGCGGGCTTACCTTGGTTTACACCGATGGTAAACCGATTACTGGTCTTTCAACGAGTTCCTTTTTTGAAATCATGGGAAGAGGCTATTTTGGCTGGATTCCCGTTCCCGTCATTTGGATGCTCGCTTGTTATCTGATTCTTTATTTTATCCTGAAAAAAACCACGTTTGGCCGCAGAGTATACGCAATTGGCGGCAATGAAGAGGCATCGATTTTATCAGGAATCAAGGTTACAAATGTGAAGGTTTGGATTTACTCGATTACAGGGACGCTTTCTGCACTTGCAGGGATTATCCTTGCCTCCCGATTGGACTCTGCCCAGCCTACTGCCGGTGCTTCTTATGAACTTGATGCGATTGCATCCGTTGTTTTAGGCGGGACAAGTCTTTCAGGCGGTAAAGGGTGGATTTTTGGAACATTGGTTGGGGCACTCATTATTGGAGTTTTAAATAATGGTTTGAATTTAATGAATGTAAGTTCCTTCTACCAGCAGGTAGTTAAAGGAGGTGTCATCCTACTAGCCGTCTTGCTTGATCGTAAAAAAACTGCCTAATAAAATTATGGGGGAATAATAAAAATGAAAAAACTATTTAAAGGGTTTCTATTTTTAACAGTACTTATGGTCGTTTTAGCTGGTTGTTCCACAAAAGCACCTTCCTCTTCTTCAGTCAAGGATTCTGCGAAAGAGAAAAAAGACGATCAATTAAAAATCGGTCTTTCGATCTCAACGTTAAATAATCCTTTCTTTGTTTCGTTAAAAGAGGGTGCTGAGAAAGAAGCAAAATCAGAAGGTACTGAGATTATTACGGTGGATGCGCAAAACGATTCAGCGAAGCAAGTAAGTGATATCGAAGATTTAATTCAAAAAGGTGTAAATGTTTTAATCGTGAATCCAGCTGATTCTGATGCGATTAAAGCTGCGATCGAATCTGCAAATAATGCAA
This sequence comes from Bacillus sp. ISL-7, assembly GCF_018613065.1. The sequence goes on along the minus strand of NZ_JAGGQW010000008.1, from coordinate 16,930 downwards.
ATATTCCAGTGATCACGGTTGACCGTAGTGCAAATGGCGGCACGGTTGTATCTCATATCGCTTCTGATAATGTGGCCGGTGGTCAAATGGCTGGTGACTTTATTCTTGAAAAGTTAGGCAAAAAAGGTAAAGTGGTAGAATTAGAAGGAATCCCAGGTTCTTCTGCAGCACGTGAACGCGGCGAAGGATTCCACAAAGCCATTGATGCAGTGGCTGATATCCAAGTGGTTGCCAAGCAAGCAGCAGATTTTGACCGTGCTAAAGGATTAACAGTAATGGAAAATATTCTTCAAGGCAACAAAGATATTCAAGCCGTTTTTGCTCACAATGATGAAATGGCGTTAGGAGCTCTTCAAGCACTTGATGCAGCTGGAATGAAAGATGTCATTGTTGTTGGTTTTGATGCAACGGATGACGCCGTTAAAGCAGTCCATGACGGAAAAATGGCAGCAACTGTAGCGCAAAAGCCAGCTGAAATTGGCCAAAAAGGTGTACAAACAGCAATGAAAGTATTTAAGAAAGAATCTGTAGATAAGTTTGTTCCAGTATCGTTAGAATTGATTAAGAAGTAATTTTTTTCGGAGATTGATAGAGATTGGTGGGGAGAAGTGTGTTAGCACACTTCTCCTTTTTTAGTTTAGTTGAAGGGTATGATGCCCGTGGAGTTTAAAGGCTAAAAGAAAAAGGTGCAGTCCCGAGAACCGGCGAGAATGCACCTTTTCCCTTTTTTAAGCTATTTTTTCCTCTAGTTTATTCCCCATCCCTTTTGTTATGATAAGGGCTGCCAGTGAGTTTTTAATAGGTTGTCGAAGATTGCCTTTGTCCTATACATTTTGTAGAAGGTTGTCTAAACTAACAATAAAAGTCGTTTATTTGAAGAAGGGTATGAGGAGAAAAAATGGGGCAGGTAAATAGATTAATTAGTGAGCAACCAATTGAACCATTAAGTGAAAATAAAAGGAAATCAATTTTTCAAGATCTAACGACTCAAAACGTATCTTCTGGATTGATTTCTAGTACTTTAGTTATGACAGGTCCAGCGTTAATCATTCTGCAGGCAGCAGAGGCAGGGCATTTCTCTAATCAGCAAACCATCAATTGGATGTTTGCCGTCTATTTCTTTGGAGGGTTGTTAGGGATTGTTATGCCTCTGTTATTTAGAATTCCCATTACCGGAGCTCACTCGATTTCGGGGGTTGCTTTTTTAACGACAGTGACAGCACATTTTACTTATCCCCAGCTAATTGGCGGGTATGTGATATCGGGGCTGTTGATTTTGCTGATTGGGTTGTCAGGACTTTTTACTAAAATTATTAAATGGGTTCCGAAAGAAGTCATTGCAGCCATGCTGGCAGGTCTGGTCACCAATTATGTTGTTCAGCTTGTCCAAGACGTTAAGGCATTACCAATAGTTGGTGGGGCAGCCTTGCTTAGTTTTTTTATCAGTACGAAGGTCTCAAAACGTATCCCGGCTGTTATGGTCGCAGTGGTTGTCGCTTTTATTACTTTGTTTTTAACCCAAGATCTACATAGCTCATCTAAGGAGATTGCTTTTTTCCTACCATCGATACAAATGCCGGAATTTACCTGGATGGGGATGGTTACATTAGGTCTGCCTCTGGCCATGTTAATCTTAAGTAATGATGTGGCACCTGGAATCGGCGCACTAGAAAGCTCGGATTTTGAACCTCCCATTCGAAAAATTGTTTCTTTTAGTGGAGTGTTTTCGATTATTGCCAGTTTTTTCGGGGGGCAAAGTGCGAATATTGCTGGCATGATGACCGCCATCTGCTCTAGTTCGGATGCAGGGGTAAAATCAAAGCGGTATATGGCAGCGGTGGTATCAGGGGTTTTGACATTATTGTTTGGAGTATTCGCTTGGAAAATTGTTCCCTTTATCCAATCATTACCCCACGCGTTTGTATCGATGCTAGCAGGGTTTGCGTTAATCGGCGTCCTTCTATCTAGTTTACAGCTGGGTTTCTCCGAAAATAAATATCGTTTAAGTGCCCTATTTGCGTTCCTCATCGCATTATCCAATGTATCATTTTTCCATATAAGTGCACCTGTATGGGGGCTGGTTGTTGGAGCCATTATTGCGAAGACGGTGGAAGCGTAAAAAATTTCACGTCCCAGAATTTGTCGTAGATTGATAGGTTGTTAGAGGGGAGTAGTTTATCAGCGGATTTTTGGGAGATATCAGCGAACTGGGCCATTTTATCAGCGGAAATCGAACATTTATCAGCGTTTCTAGCATTTTATCAGCGAATCTATATAATTCCGGACACTTACGACATTTTCTGGTTATTAATTGGAAATTACTTTGAGTTTCCAAACATCTATAATCCATTTGGTCTATTTTTATATTTAAGATATTAATTGATTGACAACATTAACCAGTGAGTGTAGAATGAAGGTTAAATTAATAGGAAGACCACTAGGGGAGCCATTTTATGGCTGAGACAGGAGTTATCTTGGACCCTTTGAACCTGATCTAGTTCATACTAGCGTAGGAAAGTGGAGTTCGTGTATGGATAGATATAATTATTCAGCCGCTCCATTTTTGGGGCGGTTTTTTCGTGTTTGAAAATTCAGTCGCCTTTTCTAGAGTCTTTCCATTAAAACCAATAAGGGGGCAAAATTATGAGTTTTACAGCAGAATTAAGAAAAGAAGCAGATCCTATTTTCGAGGCGATTTTTGAACATCCGTTTGTGCAAGGAATCGCCAATGGGGATTTACAAAAGGAACAATTGATTCATTATGTTAAACAGGACTTTGAATATTTGAATTCGTTTATGCGCATCTATGGAATAGCGGTTTCCAAGTGTGAGAATCGTGAAGAAATGGATATGTTTAATACGCAGATTTCTTTTATCTTAAACAGTGAAATCCATCCTCATAATAACTTTTGTCAAGTAGCTGGTGTTCCCTACGAGGAATTACATGGATATCCGTTATCTCCCTCGGCTCTTCATTACACGCGTCATATGCTAACCGTTGCTCACGAAGGTACATTAGGGGAAATTTTAGCTGTGTTGTTGCCATGTCCGTGGACGTATTGGGAAATTGGGAAAAGATTATTAACTGAGGTTAATCCTGATCGCTCTCATCCTTTTTATGATTGGATCAGTTTTTATGGAAATCGTACCGATTCGATTACCACGAAATTTTGTGCCCGTCTTGATGAGTGGGCAATAACAGCAACAGAGAGAGAGAAGGAAAAAATGAAGGATCATTTCTTAATCAGTTGTCAGTTGGAATATATGTTTTGGGATATGGCTTATAAACTCGAAGAATGGCCTGTGAAAATGGAGGTAGTGAAACGATGACTTGGAAGATGAAAGAAGTCGTTCTTGCTGTGATTCTAGCGGTCGCTTGTGGAGTAATCTATTTAGGATGGTCGACGCTGTGGATTCCTATTTCCGCTCTTGTCGGGCCGGTGGGTGCAGGTTTTATGTTTGGAATTTGGGTGATTGCTAGTCCAATCGTCGCGTATATTATCCGCAAACCGGGAGCAGCGCTTATTGCTGAGATTGCAGCGGCCGCAGTAGAGTTATTAACCGGAAGTCATTTTGGTTTGTCGGCCCTTTTAGTAGGTGTTTTTCAAGGGATTGGTGCAGAAATCGCATTCGCAATATTCGGATATAAACGCTACAATCTATTTAATTTAATGCTATCTGGAGCTTTTGCAGCGCTAGGCAGCATGATTTATAACTTAATCGCCAACGGTTTTGGATATTACACGAAGGAAGTATTTTTTACAACATTAGGAATTCATGTCGTCAGCGGAATGATTCTCGGTGGATTGTTAGCGAAGATCATTGTAGACGCACTCGCAAAAACAGGTGTGTTAGAACAATATGAACTGATGAAGGAAAAAAGGAAAAGGGAAAACGTCGATGGACATGTTTCTGGGATGTAAGGATCTTTCGATTCGATTTTATAATCGCTCTGAAAAAATACTCAGTCATATTACTTTATCCATCAATCAAGGCGAAAAAGTATTAATATTAGGGCCTAGTGGGAGCGGGAAATCGACGTTGATTTCCGCTCTTTCAGGTATTATCCCTGAGCATTTGGAGGCAGAGGTAAGTGGTGAAGTATTCTGCAGGAAAGATGCAGGTGTTATGTTTCAAGATCCTGATTCGCAATTTTGCATGCTTCATGTCGATGAAGAAATTGCGTTTAGTCTCGAAAATCGATCGATTCCGCGACATGAGATGGACCCCATCATTGCTGAGTTGATGGATAAAGTAGGGCTAATGGTCGATAAGAAAACACCCATTGAAACCCTTTCAGGTGGGATGAAACAACGATTGGCGTTAGCTTGTTTACTAGCATTAGAACCAGAAGTCATCTTCTTTGATGAACCAACAGCCCAGCTAGACCCTGCCGGCCGGAATGAGATATTTGTTTTATTGAATCAATTAGCCCAAAAGACAAACCATACGATGGTATTTGTCGAACATGTCCTAGACGGATGCATCGAATGGATGGATCGAGTCATTATCCTAAATGAGAATGGAAGTATTATCGGGGATGGTCAGCCGAAAGAAATGCTCCTGAATTTTAAAAATGAAATGAAAGAAGCGGGCATTTGGCGCCCTAAGTTGTTTCCAGAAAAGTGGGAGGAAGTGGTTCGAAATAACGCGCATCCTCTTTCTATTAAACTTGCTAATCTGAAAAAAACCAAACCGCTCAAGGATGGCGAGATTTTACTACGCACCGAACATGTTGAAATTGGCTATGGGAAGAAGACCATCGTGAGCGATATTGATATAAAAATTCATAAAGGGGAATGGATTTCCATCGTCGGAGAAAATGGAAGTGGGAAAAGTACCTTTTTAAAAAGTCTGATCCGATTGGAGCCGATTAAAAAGGGGGAAATTCTCTTTCAAAATACGGAGCTAAAAAAATGGTCCGAACGAGAATTATATGAAAAAGCTGGCTTTGTTTTTCAAAATCCAGAACTTCAATTCATTACGGATACTGTCTTTGAGGAAGTTGCCTTTGGCGGCCGGCAACGAAATTGGCCCGAAGAGCTGATTCATACCAAGACCAACCAATTGTTAGAGGAGTTTGGATTGGAATCGCATAAAAATGCTCATCCGTTTACCCTAAGTTTAGGACAAAAACGGCGGTTAAGTGTGGCGACGATGTTATTGTTTGATCAAGATTTATTATTGCTTGATGAACCAACATTTGGTCAGGATGAAAAAACAGCGAACGAACTGATTCAACGCTTAAAGGAGCGGCAGGACCAGGGAACAACGATTGTCATGGTCACCCACGATATGGATTTAGTGGATGATTATTCTGATCAGGTTATCCTCTTCAACAAGGGAAGTATAACCTATCAAGGGACCCCCTATGGGTTATTTTCAAATCCGAGTAGTTTCCGTGACAGTGCGTTAATTCCACCCCTCCATTACCAGTTGATGCATGCACGAAAGGAGGGTGTTTTGGTATGAAGGCTAACGATTCATTCCTGGCGACTCTCAATCCTGCTTGTAAACTGCTTTCTCATTTGATCGTTATGTTTCTATTAATGGCGATCTCCAATCCAAAGGTGACTTTTTTGATCTGGTTACTTGCTGTATTGATCGGTATTTTTTTAGGCGGATGGAGAATGACTTACCTTCTGAAAAGGCTTCTGCCTTATTTAGGTTTTTTTATTCTTGTATTTTGGATGATGGCGGCGTTTGGAGAAGGAGAAGAAACGATATGGAAATGGGCCTGGTTCCATATTACGCATGAGAGCATGAATCATGGCTTAACGATCGGTTTGCGGATGTTAGCGTTTGTTACGTATGGATTATTATTCACCTCTACCACAGACATCACCTTGTTCATCATGAGTTTAATTCATCAATGTAAACTTTCACCTAAATGGGCGTATGGGCTATTAGCGGGGTTCCGCTTTATTCCACTATTCCAATCTGAACTAAACCAAATGAAGACGGCTCATAAAGTCAGAGGTTACAAGCAGAAAAATAGCTGGAAAGCTTTTATGAGGTACTCTATACCGCTGTTTACTCAAGGAATTAGGAAATCAGAACGAATGGCAATCGCAATGGAAGCGCGAGGATTTACGGGTACAAGAGACAGAACGTATTATCAAACAACTAAAATAGTATCGAGAGACTTGATCTACTTACTTTCTTTGGTAATTGTTGGAGTGGGGATTATTATTTTTATTGGATGAATGGGGAAGTTGATAGGCTGTTAGAGGGGAGAAGTGTTAGCGCACTTCTCCTTTTTACTTTGGAAGGTTCGTCAGCTGCCGGCATTCCTAAAGGTCTTTTTGATCGACATTTAGTTCAATTAGATTCCCATCAGGGTCCGCACAGAATATTTGCGCAAAACCGCTCATGCCATTGGGTTTCTCTAACAGTTCAACATCCTTACTTTTCAACCAATTCAGCGTCTCTATGTAATCCTTCACTCTTAGTGCAAAATGGCCTTCCCTGCTGCTCAGGCGTTTATCTTGGCGAATCGTTTGTGATGTAGGAAGAACGATTAGATGTAGCTGTTGTCCCTCAACTTCGTACCAGGCACCAGGAAAATCAAAATTAGGACGTTGTATTTCTTTTAAACATAAGATGCTGCTATAAAAATGCTTGGCACGTTCTAAATCAGTAACCGTTAGACTAACATGGTGGAGTTCTTTATATTGGATCACCGCAGTCATCCCCCCTAAATAAATTTATTTTCATCATATCACAAATAGATGATTGATATGGCGTGCTAAAAATTGCAGCTATGACTCACTTTTTAGTTACCAACTTACTACACCTTTATTGGAACTTACGACGAAATTACGGACACTTACTACATAATAATTGAGACTTACGACGAAATTGCGGTCACTTACTACATATTTTTCAAAACTTACGACATTTTCTGGATGATAATTGGAAATTCACAACCACTCACAATAATAGGTATGGGCACGATTCTAGTTCAGCAGCTACCAGTGGTTCCTTTATCTATGAATAGGATAGTAATGGCTATACAATAGAGGTTATTTTTTCCAAGATATCTAGATTTAGGTCAAAGTATCTAGTAGTATAGTAGCGGGGGAGATGTGCTACAACCTTTCTCTTTTATAAATGGTATTTCCTAAATATGAAAGAAGGTTTGTTTATGAACAAGAAGGTATTGATTAAAGTATTTTTCATGATGATGCTGTTACTCTCGGTTTCAGTAGGCAGTTCAGTACTGGCAGCAAGTAATAGCTCATTAAGTAATGGTACATATACGGTAGGAGAAGAAATTTCTGCAGGATTAAAGGAATTTCATATTTCAGAAGGTGCAGCTACTATTCGAATTAGTAGAGGAACGGAAATTTATCTAAATGAATCGCTGGATAGTGATAAGTATTACTACTCTGATCGATTTACTGCGAGTTTGAAAGATGGAGATGAAATCGAGGTTGAAGTAGACTATGGTGCGTCTAACATAGAGGTACAGCCAATCTCTAGCGTGGACTTAAATCATATGTCAATTGGTTTTTACGAAGTGGGTGCTGATATTCCAGCTGGAACATACACTTTAGAAATTAATGATTCAGAAGTCTACAATGATTTTGCTTATGTTAATATTTATGATCCACAATATAATGAAATTGGATATCTTAGTTTATATGCTGATGATGATCCGATTGAATACACAGTTTCATCAGGGGATAAAATCTATATCTCGAGGATGACAGGAACAATGAGCCTGAAGGAAAAAATTCTTGTTCCTCAAAGTATCACGTTAAACAAATCAAGTTTGTCACTCCTTGTAAACCGTACGGCACAGTTAACAGCGACTGTAAAACCATCTACAGCTGTTAATAAAATGGTTAGTTGGACTAGCAGTCATCCAGATATTGCAACAGTGGATATGAGAGGAAATGTAAAAGCGCTTAAAGCAGGAAGTACCAGCATTACGGCTAGCGCAAATGGTGATCCTACTATCAAAAAAAGTATTAATGTGACTGTAACGAAAGTTGTACCCACTAGTTTGAAGTTAAGTCGATCCTCCTTAAATATCACCAATAATCAAATGGTAAAAGTATATGGGACAATAGCCCCGACTGATGCGGAAAATAAGACCATCTTATGGAAAAGTTCAAACACGAAAGTGGCCACAGTGGATGCCGCTGGTAATATTAAAGGAATTGCCAATGGATCTGCGACGATTACGGCGACTGCTAGTGATAATGTTAAAGTTTTTAAGACTGTTGCCGTTAGAGTTTCTACAAAAACAGTGAAAGTAAATAAAACTAGTTTATCCGTAACGGTCGGTAAGACAGCGGTACTTTCAGCCACAGTTTCACCATCGGATAGCACTGATAAGACGGTAAAGTGGAAAACGTCTAATAAAAAAATTGTAACCGTTGATAGTAAAGGGAAAATATACGCTATAGCAAAAGGTACGGCGATAATTACCGCTACGGTTAACGGTGCTAAGATAGTAAAGGTACAAGTTAAGGTTACGCCACCTGTTTTGGCCAAGTCAGTTAAATTAAATAAGACCTTCGTCACGCTCATTAAAGGTAAAACAATAACCTTATCTGCAACTGTAAGCCCAAGTAATGTAACGAATAAAACAGTGAAATGGAAATCTTCTAATACGAAAGTGGCAAAAGTAGATAGTAAAGGGAAAGTAACTGCAGTTGGTGCGGGGACAGCTACCATTACATCGACAACTACAAATGGTAAAAAAACTTCGGCAACGATTAGAGTTCCATATATTAAGAGTTTAAGTGCTGGTACATGGAAGGCGGGTAAAGATTTACCGGCAGGTCGTTATAAGATTACTACAAGTTCGGGTAGTGGCAATTTATTTATTGGTTCGGGCACCAATCATTTTGTAAATGAAATCCTATCGAGTAGTAATGATGGATTTGGTGTAACGGTTGTGACAACGGATATTAAAGCTGGTGATAGTATTCAAATTTTAGGTTTAAATAGTGTGCAGTTTACTCGTGTCTCAAATGTGAAATCAAATATCTTGCATTCTGGTTACTGGACGGTCGGTAAAGATATTAGTGCTGGGAAGTATAGAATCACAACTTCTAGTGGCGCTGGGAATTTAATTATTTACAGAGGAAATAATTTACTTGTAAATGAAATTCTTTCAAGTAAAGCGGATTATTATGAGGTTACTAGTGTGACTGTGACTCTTAAATCCGGAGATCGCATTCAGATTAGTGGTTTAGATCGGGTGGTCTTTTCTAGAAAATAATAGGTATTAGGTGAAGCCAAGTTTTCTTAGTGGAGCTTGGCTTTTTTTTTGCTTATCAATAACCTATCTATCTATCTCACTAATGACAATATAATGAAGGATATTTTTTCCAAAGCACCTAGATTTAGGATGAAGTATCTAGTAATATGGTAGCAGGGAGATGATAAATAATGAAGAGTTTACGGATGTTTTTTTTCCTAATCGTATTAATGATTCTTGCTATACCCAATCATGCGGATGGACAAGAAATGAAAGAGGTTGAAAAAAGTCTGACTAACAAACTAGTTCAAAGTATTACTCCAGGGAACTTGCCAAAAAGGTCCCTATCCATTAAACAATCATACAACCCAGCGGATTATTCATTAAAAGCAAACGGTAATTATGTAGATAGCTTGTGGGATAGTTATGATACAACCCATGATATTTATTTTGAAGCAGTGTCGAATTATTCGGCCTCAACTATGAACGTTCAGATTTTTGATTTTACAGATTATGCATATTTGAAGGACTCTATTGTTACGATTGAGTTTCTAAAAAGTAATGGAGGCACACTAGTGTATTTGAATTCACTTGAATTTGATACGATTGGTTATACAACCATTAGATTAAATTCTCTTGTTCCGAAATCAATCTATCAAGGCCAGCCATATATCTATTTAAGAGTTGGTGTCTCAGAATCTATTGATGATGAATATTACTCAGATGTTACACAGTTTAAAGTGAAAAATCCTTTTTACACCGCTCCTGTGGATAAAACTCCACCGTCAAAGCCAACCGTAACAACAGTTAGTGATTTGACCACAGCTGTGAAAGGGAAGGCTGAAGCTTATTCGACAGTTAGTGTGAACAGAGGAAGCACCACGATTGGAAGAGGGACCGCATTGTCAAATAACACTTACAGCGTAACGATTCCCAAACAAAAAGCAGGTACAAAATTAACGGTTTATGCTAGAGATCGTGCAGGAAATCTGAGCAGTGGAGCAACCGTCACTGTGATTGATAAAACTGCTCCTGGTAAACCACTTGTTTACTCTGTTGGCGACAATCAAAACATTATCAGAGGAAAAGCAGAAGCTGGTTCGAAAGTGGTAATGAAGCAAGGTTCGACTGTCGTAGGCCAAACGACTGCATCTAGTACAGGCTACTTTACTATTAAACTTACATCGATTAGGAAGGCTGGGACGATCTTCGCTACATATGCAACAGACCGTGTGGGTAACCGGAGCCTAGGTACCATTATAACAGTAGTCGATAAAATACCTCCAACTGCACCTACCGTTAATAAGGTAACCTATGCCTCAACGAAGGTGACAGGAAAAGCAGAAAAAAGCGCGATGGTGTATATTTTTAATGGTTCGACTTTGGTTGGAATAGCTTCCAGCAATACTAGTGGAAGCTTTACAGCACCCATTAAAGCACAAAAGAAGGGCTCCACATTAGAAGTGATTTCATTGGATAAGGCTCGTAATCAGAGTAAGTCAACTTTTTCAAAAGTATATTAATATAAGATTTACAATTTTCCATCCCTAGATCAATACAAAAAGATTATTAGTATCCACAAATGAAGTTAACTAATGATTGGAGAGTATTATATGAACAATCTCAAAAGGACCCTTTGTTCGCTTCTATCCATTTTGCTGCTTTGCTTAACTACAATCGCTTACGGTCAAGAACCTGGTGTTGCGGAAAATTTGGCTGTAGAAGGAAATTACGTCATCATTGGTAACGAAGCAACCAATGGTGATGGAACGGCATATACGGGCACATTTAATGTAAAAAAACAAAACTTTTCATTTAACAACGATTTAAAACCAACTGCCTACCAAATGGATGTTAACAAACCTTTTAATAGTGCAAAAAACAGCAGCAAGCTGGTGAAGAAATATTTTTCTGCTCAGTCGGTCCCCGTAGTTGGTGATAGTAAACCGTTCTGGGTGACAGACTTTGTCAACAATTTTGATACGCAAATAACGGCCAAATTATTATATAGCGGGTCCACAGCAAATGTCTGGGTCTATAATAATCAAATTACTAGTTTAGATGCACAAAAGTTAGGAAAAGAGTTTGATAGTAAAATTCAACCACTTATTACGAACAGCTTTGGCGGAGCGTCTGATGTGGATGGAAATGGGAAGGTCAATATCCTATGCTATGATATCGAGGATGGTTTTGATGGTACTGGTGCATATATTGGGGGCTATTTTTGGGCAGGCGACTTATATGCTGACCCTCACTCCAATCAATCCGAAATATTCTATATGGATACCTATCCATCCATGGGTACTGGAACCACGAAGGATGTGACGGAAGCATATAGCACGTTAGCGCATGAATTTCAGCACATGGTGAACTTTAACCGGAATGTGTTAATCGAAGGCAGTACGGAATCTATGGATACTTGGTTGGATGAAGCGATGGCCATGGCCGCTGAGCAAATATATACTGGGCAAGCATTAGATGATCGAATCGATTATTATAATTATTCGGACTCCATAACCAATGGCCATTCTTTATTATATTGGGATGATTACGGGGATGTATTAGCTAATTATTCCCTCTCCTACTTATTCGCTCAATATTTAAAGATTCAAGCGAATCAAGGAGATAGTATTTTTAAAGAACTATTAAATGATCCAAACAATGATTATCGTGCGGTGGAAGATGCTGTACAAAAATATATCAGCCCTACTCTTACCTTTGGGAAATTTATGACTTCTTTCCGAGCTGCCCTTTTATTAAAACAGGGGACTGGGTTATATAGTTTTAAAGGTGAACCAGGCTTTGAAGCAATCACGCCAAAATTATACAACGGTTCAGGAACTCAACTTCATGGCGGTGGGGCTGTCGTTAAGCAACTGGATTCCCAAACAGAATATACAGCACCAGCGGATAAAGGTACTGATGTGACATATACATTTATACCGAAAGATCTAGATGGCGATTACACTCCGCCAGTCATCGGTTCGATTAACCCTGTGAGTGATTTTGATACAACAGTAACTGGAATGACCGAGGCTGATGCTGTGGTTTATGTAATGAAAGGGACTGCGCTGCTTGGCAGTGTAGTGACTGAAAGTACAGGAAATTTCAATGTCACGATTCCTAAACAAAAGGGCGGAACCCTCCTGCAAGTATATGCAGAGGATTTAGCTGGAAATAGGAGCAAAACCATTTCAGTAACGGTAAAGGATACCATCCCTCCTGCAAACCCGATTGTCAATCCGGTAGGAGACAATCAAACAGCTGTTACAGGGAAAGCAGAAGCTGGAACGAAGGCAGTTGTGAAATCTGGTTCAACCATCATCGGTCAAGACTTGGTAAGTTCTTCTGGTTCTTTTTCTGTTAAAATTGCTGTCAAAAAAGCAGGGACCCGATTAACTGTTTTTGTACAAGATGGTGGAGGTAACAAAAGTGGAGAAGTTGCGGTCATTGTTTCAGATAAAACAGTGCCTATTAAGCCTTCGATTTATTCCGTAGGTGATAATCAAACGATTATATTTGGGAGAACGGAGGCGGGTGCAAAAGTAGTTATTAAGGAGGGGAGTTCTGTTTTAGGTCAGAGTTATGTGAATAGTACTGGATCCTTCCTAATAAAAATCCGTACAGCCAAAAAAGCAGGGACCCGATTAACAGTTTACTCTAGTGATAAAGCGGGGAACCAAAGTCAAACCACTGTTACGGTAGTTGATAAAACTGCACCTTCCATCCCGGTTGTCAACAAAGTAACCCATCTATCAAAATCGGTTACAGGAAAAGCTGAAGCAGGATCAACTGTATATATTTATAACGGTGTAACTTTGATTGGTAAAACGCTCACAGATAAGTACGGAAAGTTTAAAGCAGTGATCAAGGTACAGAAAAAGGGGAAATCATTAGAGGTTTCTGTATTAGATAAAGCTGGGAACCAGAGTAAGGTGAAAGTTGTGAAGGTATATTAATATCTTGGTTGGAGCCTGAATATGTTGAATGCCAAGTTTCTTAGGGAACTTGGCTTTTTTCAATATGCTTAGTATTGTTTTGTTAGTTTTATCGGCCACTTCCGATTTTCCTCTATCACTCACCCCAATAAAACCAAAAAAAGCCAGTCATTTAGCCTGGCTCAGGTCATTGTCTTAATTTCGTTGCCCGCCTGTCAGCCATTCACTCCAACAAGCTCCTTTTTTGGATTATCCCCGGAGTGATCAAACTTCTTGATCATCGCTATAAACGGTTCAATGAATTGAGGATCGAATTGTTTTCCAGAGCAGTTGCGCAATTCAGCGATTGCTTCATGGAAGGTTTTTGTTTTTTGATAAGGACGCTCGGTTGTCATTGCGTCAAAGGAATCGATCACGCAGAGAATTCGCGCCAGCTTTGGAATCGATTTTCCTGCTAAGCCATATGGATAGCCGTTCCCATCATAGCGCTCATGATGGAGTTCAACTAGCGGAATCAAGTCTTCTAATTTCTTATTCGTTGAAATGATCTCTTTTCCATAGGTTACGTGCTTCTTCATCAATTCCCATTCATGAGGCTCAAGCTTTCCTTTTTTATTTAAAATCTCCCGCGGGATTTCTATTTTTCCAATGTCATGGACAAGAGCTCCAAGAATCAGCGTTTTGCGTTCATGAACACTTAAGTTAAGCATCCGTGAAAAATCAACCGCATATTGGTAGACCCGTTTACTGTGACGATAGGTATAGACATCTTTTGAGAGGAAGATCTTTAATTGAAACTCCGCTTCCTCCAGTTCTTTTTCAAGTGAAAGCGACCGATGGACGGAATATTCGGAAAGCCCATTATAGATTTGGACAAGATTTTTCCCTTGGTTCTTCGCCGCATACATGGCTTGGTCCGCTCTGTTCAAAAGTTCAGAAATATTGTAGGTCTCTTTTTCACATTCGGCAATCCCAGATGAAAAGGACAAGCAGCCGTAGGGGAGACGTTCCACCCCATTATAGTAGGTGTCATTTACTTTCTTCCGTAATTCATTCATGAAGGAATAAGCGGTTTTACGATCGGTGTTGGGCATGATGATCGAAAATTCTTCGCCGCCATAGCGTGCAACGATAAAATTTGCCGCGTCGGACTCGGTTTTCAAAATACCACCAAATTCCTGGAGCAGATGATCGCCTTGAATATGCCCGTACAAATCATTAAATTTTTTAAAATCATCCATATCAAGGATGACCACACTTAAAGGCTGATCCGTTTCCTTTGCGATCGCTACTTCTTTTTCCAAAATTTCTTTAAAGTAACCGTGGTTATTGAGACCAGTGAGGGTGTCTTTGTTGGCTTTCTCGGAAATCTCTTTATATAAATTAAAATACTGTTTAAATGCTAATGATAATAAAAAGGCAATACAGGTGAAAAGAGACAGACCGAATAATTCGTCGGGTTTCAATAAAATGACTAGGACTAATGAAAGTACAAGTGTGATAATATATGTGGCAGCTGTCTCTTCAATAATTTCCTTAAAAAAGTTCACGATGTTTTCAGATGTTGCCAATATAAAATAGATCCCAACTAATAGTAGATTTAGTGCAAAATAAGTGCAAAAAGAAAGTAAATAGGAAAAAATGTTATCGACACTGATATGTCCAGTGATGCCATTTGTATATATATAAACATAATAGGTACTATTAATCATTAAAGAATAAACAGAGAAGTTAAACACATGTTTCCACCAGGCGACTTTTCGCTGGAATATAGCAAATACTATGGAATGTATGAATAAAACAAGTAATGATGTATTTAATCCAAACAAAAAAAGACTTGCTAGATAAATAGAAGAATCCATGGAAAGGGAATTACCCTTTGGAGGAATCAGTACGGTGTAGTAATTAAGCAATAAGATGGAACCGGAAAAAGCAAAAATAACAATCCAATCCATTTGAGAGTACTGTGGGATTTTAATTGAGAAAGTAAAAAACAAAATGCCTAAGACTGAAATTAAGAAAAGATATATATTTGCAGGTGTCTTTATAATACGCATACTCATCACTCTCATAAATAAATTTAGGAGAAGTAAAAAAAGTTACTTCTCCCTACAATTCTACTCTTATACTAATTTATATCCAGATGTTAAAGCAATAATAATTGAACCGATAATGATTGCATTGAAAAGAATTCCAGTTAATTTAATGCCTTTTTTTTGTTCATTTTTCATCTTTTTTCACCTCCTCTAAAGGAGGCGGGTGTGTATTCACTCTTTTTGGCGACTGGATGATGAACCATGAGATGTTGGATGAAAAAGAAGATACCAATATTCATAACGATATCACCGATACTGATGATTTGTGTTCGTGGATAGGGGTCTGTGATGGGAATAACATCGCCCAAAAATCCAAGATGCGTAGAAGATGTTAGCATCGTATGCTTGGCGTATAGGCTTTCTTTAAGGACTTCGATATATTCAGGATCTAAAACAGCAGCTGCTTCCAATGAAACCGGCATTCTTCCGCCGTTGATCACCATGACTAAAAAATTGAGAAATACACCAATTAGAATGAAAGTAAATCCTTGGTTATTGCGGTTCATAAATAAAAACAGCAAACCGAGTACATATACCACAATGTAAATGTATCCGCTTACCTTTCCCAGGAATTTGTAATCATTTTGAAGCATAAAAACGGCTAGTTCAACAACCAATAGAAGAGGAAAGATCCATCCCCACTTTAGCTTCAACTGTGCCAGTGCTCTTAGATTCCCTTTTCGAAGAAACCCTACTATAAACGAAATAATGATGCCGTCAAATACCATAGTTGTTACCTGCCTATGCCAGAATATATAACTAATAGAAGAAGTTCAAAAATTCCACAAAAAAAAAATATTCCCACAATAATATAATCAAAGATATTCGTCGAATGCAAGGGGATGTTGCTTGGTTTTGTGACGAATTTGTATATATTCTTATGTCTTGACAAGGATACTCTTATTTCATGGGATTGTCCCATGTAATAAACCGACTGGTAGCTTAATAGAATAGCTTTTTTTATGTGGAGTGCTCAGCTATTCATTAGTAATCTCCAGAAAAGAGGTGTTATTAAAGACAGTTCTCGACATACTTTTCAGCCATTTAGAGAAATAAATCCAGGAATGGCAGGTGCTGAACCCACTTTTAATCAAACGTTTATGTAGTAGGGAAAAGGGGGGGAATTAATAGAATGATGTAAGTTCAAGCGAAATCCGCCTGTTTTTGTGGAAATAATGGTTATTTCCTGCGGAATGATCACGCGTAAACCGACAATTTCCCGCCTGCATTAGCAGAGGAAATCCTTATTGGTTAGTACTTTCAGCTGTTTCAACCAAACGTTTGATTAATATAGCATATATGGTATTTAGTCGAATGGCCGTCGTTTAGTGACAATAATGGCTCTGGAGCTATTTATTTCCCATTTTTAGTTCATATTTCAACAATTAATTTACGTATTTGGAGAGACAAACACTTATTTATCAAAGGGTGGAAGCAGTTTTAATCAAACGTTTGATTGAAAGGGAAACTTGGGGGAAATAAGCGAGGTTTGTCATTTAGTCGGATGGATGGGGAGTAAATAATCAACGGGCGGGCGGAAATGGAGAAGAGTTTTGAGGAGAGCGAGAACTAGTACTCAAGAGGCTGTAAACGACCATGAAGGCGAAAAAAGAGAGAAGTTGGTCGTAAAGAGAGGTTCTAAGTGACCGTGAAGGAGGAAAAAAGGAGAGTCCGGTCAC
>NZ_JAGGQW010000088.1 GCF_018613065.1 Bacillus sp. ISL-7 | reverse complement strand
TCCTGTCTTCCCGACCATTCTTTACTTATAACTTTATGGGGCCTTAGCTCAGCTGGGAGAGCGCCTGCTTTGCACGCAGGAGGTCAGCGGTTCGATCCCGCTAGGCTCCACTTATTCGGAGGAATACCCAAGTTTGGCTGAAGGGATCGGTCTTGAAAACCGACAGGCGGGTCATACCGCGCGGGGGTTCGAATCCCTCTTCCTCCTCCATATTTTTTATTAAATAAATGATTTCTATTGTCGCGGGGTGGAGCAGTCTGGTAGCTCGTCGGGCTCATAACCCGAAGGTCGCAGGTTCAAATCCTGTCCCCGCAATATGGTCCGGTAGTTCAGTTGGTTAGAATGCCTGCCTGTCACGCAGGAGGTCGCGGGTTCGAGTCCCGTCCGGACCGCCATTTTTATCCCAGTAGGTTAACTACTGTTATTATAGATTTTTTTTTTTTTTTAGAAAAGTATATATTCTAGGCTCAGTAGCTCAGTCGGTAGAGCAAAGGACTGAAAATCCTTGTGTCGGCGGTTCGATTCCGTCCTGAGCCATCGTTAAATTTAGAACTCTATTAGTCTTATATGGAGGGGTAGCGAAGTGGCTAAACGCGGCGGACTGTAAATCCGCTCCCTCAGGGTTCGGCGGTTCGAATCCGTCCCCCTCCACCATAGTAGTTAGGCAGCATAGCCAAGTGGTAAGGCAGAGGTCTGCAAAACCTTTATCCCCGGTTCAAATCCGGGTGTTGCCTCCAAATTTTAATGCGGGTGTAGTTTAGTGGTAAAACCTCAGCCTTCCAAGCTGATGATGAGAGTTCGATTCTCTTCACCCGCTCCAAATTGGGCCTATAGCTCAGCTGGTTAGAGCGCACGCCTGATAAGCGTGAGGTCGATGGTTCGAGTCCATTTAGGCCCACTATACTAATTTATATTTTATTATTCCGCAGTAGCTCAGTGGTAGAGCTATCGGCTGTTAACCGATCGGTCGTAGGTTCGAGTCCTACCTGCGGAGCCATTTTTTAAACCGAAGGGACGCTATGCTTGTTCCTTTTTTATAAAAACCACCTTTAAAAAAGAATTTATTTTTTAAAGGTGGTTTTTCTGCGTCTAATAGAGATAAAATTCCTACAGTTAGGAACTAACTACATAATTATGGATACTTACAACATATTTTGGGGAATTTACAACACATTTACGGATACTTACTACATATTTACAGACACTTACTACATATTTTATAAAACTTCCGACATTTGCTGGATAAAAATTAGGAATTCGTTTAAGCAGAAGATATTTACTACCTATTTTTGGTGACTTATACCGCCGCAGTAATAGGTATAGGCACGAATCCTGGTTCCTTTTTAAAAGTGTCATGTTGAGGACAGTTTTCGACATTCTTCACAGGCATTTGGAATACTAAATCTAGTAATGGAGCGGTCTGAGGCTGCTTTAAATCAAACGTTTGGATAGTATCAAAAAGCCGTGATTTTCATAGAATCATGGAGGTTTGGGAGAAACTGATCTGTTTTTGTAGAAAGGTGGGTTATTTCCTGCGGAATGTCAAACGCATCTCGACAATCTACATGCAAGAGTTGTAAGGGAATTTCTTTTATTTCAGTACTTCCAGCTATTTCAATCAAACGTTTAATTAGTATAGCTTATAGGGTATTTAGTCGAAAGAGTGTCGTTTAGTGACGCTAGCGATTTGATCGCTATTTTCCCCTCTTTTTTTCTTACATTTTTCAACACTAATTATATGAATTGGGAAGGATGCTTCGATATATATCAAGGATTTAGGCGATTTTAATCAACGGTTGATTTGTTAGGATACTTGGGAGAAAAGGGGGAAATTTGTCAGTTCATAAAGACCCGAGGACGGTTCTTTTAGGGGACAATCGGAAGTTTTGCGCGTAAAAAGGCACAACTAGTGGTTAGATCTAGTTGTGCTTTTTGGTTATCTTGTAAAAGGATCTCAGCGCAAAATTTTTGATTGCCTAAGAAGAATGAAGTCGCGTCATGGCCTATGGGGTTTCAATCCCTGGGTATTCGGTGATTTTTGATTATATTGGCTGTCTTCATATTCCAGTAACTAATTTTATATAATATTAATCTGTTTTTAGATACAGTTTCCCCCTCCCCACTAAAGAGGCAGTTTAAATAAGTATTCTTTTCGCTCCTAGTCATGGTACCACTTCGTGGGCGGCTGACCTTAAATGTGACTTAGTACAGGATGGACACAAAGTTACATCTTTTCCTGTAATAAGAGAGACAATTTCTATCGTGCTAAGTCCTGTAAATTTAGGTAGGTAAGTTGGACTATTCGTTAGCTTCCGGCACAATTTGAGTTTTGTTTTTTTATTTCGATTAGCCAGTAGACCATAATGTCTGATCTTCACCAATCCCTTCGGGAGAATATGCATGAGAAATCGGCGAATAAATTCTGTAGCTTTCATGGTTACTGTCTTTTTTTGATTATTGTTTCGATAATCCTTCACTTGGATTGTTACAGTTTCTTTATCTATCGAAACGATTCGATTATTTGATATGGCAATTCGATGTGTATAATGGCCAAGATATTGTACCACTGCCAATGGACCTGAAAATGTCCGTTTGGTGTAGCTGTACCAGTTAAGCGAGTAACATTGATCCATTAAACTCTGGAACTCTTTTGGATTTTCGTATTTTTTTGCATCATTATAAAAAATAAGGAGATTCTGTTCATAATATTTTTTTAAATAATACAGATACTTTCCCCGAAATTTTTTGGACAGTACTTTTACGGGGATAAAGAATTTCTTACTCGAGTTACGCCATTGATTCTGTTTGGAAAGTCCTCCTGCTAAAACTACCGTATGTATGTGAGGGTGGTAATGCAGGTTTTGACCCCACGTATGCAAGACAGAGAAAAAGCCAATTTGGGCACTAAGATACTTTTTGTCTTTTGCGAGCTCGGTAAGGGTTTCCGCTATGCATTTGTACATTAAATCATAAAGTAATTTTTGATTATGGTAAATTACTATGTGCAGCTGTTCCGGCATGGTAAATACCACGTGGAAATAGGGCGCATTGAGAATATCTTTTTTTCTATTATCCACCCAAACTTCTTTATTGACCCCTTGGCACATGGAGCAGTGCCGATTCCGGCAGGAATTATATCTGACTTGGGTATGGCCGCATGTTTTACATTCATAGGCATGTCCACCTAAATGGACTGTTCGACATCTCATGATGTCGTTGGCTGCTTTAGCCTATTCAGGAGACGTTTTATATTTTTCTTTATATTGTGGATAGAATGTCATAAATATTTCTTGAATGGTAGTCATTCTTCATGATCTTCCTTTGAATCCAATGGACTTTTAATGCCCATCAGGCTCTTAGAGGTCATATGCAGGTACGTCTGCGTCGTTTTAAGATTTTTATGCCCAAGCATCTGTTGGATAAACACTGGATCTACCCCATCTTCTAAAGAATGGGTTGAAAAACAATGTCTTAGTGTATGAGCAGATATATTAGGGTCAAGGTAAAGCTTGTCCCGAAGTTTTATTATTGTATTTTTAATAGTTTTGACATTAATGTGCTCCCCAGGGGTTCGACCTGGAAATAGCCAATCACTCAGTTTATAGTTTTTAGTAGGGAAATAAGCTTTAAAATACTCCCGAAGCACTTTTAGTGCTGTTTGAGATAAAATCGTATACCTGTTGGTATTATGTTTTGCATTTTCCACACGAATTCGCATGGTTTTACTGCAGATATCACTAATTTTTAATTTAGCTACTTCGCTTACTCTAAGGCCACTGCCATAGATCAGAAGAAGGAGAGCTTTATGTTTCAAATTATTAGTTGAATTTATAAGTGAAAGTACTTCTTCTTTGGAAGGAATAACAGGGAACTTCTGAATTCTTTTCATTCTCGGAACCTTTAATGGATTCCATTCTTTTTCTAATACATAGGTAAAGAAAAACTTAATGGCTGAAATATAATTATTGATGGTCCCTGCAGAAAGTCCCTCTTCTTTTTTTAGATAAAGGATGTATTGTTGGATATCGTCATGGCTCAATTCTTTTATGGGTCTTTTTATATTCTGCATATAGTTTAAAAAGGCCCGCATTCTTCGCCAATAGGATTCTCGAGAGGAGTCTGGAGTACCCTTAAGTTCAAAGAAAAGCTCAACTTTTTGTTCATATTGTTTCATGAAATTTCCTCTTGATAATTGATTAATAATAAATAAATAAGTCAATAATCAGAAGGTGGAGCTCTCCCTAACCTAAGAGAAATATGTATTTGTATTTTTCGAATTGTTGGTGGTAGAGTCATCATAAGAAAAAAGTATGTCCTTCCGTAGTTTGTTTGGTTTGGCGATTGAACAATACTACGATAGACATACTTTTTTATTTTTATTCATTTTTAGGGATAAGGAATTCACCAAAGAGCCATCGCGTTAGCGATTTCGTTCTTCTTGGAGGTTGTGGGAACCATCGCTGAGGACATTGAAACTTCCTGAAGCATTATTTCTGCTGCTTAGCTATGAAAAGGTGCTTTCTTAATTCAGGTGCCAGTCGCCGAGCGATAAAGATATAAAAACCATGCTGCTTTTTACCAGCATGGTTTTTAGACTATGGTTCGGAGTATTATTCCTCGAACGCTTCCATCAATTCCCGTAAATCTTTGATGGCTAGTTTTACACTCTCTTTTTTATTTTCATGCACTCCAGTTCCTAATAAATCATCGTGTTGAGGGAAGGAATTATTCGCTAAGCTTTTGTAGCCCTCTGGAACTGTGAATATTTCTACAGTGATCGTAAATCCCAGGCTTATATAGATTTTTATAATTTCTAGTTCTTCATTTTTAACTTTTGTTACAATTCTCATATGATAATCATCTCCAAATAGAAAGCAATCAAATTCATAGATTTAGATTTTATATATTTATAGTTACTTAAACTAGTATACGCTAAAATCCTACCCTATTTCCAGTGCCTGTTAGGCCATGATATTTGTTGAAGACTGCAAGTGGCCAGGGTTTTGGTTGTTGATTTAAAAAGATAAGATATTGTTATCTCAAGAAATAGTTTTAAAGAAGTGAACTTTCCTAAAAAAAGAAAAACTTTCTGTTGCATTTGTAAATTGGAGATGTTATGATAGATAAGTTGCTTTTAACGGCGGTTTTAATAGTTAAAAGTGAAAACAAAAAAGTTATATTATTATATTGACATAGTAATTGAGATTTGATATAATAACAAATGTCGCTTCTGACATGATAGATTGTTCTTTGAAAACTAAACAAACAAAAACGTTCAAACAAACAAAAAATATCGTG
>NZ_JAGGQW010000087.1 GCF_018613065.1 Bacillus sp. ISL-7 | reverse complement strand
GCTAAGATTGAATGAATCTTGAAAGGAAATCATTTGTATACCACCTAAAATGTTTTATTACCACAATTATAAAATAAAAAGCAGTTGAAGAGTTAATAAAATCAACCTACAACTGCTATAAAACAAGGGACTTTTTCAGTGCCCTCGAGGACGGGGCTGGGGAGACCCCGCAGGCGCTAGCGCCGAGGAGGCTCCCCGGACCGCCCGCGGAAAGCGAAGTGCCTAGAGCGGAAATCAACAGGCCCATTAGCAGGTACAATGAATAATTAAATGCTGAGAATAAAAAATTGCCGAGAAAAATACCCTTTCTCGACAATCTGACTCCACCAGTGGATGGAGTTTTTTTATTTATTTATTCTTTTTCCCTTGATTAACAGCCTCAATATATGCTTTTCGAGAATTTTCAATATGAATCTTCGTCAAATACTCAGCCATTTCTATTTCTTGATTGATAATGGCTTCCATAATTCGTAAATGTTCTTCCATCGACTGCACCGGTCGGCCTGGATTTTTATAACCTGTCTTGGCAAATGCCCGAATATAATCTGACAACCCACTTAGTATTTCATATAGTTTCGAATTTTTTGCTGAACTGTATAATAGATGATTCAATTCACCATGTAAATTAGAGAAATCATTATCATTCTTATCCTTTAAGCAGACTTCTACTTTTTTACAGTACTCGACAAACTTACTTTTGGTTTCATCGTCTAATTTTTGAGCAGCTAATTTTGCTGCCAAAACCTCAAGTGAGGAAAGAATCGTAAATACTTCAATAATTTCCTTATCTGAAATATCTGCAACTATAACACCTTTTCTTGGAACGGTTTTTACAAACCCCTGCGATTCTAATCTAAACAACGCTTCACGGATGGGTGTTCGGCTGATATTCAATCGCTCTGCCAGTTCCCGTTCCACCAACCGATCACCCGTTTTAAATTCACCTTCTAAAATGAGATCTTTAATGTGAATAAAGACCCTTTCGCGTAAAGACAATAGATCTTCCTCTGCCCAATTATTCCCCACGGTTTCTCCTTCTTTCTAGGTATACATTGTACCAATTATAACTTACTCTAATTGTAAACATCAAATACTATGGTTGAATTTACCAAGGGAGTGGGAAATAATTTTAAATTTTTCATCTTTGGATAGTTTCAATAGGTCTTTTGCAAGTTGAGGGTTCCCCTAAGACTGCTTGCGTAATAATCTTTGCCATAACTTCGGCCAACTTCACGACAGTGAATAATCTCGTATTATTTAAGGATTGCGCAGGTGCTAATGAATCTAGGTAATTAACCACAGCTTTCATATGGTATTCACCTACACTAGGTAAAGATTTATTAACCGCCATGCCTGGTACTAAAGAACCTTCTTTTAAAAAAATAAACCCAATTTGTCGTTCATCCCCCAAACAAGCATCAATACCCAAGATAAATGGTTGATTATATTTTTGATAAATGTCCTTGAGAATTTTCTTTATATTTAAGGCATGAACTGGTTTTTCTAAGGTTCCATAAACCGGAAAAGGAATGTCTGCTTCTGTTAACATCGTCCCGACAATTGGGCCTAGTGAGTCTCCTGTGGAACGGTCTGAACCCACACACAAAATTATGACTTCCCTCGAGGTGCTACTAAGGACTTCTTTGAGTTTAGTGACAATATCAATTAGCTCGTTTCCCTCTGTAGTCTCTTTAACGGAAACATAGCATGACCTTTCTGCCTTCTCAGTCGTCTTTTTCTTGCCGTCAAAAGGCCACATAAACATCAACCCTCTTCTCAAGTTGTAGTTTATACACGTTTTCTTTTATTTTATGATACCTAGTGTAAAACCTGCCATAATCCTGCAAATAAAAATCACATAAAAGAACTCTAGAGTTCACCATTTTGTAACAAAACAGTGCCTGACCCCCACTATTGTACAACTTTATTGCAGTGGGAGTCAGGCACTTTATATACTTTCAATTAAGTTAATTCGATTATAAAGTTCTTTATTTATTGGAGTTGAGATCCCATATTTATCTGCCATTTTTAGGACAGTTCCGGAGAACAGCTCCACCTCACTTGGACGTCTGGCCTCGACATCTTGAGCCATGGATGGTTTACCATCTGGACTTAAGGTTGCTAATACACGTAACCAATAGGCTAAATCTGCTTCGGTTAAGTGGATGCCTGCTCTTTCAGATAACGTGATTACCTCTCTCATCGCCGCAATCATCATCTCTCTTGCTTCTCCTTCTCGTTGAATCTCACCATAGTTGCTCTGAAAGACAGCTACGGTTTGATTGACTCCCACATTTAACATAAACTTCCCCCATTGTCTCTTAACCATATTGGTATCGACCTCATAGGGAACTGCCATTTTTTCAAAAAAAGCCGCGACACTGTTAACATTTTCGGAAATGAACCCTGGTTCTTGTTCACCAAAGCAAAGCATTCCCATATGGTCGTATGTGAGTTGATTCCCCACTTTAACGGCATCCATTCCTTGGGCAACACAATATAAAATTTTCTCATGCCCATATGCCTGGCCTATTACAGCCTCACTGGAAATCCCATTTAAAGCCGATAAAATGATCGTCTGGTCACCAATGTGATTCTTTACTGCTTGAATCGCATCCTTTAAACCATTATATTTCACCGTGAAAATGAGCAAATCAGCTGGCTCGCATCTTTCATCAGGTGTCAGATAAGTGAAATCACAGCGTTCTCCGTTACAATAGACGTGTTCATTTTTATATTTGGTTATTCGGTCCCGGTCAGCAATAATTCGTAAATCTGCTTTTGGCATTTTCCTTGATAAATGATGTCCAAAAAGTATTCCTAATGCACCTAAACCAATGATCGATACCTTTTTTATCTCCATCACGCATTTCATTCCTTCCATATTGAAAAAGTGCTTTTTGCGAATTTTGTATTTTGATTTTGCAACTAAATAGTATGTAAACAGGCTTTCACAAATCTATTTTACAACTTGTATTTTATTAATGAAATTAAAAAACTCTGTTGAAATAGATTCCCAACAGAGTTTTTAACCAGCAAAATCTATTACTTATATTCCGCCCCCATCATCATGGATGGTACTGTTTTCCTTGCGAATGGTCGCTGAAAGGCTGATCACACCCACGGTTGCGATCAATGTACTTACAATGATAATAATATTATAAATATTAATCTTAACTAAGAGATTAATCAGGATATAAGAAATAACAAGCGAAGCTAAAGGTGAGATTAGCCAGACTTTTAGAATCCTTTGAATGACTGATTTTTGCCAAATACCAAACCCCTTTTGTGAGGCACCCACACCTAATATTCCACAAGTCGTTACTTGGGTGAGAGGAATTGGCAACCCAAACAGTGATGCGACAATAACGAGGGTTCCTCCTGTAAAGGAAACCGCACTCCCTTCTAGCAAGGAAAGTCTGGTGATTTTCTTCCCATTCGTTTCAAGCACCTTGCTCCCTAGTAAAATAGCTCCGATTGAAACGAATAAAGCGCCGATCCAGATTCCTTTACTCGTTGAAATCATTCCAGCCCCTACTAGCGGGCCAACGGCATTTGCTACATTATTCATCCCAGCTGAAAAGGCCTCTAAACAGCCCCCTATGACTAAAAATATCGCCAGCCATTTTTTCCATTTTCCATTCTTAGTTAAACCGACCCAACGCTTTTCAGCAGCGGATATCAACTTTCCAAGTCCAAAGGTAATGAGAAATGAAACGATTGGAACTAACACCCAGAAGAAAACAATCACCAAAAGATTATTTATATATAAACTTTTAAAAGCGATCCCAGCACCTACAATCGATCCAACGGTAACCTCACTTGTCGATAAAGGGATCCCTAACAGATTTGCAATAAACAATGTCAACGTAGCTCCTGCAAGGATAAGGACGACTAATTTAATCGTTAGGAGATTGGAAGGAATAATTCCCTCGCCAATGGTTTTCACAACCTCCCCACCACCAAGTACAGCACCTAGAAAAGCTGCTAACCCAACCAAAATCATGGCCAAGCGCTTACTCTTAATGGCATCTGCACCATAGGCCGATCCCATTGATGCCGCCGTCCCACTTGCTCCAATATTCATCGCAAAGAAAAAAGCAATAATAAAAGCAATAGACGTCCAAACCATGTATAATCTCTCCTTATGTACCCTATCTATTAAACTGGTAGACACGCAACCAATTTTAAAACTTCTAATTCATACTATTCAGGTAGGAATAATTTAGTATTTTGTTTATTATACATTTTCAAACCACATTAATCAATCAATAATTTCAGATGTCTTCAAATTTTCAAAAAATAACTTTTTACTATTTTTAAAAGCCATTTTTTGAAAATTAAAAAAAGAGTCCGAAGACTCTTTTTTTTGTAGTAATTTGGATTCATATATCCACTAATGTGATGCTGTCTTAGTTGAACTCTTTAATGAAAATCCCTCGTACCCTTTAGCAGCGATTTCGGTACACTTTTGGCGATAGGCGCCGACTCCGCCTACATAAATCAGGAAGCCACGCGGCTTGCCTGGGATATTCGCCCCTGTGTACCATGAGTCAGTTTTAGTATAAAGCGTGGATTCGGCTACTTCTCTGCAATGGGTACTCCAAGCTTCTTCCGCCTCAATAGTCGCCTCAATTGTTTCTACACCATTCTTATTCATATACTCAATACAATCCGCAATCCATTCCACATGCTGTTCAATGGAGACAGGCATATTACTCAGCACCGAAGGACTTTCAGGACCAGTAATCATAAACATGTTCGGAAAACCAACGTTTGTAATCCCTAGGTAGGTCCTCGTCTGTGCTCCCCCAGCCCATTTCTCTTTCAGTGACACCCCGTTTTTACCCCGAATATCAATCTTCAATAAAGGCCCAGTCATTCCGTCATATCCTGTGGCAAAAATAATCGCGTCCAGTTCATATTCCGCTTCCGTGGTCCGGATCCCTTTTAGAGTAATCTCCTCAATCGGTGCTTTCTTCACGTCTACCAAGGTTACGTTTTCACGGTTATACGTTTCGTAATAATTCGTGTCAATGATTGGCCGTTTGGTACCATAAAAATAACTTGGTAAAAGCTTTTCGGCCACCTCAGGGTCATCGACAATCTTACGGATCTTGGAGCGGATAAATTCGGCAGCCGTTTCGTTGGCTGCATCATTAATAAGCAGGTCATAATAGGCAGTAAAAATGCCTAATCCACCCTTCTCCCATGCCTCCTCGTATACACGCTCTCGCTCTTCAGGTGTAACCTCCAGCGCTGACTTAGTAGGTGTTACCATTGGCTGGCCCCCCTGGGATTCACGCATTTGTCGTTTTATCTCGCTGAAATTTTCTTTAGCCTGCCGGATATACTTCGGGTCGTACGCATGATTTCTCGCTGGGGCACAATACTGTGGAGTTCGTTGGAAAACGGTAAGGTGTTCGGCCTCTTGGGCGATGACTGGGATGGCTTGGACGCCAGTTGAACCAGTTCCAATAATGCCGACTCGCTTACCCTTGAAATCTACCTTTTCGTGCGGCCAATGTCCAGTATGATACCACTTGCCCTTGAAATTATCGATCCCGTTAAAGTTTGGTACATTGGCAGCAGAAAGGCAGCCTACTCCTGTGATGAAGTATTTCGCTGAAACACTACTTCCATCGTTTAAATGGATCATCCATCTATTACTCTCTTCGTTATAATGGGCAGCCAAAATACGAGTCTGAAACTGGATATCATGACGGAGATCAAACTTGGTTGCTACAAAATTTAGGTAACTTAGTATTTCCGGCTGCTCAGGATATCGAGAAGTCCAGGTCCATTCCTTATAGAGTTCTTCTGAAAAAGTGTAGTTATAATAAATGCTTTCCGAGTCACAGCGTGCTCCGGGATACCGGTTCCAATACCATGTACCGCCAACACCATCACCCGCCTCGAAAACACGGGTAGAGAAACCAGCCTCACGTAAGCGATGAAGTGTATACAATCCCGAAAACCCTGCCCCAATAACAACAACGTCGTAGTTGGCAACTTGATTTGACTGTTTAGTAGATTTCAATATTCCTACCTCCCGCATCTAATATTATCGTTAAACCCTGCCGACTTTTTGGTCAATTTCACTTAAAAACTTGGCAAATCTAGAAATTGATTCTTTAATTCGCTCTGGAAACACCGCCATATTCGTAAAATAACCATGTACTAAACCTGATTCGATAATCGTTTCAACCTTGACCCCTGCTTCTTTAAGACGCTCAGCATATGCTAAACCTTCATCCCTTAGGACATCATTTTCTGCGGTAATAACGTAGGCTGGCGGGAGATTGCTTAAATCCTCTGCCAATAATGGAGCAATATATTTATTTTTTGTATCCTCAACATTGTTAATATAATAATTCCCAAACCAAATCATTAAGTCTCTATCAAGACCAAATCCAGTTTGGAACTCTTGATATGACTTGGTGTCGTACCCGAGGGCAGTTACAGGATAAATAAGAACCTGGGCAGCGATGTCTGGACCATTTTGTTCTCTGGCGATTAACGATACGACGGCTGAAAGATTTCCACCTGCACTGTCACCGCCAACAACTAAATTGGAAGCGTTTCCATTTATTGCCACAGCATGTTCACTAACCCATTTTAATGCCGCATAGGAATCCTCTACAGGGATTGGAAATTTATATTCAGGTGCAAGCCTATAATCGACAGAAACGACTACTCTGCCAGTTCGATTAGCAATCATTCGGCAACTTGGGTCTGCTGTCTCAAGATCCCCAATTACCCATCCACCGCCATGGTAATAGACAAATAGAGGAAATGGTCCTTGACCTTCCGGTGTATAAATTCTCACCTTAATCTCGGCGTCATCGGAGACAGGAATCATTCTGTCCTCTATCTTCGCAAGCGGTGCCAGCTCTACCTCTACGGGAGGGGCTAATGCAAACATTTCTCTTACTGTCTGTGCATCTAATGACTGGATTAATGGCATCTGGCTGAACATTTCTAAATAAGCTTTTGCTTGCGGGTCTAAATTGGCCAAAAAACATCTTCCTTTCCTAATTGGGAATTTTTCAACTTTTAAAGAAAAGATTTTCCTAAAAGTGTATCTTAAGGATATAATTTTTTGTATAATTTGAATATTCCCAATTTTAGACGTGCTATATCCCTATAAAGGAGATGATAATATGACATCTCAGTATACCTTACAGCATCGAATTCACGATTTAGAGGAAGCCACATGCCACGAAGAAAGATTATATAAAATTCTCGAAGTATACATGGACCTTTATCCTGTCATGAATGCCTATTTATTTAGATTTTCTCCGTTAGGGTTTCTTGGTGAAGGAATCATCTCATTGTCATCTGCTGATATGGTCCATATAGGGGATATTCGGGATGATATCCGTTCCCTGCCAATCATATACTCATCCATTAATGAGAAGAAAGCAAAGTATTGTTCTGGTATTGAGTATCTAAAGCAAACAAGTAGTAAATACATAACTTCTTCTGGTGTAAATTCGATCGTTGTTGTACCTATATGTTTCAGGTCTGTCATTATTGGATATATTTGCACAACGGAGTTCGCGAAAGAATCTGTGATAGATGATAAACTTCTTTCTTTATTAACCCTTTATGGCAAAGAAGTCGGAAAGTTTCTCGAAAAATTCGATAGTGTGGAAGACCCGCAAGTATTAAGTAAGCGGGAACTAGAAGTTATGAGGAGAATTGGCTGGGGAGAAAGCACAAAGGAAATGGCCGATTCGATGGAAATCAGCGAATTAACGGTAAAACAATATGTGAAAACGGCAATTAAAAAGCTTGGCGTTCAAAATCGTTCCCATGCAATTGGAGAGCTTTTCCGGAGAGGAATACTTTCGTAGTTTTTTGAGAGCGCTTTATTTCTCGAAGTAACTTAGATTAGATTAACTGGAGTATCAGCACCCAAGTGGGTGCTCTTTTTATTACTCATCAAGTGCCATGGCTACTTCATAGCAACTCAGGTCAATCTCTGTTTGTTTTCCTAAAACAAGTTTTGCTAGTTCCACACCGAGATACGGTCCACTCGTTAATCCTGAAGCCCCTAATCCATTAGCTAAATAGATTCCTTCATAATCAGGTAAAGCCCCAATCACAGGTAAAAAGCCCGGGGTGAACGGTCGAAAACCGACTCTCGTTTCAAGATACGTACCAGCAGCTAATCCAGGTGCTACTTCTAGGGCTTTGCCTAATATTTCATGGATTCCTCCTGCCGTTACACGATTGTCAAATCCAGCCTCATTTTCATGAGTCGAGCCGATGACGACCCGGCCATTATCAAAGGTAAGAATGTAATGGTTTTGGGGTGGAATAACAACCGGCCATTGGCTCGTATCTGTTTCAGGCAACTCAAGGTGGATGATTTGTGCCTTTTGTGGTTTGACTAAAAAATGAACTCCTAATGGCTGTAAAAGCTCCTTAGACCATGCACCTGCCGTAACAATGACCTGATCCGCTAAAAATGTTGAATCATCAAGTATAATGCCAACCACTTTGTTTCCCTGCATTGCTAGGGAGGCATTCCCGTTAATGAAAGTAACTCCATGCTTGATTGAAGCGCGGATTAATGACTCACGTAATGCTCTTCCATTTACCCGTGCTCCCCCACTAACATGAACAGACCCATACTCCTCAGATAACGGCGGGAAAAGCCGCTTTGTTTCAGCAGGTGAAAGAATGGTTATCTCCCCAATTTCGGGTGCATCGTCCCTTCGTTTCAGTGCTCGTTCAGCCATTTGTTCGAGTTTACTCATTTCTCTATGAAGACTAATTGCCCCTACCCGTTGATAGCCAGTTTCTTTCTCTCCATCTGCTTCCAATTGAGCAATTAATTCTGGATAGTAACGAGCTCCTCCCTTTGCTAACTGATACCATGCTTTGTTTCGCCGCTGTGAAAGCCAAGGACAAACAATCCCCGCTGCGGCATCAGTGGCCTGCCCGGGATCCATACGATCCACTAAAATCACCTCTGCCCCTAATTGGGCAAGGTGATACGCAGTTGACGCCCCGAGAATTCCTGCTCCAATCACCACGATTTTCTGCATAATACACCTTTTCCGCACTTTTTAAAAAAAGGACTTAATGATTTCTTGTTCATTGTTACATTCTGTACAAATGTATTCTATTTCTAAAGCATCTTCGCGTATCATGTGCTCTGTTTCTTTACCGCACTTTTCACAATAAAGATTTTTGGGGAATTCTATCATAATTACATCACTCGCTTTATTAAATAATGTTTAAAACCATAAATGTAATGTTCCCCATGATAGCGTATTTTAGCAAAAGGCGGAAGAATTTACTACTGATGGCATTAATAAATTTTAGCTTTCATTATTCACAAGGACCAAACTTATAATTAAATGGAACAAAATCGGTTAAATTATATACGAGCAATTTTTCATTGCTCAAAAAAACTTCGTCGGGAGTGATGTATCATGGCTAGAAACAAACTATTGGTTCCTGGAGCAGACAATGCTTTAGATCAAATGAAAGAAGAAATTGCCAACGAGTTTGGAGTTCAACTTGGTGCTGATACGACCGCAAGAGCAAATGGTTCAGTCGGAGGCGAAATGACGAAACGTCTTGTCGCTTATGCTGAACAAACCCTTCAAAATCATCAAAATCAATAACAAGTGATTTCAAAAACAGGCTGTCCCTAGTATTTTGGGGCAGCCTTTTTCCATTTTGCTATACAAACTTCTCTATTTGAAGTTTAAATAGAAGAAAAGGAAGAAAAGGAGACCATCATGACACAAAAAACAGCCATCGTTACAGGATCTTCAAGCGGCTTCGGTTTGTTAACCGTGATTGAACTTGCATTAAAAGGATTTACAGTGATTGCAACGATGAGAGATGTAAACAAAGCACAGCCCCTACTAGAACTTGCAAAAGAAAACCAGGTAGAAAATTTCATTCATGTCCTCCCGCTTGATGTTACCTCCACGGAATCCATTCTTCTTTTTCAAGGCAAATTGGAGAAATATCCCTCTATAGATGTGTTAGTCAACAATGCGGGATTTGCACTTGGAGGTTTTAGTGAAGAGCTCTCAATCGAGGATTATCGGCTTCAATTTGAAACCAACTTTTTCGGATTGATCGCCGTAACACAGTCAGTCCTTCCCTTAATGCGGGCAAAGAAACAAGGCAGGATTATTAACATGAGCAGTATCAGCGGGAGATTCGGTTTCCCAGGATTATCTGCATATGTCGCATCCAAGCACGCACTTGAGGGTTACAGCGAAAGCTTACGACTGGAACTTAAACCATTTGGGATTGATGTATCCTTAATTGAGCCTGGATCCTTTCAAACCAATATTTGGGCAAGCGTGGCTGGGATGGAGGTCAATGCCGAATCCCCGTACGCATCCTATATGGAGAGCCTATTATATGAAATTGAAGGTGGAAAAGCTGGCCATGGCAATCCAATCGAGGTAGCCAAACTGGCTGCACAAATTGCCTCGCAGCCGAAATCACCTGACCTCCGGTATCCAATCGGGGCTGGTGTAAAGAATATGCTTACCATTAAAAATTTCTTGCCGTGGAAGCTTTTAGAATCAATCATCTTAAAGAAACTAAAACCTTAATTATTAGCAGCATCGATGATAACAAGAGGATTTTTTCGAGATGCTTGTTTATCACGAATTCTCGTAAGTCTTTTCGTTTTTTCTTTTTCGTAAAAATAATGAACAAGGAAGTACGAGATGACACCAAGGACGATTCCAAAAATAGTCATTCCAATTAACACATGGACTCCGCCATGAAGAAGACTGACAACGCCTCGGAAATCCCCTTGCAATAATTGTTCAAACGAAAATGGTGTCTTATGACCGATTTGCCCGTTAAATGGATAGATGAGTTTACCAATTTTCTTGGCAAAAGGTAAAAGAAGAACAGGAAGAAAGGATAGTTTTCCAATGACATTTCCGATGATTGCTGCAGGCAATGAACCTTTAGCTATCCGGACCATCGGTAAAAACACAATATAAATAAGGGATGCAGACGATAGAACGACCATTTCTAAACCAAAGCCAATCGCAAATCCCAAGGAAACTTTTTTCGCTCCACCGGGAGAACGTAACAGTTTGATAAAATTCAACTTAAAAGCTCGTCCAATTCGTTGAAAGATATTATGTTTTTTAGGTTTTATGTTCATAGGAAAACTTCCTTTTTTCGACAGATTTTCATAAACAGCTTCCAAGTAATTCGAGGTTTCAACTCGATAGTACCATTACCATTATCATAACATTAAAATAGAATAATTAAGGTCTAAATTATGAATTGTAAGCGAATTCAAAATTTACCAAGGATAAATTTTCCTCTCATAATCGTTCGACATTTAAAATGAATGTTCTTATTATTCCTTACTTGATAAAAATAAGCCGTGAAAAGGTAAGAAAAAATCACCCTTCACGGCCGTTTAACAGAAGAGTCAATTCATGATCAGTGAATTGATCTTTAATGCCTGGTTTGCTTTGAAAATAAGCGAAGATATCTTCATTTGAATAATTTTTTGATAATCCCTTAATAATAGTTTTTAAATAGGCAGTGGAAGGCTTCTTCCACTCGACTTCATTAATATCCCATGGGGCTGTAAAGGTGTAAATGGGAAAACCATTTTCATCTCCCAAATACAGTATATTTCCATACCAGGAATCGCGGTGGAATACTTTTGAACCCTTCTGTTTGACCTCATGTAAATCAATTTCAAAATATAGTCCATTATTTTCTTGTTTGACGACATCTAGAAACTGTTCGCCCGTAATTAGATATTTCTTACTATAGGTTTGGTTTCCTTTGTCTTGGTTCAATCCGATAAAAGCTACTCCTTGAGATTCCCATCTAGCCGCTTCTTTGGCGAAGTAAAGGGGCAGGTCTATGGTGAAGGTTGACTCGTCTACTGGTAGGGAAGGATCTTTACATCCTATCTCAATTTGGGCTGATCCCTCAGGTTGACCGCCTTTTATATAACATAAGAATCTGTCAGCATTAATATTAGAGCCATAACTTGCATACCAGACATATTGTTGTTTTTCATTCATTATTTATCACCTATTTACATCCAATATTTTCTTCTAATTGTAACACTACCATAACCTTACGTCTGCTGCTTCTTTCTTTAGGCAATTCTACTTTTAGCGGGAGGTTAAAAAATCCTATCAGCGGTAACCATAGAAAACATAGGATAAAAATCACGGTTTTTTGGAGGATCAGATGAAAGTAACAGATGTAATCGTCCATTGTTTAGAAAACGAAGGTGTGGAATATGTGTTTGGGATCTTCGGCACGGAGACACTTGATCTTGCTGATTCATTATCAAAATCAACACAAATTCAATACGTAAATGTCAGGCACGAGCAAGGGGCTGCTTTTATGGCCGATGTATATGGTAGATTATCAAAAAAAGTCGGCGTTTCTTTATCGACGCTGGGTCCAGGAGCAACAAATTTATTGACTGGTATTGCCAGCGCTCAGCTCGATCATTCACCCGTGGTAGCATTAATTGGACAAGCTGGTGTGGAACGTCACCATAATGAATCACATCAATATATAGATATAGCTAAATTGTTTGAGCCAACAACAAAGTGGAGCACTCAAATCAAGGAATCCCAGACTGTCCCTGCAATTATTCGAAAAGCATTCAGAGTGGCAAAAATGGAGAAACCGGGTTCGGTCGCTATTACGATACCGGAGAACTTTTCCACTCAAATGATTCCTGGAAAGCCTTTTCCAGTAACATCTTTGCCTGAAAGTGTCCCAGTAAATGAGGCACTTGTAGCAGCAACCCAGCTTATTAAAAAACACCTAAAACCCTTTATTATCATTGGAAACGGAGTAATCAGGCAGGAGGCATACCCTGAGTTGCTGACCTTTATCAATACCATTCAATCTCCTGCTACCCACAGTTTTATGGCAAAAGGTGTGCTTCCGAAGGAACACCCGCTGAATTTCTTTACGTTTGGATTTAATGAAAACGATGAAGTTTTACCAGGCATGGAGGAAGCAGATTTACTGATTGTTATCGGCTTCGACTTTGTTGAAAAACTGCCGAAAGACTGGAATCAAAAGAAACTTCCGGTTCTACATATCGATACTTTACCTGCCGAAATAAATGAATATTACCCTGTCGGGGTTGAGCTGGTCGGGAACATTAAGATGACACTCCAAATGCTTAATCAATCAGAGCTCCCAATCAAATCCTGGGTACCTTCTGGGGAACTTAAAGAACAAATAAAGACTGCTTATCAAATCGACCAAGATCAGCCAGACTCCAGCACCCTGCCCTATACAATTGAGAATGTTCTCCATAGTATTGAAAGTCTTACTTCAGAGAACACAATTGTGATTTCTGATGTCGGTTCCCATAAGGTTTCAATCGCCCGTACCTACCAGCCCAAAATGCCAAACCAGTTAATCATTTCAAACGGTCTAGCTTCAATGGGAATTGCCATACCAGGTGCCATTGGAGCAAAACTAGCTTGTCCAGATGACGAGGTTATTTGTATTACTGGTGATGGAGGCGCGCTCATGAATTTTGCAGAATTAGAGACGGCCAAACGTCTAGGACTCTCATTCCTCATTATTGTTGTAAATGACTCAATGCTAAAACTTGAGGTTCAGCAAATGAACAAAATGTTTGGAGAAAACTACGGAGTCACCTTCCAGAACCCGGATTTTGTTAATTTAGCTGCTAGCTTCGGTATTAAAGGAATAAGAGCCAGCACCCTCGGTGAATTTGAAAACATCCTCAAAGAGGAGCTGCAGCCCCTAGAGGAAATCGTTGTAATCGAAGTTGCCATGCAAAATTGACCCCGAACCTGGAATATGGACTACTCCCATCTGAATAAGTGGATAGGAATGAAATGTACATTGCCAACTTTGGAATCTTTAAACCACCAGGAACAAATATAGGGGCTGCTCCTAACACAGGTGTTATATGAGAGTGTTACTAGGTTATAAACTTCTTAAACCTTTTTAAAAATGTTAACCCAATAACAACCCAAATCCAGTTATAAAAGCAAGAAAACAAAAAAATACTGCCTGTTGTTAGAATGGAAAAAGAACCAGAAACGGTTGGACCCAAGACTGGGAATTTGAAAACATATAAAAGGTTGATTATTCCAATCGTTAAAAAAGTAGCCCCAAAAGCAATGATGCTTATTCTTTTCTTGAGAAAATAGAAAGCAATTCCTGTCCCCAGCCCTAATAAGCCAGTTGTAAAGGGGAAGATAATTAATTCACTAGGTTGAAGGATTAAAAGCAATAGATTGGTAAGGAAATAGGACATTGCGCCAAGTGGAAGGGAGAGGATCGAACAGAATAGAATGGGAGCGGTCGCAAAAGGGCTGATAAAATAGCCCATTACAGGTAAAGAACCACCTGCTGCCTGGAGTACAGCTGCAATGCTAGCAAATAGTGCAGCTAGAACAAGGCGTTTTGTTTTAGAATTTTGTTTGAAGACTAATTGCGCTGAATGAATATCATCCGAAATTGATTTGAACAAATACATCGGTTCCACCTCGGTTTTTGCGTTTCTTTTCATACAATATATTATTATTTATTGGTGATGGAACCGATGCGTAATTAAAATTAGAAATTGAAACGATAACATATTAGTTTATTATTAACTTCCTAATAATCTCTTCTGTTACTTCTTCTGTTGAATGACTTCCTCCAAGGTCTGGTGTTAAGATGCCCTCATTGGTGACGTTTTCAATAGTATCTAGTAATAAAATCCCAAGTTCCT
The DNA here is from genome assembly GCF_018613065.1 of Bacillus sp. ISL-7. The sequence continues at coordinate 34,613 of NZ_JAGGQW010000087.1, read as the reverse complement.
CTTCTCCAAAATGGTCTAACATCATTTTGGCCGTCCAAATTTGACCTAGCGGATTTGCGATGCCTTTCCCAATAATATCAGGTGCAGACCCATGAACCGGTTCAAACATCGAAGGATATTTTCCATTTACATTAATGTTGGCGGCTGGCGCAACCCCGATACTTCCCATAATTGCCGCCCCTAAATCGGTTAATATATCGCCAAAAAGATTACTTGCCACAATCACATCAAATTTATCGGGATGGGTAACAAAAAAGGCAGCCAAGGCATCAATGTGCTGCGAATCTGTATCAACATTTGGATAATCCTTTGATACGTCTTTAAAAACTTCATCCCAGAAAGGCATCGAATAGACAATTCCATTAGACTTTGTCGCGCTCGTTACATGCTTATTACGTTTTAATGCTAGTTCAAAAGCAAAACGCATCGCACGTTCCGTTGCTTTTCTCGAAAAAATACTATTTTGAATGGTGATTTCATCTTCGCCTTGATAGATTCTTCCGCCAACTGAACTGTATTCTCCTTCACTATTTTCCCTGACGACCATTAAATCAAAGTCCTTGGGGTTAATCAACGGCGATCTCACACCTTTAAGTACTTTCGCAGGTCTAATATTAATGACCTGTTCGAATTCTCGTCTTATTTTAATGAGAAGTCCCCAAAGTGAAACATGATCTGGAACGAGTTTGGCGTTACCCACGGCCCCAAGAAAAATAGCATCAAACTCTTTTAATCTTTCAAGTCCATCCGCGGCCATCATTGCTCCATTTTTCAAATAATATTCACAACCGTACGGAAAATGGGTGAATTCAAACTTAATGCCGCCATGGATATTTGCTAATGTATCCAACACTTTAATTGCCGCAGGTACAACTTCATTTCCAATTCCATCCCCAGGTATAGATGCAATTTTTAAATTCTTCATCTTTCCACCACCTTTAATTAGTATCGATTCAGTCGACAGATCGTATGAATATTTTTACATTACATGAATATCATAACACTTTTTTAAAATATAAAAATACACAGAAATATGAAATAAATTTTTGTTATAGTCACCTATTGCACACATCGCTCTTGGCCCTTCTTTTACTTTTACAGAAACTCAACCTTCCATTTGAAGCGACTTTTGCAGGCTGATAATTTCACTTTGAATGCTAGGAAATGTTTGGATGTTAGGTACAGTTTTTAAAGAAGGCGAACGTTTTCGAGCGGTGGCATTGGCCATCGTTTCACAAATATAAAGCAATTGCGAAAGTGTTTCATCTGATAGAATTGGACGTTCTTCGGTTTTTGAACAATTTTCTAGTAAATATCCTAAATGCTCGATCGAAAAAATTACCCGCCAGTAGTATTCCACTGCTTTTTGATTAACCGGAATCTCGCCTGCAGCTGTAGTATATAGCGTAATTAAATTAATAATATTCGTACGCATTTTTCTTAATTCTCTACTCTCCGAAGCAATAAAACCTTCTCCTTGATCTGAAAAGAGGATGATCAAAAATTGAGCCTGACTTCGGATGGTTTTTGTAATTAAATGTGGCAATCCACTAGAGGCTGACCATCTCCCTACTAACCATACACCGATGAGACCAATACTAATTCCGATCAACACATCAATTAATCTGGCCGAGGCAAAATAGGAAAAGCTAAAACTTCCCTGACTCGTGCTTTCTGCCATTAATAATGCATTCGGTGTAAAAAATAGGGCTGCCAATCCATAATTCTTTACAATAAAAAGTTCCGTAATAAACGTCAATAGTAAAACGAAAAAAGCAATAATGTAACCATCTGGGTGCATAGCAAGAATGAAACTAGCAATTAAAATACCAAGGATGGTACCCAATCCTCTTTGTATGGCACGATGATAGGTCGCAACAATGGTAGAGCCTGACAAAACAGCTACACAGGATAAAGGGACCCAATAGGACCGTACAAATGCAAACTGAAAGGCAATAATCGCAGCAATGGTCGTAATAACGCCGAATCGTATCGCCGTAATAAAAACAATCGAGTGTTTATCAAAGGCACCCCAAAAAATAGTCTTAAAGGAAGGTTTGGAAATTCGAATCGTTTGATTTATTTTAGATGTTGGTTCATTCATGATGGCATCCGCATCATAAACGATTGTAAATAATTGAGCCACCTTTTCATCCATCACTGAAGGCTGAAGAATTTTTTTTGAAAAATTTTCTCCCTTTTTCTTATGGTCCAGTGAATGAGCCATTTCCCGGATAGTTTGACCCATTTCTGGCGGGAAGTTGGAATGACTTTCTGAAAAATTTTCAAGGACATACAAAAATATTTGATTGGCATGATCGTTTAATACGTATAAACGATTAAAGAGATCCGTTGCTCGCCAAGGGATATACCCTGCTGCCAATGTTTCATCAGCTTCTTTCAAAACGGACATAACTCGGTGTCTCGAAACAGAAAATTTATTTGTACCAACGGAATCGAGAAACGCAGCCAATTCCAAATAAACTCTTTGGACGACCCCTGTTTCTGGGCCATGTGGATTGAAGAACCAGCCAAACATGGCAATCATCCACGATAGGGTTCCACCAAGAAAGACAAGAGCGGCGCGTAACGGGGCAAGCTCTGGTTGGATTGGCATCCCAGTAGTCATCGAAAAAACCAACACAAAAAAGATGGCGGAGGGTCCCGTTATTCGTAATGCACCAAAAATAAAAATAGCTGCTGCTCCAATGATCCCCATTAAAATGGCGATAGCAAGCGGATATGGAGCAGATAGTGTCCCTAATACTGAGACCAAACACATGCCAAGAATGACAAAAACTAGCTTTTTTGCCCGCTGAGCATAGGGGATATTAAATACATAAAGATAGGTAAAGCCCCCCATCCCAGCTAACAATCCATATTCTAAATTACCAAACAATAATCCAATAATAACAGGGAGTGCTGCAGCAATACCTGCACAAAATGCCTTTAGCCAGGGAAATGGCTTCTTATTCACTGCCATCGATTGCTTTATAATAGTTAGGAATGTAGATTTAGAGGCTCCTGCTTTGTGGCTTTCTTCCATCCTAATCGCTTCTTTCCAACATTAGTAAAGTTTCCTTGTGTTCCATATTACTCATTCCTTTCACTCCTTAAAAGGTAATGTATCAAAGGTATTTTTCCTTATGTTGACAGTTTCATTCATCAAAAAAAGCAACTACATCTGTAACCATGTAGTTGCTTGTGATTTTGGCACTATTAATTGTGGTGCTCGACTCTCCATTTGGCTTTGGCTTCAATACGGCGACGATGCAAAATCGGCTCAGTGTAGCCGTTTGGCTGATCATAGCCTTTAAATACTAAGTCGCACGCTGCTTGAAATGCAACAGATTGATCATAATCTATATCCATTGGACGATAAGCCGGGTCACCTTCATTTTGACGGTCCACTACTTTCGCCATCCGCTTTAATGTTTCTAGAACCTGTTCCTTCGTACAAATTCCATGGTGCAGCCAGTTTGCGATATGCTGGCTAGAAATCCTTAGCGTGGCACGGTCCTCCATCAAGCCCACATGATTAATATCTGGTACTTTCGAACAGCCAACGCCCATTTCTACCCAACGAACGACATAGCCAAGAATGCCCTGGGCATTGTTATCAAGCTCTTGCTGAATTTCCTCAGCGGACCAGTTGGTATTTTCGGCAGCAGGGATCGTTAAAATCTGATCTCTTAAATCCTGAATATCCCTCGACAACTCATCCTGCACCTTAGAAACATCTAACTGATGATAATGAAGGGCATGCAGGGTTGCAGCGGTTGGAGAAGGAACCCATGCAGTCGTCCCGCCCGCTTGCAGGTGGCCGATTTTTTGTTTGAGCATTTCAGCCATCAGGTCCGGCATCGCCCACATCCCTTTACCAATCTGGGCACGACCTTTCAGACCAGCGGCAAGTCCGACATACACATTTGACTTTTCATAGCTTTGAAGCCAAGTCGAAAACTTCATTTCGTTTTTGCGAATAACCGCTCCGATTTCCATAGACGTATGAATTTCATCACCAGTTCGGTCCAAGAATCCAGTATTAATAAATACGATTCGTTCTTTGACTTCACGAATACAATTCTTCAGATTCAAAGACGTCCGGCGCTCTTCGTCCATCACACCAATCTTTAGCGTATTCCGTTCAAGTCCAAGCATGTCCTCCACACGATTAAACGTTTCGTTGGCAAACGCCGCTTCTTCGGATCCATGCATTTTCGGCTTTACGATATAGATCGACCCCTTAGACGAGTTTTGATATTTTCCATTCGTCAAAAGAGAATGCTTGGCAATTAAACTGGTTAGTACCGTATCCATTAACCCTTCTGGTACCTCGTTCCCATCCTTATCAAGAATGGCATGACTCTTCATTAAATGGCCGACAATACGGACAAACATAAGCGCTCGCCCTTTTAAGGCGAATTCTTCACCTGATGGGGATGTATATTGTCGATCAGGCTGGAGAGATCGCGTGATCGTCTTTCCATTCTTAGTTAGAGCAGCTGTCAAGTCCCCCTTCATCAATCCGAGCCAATTTGAATAAACAAGCACCTTATCCTCAGCATCAACGGCGGCAACGGAATCTTCACAGTCCATAATCGTGGTTAATGCCGACTCTATGAAAATATCTTTAACGCCAGCTAGGTCTGTTTTACCAATGGGATGGCTGCGGTCGACTTGGATTTCAAAATAGAGACCATTATTTTCAAACAAAATGGAGGAAGGTTCTTCTGGATTCCCCTGATACCCTAATAGTTTGGATTCATCTGAAAGCCATTTGGTTGAGCCGTTGCGGAGTAAAACTGCTAATCTCCCATTCACAACCGAATATTTAACAGCTTCCTTATGGGAAAATTGTTTAAGTGGTATGGCTTGATCAAGAAACTCTCTTGCAAAAGCAATTACTTTTTCCCCTCTAACTGGATTGTAGCCAGCTATTCGCTGAGCCCCGCCGTCTTCACTTATTGCATCCGTCCCATATAATGCATCGTAAAGACTTCCCCACCGGGCGTTAGCTGCGTTTAAGGCATAGCGGGCATTATCAACAGGAACGACAAGCTGCGGTCCTGCTTTTAGGGCTACTTCCTCATCGACATTTTCAGTAGTAATTTGAAAGTCTGCTGCCTCAGACTCTAAATAGTCAATTTCCTTTAAAAATGATTTATAATTTTCAAAGTGGAAGGATTTATTTATTCGGTGCCAGGCATTGATTTGATGTTGAATGTCATCCCTTCGAGCTAATAGCTGATTATTTTTCGGTGTCAAATCAGCAATGAGTGTCTCGAAATCAGCCCAGAACTTTTCGCGGTCCAAGCCAGTTCCAGGCAAAGCGTCCTCGTTAATAAACTGATAAAGTACATCTGCTACTTGAAGATTACCTATTTTTACATAGTTTGACATCATTCAAATTCCCCCTTATGTAGCTTAAACTTTTACAACCACTTAGTAATCTGTGATTCTATTCAAAATGAACAAATAAGAATCTTTATTTACCTTTACCCCCTTTCTCCTCTCCGCCAAAAAATATGAAGCGCTTCCTTTATTATACAATAATTAAAACAAGAAAAAACCTTGTAGATACAAAGTTATCTTTTAATTCATTATCTGCAAAAAATGTGATTAATGGCAGCAACAATTACCGTCAGATGCTGCCAGAAGTCTATTTCACTTTAAAATCTTTAATTACTTAGCCGAAAGGATTTTGATTTCATTTTCAGCTTCAACCATTCTGCCAAATCGATATCCTTCAATCAGTACATGCCTCTCATGATCACTTAGTCGACGCTTCCATTTCGTTTCTAAAAAATAGATGACTTCGTTATAGAAGATTTCCTGGTATTCAAAAGGTTTATTCATAAAAAAGTCTCCTTCCTATCTTTATCGCCCTATGCTTAACAGTCTTGACAAATTGAGGAGAAATTAAAAATAAGAATTTTTATCCACCCATTTTAGCTATCAACTCAATAAGATAACATTAAGGACCAGCACTCTTCTGGAAACCTGTTTATTGTTAATACATTTAGGGTAAATTGAAATGCAGAAGAATTAGTTGGATAAAGGAGAAGAAAATGGAACAGAAAAATAAGATTACTAATCACAAGAATTTCCCTTCATACATAAGTCGAAATCTCTGGTCTGGCATTCTGTTTGGCATTGGACTGGTCGCTTTTATAGACGAAACTATTTTTCATCAATTACTGCATTGGCATCATTTCTACGATAGATCTACGACTGCGATTGGACTAGTCTCCGATGGATTTTTTCATGCGTTTAGCTGGTTTGCTACAGTTGGATCATTATTTATGGTTGCCGACCTTCGCCGCCGTAGTGGATGGCTGCTACCGAGGTGGTTGGGCAGTGTATTGCTTGGGGCTGGAGGATTCCAATTATATGATGGAACCATCCAACATAAACTGATGAGACTTCACCAAATACGCTATCAAGTAAATATCCTACCCTACGACATGGTGTGGTACACAACCTCTGTTCTGATGATTATTCTAGGCATCGTCCTCCTCGTTCGCATGAATAAGAGATATAAACCATCGGGAGTCTCCAAAGAAAATGCACATACATAATCACATCCAACATGGTTCTAAAATGGAAATCCATGAATTGGTTCCTCAACTGATTTTAACTCTGCCGTTTATTATGGCATTAGTGATCTATCTCTGCGCAGTCATTCTAACTAAGAAACGGAAAAAATCATGGCGGTTTTTCCGAATGGTCTTGTGGATCGGAGGATTGTCCTGTTCCTTAGCTGCTATTTCAGGACCTATGGCCGCTCGTTCCCATCAAGATTTCACGTCACATATGCTCGGCCATCTCCTGCTCGGGATGCTGGCACCGCTTCTTATGGTCCTGGCCGCCCCAATGACACTAATTCTGCGAACATTAAACGTAAAGCAAGCACGGCTCTTATCCCGTATTATAAAAAGCAACCCAATCAGATGCATCAGTAATCCTATTGTAGCCTCACTCCTAAATGTCAGCGGCCTTTGGGTCCTCTATACAACTAGCCTATATCAAACGATGCAACATAACGCACTACTTCACAGTGTAGTCCACCTGCATGTATTCCTTGCAGGCTATTTTTTCACAGCAGCCTTTATTTATACGGATCCCCACCCACACCGGACGAGTAATCTATTCCGTTCGAGCGTATTAATCATCGCCTTGGCATGCCACGGCATTCTTTCAAAATATATTTATGCTCATCCGCCAAGGGGAGTTCCCGTTGCCCAAGCCAAAACGGGCGCTTTGCTTATGTATTATGGTGGAGATGCCATTGACTTGATTCTGATTACTATCTTTTGTTATCAATGGTTCAAAGAAACACGACCGCGAACGACCCAAGTATATTTTGAACATAAAGAGTAAAAAAGACTGTCCCAAGTAATTTTTGGGGCAGCCTTTTAGGTAGTAGCAGTTAAGTAACCTGGTCGTCGCCTAAACTAGTTAAATAATAATTTATCAACTCTGGATATTCCTTGATTTCTTCTTTCCCCTTCTCAGTTATTACATAGATACCTCGTTTGATCCTTTCAAACCAACCATAATAGTTTTTAGTAAGGACCGAGGAAGTATTTTTTCCAGATCCCAATTGATTTAACATTTTCGGGGACAATGGACCCAAATTTTCTAGGTAACACGCAATTTGGATGCAATTTTCTTTATAAGCTGTCATAATCTTGGTTCGATTACTGCCGCCCACATTATAGTCCGCACTACGGCCGTTAATTTCCTTCATAATAGAATCTCGCTTGCGTTTGTTTTTGCGGCGAATAAATGGAGTGGGCTCGAATATAATTTCTGCCCTTCCCCGTTTTCCTGGGCTCGAAACAACAATCAATCCCAGCTCCAGCCTGCGAATTAAATGGCATTTTTCTGTCCACCGTTTAGAATTTAAACGATGCTTCGGTTTCGGTATCGCCACATAAACTTTATCCGTAATCCGCTGACGTTTGGCCGCCTGTAATAGTAAATCCACACTTAAGGTGAGTTTTAATTCAATGACAACTAACTCTTCATCTTTTACTGCAACAATATCGCAGTCCTTCACTTCCCCGTAAACCTCATACCCTTCACGTAAAAAATAGGTCTGAATGGGCTTATATAAATCTATCTCTTGCAGCTTTTTTGTTTCCGTCACGCGGTATCACCACCCAATGCAAACCTTTAGAATCATACTTACAAATGTAACCCATTTTTTCTTTTTGGAAAAGGATGTTTCACCGATGAAAGAACTTAATTCTTTATATGATTTGTAGAATTTATAACTGAATTTAAAAATTTTATTATTACTCACCTATGGATGGTCTATCTATTTTTGGGGAATATAGTATTTATTAACTTCTAGGAGTGTACCTCATGATTGCCATCATTTATTCGGTTATTTGGATAATTGTTGCCTTTAAGTTCGCAGATCGAAATTGGAAGGCCTATTATCCTACGATGCTTTTTGCTTCCCTTGGAGAGGCATTATATGAACTCCTTTGTTATAAATATCAACTTTGGCAAATGGAACCAAATGGGGTACAGTTTGCTATGATTCCGATTTTGTTATTAACTTTGATTGGAATGCCCCTCTCGACATGGGTTTACCTTTCCAAATATCCTTTTAGAAAAGGCGTCCTCTCTCAATCTCTTTACATTGCCTTTTTTACATGCGCCTATATTATTTTGGAATATGTAGCGGTGAAGGGGGGATCTATTACCTACCACCATCATTGGAATTTATTATGGTCCCTATTATTCGTAATTGTAATGTTCTTAATCATTCGAATCCATTTTAAAAGACCTATCCTCGCCCTTATCTTTTCAGCAATCTTTGCTATTTTTCTATGTTTAGGTTTTGATGTTTCCCTTGTCAAAATGAAGTAATTTTATAACGGCTTTCAGCACACTTCCGTCTGTCCTCTTTCAGACGGAAGTGTGCCGACTACACCAAATTCATTTCGATTCTTGTTTTTCCCAAAATTCATAGATCATTTCTTGAAAAATTTCATTTAAGCTTTTCTTTTTTTGTTTTTTTAACCACTCGACCTGGTCGATTGGCAAATTAAGTTTTAAACCAACATCCTCATTTGGCATTTCGACTTTTCTTATTTCTTCTATAGTAATGCCATCTTCTATATTCGGAAACCAAGAATCATTTTCGTTTACCCGATCGAAATCTTGATATTCTTTGATATCTTCTAGTGCACAGAATAAATTAAGTTGTGGCAAGCCTCCAGCCAGAATTTTTACATGCATAATGGAATTTATGATTCTCCCATCTTCAAATTCTATCTCAACAATTAGGTTTTCAACGGTTTTATATTTTTTTACAACAACCTCACTTACAATCAGATCCAATTCTAAGGTAAAGCCTGAGCTCGATTCAAAGATGTAAACCGCATTTCTAAATACATGAATACTCTCGCCATCGATTGTGACTGATTTTACAACTGCCATTAACCTTTCCTCCATACATTTGGTTCATCTATTAGTTCATAGAAACTACGCCTATTTTATTGCGGTAATATTGATTCTCACTCTTTAAATTTACCATATAAATGAAGTACAGTTGAATTTTTATTTCAATTTTTAATACTCAATAATTTTTATGCCAATGGGGAATATTAGAAGAGGCAATATATTGGAAAGAGGTGAACGAGTTAATGAATCAAGATCTTACAATTGATCCTAACCAAATGCCTAAATTCAATAGTCATGAGGAAGCAAGAGGTTGGTTTAAAGGGCAATTTGGCGACCGATTTTTACTAAGGATGACGGATATGAAAGATGGAAAAAGAGTGAATTTTTATCATCTCGTCAAAGACCCTGAGGTGTACAAGCCTTACATGGAGAGCTTTGCCAGCGTCGTTCAACATGAAATCACCAACATGGACGTCTTCAAAAGCTATACAACTATCGAAATTGATGACAATGGGAATGTTGAAATCAAGGATTAAATTTGGGGGTTGACCCAGGAGCGTTAAATCAATATAAGATAAGAAAACGAGACTGGCTGACTCAACAATGTTGTTTTTAGACAACATTGTTGAGTCAGCCTTCCAATATGGAGACTCTTGAAAAAACTATGCTTTCTTATTATTTTTGGCTTCAGCAAAAACAAATAAATCACGATAATATTTTTGCACTTTTATTATTGAGATATCATGAGCCCTTAGTAAGTCTAAGGTATTCCTATTTAAACAGCATCCATCACAGATTTTTTTCCAAGTTGGAGTTAGCCAGTCCTGGAGTGAAGCTAAAAAACGATTTTGCATCTTAACATGCTCAAATAAAAGAATTTTCCCTTCAGGCTTACATACTCGTTTCAACTCTAAAATGGCTTTTTCCGGATTTGGTATCGTACAAAATACAAGTGTTGCCACTACAGTATCAAAAGTATCCGCAGCAAAAGGCAACTTTTCTGCACTTGCCTGAACAATTTTAATTGGGACTAGTGATTGCTTATGTTTCGATAAGGACCGCTCAATCATATGTTGACTCGGTTCAATAGCAGTCACTTTTTCTGAGGATTCATATAAAGGAAAATTAATTCCTGTACCAGATCCTAATTCTAGGACACTTCCTGTTGCCTTAGAAAGAAGCTCTTTCCGAATCCTCTTAAAATTCTTTTTCTCCAACGGATTCATAAAAAAATCATACCAATTTGCAAATAAACGACTCAAAACTTTCAACTCCAAACAAGTAACCACAAAGGACTCAGATATATTTATTTTAACAAACGATGCCCGGTAAGGTTGCTACTAAATAATTAACAGTATACCATTTTTCAGCTAATATAATTGTATAATTTTCTTTCTTAAAAACAAATTAGTTTACATAATATATTTATAGTAAACTATTTTGCCTACACAAGACACAATAAAAAGCGATGAGAGAAAAATCTCAACGCTTATCATTCTGTTTGCTGATTATTATTTTACTGGCTGCATCAATGTCGCTTCATACTCCAATAATGCTTCATCAAGCATTTGAAGCCCTTCATCAATTTGTTCCTTTGTAACGATTAACGGAGGAATCATTCGAATGACTTCCCCATGATTTCCGCATAAATAGAATAAAACACCTTTTTCAAGGGCGAGGTCAAGAATTTTTAACAATCCTTCACCATTCGGTCCACCTGTCACTGGGTCAATGATTTCAATCCCAATCATTAAGCCAACCGCACGGATGCTGCCAATAACAGGGTGACGTTCTTTAATTCGTTCAAGCTGCCCAACGGCATAGCCTCCCATGTTTCGAGTGTTTTCAAGTAGGTTTTCCTCTTTCATTACCTCCAAGGTAGCTAGTGCAACGGAACATGCAATTGGATTTCCGCCAAACGTTGTCCCATGACTTCCGAGTGGCCATTGTTTCATTAATTCACTGGAAGAGACCGTCGCGCTAAGGGGAAGACCATTTGCTATTCCTTTGGCGATTGCCATAATATCTGGGGTTACATCAAAGGTTTGCGCTGCGAACCATTGACCTGTGCGGCCAAATCCCGTTTGAACTTCATCAAAAATGAGTAAAATATTATGTCGATCACAAATTTCTCGAACCTTTTTTAACCAGCCCTTCGGTGGAACAATATAACCGCCTTCACCAAGAACAGGCTCTAAGATCACACAAGCTACTTCTTCAGGTGTTACTTGATGACTAAATAAAGAGGCGAAATCTTTTTCTAATTTTTCGATAACATATGCTTCAGGGTCTAGACCTTCTGGGCATTCTTTTACATTTGCATAAGGAACCTGATAGGTAAGACCGGATGGCTGCATGAATTTTCGATATTTGCTTTTAGATGTAGTCACACTTAATGCGCCTAACGAACGACCATGGAAACAACCTGTAAAGGAAATGACATAAGGTCGTTTCGTCACATATTTTGCTAGTTTAAGAGCGCCTTCGATTGCTTCCGTTCCACTATTGGCAAAGAAAAAGCAATCAAGGTCCCCAGGTAAAATTTCAGCAAGTTCATCGGCTAAACGTAAAATCGACTCATACATAATCACGCCTGAAGGACCATGCATCAATCCATCTGCTGCATCTTTAATGGCTTGCACCACCTTTGGATGACGATGCCCAACATTTGTTACGGCTATCCCGGATGTAAAATCAAGATACTTCTTTCCATCCACTCCAAAGTAATAGCAGCCTTCCTCTTTAACAACTGGTAGATTTGGATGGTCCTTCGCCATGCTAGGTGCAAGTCGATTTGGCATATTTTTCACAAAGTGATCCCATTTGTTCTCCATACTTTGACCTCCATATTCGTAATCCTTTTCTCTCGAAATTACGGGTTTCTTCTATTATTATCAGTTTAGTGACGTGAGTTATTTAATCGCTTTTAAACTTTCATCTCGAATCAGCGACAATAATTCTTCTTTGTATTCGGCAAACTCGAGTGTAGCTTTTACACTAAAATCTCTAGGTCTCTCTAGTGTTATAGGGATCTTTTTCTTTAAACGACCTGGTCTTGCAGTCATCACATAAACGGAATCTGCTAAAAAGATCGATTCATCGACATCATGCGTAATAAATAAAATCGTCTTTTTGGACTCTTCCCATGCTTTCAAGAGCACTTCTTGCATAATATTTCTAGTTTGGGCATCCAATGCTCCAAATGGCTCATCCATTAATAATATTTTCGGGTCGTTTGCCAGCGCCCGTGCAATCGCAACACGTTGTTTCATCCCACCTGATAATTGAATCGGGAAATGCGATTCAAACCCTTCTAAGCCGATTAATTGCAAGTAGTGTCTTGCAATATCGTCTCTTTCTTTTTGAGAAACACCCTTTAGCTTTAGTCCAAAGGTAATATTCTCTTTGACAGATAACCATGGAAATAAAGTGTACGATTGAAACACCATTCCTCGATCAGGTCCAGGTCCATTGATTTCCTGCCCATCAAGAAGAACTTTTCCTGACGTTGCATCTTCTAAACCTGCGACAATCCGCAAAACAGTTGATTTACCACAACCTGAAGGTCCTAAAATCGTGACAAATTCCCCTTCTTCTATCGAAAATGTGGTTTTTTCTAATGCGGTCGTTTCCCCGCTTTTGGTTTTAAAGACTTTTCCTACCTCTTTGATTTCTAACTTTGGTGTTCCTGTTATCGAAACAATCGATTCTCTCCGTTTGGGTTCCGCTATTTTTTCGACCTCTTTAACTTTTAAACTAGGTGTAACCATCTAAAAACCATCCTTTCTCATCCAAGAAAACGAAGCCTTGTATATAGCTTTAAAGAGAATATCTGTAATCAGCCCCAGTAAACCAATAATTAGAATGCCCACGATGATTTTATCTGGCTGAAGAAAACGTGATGCCTGCATGATCATATATCCTAAACCACTAGATGCACCGACAATTTCTGCGACCACTAAATATGTCCACGCCCATCCGAATGTAATCCGAAGTGTATCAACAATACCTGGTAATGAAGCAGGCAGAATTACCTTTGTGAACACCTGTACCTTCTTTGCGCCTAATGTGTAGGAAACATCGACTAAATCATTTTGAACATTTTTGGTTACGTCCATTATCATTAGTGTCAGCTGGAAAAACGTTCCTAAGAAAATGACACTCATTTTTTCGGTCTCTCCAAGTCCAATCCAAAGAATAAGTAAGGGAATGAATGCCGATGCTGGCATATAGCGAATGAATCCGATGATCGGTTCAAATGCTCCTTCCATAATCCGCAGCGATCCCATTAAGATCCCTAGAGGTATACCAATAATGGCAGCAGCTAGAAATCCGAAAAGAACCCTTGTAAAACTGATACCAATATCAGAAAGAATCTCACCATTTATAAACATATCGACGGCTGTTGCTAATACAGCAGAGGGAGTTGGTAAAAATAAAGGATTAACAAACTGGCCGTAACTAAGTACAGACCAAATCAATAGAAAAATAATAAATGTTAAGAAGCCAGCCGAAGTATAAAACATTTTTGGAATTTCTTTATTAGGAGTAAACAATTTTGCTATCATTTTTTCTCACCTATTTTCTTATGCGTTTTATTTTGAAAAAAAGCCTAACTGATGAGGGGTAAAAAACAACTCATGAGTCAGGCTGATCAAAGTGAATCCAAAAATAATTTAGCAAGTAAATTTCTTACTTTTGGAAAGTTGGATTGATGACATCTTCTGCTTTTGGCTCTGTTTTAAGTAGTTTTTGATCCTTGTAAAACGAAATCGCATTTTCTGTTGATTGATAAATGGAGCCTTTTGCACTTTCCGTGCCAAATAATTTTACGTTATCCTCTTTTGAAAAGAATTTCAAACCAGTTACCGTTCCTTCAAATTCTTTTAGGTCAATTTTTAAGCCTTTCGCCATAATTTCGTTGGCTTCTTTCTCATGTTCTTTCCAGTAAGTCATTGCTTCGCCCATAGCTTTTACAAAAGCTTCCACATCTTTCGGACGATTTTTGATGACATCTTCTTTAAAGCTGACGGTATCAACAATAATTCCTGATAGATCTTTGGTTGTTAACAATACCTTTCCGTTTGCTTGTGCTCCTTTTGATAACCAAGGCTCCCAGGTTACGGCTGCATCCACTTTACCAGCTGCAAAAGCTGCACCAGCGTCGCCTGCAGACATTTGGACAACTTGCACATCTTTTTCAGTTAATCCGCCTTGTTTTAAGGCTTGTAGTGCTAGCATATGGCTTGTTGAACCAACTTCAAATGCTACTTGTTTCCCTTTTAAATCTTTCACACTATTAATTCCTTTTTTTACAAGGATGCCATCTCCGCCGTATGAATCATCCAATAACCAAACAACTTGAACTGGGATTTCAGAGGCTGCTAATGAAACTTGCACATCCAGTGCTGTTGCCATCCCGTCAATTTTCCCGCTTGCTAACGCTTGTTTACGTTCACCTAATCCTTCAACTATGGAAAGATCCACATCAATACCATTCTTTTTGAAAAAGCCCTTTTCCTTTGCTAAAAATAATGGGCCATATCCTGTCCATGTCGGCAATGTCACTCTCAAAGGTTCAGACGACTTCCCATTTTCTGCAGTACTTGCCGCGTCCTTTTTTCCACATGCCGCTAACGCGAATAACAACATCAACGAGCAAACAACTAATAACCATTTTTTCATCCTAAATTCCCCCTTGATTGATTAAAAAAATTATCTCTCTTTCGTTTAGCTAGCTTCATAGAATCAAGTTTTTTCAACCATGTTGCTCTTTTTTAAATGGACAGCCTACGAATAAAGAACCATTACTGTGCAGCAACACCAGTAGTTAACATCCCATTTCCTATTTCATCTGCTCGGCGGACAGCTTCAATCACCATTTCTGGTGTTACTTCAAATGGCATATTTGCCATATCTTCAATGGTAACTGTAATTTCACCAAGCCTTCTCCACTGACTATCTGTTAAGTTAGTGATCCCCATTTGCTTTAAGGTAAAAGGAAGTCCTACTTCCTGGTAATAACTTATTAACGTTTTCAACTCATCATCGCTGGTATTCTCCATACACAATTGTGCAAGAATACCAAAGGCAACAATTTCACCATGATAGGTGTGGTGCACTTCAGGGAAAATCGTTAATCCGGAATAGATGGCATGCGCTCCAGCTGTCCGGCAATCATCCCCGCCGTACCCACTTACACTGCCACTGACTAAAATAACGGTATCTATCACATTTTCGAATTCTTTAGTCACTGTTTGTTCTCTTACAGCATTGACAGACTCTTTCCCTATTTGAAGCAACGTTTGGTACACCTGACCTGCTATCGCAATGGCCGTCTGATTTAAGGTGGTTGGTGTTGCTTTTTTCACAGAGGATTTCGTTTCGAAATATTTAGCCAATGTATCGCCAATACCGGCTATTAAAAAACGAACGGGCGCCTTCATGATAATTTCCGAATCTACCAAGACTAAATCAGGAGCTTTTGATTTCCGTTCAATCCCGATAAATTCACCTTTATCGCTGTAAAGAATGGTAATCGGTGTGGCAGCGGCACAGGTTGCGGCGATTGTTGGGATGGCAACTAAAGGTTTGTTAAGCCGGTAAGCAACGGCTTTCACTGTATCAATTGCTTTCCCTCCACCTGCCACGATGAGGACATCGATCTTTTCATCTCTTAAGTCGGCTACTAATCTATCGATATTCGATTCGGAAGATTCTCCCCCATACCAAAAGGAATGCTTCAATAAAATCCCATTCTTAGACAAACTCTTTCGTAATGAACCTTCTACAATTTCTTTACTTGTATGACCTCCAATAAGGGCTGCAGAGTTTCCGAAGTTTTTTATGTATGGTCCTGCTTCTTCTAATAACCCCTTATTTCTAATATATTGAGCTGGTCCTACTGTTACGTTCATAATCCACCCCTTTTCCACTAAAGTTATTTAAAAATGAATAATATTCCTTAAATATAAATACTTGTTAATTTTATGTCAATATATTTTCCTAATATTCTATTATCAAATGAATATACAAAAATTGAAATAAAAATACACCTACAATGTTATTTGAGAATATTTACGTTTATTATTTCTGTATAAATATAAGCAATAAGGTACCGCTTTCCCTTCGTATCGCCCTCCTTATAAGGAATAGCCTTGCTAAGAAATCTCCCTTGGTTGGTCCACTCAATACTAAAATATAGTGCAAGTTTCGTGCCACTCTTTATTCTATTTGGTATTTTCTGAGTTTTCTAAATACAGATGGTTGACTGATTCCTAATGCTTTAGCCATGTTAATCGTTGTTTTGTATTGTTTTCTAGCTTTTATTAGCACTTGCTTTTCAACGCTTTCAAGAATTTCATTCAAGGAGCGATTGGTTTCTTCAACTGACGTCACATCAGGAAAAGGCTTTCGAAATTGATTAGGTAAATTTTCAATTTCAATCAGCTGTTTAGGTGAGGTGACTACCAGTCTTTCAATTAAATTGATTAATTCCCGCACATTTCCCTTCCACTCTTGTGTTAACAACAGATGGATAACACCCTCATCAAGGTTGCGCTCCCGGCCGTACTTTTTTGAAAAAAACGCTAAAAAGTGTTCAATCAACGGAATAATATCAGTTGACCGCTTCCTTAATGGCGGAATGGTGATGGGTACCACATTTAAGCGAAAATAGAGGTCATGTCTAAAGGTTTTTTCTTCAACTGCATTCTCTAAGTTTTTATTTGTCGCGGCTAGGATACGGAAATCCACGGTTCGAAGCCTCGTTCCACCGACACGATAAAATTGCTTTTCCTGAATAAATTTGAGGATTTTCACTTGATCTGCTAATGACAACTCACCAATT
This sequence comes from Bacillus sp. ISL-7, assembly GCF_018613065.1. The sequence continues at coordinate 17,341 of NZ_JAGGQW010000087.1, read as the reverse complement.
TCATCTAAAAATAATGTCCCACCTTCAGCAAGTTCCGCTAACCCTACCTTCCCTTTTGAATTTGCACCTGTGAATGCACCCGATTCATAACCAAAAAACTCTGCCTCAAAAAGGGATTCGGGTATGGCCCCACAGTTCACCTCGATAAAAGGTCCGTTCTTTCTCGAACTCTTCTTGTGAATAAATTTAGCAATATGTGATTTTCCCACTCCTGTTTCCCCCAGCAGTAACACATTAACATCGATTTCAGCTACCTGTAATGCGAGTTGGAGGACTTTTTTCATTTCTATACTGGTTGCTATCATCCCATCTGAATCAAACTGAAGATTTCTCAGCAATTCAAGCTCACTTTTTACTCGTTCCATTTCGTCTTCGATGTCAATTAAGTATTTTTTCATGTTAAGTAACTCTGTTACATCATGTGAATAACTGACAATTCGGACGAGCGTTTTGTTAGCATCGAATACAGGAATCCCCGTAACAAGTAACTTATCGCCATTATTGGTTGTTTGGACAAGGGTAATTTTCTTTTTTTCTTTAATGACCAACGGCGTCAAAATCGGTGTAAAAACCCCTTCTTTTTCAAGTTCATAAACGGATCGGCCGATCATTTCATTTGTCTTCATATTATAAATACCTTCGGTTGCTTCACTCACCTTCAAAATAATGCCATCTGTATCAGTCACTAAAATATCGTCTTGCAATGAATGAAGAATGGCTTCATTTTCATTCCAAACTTTTATTTCATCATTCACAAATAACCCTCCCTTCTCGAATTCCAATCAATTAAAAATTATTCATTTATGAATAATAAACCAGTAAAATTTCTTGATAGTTCAGTTATATCAGATGATTGACAATTTTTATACTTTTTTGAATAAATTATTTAAAATTGTATAATGCAAACAAGTATCACACAATCTTTTACCTTGGATGTCCATTACCGAAAACAGTATGTTTATCTTTATGATAAAATATCATTATTACAAACAATGAAAATGTGATTAATGGGGAGATGGGGAATTTTGAAAAAACAAATCGCTTTATCTTGGAGTGGCGGAAAGGATTGTTGCATGGCCTTGGATACTCTAATTTCGCAGGGATTTGAGGTTGTTTGCTTAGTTACAACTGTTCCCAAAGAACTTGGGCGAACATTTGGCCATGGAGAGCGAACAGAAATGATAAAACTACAAGGTGAAGCTTTAAACCTAACTGTTCATTTTATCGAATGTACATACGAAAACTATACAAGTCAATTTGTCGAAGAAGTGCTTTCCTTAAAAAATCAATATAATGTAACGGGAATAGCTTACGGGGATCTATATTTAGATGAACACAGGGAATGGGGAGAAAAAGTCGCTATCGCTGCAGATGTCGATGCCCTGTATCCACTATGGATGAAAAAGGAAGCTTCTTTACAATCATTGGATAGGTTTGTCCATTCTGGTTATGAAGCAATCGTGATCCGCGTACGGGAAGATGTATTAGATGACACGTGGCTTGGTAGAATCATAGATGAATCGTTCCTACAGGATGTTCAACAGACTACTATTTGTCCGATGGGAGAATCCGGTGAATATCATACCTTTGTATATGATGGACCATTATTTTCAAAGAGGATTCAATTGGAACATGGAGAATTAATCCAACTGGAAACCACAAAGAAACTAGAATTTAGGAGTTATCGACTTATTGAAAGTGGTGCCCGACATTGTTGAAAAAGCTGGTACCATAGAGAACAGAGAAAGAGCAAGGGAAATGTCCTTTATTAGTGGTATGAAGGACAAAACTCTCCTCAGGAGCAAGAGATTTGTCTTTCATAAGCCGTATGATGGACAAAAGGCGCCACAGGAACCAGAGATTTGTCCTTCATAAGATTACTAATGAAGCTTTTAAGCGTCTGAACTCAACTAGAAGAAGGTCATGGACACGGTTTACCATTCGTTTTAACCAAGTTTTAGATTTATTCGCAAAAAAATAGCTTTTCCTTAGATAAAACTCCATAAGGATATCGTATGTCCATAAGAACAACAAGCCTAAAATAAAAAAGGAGAAAATCAGCCTTAAACTGATTCTCTCCCTTTATTCGACGTATGAATGCTGTGATCTTTTAGAACCCCTATCCGATTCACTTGAAAACAATCTTTTCGATTTGATTATTGCTCGCTATATTTTTTAAAATTATCTAAAATGGCCTGCCATCCTGCTTGTTGCATCTCAATTGAATTGGTGGTTTCTGCATCAAAAGTTTCGATTACCTGGGTTTCATTTCCATGACCTTTAAAAGTAATATCAACTTTTCTTCCATCCCCCATGGTATAAGAAATAGCCTCATTTAATTTCACTTCATCATAAATCCCACCAAAATCAAAGCCAAAACTGCCATCTTTTGCTTCCATTCTTGTGAGAAATTTACCGCCAACCGTTAAATCATTTTCAGCAATTGGCGTGTGCCAGTCATCTGAAGCATTGTTCCATTTCGTTATATGATTCGGCTCTGTCCAATATTCCCACACTTTTTCTACGGGTGCATGAACTGTTGCTTTTACCGTTATTTTCTCATTATTACCTGTTGTCATTTTATTTACCGCCTCTCATAATACACTTAGTTATTAAGTTGAATTCCTTTGGCGTACATACTTCATGGTGACACATACCTGATAATATATTATCAGCTATTCACCATGTCCGCAATAAACAGTTTTGGAATATAAATACAGCTTATATTCTCCATATCTAAAGCTAGGGGTTTTACGCTGCTTTTTGATAAAATAAAAACAGCCAAGATGTGTTCGCCCATCCTGGCTGCACCCTACAAAATCCAATAGTGCTACAAAGCCCGGGAAAGAGTAGTGCCTGACAACATTAATTTCCGCCAGTCACTCTTGGACTGCTTTCAAATCCGCCTTTCTTATGTGATCCATCACAAAACGGCTTTTTGTTGGAAAGTCCACAACGGCAAAGATAAACTTTTGCCTTCTTCGGATATTCATTTCCTTCTGCATCCATGATTTGAAAATCCCCACTTACAGCTAGTGGACCATTATCGTTAATCTTAATTTGATTATCCATATTCCACATCCCCCTAGGTTTATAAATATATATTCACGATGCTTTCCAATAGTCCTAGTTTTTGATTGAAAAAAATGGATTTAACCATTTTTAAAAATCTCACATAAATAGCCCAATCTAATGATTGGACAGAAAAAAATCCCTATTAAAGGGATTTACTAGAAAACAATGGTTTTATTTTGATGAACGATAATACGGTCTTCAATATGCCATTTTACCGCTCGAGCCAATACGCTTCTTTCAATTCTACGGCCAATTTTCTTAAGACTGTCCACATTGTCATGATGATCGACCCGACTGATATCCTGTTCGATAATAGGTCCCTCATCCAGGTCATTGGTCACATAATGAGAAGTAGCACCGATTAATTTTACACCGCGGTCAAAAGCTCGTTCATAGGGTCTTGCACCCACAAAGGCTGGTAAAAAGGAGTGGTGAATATTAATAATTTTGTTGGGATTTTCTTCGACAAATTTCGGTGACAAGATTTGCATATATCGGGCCAATACCACAAAATCAATGTCATACTCTTTTAGTAGCTTAAGTTGCGTTGCTTCGGCTTGTCCACGAATATCTTTATTGGCTGGAACGTAATAAAACGGGATGTTTAGTCCTTCGACAACCTCTCTTGCTGTTTCATGATTACTGATAACAAGGGCTATGTCAGCCATTAGGTCTCCACTTTGCCATTCCCACAAAAGCTCGAGCAAACAATGAAGTTCTTTTGATACAAAGATTGCCGCTTTTTTCACATGATAAACATGCGTAAAACTCCATTCCATCGAAAACTCCTTAACGATTTCAGCAAACTGAGTCTCCATGTCCTTTGCTTTATTCTTTAGTCCCGGGCATTCAAATTCAATCCGAATGAAAAAGGTGCCACCCTCTGGATTGGTGGAATACTGACTGGATTCAATAATATTTGCATTATAGGAAAACAAAAACTTTGATATCGCCGCAACTATGCCAGGTTGATCTGGGCAGCTAACTAAAAGGCATCCACGATTCTGATTTTTTTCTTGAAACACTTCAATTTGTTCTTTTATATATGAGTTCATGGTAATTCCTCTCTATCATTGTTGAAAATATTATACATTAGATGGAGTTAATAGTTAATCATTATTTTGAAAATTGCTAACTGCGCAACACTAGCATAGTTTACTAAAAAATTTTGTTATAACTAAGGAATAATAACTTCTTTTTGGTACATATTATAGATAGGACTTGTAGCTCAATGAATAGAGCAACTTGCAGCCCTTACACAAAGGTTGCAATGTGTTTTGTGGGTTTAAATCCCACCAAGTCCTATATAAACTACCTCCCAAATTCATATTTTTTCATAAAAATAATTCCCCCACTAGGCTAGCTCCTCTCCTTATGGTATTTTTTCAGATTAGAAGTTGACAATAAATGTTCTTGGAATCATTTTTGGAGTTTTTATCAAATTATTGTATCCAATAGGCCTCATTGGATTCATTTTCTTCACTTTTTATTAGATTTTTGTAGCCAATAAGCCTCATTGGATTCATCTTTTCCACTTTTTATCAGATTTTTGCAGCCAATAGGCCTCGTTGGATTCATTTTCTCCACTTTTTATTAGATTTTGTAGCCAATAAGCCTCATTGGATTCATCTTTTCCACTTTTTATCAGATTTTTGCAGCCAATAGGCCTCGTTGGATTCATTTTCTCCACTTTTTATCAGATTTTCGTAGCCAACGAACCAATTATTACCATTTTATCTCCATAAAAAAATCAACAATAACATTTAATATATAATAAAAACCTGAGTCCATATCAATATCGGACTCAGCAACTAATGGCGTTTTGTTACCTTCAACTTGATCGTACACTTCAGATTTTATTGTTAAAGTTAGCAGATAGGGAGCCGACTTCTGTTGTCGCTGCAGCTCCTATTCTATTTGCAAATTGAAGGTACTCTTTTATTTGAGATAGTTTAACCGGCATACCTTTTTCGTGAAAACAATACAATAGCGCTGACATAAATGCATCACCTGCACCGGTTGTATCAATGGCATTTACCGCTGGAGCAGGAACGAAAACTTTGTTCCCATTTATCACAGCACAGGCGCCTTTGCTCCCCATCGTTATAAACAGATAGGGAATCTTCCATTTAGATATTTTTTCTAATCCATCCTCTATTGAATTTGTTTCTGTTAAAAAGTTCAACTCATCTTCCGCCAGCTTCACTAGATGTGCATATTTAAGGAAAGAAGAAACTGTTTGACGACAATGCTGCTCATTTACCCAGCGCTTTAGACGAAGATTAGCGTCAAAAGCAATCATATTGCTGAAATCTTTGGCATATTTTAGCGCAGCTTCTGTTGTCTTTTTTGCTTTTTCATGAAAGAGAGTTCCTGATCCAAAATAAAAGATCTTCGCCTGTTCAAAAACTCCACTTCTTAATTCGTCTTCAGTTAATACTTCATCTGGAGTGTCGTTGACGTAAATGTGGAAATACCGCTCACCGCTTGCATTAATATGAACATAGACACCGCAAATCTTTTTACTCGGTGAGTGGACAGAAAATGACGTATTGATATTTTCTTTCCTAAATTCTTGTTCTACAAATTGACTAATTTCATCGGTTCCAAGTTTACATAAATAATATGCTTGGATACCGAGTCGCCTTGTACCGACGGCCACGTTAACAGTAGCGCCGCCTAATAGTTGTTTATATTCGGTATTGGTTCGGTCAATTGAAATAAAATCTACAAATGCTTCTCCTATTGAAATGACTCCTTGTTGATCCAAGATGATCCTCCTTCAAACATTATCTATGATGATTATATGAAAAAACCTCCTCAAATGCATGTTGAGGAGGTTCTATCTGAATTTATTATACAAGTTTATGCGCGTACCACTTTTTCCCTTTGAATCGCCATCCAAAGATGATTCCACGTGCACCCCATTCTACAATCATCGCTACCCATACACCGATAATCCCAAAACCTAAGGTAATACCTAAAATATAACCGAGGACTACCCGTAATAACCACATCGACAGCAAAGAAGCAATCGAAGTAAAGTTCGAATCGCCAGCTGCTCGTAGGGCTGATGGCATAATAAAACTTGGTGACCACAAGATTGGCTGGGCAATGGCAGATATCAGGATAAGTGTAAATATGATTGGAACAATTTCATCAGGTGGGTTGAACAATTTTATCAATAACGGAAACAATGGCAATAATATAAGATCTGCAACAACAAAGAAGATGGAGGAAAGTCCAATCAAAGAATAAATGAATTTCCTAGCGTCCTCTATATTCCTTCGTCCAACACACTGCCCAACAATCGTAACAATTGCAATGCCGAGTGCATTTGGTCCGATTTGATATAACAAAGCAATGGCATTACCGATAGCATATACCGTCATTGAAAGGGTGCCTAATTGAACAATAAACGTTTGCGTTAACAGTTTTCCACCATTGAAAAATATCTGTTCTGCAGCAAACGGAAGACCAATAAACATCACTTTCTTGAGAATAGACATATCTATTCGGAAAGCGCTTTTTATCCGAAAACGGATCGTCTCATTATATTTTAAGACATAAATTAATGAAGCAACCATTCCCAAAACTCGTGCTAGAATAGTTGAAATCACGAGTCCTTCCACACCCATTTTAAAAATCGTAATAAGCATAACATTTAGAATCGTATTCATTAAATTCATGGTTAATGATAAATTTAAGCAAGGTTTTGTCTCTCCGACACCTCTTAAGGCCCCCGTCACCGCTTGAAAGATCGCGATTAACGGATATGAAAGACAGCTGCCGATGAGATAAATTCTTGCGTTTTGAAACACGTCTGCATCCGCTTTACCAAATAACATGTTTAGGATCGGTGTATGAAAAATAATTACAAGAGCGCTGATTAGGACTGAAAATATGGTACAGGCAGATATCGCTTGGGTCGCTGTTTTAGACACCATCGCTGAGTTACCGCTGCCTTTATATTGGGCCACAATAACGGTACCACCTGTTGCCACAGCAATAAATACATTGGCCAAGAAAATATTCAATGAATCTACCATACTCACCGCGCTGACTGCAGCTACTCCTGCAGAACTGATCATCGCTGTATTTAATAAACTCATTAAGATTAAAAAGGCCTGGTCTACAAAAAGGGGCAAGATGATTGCAAATATTTTCTTGTAATCTATCGATTCGCCAGTAAAATACTTATCTAATATAGATACCGTTCTATGCCTAATATTCAGTTCTAATTTATTCATTACACGACACTTCTTTAATGGATTTTTGGAAATTCAACGACAATATTTGTAAAATGAACTTAGATTATTATACCACGAATTGGAAGAGAGTATAGTGTTTTAATGTGACTTTCGCCAAGTGCTGTCAGAATCGCAAATTAGCCTTTTTTCTATTATCGCTGCATTCGAAGTTCGATCCGGCGAATTTTTCCTGAATCTGTTTTAGGGAGTGCCTCGATATATTCAATCACTCGTGGATATTTATATGGCGCCGTTAATTTTTTTACAAATCCCTGCAGTTCCTTGGTTAGCTCCACTGTACCGGAAATCCCTTCTTTTACAACAACAAATGCTTTGACAATGTTTCCTCTGATCGGGTCCGGTAAAGCGACTACCGCGCACTCTTTCACCGATTTATGTTTCATTAAAGCATCTTCCACTTCAAAAGGACCAATCGTATAGCCAGAGCTGATGATTACATCATCTTTTCTTCCTTGGAACCAATAATAGTTATCCTCGTCTTTAAATGCCCGGTCACCCGTTAAAAAGTATTGATTATTATAGGAAGCCGCCGTTGTCTCGGGATTTTTATAATACTGTTTAAATAATGCTGGGAAATCGCTTCTAATCGCAATCGTCCCAACTTCCTTTACAGGAGCAGGTTGGCCATTTTCATCAACCACTTCAATAAATTCTGATAACAGCGGCTGCCCCATTGAGCCTAATTTTTTCTCGTCTACATTTAAATTGGCAATCAGTAACGTACTTTCCGTCTGACCGTACCCATCCCGAATCAGGATGTTAAATTGATTTTTAAACACATCGATGACTTCACGATTAAGTGCCTCTCCTGCGGAAACAGCAGTATGTAAAGGCGATAGATCGAAGTTTGAAAGGTCATCTAATTTAGCCATCATCCGATATTCAGTAGGTGTGCAGCATAAAACATTTACTTTGTTATTTTGAAGAAGCCGTAAATATTTATGAGGCTTGAACCTGCCATGATAGATAAAACCTGTTGCCCCTGAACCCAATATCGATAAAAATGGACTCCAGACCCATTTTTGCCACCCTGGGGAAGCTGTAGCCCAAACAAGATCCTCTTCACTAATATTCAGCCATTTTGAAGCGGCAATTCTTAAATGAGCATATCCCCAGCCATGGCTATGGACAACCCCTTTTGGCTGCCCGGTTGTCCCAGATGTATAAGCTAAAAAAGCATAATCCTCACTCAGTGTTTCTACATCGATAAAGGTTTCTGATTCCTCTTCGATTAACGCTTCTAACGAGAGCCAATTGGGTACTTCTTGACCGAACGCGATTTTAAATCGTAAAAACGGTGTTTCCTCGTTAATATTTTCAAATTCTTTTACCAAATCAAAATATGAAATGACGGCTTTAGCTTCAGAATGATTTAAGCGATAAACTAAATCCTTTGCCCGAAGCAATTCTGAAGTAGGACTAATGACAAGCCCTGCCTTTAAACATGCTAAGTAGATGACATAAGATTCAATGAGACGAGTGGTCATTACGACAACCCGATCACCTTTCTCTAATCCTAATTTAGTTAACCCATTGGCAAGTTTATTTGCTTTCGTGATTAACTGAGCATAAGAGATCGTTTTTGTTTCCCCAAGTTCATTTTCCCATCTCAAGGCAATTTTATCTGAGGCATGCTTTGAGATTTCACTTGCTAAATTAAAGTGTTCTGGTGCGATAAATGATTTCAATTCCACTTTAATCAAACTCCAATCTTGATAGTATTAGTGGGTTCCCTATGGAACTCTGCCTGTAAGAAATACCCAAAGATATTAGTATCTGGTATTAAAACAAGCTATTAAAATAATATTCACTCTTACAATAATATCATTTTAAAAATCATTGTAAATTATTTAGATTTATAACTCCTGCCCAATACCAGGGTTTATTATCTGGTCATAAACTTTTTCTAGATTCTCTAACAAATAAAAAAGCCAACAAAATATATAGTTGGCTTCAAACAATAAACTTATTCAAATAACGGACTTACTGCTTTTTCATTATGAATCCGATCGATTGCCTCTACAAGCAATGGAGCAACAGATATCGTTTTGATTTTGCTAATGACTTTATCTTCAGGTAACTGAATTGTATTCGTCACCACTAATTCCTTAATTGGTGATGCTTCAATTTTTTCAATCGCCTTGTCTGTAAAAACAGGATGAGTACATCCTGCATAGATCGCTTTAGCCCCATTTTCTGCTAGTGCCTTAGCTGCTAACGCAATAGTTTCTCCTGTATCAATTAAATCGTCAATAATAATCACATTTTTTCCTTCTACATTACCAACTACATTAGTGGTTTCGACACTATTTTCTTCAAATCTTCTTTTATCGATCAGAGCAATTGGAGCATGTAATAGGTTGGCCACTTTCCTCGCTCTGCCGATACTGCCGTTATGAGGCGCCACAATAACAATATCTTCCAATCCCTTTTCCTGAAAATACTGTCCAAGGATTGGAACACCATATAGATGTTCAACAGGGATATCAAAGAAACCTTGAATTTGTGATGTGTGGAGGTCCATTGTAAGAATTCTAGTTGCTCCAGTAGTTTCTAAAAGGTTAGCGACTAGTTTTGCCGTAATTGGCTCGCGCGAACGTGCCTTTCTGTCCTGCCGTCCATACCCATAGTATGGAATGACAACATTGATTACTCCAACTGATGCTCTTTTTAAGGCATCAATCATAATGAGGAGTTCCAAAATATTATCATTAACAGGGTAGGAAGTAGATTGAACGATATATACTTCACTGCCTCGAACACTTTCTTCTATATGGATTTGAATCTCTCCATCACTAAAATGAGATACTGAACTTTTGCCTAACTCACAGCCCAATAGCTCTGCCATCTCTGCTGCTAGCTTTTGATTTGAATTCAATGAAAAAAGTTTAAATCTTTTGTTTTGTTGGTATGTCACCTTAGATCCTCCACACTATTTCAATTTCTGTAGTTAATTTTTTAATCCTCACTTATTTTACTATATTCAACGCTACAATGGTAGGAATTCTAAATATCCATACTCTTTTTTCAACGAGTTTTAGAAGCATGGTTTGTCCCAAACTATTTGAAAGATAGTAAACGTGTGGCACCTGTAACTAAATCATGGATAATTTTACTAGCGAATACTTCGTTTTGTAATAGTCTTGTTGCCTGACCTGCCCATAATGACATATATTCGGGATTATTTTGCAAAGCTGCTTCTCTACGAATATCATTTGTCAGGGTATTTTGGGTTGGGAAATCAGCTGGAGAGATATTGGCGTCATGGTACGTTTGAATAAAAGCATTGTTGATTCCCCTCGCTGGACGGCCGGAAAATACTTTCGTGATAACCGTACTTTCTTCTGTACTGTTGATTAGTGATTGTTTATATACAGGATGTGCTCCCGACTCAAGGGTCGTTAAGAAAGCGGTCTCCATTTGCACCCCCTGCGCACCTAAAGCTAAGGAGGCAACTAGGCCGCGACTATCCATAATTCCCCCTGCAGCAACAACCGGCACCGTAACAGCATCCACGATCTGAGGAACAAGTGAAAAGGTTCCGATTGCTGCACCATGGGTGTTTTTTTCAATTTCAAAAGTTCCTCGATGACCACCAGCGTCACTCCCTTGGGCAATAATGATATCTACCCCACTATCCTCAGCAAGTTTCGCTTCACGAACGGTTGTTACCATGGTAGTAATGATGATGTTATGTTGCTTTGCGACTGTCATTTTATCTTTGGGAAGGACACCGAATGCAGTTGAAATGACAGGTACGTTTTCATCGATTAATACTTCAAACTGTTCCTCAAAAAAGTTGTTCGTTACGACTTGTTGTTCAGTGAATTCGATCCCTAATTTCCCTCTAATGTCATTAAGTACCTTCTGTGACTCTTCGACTCCTTCATATTGATCTTTCAAATTTGTACAAAACAAGTTCACGGCAAATGGCTTTGTTGTCCGATCCTTAATTTCCCTGATAGCTTTTCTTATTTCCTCCGGTTTCATATAGGCCGCACCCAAAGTCCCTAACCCACCAGCGTTAGATACACTAGCAACAAGATCCACGGTTGTAGGACCTCCAGCCATTCCAGCTTGGATAATTGGATAGGCAATATCCAGTAGGTCACATAGTTTTGTGTTTAAATGCATAGAAATCTTCCTTTCTCCTAACAATCCATTTTATTGTTCGTTATGTATGAAGGGATAGTATTCTTTCGGCCCAATCCCAATAACGTTTTCCTCTACTACTATATAAACACAATTAGTGCAAAAGTGTCAGAAACTTTTTATTAGCGCCTTCTTTGAGCCCGCTTTTCGTGTTTGCATAAACAAGTTGTCAAGCAACTGCATACATTAATATCGAACAACCATAAATAGACAGGAGGTGAAATCAGATGGGTCATAACCATTGTTCCTGTGGCATTTTTGGGATTTTTCTTGGATTTTTAACAGGTGTTATTTGGTTATTGTTTGTAGAATTGGGCTGGGTGACTATCTTGCTTGGAGTAATCGGCCTAACCGGATTATTTGTTACCGTTCTAAACTTCCTTATCGCTTTAATTGGCTTCCTTGCATTCCTTATCTTCGGATTATGCCTATTTAAGAAGGCATGGCATCACTGTAAGTGAAATAGCATTCAGGATTAATCTAGCTTGGAATAATAAATTTTGTGCAAGAAACCAATACTGGATGACAGTCTCTTATTAGAGGCTGTTCTTTTCATTATTTTTATAAAATAAAAAAAGCGGGCAACTAGGGCTTTTATCAGTCCTGTTGTCCCGCTTCTTAAATTAGAATTTTGTATGATAGTTATCGATTTCCCATGAGTGAACTGCTGTACGGTAGCTATCCCATTCTGATTTCTTCAATGAGACATACTCGCTGTATACATGCTCTCCTAGTGTTTTAGCAGCAATCTCACCTGATTCTAATGCTTTGATTGACTCTGCTAAGCTACCAGGCAGGTTATCAATACCCCGGAAGGCTCTTTCCTCTTCCGTCATATGGAAGATATCCTCATTAATTGGAGCTGGCGCTTCTAATCCTTGTTCAATTCCATCTAAACCTGCTGCAGCAATAACAGCAAACGTTAAGTAAGGGTTTGCGGATGGATCTGGACAGCGTAATTCCACACGTGTCGCCAAACCTTTCTTGGCTGGAATACGAATTAGTGCTGAACGGTTAGAAGCAGACCAAGCGATATAACAAGGTGCTTCATAGCCTGGCACTAAACGCTTGTAAGAGTTTACTAGCGGGTTTGTTACAGCCGTAAAGCTCTTCACGTTTTCTAGCACACCAGCAATAAATTGGTAGGCTTTTTCCGACAATTGTAACTCATCTGAAGGATCGAAGAAGGCATTTTCGCTTCCTTCAAAGAAAGACATGTTGACATGCATTCCAGAACCGTTGATTCCAAATACTGGTTTCGGCATAAATGTAGCGTGCAAACCGAATTTCTTCGCAACCGTCTTGACGACCCATTTATACGTAGTTGATAGGTCAGCTGCCGTTAATACATCAGCATACTTAAAGTTAATTTCATGTTGTCCTTCTGCAACTTCGTGGTGAGATGCTTCAATCGTAAAGCCCATTGCTTTTAAGGCACGGTAAATTTCTAAACGAACGCGCTCGCCAAGATCATGTGGAGATGGCTCGAAATAGCCTGCTTTATCACTAAGTTCTTGCGTTGCATACCCATTTTCATCCGTTTTAAAAAGGAAAAACTCTAACTCAGGACCAACTGAAATGGTGTAACCATGATCGGCAGCACGATCCACAGTTTTCTTCAGCACATTTCTTGTATCTCCTTCAAACAGTGTACCGTCTGGGTTCTTAACAGAACATAAGAAACGTGCTTCCGCATACCCCTCTTCAACTGTCCAAGGAAGAACCGCAAAAGTAGTTAAATCTGGTTGCAGATAAAGGTCCGATTTATTAATTGGTGAAAAACCTTTAATCGAAGAACCATCAAACATCATTTTACCCTCTACGACATCTTCTAGTTGTTCAACTGTTACCGTAACGTGCTTTAAGATCCCTTCTATATCGACAAATTGCAAGTGTAATAGTTCAACACTTTTTTCGTTAATCGTTTCTTTAATTTGTTCAAAAGTTGTTGCAACTGCAGGTGCGTTTGAAATGAATGTTTTTGTCATGTTATATTACCTCGCAATTTCATGTTATATTTTGTTACATCAATAAATAGATTATATTTTAAAAAACGTAGTTTGACAATCTTTTTTAGTAAATTTTTTGAATATTTATGCTGTTTTTTTAGTAAGCGTTTTCATATTTTAGGCATTAGAAGATAGTTTTTTCCATCTGCATGGGTCTTCTGATTTATAAATATACAAAAATATGTATAATAAGCATTTCAAAAAAGGTGTCTAACACGAGCTATTAGAGTATGTAATAGGTTGACCATTTTCCTTGGATAAGAAATATGTCATATAATAAAGCAAAAACCCTCTATCCGCTGAAAGAGGGTTTTTACTTTATTATGATGCCTTTTGGATATCTATGTTTTTTCCTTCTTTACGCATCTTATTAAATTCAGCAGTCGCTGTGAATAGTACGTCTGTGGATGAGTTCAGTGCCGTTTCAAAAGAGTCTTGTAAAACTCCGATGATAAAGCCCACCCCAACTACTTGCATAGCCACATCAGCTGGAATTCCAAATAAGCTGCATGCCAGAGGAATAAGCAATAAGGAACCACCAGCAACCCCTGAAGCACCGCAAGCACATACAGCTGAGAGTACGCTGAGGATGATTGCTGTAGGTATATCCACTTGAATTCCTAATGTATGAACCGCTGCAAGTGTCAAAACAGAAATCGTAACTGCTGCACCAGCCATATTGACGGTGGCGCCTAGTGGAATTGATACAGAATAGGTATCCTTATCTAATCCTAGTTTTTCACATAATCTCATATTGACTGGAATGTTCGCAGCCGAGCTGCGTGTAAAGAATGCTGTAATACCACTTTCCCTTATGCACTTAAAAACAAGCGGGTATGGGTTCTGACGAATGGCAACAAACACAATGATTGGATTAACAACTAGTGCCACAAAGATCATGCAGCCAATCAAAACTAAAAGTAATTTTCCATAACTTAGTAAAGATTCAATTCCATTTGTAGTAATAGACTCAATAACTAGACCCATGATTCCAAATGGTGCAAGCTTAATGACCCATGTAACTACTTTGGATACGGCATCTGAAAAATTAGAAATCATTGTTTTTGTCGTATCCGGGGCATTCTTTAAAGCCACACCAAGGACTATAGCCCAAGCTAGAATACCGATATAGTTCGCATTAAAAATAGCCTTCACTGGGTTATCCACAACGTTCATCAGTAATGCTTTGAGTACCTCTACCACACCACCAGGAGCCGCCAACTCCTCAGCACCCTTTGCAAGTGTTAAGCTTACAGGAAAAATAAAGCTTACAATAACCGCAGTAAATCCTGCTAAAAACGTCCCTAAAAGATAAAGAACAATAACAGTTTTCATATTTGTTTTATGACCACTCTTATGTTGAGCTATGGCTGCCATAACCAAGAAAAGTACCAGCACTGGTGCTATTGCTTTTAATGCACCTACAAATAAAGAACCTAAAATTACAACGGGTTTTGCTACTTCTGGGATCGTAACCGCCAGGATAATACCAATAATCAAACCTACAATTATTTGTTTTACCAGACTCATATGATTCCACTTATTCAATAGTTTTTTCAAGATATATTCCCCCACTTGTTTAAGATAATATTGCAACATTCATTGTCTATTTAGATGTGCATGTTCACTCTCCACTTACTCAACTGAATTATTATCCAACAAATAGTATTATAAAGAATATTTAGACATATTACAATAGTATTATTTTTTGTTAAATGTAGTAAATAATACAAATAAGCCACTGCTCTAAAATATGAGTGCCTCTGATGATCCAGCGTAAATAAAAAGAGTAATAGTAATAATTCAAAGCTGTGATTTTTCACTAAATATCCTGCCACACTTCTTTTCTTGAGATTAAGATTTTTTCACCTCATTCACATTGTTTGTTATTTGACTATATTAACTTATTAATTTCTATGAATCAAGTAATTTTTTAAGGTAAAACACGAACGTTAATAAAAAAACGTTAAATAACGTTCGAGTTTTATTAAATATATATTCCGTTGAATATTGAACTAAAGATTATAAATTACACACGAAAAGAGAATTCAGTGTAGAATGACTATTATGAAGTGGAGGTCGTAAAATGAAAAAAGTGATTATTTATTCCCAAGAGACGTGCCCACCTTGTCATGCGGAAAAGCTATGGTTAAAAGAAAATGGGATTGAGTTTGAAGAAAAAGATATTCGTAAAAACGAGCAATATCTGCAAGAACTTATTGAACTAGGTGCTTCTGCTACACCAGTAACTGTTATCAAAGACCAAGATAATGAAGAGTTCATCCTAGGATTTGATCAAGCTAAATTCGCTGAATTATTTGGGGTTTAATGTCTGTAATAAGTTAAAGCTATATAACAAAAAAATGGCATGCGTCAATTCGCATGCCATTTCGTGAGTCAATTTGTATTCGTGAACCTCAAAACGGTAACCTTTAACTAACACGAGCAAGTGCTTTTTGAGAAATATATTTCCTTTCCAAGGAACCTCTCAGTTATAAAGAAATATAGATTTCATTCTCCTACTATCTTCGCGTTCTTCAGCATCTCCTCTGTTAATTTGATTCCTTCCTCCTTAGCTCCTTTTTTGTTGATAAACAGCTCAAGGTTTTCCGGGAAGCCAACTGGAATTTCGTTAGGTTTCTTTCCTTTAAGAATTTCCACAGCCATTTTTCCGGTAGAGTATCCTAGATCGTGATAGTCAAATCCATAAGATGAGAAGGTTCCACGTTTTACAGAATCGCCTTCACCGACAAAGGTTGGGATATTTTGGGCGTTGGCTACAGTTATAACCGATTCTAGGGCGGAAACAACGGTGTTGTCCTTTGGAATGTATAATACGTCCGCACGCCCTACCATTGACTCGGCTGCTTGTTTTACTTCGGAACTAGCAGTTATGGTTGTTTCAACCGCCTCCAGCCCTGCTGCCTCTAATGCGGTTTTCGCGTGTTTAACATTTACAACAGAGTTGGGTTCACCATTGTTATGTATGATGCCTACCTTCTTGGCATCGGGGAAAAATGTTTTAATTGCAGCAATCGTATTCTTTATCGCATCTGGGTGCGTATCAGATGTGCCTGTCGCATTCCCGCCTGGCTTTTCCAGACTTTTGACAAGTTCGGCCCCGAGTGGATCAGTAATGGCGGTTAACAATATTGGAATATCCTTCGTAAATCATTATCCTATCCGCCCTATTATTGAACATTTTGTGAAATATTTCACAAAAAATAAATCCCTAAAATTAAACTGACCGGACATGAAGTGACCCCGAAAAGTTAGACAGGTAATTTAATTAAGCAGCTACTAGGGTTTGAGTACGGTATTGCACCGGACTCAAACCTTTTAATTTTGTCTTAATTCGTTTTTTATTGTAATAATCGATATAAATTGCTAATTCTTGTTTAAATTGTTCAACATCTTCAAACTCTTGTGTATATAAAAATTCTGATTTTAAGATACCAAAAAAGTTCTCCATTACTGCGTTATCGTAACAGTTTCCTTTACGCGACATACTCTGCGTGATGTTAAGTTGTTTTAGTGCATGTTGGTACTGGGGCATTCTGTAATGCCACCCTTGATCCGAGTGAATAAGCAACTTGCCCTTATCAGTTAGTCGTTCAACTGCCTGGTCCAGCATGTTTTTAACAAGTGAATATCTTGGTCTTGAATCAATCGTAAAGGTAATGATTTCACCGTTAAATAAATCTAATATAGGAGATAGATAGAGTTTCTCACCAAATAATTTAAACTCTGTAATATCGGTAACCCACTTCTCATTTGGATTTTCTGCTTCGAAATTACGATCCAAAATATTCGGTGCGGTTTTACCAACTTCCC
>NZ_JAGGQW010000086.1 GCF_018613065.1 Bacillus sp. ISL-7 | reverse complement strand
AAGTGACTTTTTCAGTGGCTTCTGACGGTTCTCATGGTTTTATTGAGGTTAGTGTGACCGCAAGAACCGTCCAACCGTCGCCATGGTCTCTCCCATGGTCTTTTTTATTTATCAAAAAGCAGCGTAAAACCCCTAGCTTCAGCTCTGGGGATACTCATCGATAAAACGATAATAAAATGTAGAACGATTAATCTTTGCTTCCACTGTAATATCAGTTATGGATATTTCATCAAAATTCTTTCGCTTTGATAACGTTAAAAATGCATCAATAATGTATTGTCGAGTGCATTGGATACGCGGATCCTGCTTTTTCATCCTATCACCCACCCCAACGAACAAAGTTTAGATTTGTTTATTATATATATATATGCTAACAAATTATAAACTTTTTCAACAGTCGTTGGAATAGAATTAAATCACTTCTAATAAATCCATAGCATACTTAGCTCGCCCATTTCTCAATTTTCATAACAAAATTTAATTAATAAAAAAATAATATGATATTATAAAAATAGGTAAATTAGCACTATAGTATTGTCTTATAACATAGTATTGAGATCAAATAAAAGGAGTAGGTATGAAGGGATTTTATACTCATATAAATAAAAAGTTATATTATTTTACGGTATTAATCGTAATAGCCATTATGATAATGGGTTTGTTAATGGGTAATCCACGTTTTGGTAAGTTTGATTCTGGTTATATTTTCCATAGTGAACTTGTTGTCATTCTATCTGCCTGTTTATTGCTTTATCCTAAATATATCACTCATGTTTTTAGACTGATCATCATTACAATTGCGTCCGTTTACTTTTATGCGCTGTTCTTTTTATATCCAGATACTTGGTCCACCTTTATTTTTCTATGTTTTATTCCAGCCATCGCGATTCTGTTTTTTGATTCAAAGCTCTTTTATTTTTCTTTACTATTAAACAGTGTGTCCATCATTTTTACATTTAGTTATATTATGCTTAATGATCAAGGATATCCCTATATCAAGCAGGATTTAATAGGAAATGTTATCAACTTTATCGGGAGTCAAGTGATTATCTATTTTATTTTTTATTTAACGCAAGGAAGAATTAAGAAACAGCAATTATACTATGAACAAATTCAGCATTCAGAGCGTTTGAAGACAACTGGACAACTAGCAGCTGCTGTTGCACATGAAATTAGAAATCCTTTGACCGTTGTGAAAGGTTTTTTACAGTTATACCAAAAAGACGCTGGATTTAGTGATGATATAAAAGGAAATTTTACTTTGATGATTGATGAATTAAATATTGCTGAACAGGTAATTACTCAATTTTTATCTATAGCGAAGCCAAATAAGGAAACAGAAGTAGAAACAGTCAATTTAAAGGTTGTCCTTCAGAGTGTAACCGATCTACTTTATTCGTATGGGCTTTTACATGATAATAAGATTGAATTAATTAGGGTTGAAGATTGCTATATCGCTGCTAACAATATAGAGTTTAAACAATTATTAATAAATATTATAAAAAACGCCATTGAGGCCTCCAAAATTGGTGATTCGGTTATTGTATCAGCTGATAGGAATAAAGATTTCGTCGAGATTAAGGTAGTTGATTTTGGACAGGGGATGTCAGAAGCAGAAATCAAATCCCTTGGTACTCCTTTTTATTCTTTAAAAAGTAAAGGGACCGGATTAGGTATGATGGTTTGCTATAATATTGCAGCAAAATATAAAGGAACCATTGACTTCCAAAGTACTAAAGGTGAAGGAACTACCGTCACTATACGCTTTCCATCAAAAAATTCCTGAATCCATTGGGCAGATTCGACGGTTCTTATGGTTTTTAATGAGGCTAGTGCCAACCACAAGAACCGTCACCATGGTCCCAGTTCTTTTTAGATAATCTAAGAAAGATAAACGCCTTCAAAAGTCATTTTTGAAGGCGTTTTTTGATGTTTCGGCAAGGAAGTTAGCGGCCAAGATGAAAATGATGCATATCTAGAACCTGATGTGGAGAGCTTGACGATACGTTGACGCATCGTGATACGAGAAGGGGGCAAAAAGAAGAAGAAAATAAAAAAGAAAAACAACAACAAGAAGCTTTTAATCCAAATAAAAAGGAAAATCCAGACACAGAAAATAATCAAAAAGTAGTAAATGTAAAAGAAATTATTGAGTTTTGGGACAACAATGGATTTGGTTTTTCGAACATGAATGCCAAACAACAGTTAGTATCTTGGTTAGATGATTCTAGCTTTTTTACAGCCGAAAGAGGTGATTTTAAAGCGATGAATATTGCGTGTGCCAACAACAAGCGACGGCTGAGCTATGTTGTTGGGATTCTGAAAAACTGGGTAAATGACTCCTTACTGACCGTAGAAGAAATTGATTCTTTTTATGATAGTCAAAATTCTGCACCAAACCATAGGCCATCATCCGAATCGTTTCCTGCCGGAAGAGCAATTCCAAGTGGATTAAACTTGACCTTACGGCAGGTGAAGCTGGATGCGAATAGCTGGAATGGACCATGTGGGCAGTTCCTGTGGTCAGTACTAATGCATTAAAAACCATGAGATCCGTCCCTGTGGAGGCTTCAAACATTATTTTTTTTAAAGAACCATTTACGATCAGGTCTTTCACGAGGAGTTAAATTCATAATGAAATACCCAATGATGAGGATTAAGATGACAAGCGAATAAAGCATTGTATTTACAGGCTGCTCGTGGTCAACGATAATTATTCTTACCATTGCGGTGATGCCTATATATATAAAATATCTAATAGGGAAATGGTATTCCTCCTTGAAATATTTAACAATCATCGTAATAAACTCAAAATATAAAAAGAAGATGAGTATATTATCCAAAAAAAGTTTATAGTCGTCGCTGCCACTTTCTATCAAAATATGACTGAAAATGATTAATTCCTTAACTAGTAAAATCGTTAGAATAATTGCTAAAAAAATGAGAGAAATATTTAAAAATACCTGGAGAATCTTAGGTATAATGCATAAAACAAAAGTAAAATCCTTTTTTACCTTTAACATGGTAACCATCCTCTCACCAATTTAAACTATAGATTATATTTAATAAAACTTGATTACATATTATTTTTAATTTTGTGAAAAATCAAGATAATTTTATGTAAAGACCAAGATCATAGGAACGGTTATATTATTTTTGGCTTCTATCTGTTCCTAAAATGTGTTATCTGATTTTTCAAGAATTTATTTATGCGCCCGGAAGGACAGTTGCATATAAATCAAGGGGTGTAGCGGATCTAATTTAACGCCATTTTTAAATATGATGAAAATCGGAATGAGAGGAATGAATATAGAGTTACCTTTCCATATCAGCTTGTGGTAGCCCTCGTAAAGACAATGCGGCTTTAAAGACTGTTCTTTCGAAACCCCTAGCTTCAGCTATAGGGATACTCATACGTATAAGAAAAGGTCTTTTTTTTCCATCAAATTAATATAATGACAAAGTTAACTTTTTCTAGAGGTGAATACTTTGGAGATTTTTGGTTTGTCATTTGCGGTACTCATGAAAATAATTTTAATCAATATTGTCTTAAGTGGAGATAACGCAATCGTTATCGCAATGGCATCACGTAATGTTCCAAAGAAACAACAAAAGAAAGCGATCTTTTGGGGAACATTTGGAGCCATTATTTTACGTTTAATATTTGCAGTAGCAATTATTTACCTACTAGACGTACCTTATGTAACTTTTATAGGTGGGCTTCTTCTAGTGTATATTGCCATTAAACTACTAATTGGCGATGATGAAGAAAATCTTAGAGAAGGAGGTTCAAGCTTATTTTCCGCTGTGAAAACAATCATGATTGCTGATGCCGTAATGTCGCTTGATAATGTACTAGCTATTGCTGGTGCTGCTGAAGGAAATTTAGTCGGTATTATCATCGGAGTTATTATTAGTATTCCTATCGTTGTTTTTGGGAGCCAGTTAATATTAAAAGCAATGGAAAATTACCCTATTATCTCTTATGCAGGTGCGGGAATCTTATCTTGGACTGCAGGTGAAATGATCGTCGGAGAACCAAAATTTGAACCTATTCTCACTCAAGGTCTACATTTATTGGTTCCTACGGCTATTACAGTTTTTGTTATTGGTTTTGGATATTTAATTTCTAAGAAAAAACTGCTATAGAAAAAATTCCAAGTAACCATGCGCCTTTACGAATGACACATGGTAAATTCCCATTAATTTCGATGTCCTTGCCATTTAGCAGCTTTGGCTTAATGCCACCGCTGCTAAATGCTATCTTAGTTGGTATTGTTGGATTGAAAAACTACCCCAGGCAAATGACCGTAAAGAATTACCTATTAATTAAAAATTTTGGATCGATATTGTTTAGGGAATAGTAAAGGGAGAGGGACTTCTATGTTTTAAATAGGAACTAAAAGGATAGCGTATTTTCCTTACATGGGGGACATGTATTCGAATTAGCTTGATAGGCATGCATCAGGACCCCCATTATTAAATTTTCCGTATTTTATTAAGTGGTTGTAAATTTAGCATAGATGATAAAAAATAGAGTTAATTCACCCATTATGACAATGTTTGGAACTACCATGATCAAATTAATAATAAAAAAGGCTGCTAAAATCCCTAAAAACAACCCTAAATGATAAATTTTCAGACGGTGTTGTTCATACCTGTATTGATGAAAAACAATGGTAGTTGAAATGAAATAGAGCAATACAGAACTAAATACAAAATATACGATAAATGAATAATGGACCTCAGATAAAAACATCAGTTTGATAGATGCTGCAATCATGCTCAAAGACATTAGAATAAACAGATGTCCGTAAATAATAGTTTGTCCTGCCCCATGAATCGACTTATCTACCTTCTTTTCTACATTATCAAAATATTGCCACCACATCGAAATAATAAGGATAAATGAAATAATCGAAAATGAGATCGAATTCCAATCACCTTTTTGGGGCTGTAGTACAAATAGGGTGCTGACGACCGATTCTCCAAAAAGGATTAATGTCAATAAAGCAAATCGTTCTAATAAATGGGCCGTATTGGTCAGGGCTCTTACCAAATATCTGCGTCCGAAAACAGGCACAATAACATCGACAATAATTCCTGCATATAACGCAGCGTATCGAATCCATGAATCAAAAAAGATAGAGAGAAATGAGAGGAGGACTCCAATCCCAAAACATGTTCCTAAAAACCGCGCAGCTGTTTTTCTATCCCCTTCTTCTAGATTCTGAACAACAAGATACTGAATTGCCGTTAGTGCCCTTACTCCAATATAGCCAATAAGAAAAGGGAGATAGTATTGATCAAAATCTTCCGATAAGCTGGATGTCATAACAAGGACAAATAACATTTGAAGAATTATAAAGATACGTTGATGCAAAAAATCTTGTCCAAACCGATTAATAAACATTGTTTGTCCAGTCCAAGACCACCATATCGGGATAAACATTAGAGCAAACTTTAATAGATATTCTGGATAAATATAACCTTTTTCAACATGAAGTAAAACATGAGTAGTAGTTGCAACTGCTGCCACAAATAGCAAGTCATAAAAAAGTTCTAACCAAGTCACCTTTTTTTCTACCATAGCTAGCAACGCCTCCTATAAATGATAAAATATGGTATTATTAAATTTGATTTCAAACAAGGAGGGAATCTCTATGCCCAAAACCATTGGCCTTATTTGTGGAAGTTTACGAAAAAATTCTTATAACCGAATCGTTGCTCAATCATTGACAGATATGAGTGATGCTGCTCAATTTCGCTGGATCGAAATCAACGATCTTCCTTTGTTTAACGAAGATTTAGAAACTGGCGGTGATCCAGAAACAGTAACATTATTTAAGTCCGCTATTCAGGACGTTGACGGTATCATTATCGTTAGTCCAGAGTACAATTCTGGAATTCCGGGCGTGCTAAAAAATGCATTAGACTGGGCGTCAAGAACTCCGAAGTCCTCTGTTCTTAGTAGAAAACCGGTTGGCTTAATCGGAGCAACTCCTGGGGGATTAGGGACTGCCTTTGCTCAAATGCAAATCAGACAAATATTAGAAGCAATACAAGCTCAGGTTCTTCCATTTCAAAAAGTGCTGATTTCGCAAGTACATGAAAAGATTGACTCTGATCAGAAAGTGCTTACTGACGAAAAAACAAAACGATATCTTGAGCGCTATTTACAACAATTTATTCATTGGATCGATCACACTCCTTTTTAAATTAACCAAAGAATACAGAGCATCATCAGTAATTTTTTGTGATGATTTTATATATATATAAATTTTGTTGACAGTAAATAGTGTTGTCATTGGTTGAAGCAACAGGTAAAAAACAACTAATTATAGCAGGAGTTGTTACTGATGTTTGTGTTGCGTTCCCGGCACTATCTGCTGTAAATGCTGGTTACGAAGTATTTGTTGTCACTGATGCTTCCGGAACGTTTAGCAAACAAGTAGCGAACGCGTCATTAATGCGTATGGCCCATGGTGGAGTACAGCTTATGAACTGGTTTAGCGTAGCGTGCGAATTACAACGCGATTGGCGCAACGACGTTGAAGGTTTTGGCGCTTTACTCTCTAGTCAACTTCCTGGTTATCAAAATTTAATTGGAAGCTATAGGGGAGCTCAGAGAGACCACGGCAAGCAGAATGACTAGATCAACAAAGGTCAACATGACATATATTTAGCTAACCTCACCAACAAACGCGGATTTTATACGAAATTCGCGTTTTGCCATCAGGACCCCTTCTTCAACTAAACCAGCTAATAGTTTGTCAACATTTTTCAATAAAAAGATTAATAACCTCGTGATATACTAAAATGTTTATTCCAAATAACCTTCCGTTAAACCCTAATTGGAGTGTTTTGTTGTATTTAGTTAGATATGGTTTTTAAACCAATATTGGAAAGTAGTTCTGCTTTTGTAAGGCGTAAATCCAATGTAAGAAAAATTAAGTACCTTCAATATTAGAAGGTATTTTTTTTTGGAAATGAAATATATAAAGTAACACAACCTTTGTTCTAAGTTGTTTTTATCCTATTAACCAAATAATTTAAAGGGAGTGCGGTAAATGGTAAGTATGTTCATAGATAGTATTTGTCCAAAATGCGGAGAGATCAATCAAGTGGAACATAAAGGGGAAAAAATTCTTATCGTAACTTGTAAGAATCACCATATGTATGACCATATCGTCATCCCGTATTCTCGAACCCATCCGATTAAGGATGAAAAACGGATTAAATTAGAAGAAATGCTCGTAGAGAAAAAATTCCATCGTATGAGTGATAAATCAACGATATGTCTTCTTATTTTTAATAATGGGTATGAAATTGAAGGACGTTCGACAGTTCGAGACGTTGCAGATTTTCGTACTGTAGTGGGTAAGGATAAGGCCTATGAACAAGCATTAAAGAAAGCGATGGTGGCCTTAGGGGCATACCTAGTATAATAGCAAATTATTAAAAAGGAGTTGAACTCTTAGAATGGCGATACTCCTTAGCGGTATCGCAATTTTTTTGGGTTGTAAATAAATTGTTATACTCGATAAAATAGGAATTAATAAATATTTTTGGTAAAAGGAAAAACCGTAATTGAGTAATATCTACATATACTGGAGGGGTCATAGAGTGAATAAAACGGAATACTGGAATTTAATAGAGCAGTCCAAGTCTTACAAAGAAGACCAGGTTGACTGGTTAACAGAAGAACTTAGTAAGAAATCGATAGATGAGATCGTGGATTTTGAGTTTATTTTCGAAGGTTACATGAAGGAAAGCTATCAATCTCATCTATGGGGTGCAGCCTATCTGATCATGGGAGGATGCTCTGATGATTCTTTTGATTATTTTAGAGGATGGCTCATTTCACAAGGACAAGAGGTATACGAGAAAACACTGAAGGAACCCGAATTTTTGGCAAATTATATAACTGAAGAAAATTTGGGAGATGAAGGTGTTCCGGAATACGAGGATTTTCTAAATGTAGGTTTTGATGCCTATACACTGAAAAAGGATGGTGACCCAGAAGATTGGGATGAAGATTTGTATGACGAGATGCTAGAGTTGTTGTCTCAAAAGGGATTGGTAGATAATAAAGAAATTGAATTTGATTGGGAAGACGAAGATGATCTAGAAGAGATGTTTCCAAACCTTTGGGAACGATTTGGAGAAGATCCTCTTGGTTAAGTGGTAGATTTCGGTTGGTAAATAGTGACTGCACTGTTTGTCATTGGTACATAAGGTCTAAAAAAACTAATCAAGCGTTTGATTGGATCGCTGGAATCCTTGGTACGTATGGGCCGAATAAAATCAAAACCCAAAATTAAGCCTCAATAGGTTTAATTTTGGGTTATTTTTAGGACTCCACATAGGCGAACAGTGACAGTCACTGTTCGCAAATTCTAACACGTATTAAACTATTATAAAGTAAGGACGGTGATTCATTTGGTTGCAGGAATTGTAACTGCCGCTTTATTGCTATCAGGAGTGGTTACAGGAGTAGTGGTACTAGCGGCAAGGAACCGACCTAAATTAGCGAAAGAAAATATACCTGAAAAAAAGAGAAGTGTTTTTCCTATCTACAGCTAAAACACCCATGTCACCTCATTTCTTATCTATCTCCATCTTTCCACGATCGGATATATTGGTAGATCATCCATTTCCCGCTTTTAACTCCAATTGTTTTGTATACCTAGTTGAATTATTTGATGAAATGGCAAGGGTTATTGTATATTACCAATCTTTACAATTTTTCTATTGTACTTTTACAAAAGTTCAGTAAATTCTTAAATATAGTGCATATTTGCTGATATGAATGTTATTTAGGACGAAGATGGCGATATGGTAAAAAATGAGTTTGAATTTTGTTCAAATGTTACTTAACATTTGTTCACTATCTGTGCTATAGTTATTTTGAAATAATAAGTGGATAGATGAAAGCGTTCGCTTCGGGAAAACACAAACCAAGATTTCAAGAAGTTATTAGTCAGATTTCTACTAGTATTTAGAAGCTGAACAGTTTGTAACTTTAATGATCTTAAACTTTCTTTAAAATATATAAAAAGACTTTAACCTAAATTTAGGGGGAAAACGATATGAGAATGGTTGATATTATTGAGAAAAAACGTAATGGTCTTGAATTAACAAACGAAGAAATTCAGTTTTTAATAAATGGATTTACCAACGGAAGTATTCCTGACTATCAAATGTCTGCATTTTCAATGGCAGTATTTTTCCAAGGAATGTCCAAAGAAGAACGCGTCTATTTGACGGAAGCGATGGTTAACTCTGGGGATCAAATCGATTTATCCGGAATTGAAGGAATTAAAGTAGATAAGCATAGTACTGGCGGTGTTGGTGATACAACCACACTTGTGTTAGCGCCATTAGTCGCCTCTGTTGGGGTACCTATTGCCAAAATGTCTGGCAGAGGTCTTGGGCACACCGGCGGCACGATTGATAAATTAGAATCAGTAAAAGGTTTTCATGTTGAAATTACAAATGACGAGTTTATTCGTTTAGTGAACAAAAATAAAATTGCTGTAATCGGCCAAAGTGCCAATTTAACACCTGCAGATAAAAGGCTTTATGCCTTAAGAGACGTAACCGCTACAGTCGATTCGATTCCGCTTATTGCAAGCTCAATTATGAGTAAAAAAATTGCCGCAGGAGCAGATGCGATTGTTCTTGATGTGAAAACAGGCAGTGGGGCTTTCATGAAGAATCTCGACGATGCGAAAGAATTGGCACAGACAATGGTGGACATTGGAAATGGTGTGGGACGGAAGACAAAAGCGATCATTTCTGATATGAGCCAGCCGCTCGGGTTTGCCGTAGGAAATGCTTTAGAAGTGAAAGAAGCAATTGATACCCTTCGTGGACAAGGTCCAGAGGATTTACATGAATTATGTTTAACACTTGGCAGCCATATGGTCGTCCTAGCAGAAAAAGCAGCCGATTTGCAACAAGCGCGTGAAATGTTGGAAGAGTCGATCCGAAACGGAAAAGCATTACAATCCTTTAAAACATTCCTTGCTGCCCAAGGTGGAGACGCTTCTGTTGTTGATGATCCTACAAAACTTCCTACAGCTAAATATACGATCGAAGTACCAGCCCTAAAAACAGGATGTGTTGCTGAAATCACTGCCGAGATGATTGGGATTGCCGCAATGATGTTAGGAGCTGGACGCATCACTAAAGAATCAGTCATTGATTTGGCAGTAGGCGTTATTCTCCACAAAAAAGTAGGCGATTTTGTCCAACAGGGTGACGCACTTGTGACAATCCACAGTAATGTTGAGAATGTTCAAGAAGTCATCGAGAAAATTTACGCAGCCTACAAACTAGTTGAAGAAAAAGTAGCCCAACCAACACTTATTTATACAGAAATCCATTAATCCCTGACGAGGGTGGCTTGTTGGTCAGTCTCAGGCTTTTTGTTTTCTTATAGAAAAATCATGAATGGAGAATAATAAATTAATTGATCAAGCGATCTAGGCTCGGAAACAGGCCTATTCGCCATATTCAAGCTTTCATGTCATTGCAGCTATATTAACAAAGAATAACCAGGTATCTTTTTCTTCAAAGGATTTAAAGAAGTAATCTGTTTGGGATAGCCCTGTAGTCAGGTTCGGAATCATTTACATCTTAGAATAAAATACATCATTGTGGAGGAAATCATGAAATACATCATAGCCATCATTGGATTACTTGTTGTTTTTGGACTTGCTTTTGTTGCAAGTAATAATAAGAAAAATATTAAAATCAAACCGATTATCCTAATGGTCATCATTCAAGTAATATTAGCGGCATTATTATTAAATACAAAATTTGGTTTAGTCTTAGTTAAAGGATTTGCTGACGTTTTTAGTAAATTATTAGAATACGCAGCCAGCGGTATTTCCTTTGTGTTTGGCGGGCTTGCGAATAAAGGTGAAATGTCGTTCTTCCTTAATGTATTACTTCCAATCGTGTTCATTTCAGTATTAATTGGGATCTTCCAGCATTTTAAAATACTCCCTATCATTATGAAAGCAATAGGCTTATTGTTAAGTAAAGTAAATGGTATGGGTAAATTAGAGTCATACAATGCCGTAGCTTCCGCGATCGTTGGTCAATCAGAGGTATTTATTACGGTTAAAAAGCAGCTCGGCCTGCTGCCTGCCCATCGCTTATATACATTATGTGCTTCCGCGATGTCAACAGTTTCAATGTCCATTGTCGGTGCGTATATGACAATGATTGAACCAAGATATGTTGTGACAGCACTTGTGATAAACCTATTTGGTGGATTTATTATTTCATCGATTATTAATCCATATACTGTGCCAGAAGACGAAGATATTCTCAACATTCAAGATGTGGAAAAGCAAAGCTTCTTTGAAATGTTAGGCGAATATATTATGGATGGATTTAAAGTAGCCGTCATTGTCGGTGCTATGTTGATTGGATTTGTTGCTTTAATGGCTGGTATCAATAGTGTTTTTGATATGGTTTTCGGAATTTCATTTCAGGAAATTTTAGGATATATTTTTTCACCATTTGCCTTTATCATGGGAGTTCCATTTTCAGAAGCTGTCCAAGCTGGGGGAATTATGGCAACGAAGCTTGTCACAAATGAGTTTGTAGCGATGATGGATTTAGCAAAAATACAGGAGAGCTTTAGCCCGCGTACATTAGGAATTATTTCTGTCTTCCTTGTCTCTTTTGCAAACTTCTCCTCGATAGGAATTGTAGCAGGAGCCGTAAAAAGCTTAAATGAAAAAAAGGGAAACACTGTCGCACGATTTGGTCTAAAACTTTTATTTGGAGCAACATTAGTTAGTGTTTTATCATCCGTGATCGTAAGTATCGTGTTATAAATGAGGTTGTTTTCGTAAAGACAATAAATGATGTTGAAAAAGCAATTTCTTTTCTTAGTTGAGAGGGGATTGCTTTCTAAAAGGAGGGGGAGGTTGTGAAAATAGTTTTTCACAACTATTAATATGAGTTTTGTTGGTTTATTTCTCTCAGGTGCAGTATTATTTTTAAACAGTCTTATGCTATTGGGGAAGGCAGAAGCAAAAAGTGTGGGTGTTTTTAATATATTCATTGGAATTATTCAAATTATAATCCCATCTTACTTAATGTTTGCATCGGGTCAAAATAATTGGGAACTTTATAATGTTGCATCTATTTTTCTATTTGGCTTAACCTATTTATATGTTGGGGTAACCGTATTGAAAGGGCTTGATGGCAGCGGTCTCGGTTGGTTTAGTTTATGGGTCGCTATTATTGCAGTCGTCTATACGTTAACATCGATTATTCACTTTCACGATGTTGTCAATGCATTAACATGGGGTATGTGGGCACTATTATGGTTTTTGTTCTTTCTATCAAATGCGCTTAAAAAGAAAATAGATACCTACATTGGGATTGTTGCTTTCGTACAGTCATGGGTAACGCTGACCATTCCAGCTTTGCTGTATTTCTTAGGTGTCTGGAATACACGATTTGTCTCTCAAATCTGGACCCTCGTTTTAATTCTAGCGATTGTCTATTTTGTTGTAAGTCTTTTCAAAATGAAATTTTCATTTAAAAAAGAGAATAGTGGACAAGAAATTCAAGTGATATGATTAAAAGATATGCTTCAAAAACCTGTGTAGATTTAATCTGCACAGGTTTT
This sequence comes from Bacillus sp. ISL-7, assembly GCF_018613065.1. The sequence continues at coordinate 3,990 of NZ_JAGGQW010000086.1, read as the reverse complement.
TTTATGAGAACGGTGCCTGTGCGTTGCGAATCCAAAAGAAATAAACCAAACACCCTTTCTGGTTGGAGAGGGTGTTTTTGGTTTATTGTTGTCTGTCATATCCTCCGACAAAAACGATAAAACTTTCTGGGGTGTGACAGGCACTGAATCTATTTTTTATTTTTGTTGCATTTTACCAATATAATAAAAAGCATAAAAAGTAGGTTCCTTTCTTTATAGATAAGTTTGTCAAACATCATTGAAATATATGCTACGATCTGTGAGAACTTCTATTTGAATAGTTCATATTTAGCTATATTAATATATTTTTGTCTAAATATGGGATTGTTGACAATTAAAAACAGCCATAATATAATCTGAATTAACTTAAAACATTCAAAAACAATCATAAATGATCAATAACGTTCAAATAAAACTCCAAAAATAATCATTGAAATGATTTTATTTTCCAAAGAGATGAAAACGGTAACAGAGGAGTTTATACCTAATAATCTAGTAGAAAGGATTTATAAATCTATTTGTACAACCTAAAAATGTTTTTAAGGAGGTGATGTAATTAAAACTGAAAGCGATAACAAATTTAACTTCTTTAAGTAATCTTTAAGTTTATAAAAACTAGGGGGATCATAATGAGAAAAAATGTAAAAATGCTATTAATACTAGCTTTAATATTTGTAATGGCTGTGATGACTGCGTGTACTAGTGCTAGTGAATCATCAAGTGAATCTACGAAAGATAACAAAGAGCAAAAAGGTGACAAAAAGTTAACAATTGGATTAACTGTGGGTACTTTGGCCAATCCTTTCTTTGTTGCCATGTCAAAAGGGGTTGAAGAAGCAGGGAAAGAATTAGGTGCAGAGGTTTTTGTTGAAAGTGCTGAATATGATCTCGCAAAGCAAACATCTCAAATTGAAAACTTCATTACAAAAAAAGTAGATGTAATTTTATTAAATGCTGTTGATACAAAAGGAATTGCAGCAGCTGTTCAAGAGGCAAAAGACGCTGGTATTCCTGTAATCGCTGTAGATACGAATGCTGATGGTGGTGTCGATGCTACTGTTACATCGGATAACTATCAAGCTGGTAAACTAGCTGGAGAATATGTCATTGAACAATTAGGTGGAAAAGGAAACATTGCTATTATTGATGGACCTCCTGTTTCAGCAGTAACAGACCGTATTAAAGGGTTTGAGGATGCTATTAAAGATTCTAAAATTAAAATAGTAGCGAAGCAAAACGGCGAAGGAAATCGTGAAAAGGCATTAACCGTTATGGAAAGTATTTTACAAGCGAATCCATCAGGCTCTATTGACGCCGTATTTGCGATCAATGACCCTGAAGCAATCGGTGTTGAAATTGCTCAAGAGCAAGCTGATCGTAAAGATGAATTTTTCATTGTGGGTGTAGATGGTGCTCCTGAAGTGACAGAAGCGATGGCAAAAAAGGGAAGTACTATTAGGGCAACTTCCGCGCAATCACCAAGCGATATGGTGAAAAAGGCTGTTGAAATTGGAATGAAAGTGAAAAATGGTGAAGATGTAGAAGATCTTATTAAAGTTCCGGTTAAACTTGTTACTCAAGATAAATTAGATTCTTACCAAGGGTGGTAAGCCTCCTCTAATCAAAAGGGCTGATAAGGAAAGACCCCTTATTCAGCCTTTTTATAAAATTAAAAAAGGGGTGAGATAAAAGTATGGCTGTTACAGAAAGGTTATTGAAGGTTCAGCATGGTCATAAAAATCCAGTGTTAAATATGGAGGGAATTGGTAAAACGTTCTCAGGTGTAACCGTATTAAACAATGTGAAAATTGAACTTTATCCAGGTGAAGTACATGCCTTAATGGGTGAGAATGGAGCCGGAAAGTCAACTTTTATGAAAATTTTAGCAGGGATCTATACACCTGATAATAATGGTGGAAAGATCTATTTTAAAGGTCAGCCAACTTTGTGGAAGGATCCTGTTGATGCAAGGAACAAAGGTATAAATGTTATTCATCAGGAGTTAAGCCTTTCTCCCAATTTGACGATTAGTGAAAATATCTTAATGGGTTCAACCTTTCCGAGAAATCGGTTAGGGATGGTTAAGTGGGGAGAGGTGCATAAAAGTGCACAAAAGGTGTTGGATTCAATGGGTTCTAATCTTGACCCCCGCCAATTAGTTTCAACCCTAAGCGTGGCTCAACAACAAATGGTGGAGATCGCCCGAGCATTATCCTTTAAGGCAGAGGTTCTTATCATGGATGAACCAACAGCCTCTTTAACAGATAAAGAAATTATGAAACTATTTGATATTATTGAGGATTTAAAAAAACAGGGTGTTGCCATCGTTTATATTTCTCATAGAATGGAAGAAATCTTTACGATTGCTAATAGATTTACTGTCTTACGTGACGGTGAGTGGATTGCAAGTGGCCCCATTGAAGAGACAAACCCCGATCACCTTGTGAAGCTTATGGTAGGTCGTGATTTAAAAGATTTGTTTAATCGAGATAAGTCTTTTGATCCTAAAAAACTTTCAAAAAGCAGTTCCCCTGTTCTAGAACTGAAAAATGTTTCTGATAACACCATTGTTAAAAACGTTTCGTTAAAAATCTACCCAGGTGAAATTATTGGTTTAGCAGGGCTTGTAGGTGCGGGGAGAACAGAGTTAGTTAGGGCTCTATTTGGTGCATCTGAGTTAGTAAGTGGCGAAATATTTGTAGACGGAAAATCTGTTAAAATACAATCCCCTATAGATGCAATGGCTAATGGAATTGCTCATGTACCTGAAAGCAGGAAAGAGCAAGGATTATTTTTATCTATGTCTGTTAAAGAGAATATTTTAATGGCAGAGTTGAAAAAGCATACGAAGGCTGGAATTGTTAGTTGGAAGGAAGTGAATGCTACCGCTGATCGTTATATAAAAGAACTAAACATAAAAATTGCCTCACCGGAACAGCAGGTATCGAACTTAAGTGGTGGTAATCAACAAAAAGTTGTGATCGCTAGATGGCTGTCCATCGGACCTAAAGTATTACTGCTTGATGAACCCACGAGAGGTGTGGATATTGGGGCAAAGACTGAAATACATAAAATTGTTTCGAAGCTTGCCGAAAATGGCTTGGCAGTTTTAATGATTTCATCTGAGCTTCCGGAAGTGTTAGGTGTTAGTGATCGAATCCTCGTCATGTGCGAAGGAAGGTTAACAGGAGAACTTTCGAGAGAAGAAGCCACACAGGAAAAAATTATGTACTTAGCTACTAGGGGGGAGTAAAGAAAATGAGGGGAAATACTCAAACAATATCACAAAGAGAAAGCCTACATGTTGGGAAGGTCCTTCACGGATTATGGAATCGATTGGGTATGATCATGATTTTAATCTTATTATGTGCTGTCCTTTCTTTTACCGCGCCTAATTTCTTAGAAACGGCCAATATGTTAAATGTATTAAAGCAGGTTTCCATCATTGCTGTGCTAGCTGCTGGAATGACAATTGTGATATTAACTGGTGGAATTGATTTGTCGGTCGGGTCAACAGTTGCTTTATCCGGCGTTATTTCAGTTATGGTCTCTTCAGCAGGAGTTAACCCCGTTATTGCCATGATATCAGGTGTGGCTGTAGGGTATGCAGTAGGACTAATAAATGGATTTTTCACTGCTAAAACAAAATTACCAGCATTTATTGTTACATTAGGTAGTTTCACCTATGTTCGAGGTCTTGCTTATGTCATTAGTGGTGGTTATCCGATTGTTTTACAAAATGAAACGTTCAAATTCATTGGCGGCGGAGCTATTTTCGGAATACCAACTCCTATCTATATCATGGTTTTTGTTTATATCGTTATGTTTTATGTTTTAAAGTATACCATGTTTGGCCGCCATATTTATGCCATTGGTGGAAATGAAGAAGCAGCACGATTAACAGGGATTAAGGTTGAGAAGTCATTAATTAATGTGTATTCCATCAGTGGATTATTAGCAGGTTTAGGTGGGGTCGTTTTAGCTGGCAGG
>NZ_JAGGQW010000085.1 GCF_018613065.1 Bacillus sp. ISL-7 | reverse complement strand
GTATCAAGCTGAGGGAGTTCAAGAAGGGATAAATTATAAAATTAAGGGAAGGTGATATTGTGAGAAGATTTATTTTAATCTTATTGCTTTTGATTAATGTTTTTTACATAGCGAATTACCTTATCAATTTTGAAACTTTTGCATTAAACAATCTATGGATTGTCTTTTTTATCATAAGTTTTGGTTTATCCATTCTTTTTTTGTTTCGTTCAAGAAAGCAATCTGCCTATAATCCTTTATTATCAATAGCAGTTATAGTGGCAAGTATTAGTTCTTTAGGAGCTTTTGGTTTTCAATATTTTATATCTAACCTTATGGGATAACAGATTTTCAAATAACCAGTGCGTTTCTACATTAAGTGGAGACGCTTTTTTACTAACGGGCAGGATAGATGAACATTAGTCTAAGCTTTTAAAAATTAAATTCCTATTATTTTGTTGTCCTAAATAAGTAAAATCGTCCGTAAATATACTGTGGATATGTTAAGACTTTAATTAGGATAGGAGTGAATAGGCAATTATGAAACAAACGATGCGCGTCCTTATTTCTGGTGCAAGCATTGCCGGTCCGGCACTCGCTTACTGGCTTCATCGTCATGGATTCGACGTGACAGTAATAGAACGTGCTCCAGCATTGCGCGCGGGTGGTTACGGGGTTGATATCCGTGGTGCAGCCATTTCCGTGCTTAAGGGGATGGGTATACTCGATCAAGTTCGTGTAGCTGACACGAACTTGACTGGTGTTTACTTTGTGAACAGCAAGTGCAAGATCCAAGGTCAAATAAGCGAAGCAAGTATGGGGAACCAGCAGGGTCTGGACATCGAAGTCATGCGAGACGATCTAAGTAACATTTTGTACGATTTAACCAAGGATACTGTTGATTACATTTGGGGCGATTCGATTACCGCTATAAATGAGACTGAAGCTGGTGCAGAAGTTCAATTTATTGATGACAAGCCACAGACATTTGACCTTGTCATCGGTGCAGACGGGCTTCATTCTAATGTACGCACCTTAACTTTTGGAGATGAAGCACAGTTTAAACGGACGCTTGGCTGTTATATCTCGATTTTCACTCTCGAGAATTACCTCAACCTCGACCACCGCCAACTGTTATATACGATACCAGGCAAAACTGTAGGTATGTGTAGCGCTCGTGACAATACCGAAGCAAGGGGTATGTTCTTGTTCCAATCAGAGGCATTGAAGCACGACCGCAATGATACAGAATCTCAAAAGAAACTAGTAGAAAATGCCTTCTTAGGCGATTCAGGTTGGGAAACTTCGCATCTACTCAAAACCATGAAAGATGCGAAAGACTTTTATTTTGACGAGGTTTGCCAGATTCACATGCCGACATGGTCAAAAGGGCGGATTACATTGGTAGGCGATGCGGCATATGGTCCATCTCCTCTATCAGGTCAAGGATCTAGCCTGGCGCTTGTCGGGGCTTATGTATTAGCTGGTGAACTTAAAGCTGCAGATGGCAACTTCGCCCGTGCATTTATTACCTACGAACAAAAAATGAGAAAGTTTGTTGAGAAAAATCAAAAAATAGGACTAATAGCTGCCGGGAGTATGATTGAAAAATCAAACTTCAAAATCTTTCTACGCAATTTAATGTTGCACATACCCCCGATTATGCTCGTACAATTTAAGATGATTTCAAAAATGATAGCCAAAGCTGCTAACGGGATCGAGCTGAAAGATTATTGATATGGATTTATTGGTTGGAGGGTTACTATCAACAAGTGACACGATCAAAAAAGGCTGTCTATTTTCAGTAACCATATAAAATCCGAACAAATTTCTGTTTATCCAGCAAAGCGCAAACATGCCCTTAAGCCCTTTAAAAATATTTTTAGTCTTCCGCAAGCCAGCGCGATTCTTTAGCAAGGATCGTTTTCTTTATTGATCTATCGTGGCAGTTTATTGTAGAGCAGTTGCTGATTAATTGGTAAAAAATCTATTGAGCAATTAATAGTTTGAACCTTATAAATTAATGAGGTATATTTATTACAAAATTTTCAGGTAATGGGAGTGGTCTATATGCTGAGATGTGCCTGGTGTATGAAAAAAATTAGTAATAACAAGGCAGTATTTGGGTTAAGTGTTAAGTTTGTAGAAGGTTTAGATTACACCGAAAGTGAAGGGAAAATAATACAAATAGGTCTCCGTACACGAAACACTAGTGTTCCTTTGATTGTAACAGCTAGAGAATCAGAAGCCAAATTACAAGGAACTGATGGTATATTTGCTTTATGTAGTGAGAATTGCGGAAAAAAAATGAAGGACACCTTAACTAAGGAAATAGCAATTTTTAAAGAATTTAAAGATATTGCTCTTCAATAATATTGAGAAGTTTAAACATAATTATTTCTGTTTAGATTGTGCGTTTCTATTAATATAGGCGCTTTTTTATTAAGGGGCTGGTTGAACAATACGATACTTTTCAAAGAAGTATCGTTTTTATTATTAAGCTAACGTGCAGGTTAGCTCAATAATAAAAGGGAAAAAGAGACCTTACGACGAATTGATTCTTATAGTAAATTAATGTTATTTATTGGAGGTATTTATGAATCCTATATTAAATCAAATCGGTACAGTTTTTATTCCTGTAAGTAATATTGAAGAGGCTCGTAATTGGTATTGTGACATACTTGGTTTAGCAGCAGAAGGCAAAATATTATTTGGTCATTTGTTTATAGTACCTATGAATGGAACAGGGATTGTATTAGATAGCAAAATTTTTTCAGTTGAAAATATATTCAAAGCCCCACTATTTCATTTCAATACTAATAATATAGAAAATGCTTACGATTATATGAGGGAAAAGAAGGTAGAAATAACAACAGGAATAGAGCAAAACCAATGGTTTAATTTTAAAGACCCTGATGGCAATCATTTGATGGTGTGTATGTGTTAAAACCTTCTTAAGCTAACGGATGCTTATGTTAAAGATGGGATGGCTGCGGCGATCCGTTTTCTTATTTCACTAACGAAGCAGATTTGTTCAAGAATCGAGGGACTTTTTACATAAAAAACCCGCTAGAAAATAATTCTAGCGGGCATTTTTGTATAACGAAAAGTTCCACCGAATTGTTGTTATTTCTAAGAGTTATAAAAAAGTTTTTTAGGAAACAAAACACCAGTTGCCGCGATGATCGAACTTGTCTTAACTTTTTCTCCCAAAAAGGACAACAAAATTAAAGTATTTATAAATACAATCAACATCTTGAAATCCACTTTCTTTCAGCCAAGCAATTTGGTCCTTCAGCGTTGCCATTTTATCAAGTTCCATACGTTCGTTAGCAGCTTCAATTTCCTGCTTTGTTAATCCGCTCTTTTCAACTTTGTTTTTCCAATCATTTTTATATAGCGATTCTAACAATGGTGTAGAACCAAGGACTTGGTCAGCATTTATAAATGCTCCATCTTGGTTTAATAAAGAAAACATTCTCTTGTACAACTTTCTTTTTTCTTCGTCAGATAGGTGGTGAATGGAAAGGGAAGAAATGATAAGGTCAAACTTTTCATTGAATTTATACTCTGTATAATCAGCAACCACATAATGAATATCATTATAATTTGCAAACCGCTTCCTTGAAACATCCATCATTTTTTCAGAAAGATCAATTAAGGTAATGTGGGCGTTTGGAAACTTTTCTTTAATGAAGAAAGAAAATAGTCCGGTGCCTGCACCAATATCCAGTACAGCTGGAGAATCATTTTTAGTTTCAATGATAGAAATGGGTATGGAGTAAAAATCATCAAAGCAAGGAATTAGTAGTTTTCTTTGACGATCGTAAGCACCTGCATTTTCATTGAATTTTTCTTTTATCCTTTGTTTGGTTGTGCTCATTCTGAAACCTCTCCTTAGATTAAGTATATTGTAGACCGATATATTCTATTTAGTAAATATTTAACTTAATATGAATTATAAGGAATTCGGTATATAATGAAAAATAACAAATTTAAGCACAATCAATAACAGTTAGTTATTAAAAAAAGGAATGTATTAGAAATGGATATAAAGTGGTTAAAAACATTTATCATCGCGGCTAGATATGAAAATTTTCGAAGAGCTTCTGAAAAGCTTTATTTAACACAACCGGCTGTTACTAAACACATAAAAAGGTTAGAACATCACCTTCACATTCAATTATTTGAACGGGTAGGCAAAAATGTTTCCCTTACCCCTGCCGGCTACAAGTTTCTTCCGGCAGCCATAGAGATTATTCAAAAATATGAAGAGGAGTTGGAGGAATTCGAAGGGTGGAAGCAAGGGTATAAACGTAAACTTATCATTGCTGTAGCTCCACAAATTGCAGCCTCTTTACTTCCACCTTTTTTGCGTTTCTTTATTGATGAACATCCAGATATTGAGGTGATTATAAATGTTGTACGATCTTTTGAGATAGGTGAAGAAATTAGCCTTGGCAAAGCAGACATCGGCTTAACAAGAATGAAGCCTGTCCAATCGGATCTGTCCTGTAAGATCATTCATCAGGATCCAGTTGTATTGGTTGCACCGTTTCCTGAAGAAAGAGAGCAACATAAAACGGCTATCAATGAGAGGGAAATGCTTGAACAATACCGGCTTTTAACCAATAATCATCCTTCATATTGGAATCAACTATTATCTGAGATTAAAAAATACTATCCACGGATTCGTACAATTCCCGTTACACAAATGGAAATTACAAAACGGTTTATTGAAACGGGATTAGGTATTTCATATTTACCACTATCCATTGTACAGGAAGAATTAAAGAGTAGGAGGATGGTTGAAATAAAACCTGATAAAATTGTACCTCCTGCTTCCTTTACTTATATGATTACAAAAATAGAAACACCGGAAGCAAAGGAATTTATCACTTCCATAGCATCAGTCTTCGCTGAAAAAAGATAAATGAATTATTAAGCTATATAACCTCAAAATTCTATATTAATATCTTCATTACAAACATTATCTTGTTCCTTGTTGAACTAACGGGGCAGTTTAGTTCAAGAAGGAATGGTAAAATGAAAGGAAATATAGCTTTTTAAGGGAGAGCATTATGGATATTCGAAAACTAAATGTAGATGAAGAACCTCCAATAGAATTGTTGTTATTAGCTGACCCTTCTCAAATACTTGTTGAGGAATATACGCAAAGGGGAGAATGCTTTGTAGCTGAAAATGATAAACAAATTATCGGGGTTTATGTACTACTCCCAACAAGACCTGAAACTGTGGAGTTGGTTAGTATTGCAGTTGTAGAAACCCTGCATAGTAGAGGCATTGGGAAACAGTTAGTAATTAATGCAATTCAAAAAGCTAAGTCAAGAGGATACAAAACGATAGAAGTCGGTACCGGAAATTCAAGCATAGGACAATTAACTCTTTATCAAAAATGTGGTTTTAGAATTAGAGGTGTTGATATAGATTATTTCATTAGGCACTACTCAGAAGAGATTTTTGAAAACGGTATTCAGTGTAGGGATATGATTCGTTTATCTCAAGATTTGTAAATAAAAAGAAAAAAGCCTTATATTACTAACGTTCCTTCAAGAAGGAGTAAAGCTTTTCTTGTTCAACTAAAGGGCAGATTAGATAAAGTGGAATAGTGAAAAAAGGTTAACTTTTCCAATGAATTGTAATAATATTAATTTAATTCTATTAGAAGAGGTGAGTTTAGTTGAGTAGAGTTGAGCAGAGTACAAAGTTAGATTTAGAAAGAATTGTTTTTATCGGGAGAACTTTTGAAGAGTATTTTGATATGTTTTCACTTTCAAAAGAAGAATTAGAGGGAAAGAAAATACTCGATTGTCCAGCAGGAGCTTGTTCGTTTACTGCTGTTGGTAACAAATCTGGTTTAGATGTAAAAGCTTGTGATATTGCGTATTATCATTCTGGTGAAGACTTGAAAAATAAAGGTCTTCAGGACATTGAACACGCTATGGAGCATATGCAAAAAGCCAAGAGCAATTATATATGGGATTATTTCAAAGATGTAGAAGGTCTTAGAAAACATCGTTTAAGTGCCTTAAAGGATTGTGCTAACGATATGATGGAATGGAATGAAAGATACATTCCCGTTACTTTACCTTCATTGCCGTTTAAGGATTCAGAATTTGATATACTTCTTTCTGCACATTTTCTATTTATGTATGCTGACCGATTAGATTACCAATTTCATATTAAAACTCTAAATGAGTTATTGAGAGTTACTAAGGAGGAAATTCGTATTTTCCCTTTAGTTGATTTGGAAGGAAAACGATATGAACATTTAGATAAATTAATAAAATATATCGCTGAAAATGGATGTACAGTTGAAGAAGTTAAAGTACCATATGAATTTCAGACAAATGCTAACTCGATGTTAAAAATAATAAAAGGGTAACAATGAAAGGGGCGACGTTCAACGTTGTCACTTGTTATAAAACCTTCTTTCACTAACGGGCAGTTTAGTTGAAAATGCTATAATTAAATTATTCTAATTTTTATTAAGGAGCCTTTATTGTTTTGGATGCAAAATATATTAATTTCTACGAATTTGGCAGTCCTAAAGATGTGTTGAAAATTGAATATAAAACCATTAAACCACCTAAAGATAATGAAGTTCTAGTTCGAATGTTGGCAAGACCTATCAATCCTTCTGATTTAATTCCAATTAGAGGGGCGTATTCTCATCGAACTTCTTTACCTAATATTCCTGGTTATGAAGGAGTTGGGATTGTAGAGGATGTAGGTCCTTTTGTTAAAAAAAACCTTATTGGTAAACGGGTTTTACCTTTGCGTGGGGAAGGTACATGGCAAGAGCTTGTTAAGACATCAGCAGAATTTGCCGTTCCTATACCTGATTCTATTGATGATTTTACGGCATCACAAATGTATATTAATCCCGTTACAGCCTGGGTGGTTTGTACGGAAGTTTTAAAATTAAAACCAAATGATGTTTTATTGGTTAACGCATGTGGTTCTTCTATTGGGCATATTTTTGTTCAATTATCAAAGATTTTAGGTTTTCAATTGATTGCAGTGACTAGAAATAATAAGTATACAGAGGAATTACTTCATCTCGGTGCTTCTAATGTGATAGATACCTCTTTAAATCGTCTAAATGAAACCGTTATGGAATTAACAAGTTGAATGGGTGCAGATGCTGCCATTGATTCTATTGGTGGTTCGGATGGTAATGAATTAGCTTTTAGTGTCCGCCCTAATGGACATTTTTTAACAATCGGTCTTTTATCAGGGGTACAAGTAAATTGGGCAGATATTGTAAATCAAGCAAAAGTGAATGCGAATATGTTTCATTTACGGAATTGGAATAAAAATGTCTCAGCAAATAAATGGAAAGAAACTTTTAATCATTTGATAAGGCTAATAGATGATAAAAAATTACGGTTGATGATGGTCGATTCTAAGTATGACTTGTCGGATATAAAAAAGGCGATTGACGCTGTAGAATCTTCTAAAAAAACAATCGGGAAAGTATTTTTAACAAGTTATTGAGTTAATTCTTCTTCAACAAACGGTGCTTATGTTAAAGAAGGGATGGCTGCGGCGATCCCGTTTTCTTATTGTGCTAACTGGGCAGTTTAATGGAATAAAGCGGAATCTTTCGAAGTATGTGGGAGGGGGTATATTATAATAAAAAGAATACGAAACCTTATTAAAAAGTTCATTCTAGATAAAACCCAACTATTAAAAATAGAAGAGTTAAAATTGCCTGAGCAAGCGATTAAAGAGTTTGATGTAATGTATAAAAGATACATATCAACAGGTGATGGAAATTATATATTTTATAATAGTAAATACCCATTATATTTGTTTTTGAATTACGTAATTGAGAATAAAAGTGTATTAGTACACGGCTCTAATAGTTATTTAATAGATAATTTTGAACCAAGAAAAAGTTCCCTCTTTAATGGTAAACCGATTAATGCTATTTTTGCTGCATCTGACGGCGTATGGTCATTATTTTTTGCAGTAAAAAATAGAAAAGGGTATGTAGGTTCTATAAGAAACCTTTGTTTAACTGTACCTACTAACAAAGGAATAAAACGTTATTATTATTTTTCGACGAATAATGATGATATAAGAGATATTTGGACAAGTGGTACGATTTATTTTTTCTCAAAGCACCTTTTCAAAAAAGGTGGAATTAGGGATGAGTGGGTATGTGAAGAAAAAATAAGACCACTTGCAAAGTTATCAGTTACTCCAAATGATTTCCCTTTTTTAGAAAAGGTCAGTATCCATAGAGAAACAGAGTCGATGGCAAAAACAATTTTAAAAGCACTATTTATTAAGAAGTAAACATTCAGTTATTCCATTAAAGGGGGCTTTAATGGAATAAACTCCCTAAAAAAAGAAAAGCTCAGAGCAATAAACTCTGAGCTTTTTTGCGTGCTATATGCTGTGTGATTTAATCTGCGAATTCAAATGTTATTCAGCTTGTTATTTTAAGTTTTCTCCACAATAACTGAACTACTTAATTATTCGGATGCATACTTAATTATTCCATGTAAGTAAACTGAGTATTCTCTCTGTACATATTCTCTTAATTTAATTCTTTGTTCTGTTTCTAATACTCTAACCAATTCTTGAATCTTTTTTTCATTTTCTTTTGTAGTAGGAATCTCTAATGAAAACAAATTACCTCGACTACTATTTAGTAATTTTTTTAATAACTCAACTTTATTCATTGGATAATCCCCTTTATCTACTATATTCGACATAAAGGCGACTTTTTCCTTGGAACATCTTATATTGTTTCATGTTTTACCTACTTTCCACTAAAAAAATCTGATTACAGGTACTATGACAGGAATGGGGTAGCTTTTTTATTAGCTTTTTTTATAACTACCTTCTACCAATCTAATCATATCACGCCCTGATATCTTTTCTGTTTCATGATCACCTTCTTCATCACGCAAACTCAAGTACCAGCTGCTATCGTTATCTTCATTTAACCTATATAACTTATTGGTAAAAACATTTGTATAAAAATCTCCATTTCTTAGCCTCATACTATCCCCCTCTCAAATGTATATAAACTGTATTATGCCCAAGATACTGACCTGGAGCCATTAGACATATACAGTCCAAAAATCCTGGATATACGGGGAAAGAAGTGAAAAACAGGCTGAAGGGACAGAGGATGGATAGTTGTGTATAGGAAGAAGTGCGGGCAACGGAACTTTTCCTTATTCAGCTAACGGGTGCTTGAGTTAAACAAGAGGTTGCTGCGGCAGCCTTTTTTCTTGTTTCACTAACGTCGCAGGTTAGCTTAACAAAGACCATTTTGATATTACAGAATTACCCAAATTGGTTTATTATTTATTTAATATATTGAATGATGTGGGTGTGAAAATGGATTTACTGGTTGGATTCTTAGTATTGGCGGGGATTTTTGCGGTTTATGATGCTTTAAGGAAAGTGAATAATAATATCTTAGACCAAACTGAAGAGATAAAAAAAATTAAGTGAAGAATTAGCCAAAGATACTAAAAACTTGAATTTCCTCTGGGTGCAAGAGTTAAAGATGGAGGAGATCGCTGCGGCTATCTTTTTGCTTGTTGAACTGACGTGGCAGTTTAATTAAAGAAGGAAAATTTAGGATATTTGTGGAATAAGGATAAAAAGAATATTTTCTAATTATTAAAAAATCTGGGATGGAGGAACTTCATATGAAATATTCAAAAACCACAAATTTCGCTATAATTACATTTCTTATCGTTTCTACTTTTGTACTCGCTTTGAATAAGGTTGGTCCATTTCAAGGGCAATTACGTATGCTAGGTTTCTCTGTATTTACTTTGCTATGTATATGTATCGGTATTATCATTAGAAAATCCCCCTGGAGGGTGGTTGGGACAATAGCTTATTGGTTAATTTTTGGACTCACGCAAATGATTAAATGATTTCAGACCTCTCTGTTAATTCAATAAAAACTAATAATGTGAAGTATTGTACTTATGCTAACGGGTAGCAAGAGTTGAAGATCGAGCTGCCAGTTGGTGGCTTTTTTCATATTGTGCTAACGGGCAGGATAGTGAAAGAAGGGTATATAATATAAGTATGTTGAAAATCCTACTTTTTAAGATTAAGGAAAGCACTAACTTTTTTTAGTCTCTGGAGGAAATGATTTTGGAAAATCCTATATTGTTTTATAAAAATCCCAAATGGATATTGATTGTATTTGAAATATCTCGCCTAATATCTATATTGTTTTTTTGGGTGATTATTATAAGGGGCGTAATTGAAAAAGATTGGTTTTTGTGTATTTATGGAATTGTATTTTTTATCACGTTTTATCTGCTTTTCCGCTATTATAGTGGAGATATTCGAGGGTATGTTGCTGTATATTCAAATAAAATTGTTGAAAATAAGAAACATAAAAGAGAAGTAATATTTAACGATGTAATTGAGATTAGATATTTTAAAAAAGAAATACGTTCAAAGCAAACATCGTATAAGGATTGTTTACATTTTTATGTAAAGGACATGTCTGTTCCTGTCCTTATAAGTCCTGCTTTTAAATCAACAGTAACTCCTTATACTTTGAGGGAGGAAACAACGGCAATTTTGACTTATATTAGGGTAAATTTCCCTATGATTAAATATACAAAAGAAGAATGGGAGGGAACTTATTAAAGAGAGTTCTTGTTCAACTAACGGGTGCCTATGTTAAAGATGGGATGGCTGCGGCGATCCCGTTTTCTTATTGTGCTAACGGGGCAGTTTACTTTAAAAAGGTTTATTGATTCCTCTACCGAATTGGTTAATATAAATGATAAAAATAGAGGTGCTTAATGGATATTTTGTATGATGATAAATATCATCTGCATTTAGGTTATTACGAGGATAATTGTGATTATGAGTCGATTGCTTTTAAAAGAAAATCTGAGGACATTTGGGATATTTTCTTTGATTTTAAAGGGTATGGGCTTGAAAATATTACCTCAGAAAACGAAACAACATTTGAACCATTTGGAACAAGAATTTTTTCAATCACCAATAAAGAAGACACTTCAGTGAAATAGGAACACCGCAAGGTGGTTCAATTAGTGTACTGACTGTGAAGCAATTTCTGAAGAGCCCGGTGCGGGAAATCCGCACGCCGGGTTCTGTGGGGATTTGAGTCACCAATTGGGCGACCTTTCTACCCGGAGGGTGGAGTACAATTTACCGCAAGGTAGAAAGGCTCCCTTCTACTCGACTAGTTTAGCAAGATTGATTAAGATACTTTATTTCGGCAAAAAATAAGACCCTTTGATTTAGGGAAATCAAGGGTCGTACCTTATAAATAAAAATAAGCTAATTATGAGTCTTTTCAAGAGCTAGTTTTATACCAAAACCTATCAGTATAGTACCTGTGATACCTTCAATAATATCTTGTGTTTTAGGTTTTTTCATAAAAGAACTAATCTGATTAATTAAATAGACATAAAGTAAAAACCATACGGCAGTCAATACAGTATAAGTTATACCCATTATAAGAAACGGTATAAAGGTATTGCTTCCAGAGTCCACGAATTGAGGCAAAAAGGTTAAGAAAAAGACAGCAACTTTGGGATTTAGGATATTTGTAATAAACCCTTGTTTAAAACAAGATGTGTTTACAAACTGGCTTTTTGTGTTCATCTCAACGCTTGCTGTTTCTTCCTTTTTCTTCATTGACCATAAGGTCTTAACACCCAGATAAATTAAATAAACAGCGCCAACGTATTTGAAGACAGAAAATAATATTGCTGATTTCACAATGATGGCTGAAAGTCCTAATACAGCAGCAGAAGTATGGATAAGAAGGGCACAACAAGTACCTAGAGCTGTTTTAAGACCTCCGATTCTCCCAACGGTGACAGTATTTTTTGTAGCAATTGCAGTATCAGGACCGGGTAAAATAATTAGTAAAATACACATTAGGACAAACAGATAAAAATTTTCCATTTTAATATCACCTTTCTGATTATGATAAGTATTGATCATGTGATTCTTACATTGTATTATATATAAATCGTGTTATTAATTGAACATAAACCTTATTTATTGATTGATTTCCTTGTTGAACTAATGGGTGCTTGAGTTGAAGAATCAGCCTAAACAAGTTGATTTAACCCCGTTTAGTACAGTAACCTTTGTCCCCGTTTTGTAGTTTGTATAATTTCTTACAGATGATTAGGCCCTTCCATTTTCACCTAGAAGCTATTTTTTTATTTCATTAAAGGGTGTGAATATTGAAAATTAGGAGTAATTGGTAATTCTGAGTTAGAAACCAATACATGAATGAAATTGTTCAAATGAAGATACACTATCTAATTATAAAATATTGATGACAAAAAATGACAGGTATGAATCTAACGAAATAGATTACACCTGTCATTTTTTATTACAAAAAGTTATTTTAAATAACCTTAAATCACATATGATTCATATGATTTATGAAGATAACGTTCTATAAACTCAGCTAATCCATCATTTTCGTGGTGTCCTGTAACAAAATCAGCTGCTGCTTTAACCTCTTCGCTAGCGTTTCCCATTGCCACACCAGTACCGACATGACGAAGCATCTCTATATCATTGGGTCCGTCTCCAATGGCTACGACTTCATTTGGACTAATTCGAAATGCGCGAAGTAAGCTTTTTATAGCAGACCATTTGGAAACATTAGGAGCAACCATTTCAAACCCGTCATTCCAATTGATGACTTCTGCTTCCTTTTTAAACAAAGCGGATAATTCAGAACTTGGTCCACCTGTTCGAACACTATATTTAAGAACATCTTGATAATTTGCCAGTCTTAAATCTCCAATATACCGTGGCGGAATTTGCCCAACTGTTGTCCAATAATCGATTTCTTCATTTGTTTCCTTACAATAAAGCCCATTTGCTGTATGGATAATAACATTACAAGGATTTTCAGCGGTCAGACGGTGGAATCGTTCTTCGTTCAGTCGGACGGTTTTCATTTGCATAGCTCTTCCTGTCTCTGCATCGTGAATAGCGGCACCATTCAAACAGATCATAGGAGTTCGTAATCCAATTTCTTTATGGTAAGGAGCGGTTACTTCATAGTGTCGACCAGTAGCTAGAAAAACCTTGACTCCCTGATTAATGAGCTTATAAATGGCTTCCATATTTCGGCGGGAAATGTTGTTTGAGGCTTTTAGTAGTGTACCATCCATATCAATAAATATTGCACGAACATTCATTTATACTGCCTCCTCATTCGTTGATAAACCAATCCTATCATCTGAATATTAAAGCCTTGTAAACTCAGTGTATAGATTAAATAAAGTTTCAGTATGGGAAAAAACATTAAAGGCTTTTCAAAAATACAATGTTCCAATTACAGAGAAGACATTACAAGTATTAGTAAACGACAACATTCTTCAAGTATTGATAACTGAATTAAATAAAGTAGTAGGAAGCTCCAACTCAACTTGCATAGAAGTTGGCTGACAAATGCCATCTAAAAAAGAGTAAAAAATAAAATCCTTTTATTTAGCTAACGGAGTGCTTTGTTTCTATAAGGGAGCAAGGCATTTTTCTTCTTCAAGTAACGTGGCAGGTTATCATAAGAAAGAAAACTTAATTATTGATATTATTTTTATTTAAAAAATTTTTTGGAGAGATTAAGGAAAAAGGATTATATAACTGAATTTAACCTGTACACAGAAATTACAAACTTGGATCAAAGGAGCATTTTATATGAGTAGGGCTATGAGAAGAGAAAGTCTTCCTAGAAGCGTTTTAGGAATTTTTGATACAACCATTCTTCATTTAAGAAAACCTTCAATAATTGCTTGGTGGTCAGTAGCTTTCCCTGGACTTGGTCATATTCTACTAGGACATTTTTTTCGTGGTACTGGTCTAATTGTTTGGGAAATTTGTATTAATTCATATTCAAATCTAAACGCTGCTATGGTGTATTCTTTTATAGGCGATATACCATCAGCTAAAGGTATATTAAATACCAGATTATTGCTTTTATATATACCTATATATTTATTCGGTATATGGGACAGTTACCGTGGAGCAGTTGATTTGAACAAAGAGTATAAACTTAGCGAAAGTGCCAACTCTCCCATCAAGAAATATGCTATGAACGCAGCGGGTGTTAATTATCTGGATAAGAGAAATCCTATCCTAGCTCTTATTTGGGCAATTTTCATTCCAAGTCTAGGTCAATTTTATCAACAAAGAATCTTAGCAAGTTTTTTTACACTTTTTTGGGCAGTTATCTTTGTATTTTACTCGCACTTCGCTGAAGCAATAATTTATTTAATACAGGGAGATATACAAAAATCCACACAAGTATTAAATATGCAATGGTTGCTATTTATACCGTCTTTTTATTTCTTCACATTGTATCAATCTTATACAGATACTATTGAACTAAATAAATTGTTTGCAAAAGAACAAGCACGCTTTTTAGAGGAAAATTTCCAGCCTTCGAATTTCCACATTCATAAGGGAGGACTGGTGGAATAAATGCAAATTTTTGCGACCTTTGAACATACAAAGTATCTTGAGCTTGGGATAACAGAGTTACAGGAGAATGGCATAACGGATATTTTTGCAGTTCCATTAAAGAAAGTAAATGTTAGAGCTTCAATCATTGACTCCCTTAATCATTCTGACGGTCGTTCGTTTTTAGATAAGGGATTTGCTTTAGCAGTTGTATTATCAACTATTTTAGCCAGCAAGGGATTTGAATTAGAATGGGGACCTATATACTGGGGACTAATTGGTGCAGCCAGCGGCATTATTATTGGTTTAGTAATCGAAATAATATTGTATAAATGGAAGAATAAAAAAAAGCAAATAAAACTGGTACGGAATGAAAAACACGGAGAAGTTATACTAATTATTAATTGTCAGCTGAAGGATGAAAAATTAGTTTCAGATATACTCACACGAAATTTAGCGTTAGGGTTGGCGAAAGTTATTAATTCTAAAGAATAACAAAATTTTTTATTATCGGTGTGATGCTATAAAAAGCATCGCCCATTAACGAAGGAGATTGTGAAGAATTGTACTTAAAGTAACGGGTGCTTTATTTATATGGCATATAGGGGGATTTCTTTTGAAGGAAAATCGAAATAAACATATTTGGATAGAAGCAGAGGAATGGGCAGAAGGTGAATGGAATATTGAAGATGACAATCTTGATGTGAAAGTTACTTCCTCTGACCGTACTGTATGGATTGCAAGTTTTTTTACATATAAAAACATAAGACTCTGAGTGAAAAAAATAAACAGATAGGTGAAAGTATGAACGGAGCATATCTTTGGTCAAGTGATATGGTGCTGATTGATATTGCTAGTCGAGAACGGATTTTGGAGGTTATTGATTACCTTATTGAAAATGACGAATTTGAGTCTGTTTTTACTCAATACCCAGATGTTGAAACTGAAGAAGAGCATTTATATCCAGAAGAATTCTTTGATTAAAAACTTGCTTAATAAAAAACATTTAAATCTACTTTCTTCCGTATTCAACTATCGGGTGTAAGAGTTTAAGTATGGGGATGCTGCGGCGACCCTTTTTTATTGCACTAACGTTAGCAGGTTTGTTGAAGAAGGATATTTCCTGTTTTAAGCGAATTAGAATTTAAACAAACCTTACACGAATACAGGTATTGAAAATAACAGGAACATAGGAGGTATGAGATATGAAGATCAATAGAATAGATCATGTGAGTATAAACGTAAATGATCTTTCAGAGGCTAAAGCGTTTTTTCTTGATTTAGGACTTGAAGTGCAAGCGGAATGGGAATTGGATGGAGAACAGTTGGACAGAATAGTTGGGCTTAATGATGTTAAAACGGCATGTGTAGGATTGGGGATGCCAGATGGTCAGGCATGGATAGAACTAGTCAAATTTTATACGCCATCAGATGAAAAAGATATTCAGCAACCTTTTGCAAATACGCTGGGTATCCGACATATTTGCTTTGCCGTTGAAGATATTGAAGCTGTTGTTGCAAAATTGAAAAAGAGGGGCACGGAAATCTTTAGTGAGATACAGCAATATGAAGAAAGTTATAAGTTATGCTACGTTCGTGGTCTCACAAACTTTAAAGATTTTTTTTAAAACTATCTGGTGCAATAGTTAAAGAAGGAGATCGCTGCGGCGATCTTTTTGCTTGTTGTACTAACCGTCAGTTTAGTTAAAGAAGGGATTAGTCCCCTTAGGAAAGAAATATTGTACTAAACCATTTCCAAATCCCCTGGAGGAATTTTTAAGATGAAATAATGGAATGTTTATAACTATTCAAAACAGAAAGCTAGAGGTTTAAGAAGAAGATGCCGTACCTTTTCGAGATATATTTATGAACATACAGAATCTTTGATTACCATAGGTGGTTCACATCTTGGACTTAACTTCCATAAATTCTTTGGTGGTACTTCAAAGGTACCGAATTCGGTAAGAAAATTCTTTGTACAGACAATTATTAATAATTAAGGCTAAAGAGGAAAATAAATATATGATACACTTTGGAATATAATCCTTTTGTGAAGGAATGTACTTAATCTAATGGGTGCATTAGTAAAAATATCGAAAGGTGATCTAATAATGAGTATACAAGTCAAATTGAAATATATTATTGAGCAAATGGAAATACAGTTTGAAGAATCACGTTCATTTCTAAATCCTGTTCCAATCATATCGGTGCCTTTTACAAAGGCCCTTCCCCAATGGAGAAGGGCTATTGTTTTATTTTAAATTTTTTCGTCCTTGTTCATATTTCTCCTCATGCATATGATCAACATAATCATCTGATATTTCACCTAAATGAAGTAAATCCTCCCCGTTTTCTACAACTTCCAGTGATTCAAAAAACTCTTGAGGTATATTAAAGTCAATCAGAAGTTCCCCTGAAGTACTGTAAACACTGCCAGATAAACTACCTTTTGGAGGTTCTTGCATTTTTAATAAATCATTTAAGGTTACTGGTTGGCCGTTAACCTTAAAGTTCATTTTAATTTCATACAACGCAATTGTTTGTTCTAAAATTTGAACCATTTCATTAAGTTCTTCATCGCTTAATTGACTAGGATCTTCTACATTAGTGAATTTTTCCCAAAGGGTATCGTTTGTTGCTATTTGGTCAAGTTGATCTTTATTTTTTTCTTCTACTTCAGCTAAGTAGTTAAAAAATCTTTCTGCTTCTTCTTCAGTAATGCCAAATTCCCCTAATGCTTTTTCGGTTTCCGCCATATACTCATCGTTGTTTACATAGAATTCAACTGATGCATCCAAATCCTCTATAAATTTATAGTCATTCAAGTTATCACCAAAATGGTCCATTAAATCATTAAATTCTTTCTCGGTAAGACCATATTTAGTTAATAACTCCTGAAAATTTTTCGAGTTAATTGGGGTACCCATAACATCTTTAAGTTCTTCCACTGTGTTAAAATCATCTAATGGAATTTCATAGTAGGAAAGATAGTCAAATAACTCTTGTTTAGTCCATCCTATTTCCGCTAAATATTGGTTCAATTCATTTTCTGGTGGAGCAGCATTCGCTGAAGGAACATTCAATAGGAATGGCAGCATGAGCATGAGCACTAACAAAACCTTAATACGGACCATTGGTACCCTCCTTTAATTTGATGCAATTATAATTTACCCTGATAAGGGATACTTAGAAGTATAAACTTACCTAATTCTATTGGAAGTAACACCAAGATTACACAGAACTGAGGCAGATGAATGGAAAGTTATACATACCGTAGTGGACGAGCTCGCTTTTTTTAGTGAATATGATTAGCCAAGGAATTTTGTTATAAACTCACTAATAGGGCCAAATAAATGTGGAAAATATGTCCTTAAGCAATATTTTATTTTTTATTTTTATAGAATTTCTCCTAAAAAATCGTTAGCATAATTATTGGAACCTAAAATAAATGTAAAGACTTTCAAAGGGCACAAGGTGTCTTACAAGAAAGTGTATGCCCTCTTATAGGATAAACTCTAAAACCATTTAATAGTTCCTGACGTAGAGGATAGGAAAAATTTCATCGCTATTCTTCCAATCGTTCACTTTCATAAAAACGTGTGTAATGTGAAATCCTATTATCACTGGAACAAAATGGAGGATGTTATAAATGAGAGAGATTCAAGAAAAAGGTCTATTCTGGCATTGGGGAATAAGGATGTACAGATTGCGCTGGGCAGTAACACTTTTTTGGATATTGTTATTTATAGTTTCTGCATATTTTGTCCAAAAACTACCTGATAGGCTTAAGGAAAGTGGATTCAATTCGAAGGGAAGCGAATCGGACCTCGGATTTTCATTAATGAAAAAGGAACTTGGGACGTCACCTTCTACAGTCACTATTGTTTATACAAGTCATGATACTGACTTAACAAGTGAACAAGCGAAGAAGGACATACTGCATTCATTAGATAAATTAAAAAAACGAAACTATGTTGAAAAAATTCACATCAATTCAACACCTCGTTTAATAGAGGATAAGGGAATTCAGTCTGTTGTTGTTGAACTAAAACTAAAGAATCAAGAGGCTCTTAACCATTTTCCAGAGATGAAAAGGCTAATAGGGAAGCCTCAGGGAATGGATACATATGTTGATGGGGAAATTGCGACAACTCATGAAGTACAGCAGGCAACAAAACAAGACATGGCACATTCTGAAAAGATTGGCCTTCCAATTGCATTACTTGTCCTATTATTTATTTTTGGGACAGTGTGGGCAGCCATTCTGCCACTATTAGTTGGGATAATGAGTGTATCACTGGCACTTGGAATAATTTATTATCTTACTGATTATTACTCGTTCTCAAATTTTCTTCCAAATATAGTTATGATGCTGGGTCTTGCGATCGGAGTTGATTATGCACTGTTTCTTGTCAGCCGTTTTCGAGAGGAATTAAAGAGACAGGAATCAGTAAAGGAAGCTGTGGCCATGGCTACACAAACAGCAGGACAATCTGTTTTCTTTTCTGGATTTGCTGTTTTAATTGGTATGTTCGGCATGCTGTTTATAAAACTCCCTATTATTTACTCTCTTTGTTTAGGTGGTGTGCTGGTGGTCTTTTCAGCAATGATCCTATCATGCACACTTTTACCCTCATTACTAGGTATTTTGGGCCACCGTATCAATTCTCTTAAGGTTTTTGCGGGCACTCAAAAGAGAATGGAGAATTCAATCATGTGGGAGCGAATCGCACTGTCCGTAATGAAACGGCCAGCGATATTTGCCATTTTAATAAGCACCTTGTTAATATCTCTTATGCTCCCTATCGTTCGTATGAAAGTAGGGGTTCCTACTGCGGAAGTATTGCCTCCGTCCTATGAATCAAGGATAGGGGCGGAATTGCTAAAAAAAAATTATGACGTACGGAAATCAAGCCCGATTTTTATTATTGTGAAGGCAAAGGAAAATGTCACAGAAGTATCATCCACTAGGAGCATAAAGAAATATGAGGATAAGATTCACCAATTACCTGGTGTGCTTTCGGTTCAAAGTTTTATCGATGTTCTTGGAAACCGTACACCAGAAGAAACCTTTCAACTACTTAAGTTAAAGGGTACATATGACCGAATGTTAAATGAAAGTTTATTGAAAGGGAATTTTGCTTTGCTTACAGTTGTACCACGGTCAACGCCAGATTCGGTCGAAGCTTCCAATCTTGTTCACCAGATAAGAAATGTATCAACAAATGAATTGGAAACGTATGTTACTGGGCAAACCGCTTTGCTTGTGGATATGGTGGATCGAATAAATTCAGGTTTACCGTTGATGATGTTATTTATTATATCTGTGACTTACTTGATATTGTTGTATGCTTTTAAGTCGGTTCTAATTCCGCTTAAAGCGGTCATGATGAATGTCTTAAGCCTTGGAGCAAGTCTAGGAATAGTGGTAATTATTTTTCAGTATGGATGGCTCACTAATTTACTAAATATTACATCTACTGGCTATGTTAGTATCATTATGCCTGTTACAATCTTTTGTATTGTGTTTGGTATTTCAATGGATTATGAAGTCTTTTTAATATCAAGGATAAAGGAAGAATACGATAGGTCAGGTGATAATGAAAAAAGCACAGCCGCAGGACTCCAGAAAACGGGTCGTCTTATCAGTAGTGCTGCATTAATTTTACTAGTAGTTGTTGGTTCATTCATTTTTACCAATATTGAGATTACAAAAGCACTTGGTGTTGGTTTATTTTGTGCTATTTTTATTGATGCTACCCTGATTAGAATTATCGTGGTTCCCGCATTAATGAAACTGCTCGGTCCTGCGAACTGGTGGGTTCCTAGATGGATTCTAGGAAAATGATTTTTGGAGTAGTTAAAAAAGTAGATTTATTATATCGCTGAGCATTCAGGTAACGAACTAAGCGATACAAAGGTTAGCTTCGTATCGGTACGCAACCTTTTGCGGCAGGACTTATTGAATTTATGCCTCCTGCTGAACGTAAAAACCTCTACCGAATGAAGAAAGTCGTTTTCAGAGGATGATAAATTCATATTTATGAACCCATTAAGTGCCGTGTAAAGTATAGGAACCTAACTAAAGCTGGGTTCCTCCGGATCCCTTCATTTGTACAATGGAATTAAAAAAATATCAGGATGGAATCGAAATGGTTTCATCCTTTTATTATGATAACATAGCAGTATTGTGAAGGACTGTACTTAAACTAACGGAGCAGGTTAGTGGAAGAAGGAATACTACTATCATCCATAGAATACTAATGCATTGCTTATTAATTAAATGGGGTGAAAGGATATGAATTTATTCTTTTCAGTATTATGTATTCTTTGGGGAATTTTCGTTATATTTAACTCCATTTTCAAATTAAAAAGAGAGAATTTTAAAGAAAAGTTTGATTTTTTGGGGGCTGGGGACGGTTCTGCGGTATCTTCAATATTTGAAATTCTATTTAGTTTGGTAACTTTCTTTCCTTGGTGGATTGTAAAAGGATTTGTCATTATTGTTGGTCTTGCTTTTCTGATTATCGGAGTTCTGATTTTTTAAATTGTTTCTTCAACTAAAGTGGCAGTTTAGTTTAAGAAGAAACCATTTCAAAATGATATAATTCTTTTCATTGGGGGATTATGTTACTGAGTAGTTTGGGAGGATTTTAAATGGATCGAGTAGGAGCTTGGTCTAAATTAATTTTAATTTCAATAATAATTGTGGTAGTATGGTTTTTTTTATTTGGAGTACGACTAATCGGTTATTTTTCAGCCATAAATGAAAGAGGGCTACGAGTTACGGAATGTGGGACGCAGGGTTGTAGTGATGCAGTATTTTTTTTGAATACAGCTTGGACATTTTCATTTTTTATTGTTATTCCGCTTATTATTCCATTAGTTCTTGTGATTTACTGGAGTTTAAAGAAAAAGAGTTCCTAAACTAACGGGTGCAAGAGTTCAAGATTAAAATGAGTTGCGGTAGCGACTCATTTTCTTATTGTGCTAACGGTCAGTTTAGTGTAAGAAGGATTAATTTTGAATCTTGGAGAATAAAATCCCTTATGGAAAATTATAGGGGGTAAATGGATGAATACGGAAGACGAACAAGAGAAAAATCAAAACCAAGTTAATAAAGAAAATCCAATGGGTAATTTAGGGGAAGCTATAAACCGTTCAATGGTCGGAAACTTGGGGGCTTTAGCAAATGGAGGGTGTCTTACTAAGATTATCACTGTAGTTATCATTATTGGAGGGCTACTTATCCTTTCAAGATGTTCTAATTAATCTAACAAGGTGCTTAACTTCAAGAAGAAAAACCTTTTTGTTCTTCAAACGATGGTAGTTATTTTGTGATGGTGAGGAAATAGTGCAGCTAGTGAAGGAATTTGAAAAAGCCCCTCACCCAGATTGAGAAGGGCTTTTGTTGTGGAGCGAAACGGGTAATACAGGGTATTTATTTTATGTCTCCAAAGAAACAGAATTTATTCACCTTAATTTTTAACAGCCAATTCGGAGAAATGAACAAGTTTAATTTCTTGATAAGGTGAACCTTCTTCAATAATTTCACAGTAACCAGATGCATATTGGTGAAGAATCATATGAACTTTTCCTTCAAAAATTACAGAAATTTTACCCAGGATAACCACATCCTACTTTTTTACCATAATTATAATGGAATCGATTACATTTGTCTGTGTCAAAATGTCGAAATTTGATATATTCTGCTTGTGAGGAATAACGCAGCTGGTAAAGGAATTAGATAAAGAATCATTTGGGGATTAAAAAGAAACAAATTAGAGGGTTCTTATTGATAACTTGGTGCTAGTAAATAACCCTTGGTGAGGGGATGAAAAAAATTTGGAAGCAAGTAACCATATCATTCAGATAAAACCTTGGGAGGATAATAACCTTGATTTACTTTTTCGTATAAACGCTCCAGAAATGATGCAGCATCTTGGTGGTCCAGAGAGTAAAGAGCAGATTTTAAAACGACATAAACAATATCTTGAGCTTGGTAATAGAGGACGTATGTTCGGCATTATATTGTTACCAGAATTAGAACCAGTAGGTTCTGTGGGTTATTGGCAAACTACTTGGAATAATGAAGGTGTATATGAAACTGGATGGAGCGTTCTACCCTCATATCAAGGGAAAGGAATAGCTACAAAAGCAGTAAAGTTAGCAATAGAAGAAGCATCTAGTGAGAACAAATATAAATACATTCACGCATTCCCATCAATTGATAATCCTTCCTCTAATGCAATTTGTCGGAAGCTTGATTTTCAGTTTATCTCTGATTACGAATTTGAATATCCCCCAGGAAGCTTTATGCGGTGCAATAATTGGCGTTATAACTTAATTGGACAATAGCTGATTTTTCAAAAAAGTTTGTGAAGAAATGTACTTAAGCTAATGGGTGCTTGAGTTGAACTACGGGGATTGCTGCGGCGGTCCTTTTTCTTGTTCCACTAACGTGGCAGGATTGTTTAATAAGGATAGTGAATTAGGTAAAAAGAAAATAGAATTAAGTTCGTTGGAGAGTGTATCTGTGGAAATTAATACCTTGGTAGAAAAATGTATAAAATCAGCAATTGAATATGGTGTAGCTGCATTTGAGGTTGTCGAAAATTCAAGAAAGACAAATCGTTTATACGATAAGAATTTCAAAACCTTTAAAACATTAAAAAGTCTTGGAAGCAATGGGATTGTTGAATTAGAAAAGTTGCTTGAACACTCAAATGACTATGTTAAATATTGTTCTGCCACACATTTACTTTCGGTAAAAGAAGTAAAGGCGAAAGATGTACTAAAACGATTAGTCAGTAAACCTCAACTTTTTGGCTTTGATGTTGAAATGTTAATAATTGAGTGGGATAAATGAAATTTAAAGGATTATCTTAGCTAGGTGTTATTGAACTACCATGGGAGAACGAGATTAAATCCCATTCTCTGTGGTGTAGCTCTGCTGCATGGATGGCTAACGGGTGCTTGTGTTAAATAAAGGTGTTGCTGCGGCAGCATCTATTTTCTTATTGAGCTAACGGTGCAGTTTAGTGAAAGAAGGAATTGGTGTAACTACTTCAAATTTGTGTATTTAAAGCATTAATATTCGGAGGTTATGTACTTGTCAGCAGAACGAGAAACAATGGTTAATTCATTGAAAAAATTAGTTATCCCGACATTAAAAGAAGGAGGCTTTAAAGGTTCATTTCCTCACTTTTATAGAAAATTGGAAAATCAAACGGACTTGTTAATGTTTCAATTTAGTCAGTGGGGAGGTACACTTTACGTTGAAATCTCGAAGTGTCCACTAAACGGCAGTACAGGTTTTCAAGAACAACAAATCCCTGTAAATAAAATAAAGGTGTACCAGGTTGTAGGTAATTCTTTTAATGATAGGAATCGTATTGGACCAGACTTAGGCTTCGAATTCAGTATTAGTAATACTGATGAGGTCGCAAAAAATATTCAAAAGTCTTTAGATGAAGCTGAGGATTGGTGGAAAGAATATCCGAATTGGTGGAATGATTAAGGTGAAACGCATAGTTTCTTCTTCAGCTAACGGGGAGAATAGTTCAATAAGAATGTTTAACCTGTAATCGAGGATTTCTATATAGCTGAAGTTGATTAAAACAATTAGGGTGGGATTTACGTGCAACGTGAAAAATGTCCGAGCTGTGGTTATCCAACATTAGAAGAACGTGGGATGTTTGAGATATGTATACTTTGTCATTGGGAAGATGATGGACAAGATGACCCATATGCAGACGAAGTTTGGGGCGGACCAAACGGGGATTACTCTCTAACAGAGGCAAGAAAAAATTTCAAAGAAAATCTCATTATGTATGGAGATAAAAGAAATATACTTAGCCAAACCGATAAAGAAATCGAAACAAAAAAAGCTTTAATAAGTACATTCGATGAATTAAGAAAACGTGAAGCTGATTCGTTGGAATATAAGGCAATTTGGAACAAAATAAGGTCTTACGAGAAGATTTTATCAGAAACCTCTTATTGAGCTAACGGGTGCAAGAGTTGAACAGTGGGATTGCTTGGCAATCCTTTTTTCTTGTGCTAAAGGGACAGGTAAAAAATTAGGCTTAGTAAAAATTCAATAATATTCCTTAAGGAATTTGTGGCTATTTTTAGTATCATTAAATCGTTACATTTGCTTAAGCAAAAACTAAAATGCGAAAAATGGTGATATTTTATGGCTGAGAAATGGATTGACCTTTTCATATCAATAACAGGCAGATTTGGTATTTCCCTATTAAACAAATTTAATCGTTATAAAAGGCGAGGGCAATCTGGTTGGACATTATATGCCTCGGTGGAGGAAGTCTATGAAGGCGAACAAAAGGAGTATTCTTTTGATTGGATCAAAGAGATAGATGAAGGGTACTTTGATAGTCTTTTTGAGAATGAGGACGATGAGGAGGATTTTGAAAGTCGGATTAGAATCCAGAGTGTGAGATACATTAAGTCAGAAGAGTGTTTAAATGAAATAAGCGAAATCTGTTTCTTTTATGCCGCCCCTGATATGATATTGGAGCATAATCGTGTTCTTGTGTTTCAAGATGTAAACCCGTGGGTACTTGAAGTGATAATGAAGGAAATGGTACCCCACTATATGGTTGTAAAACAATTTTTGGATAAGGGGAAACTTAGGGAAATACAATTATCCGAGCTAAAAGAAGAATCAAAAGAATTAATAAATGATTTGCTTTCCAAAGGGCTTTATCCTGTTGTATCTGATTTATATAGGGTGAAGACTACCACCGAATTAACAACAGGGAGTCTTAAGTTATATTCAATCAATAAGGATTTTGTTGACCCGTTGGTACTAAATGAGGACAATCGTATTCATCAATTCATTCAGAAATCTAGTTTTCAAAATAATAAACCATTGGTTCTAGAGCCTGTTGGCTGGAAATTACAAGATAACTTAAAAAATTCCATCACTATTCGTTCTTTTTGGAAAATTGCTGAACAAATGGTACTTTTGGTTAATATTGCAGATGACAGTGTCAGAGCAATTTATATTTTTGGAGAAAAATCGGAACAAGATATTTAGCTTTCAGAAAATAAAGGACATTCTTTGAAGAAAGCTTTGTGGCGTTTCTTATTGCACTAACGAAGCAGGATAGTTGAAGAATATAATATATAATTAATCTTATATAGAACGAGTTTTATTGGGGGGATATAACAATTAATAATTGGATTGAACTTACAAAACCTGAAGAAAAAACCGTATGGAAAAAGGTTTATAAAGAATTTAAATTTAAACCAAGCATCTCAAAATTTCCGTCGTTTGTTGTACCAAGCCCATTAATTACATATGATATTTCAACTTATCGAAATTGGTCAGGAGATTTAGAGGAATATGAAGAAATTTATAAAGACCTTGAAAAGAAATCATTGTTTGCTTTTCAAGAAATAATGAATGAGAATGAATATTTTTATGCTTTAGATTGGCAACATCCTTGTTATTGGGCTAATCCCTTTTTAGAGTTTCCCAAGGACGAATTTAATGAGTGGATAATACCTATTTTCCCTGATGGGGATTATTACTTCTTTATACAAGAGGAATTTGACTGGGGATTTTTAGGTCATCCTTGGGAAGAGACTATTACTGTATTCGGTAAGGAACTAATCCAAGCATTTGAAAAATACAATCCTAAAATGTTTAATACTATTTTACGGATAGGTTAATCTTTACCTTATTGAAATAACGGCTGCAAGAGTTGAAGATCCAACTAAATCAGGAGGAACTTTTCTTGTTAAGCTGACGGGCTGGTAAGTGTAACAAGAAGGAATTTACTTATTCAAGAAAGAACTAACCATAGAGATAAAAGAAAAAGGTTAGGTGAAACATAGTGGCATTATTCATAGGATTAACGCTTATTGTATGGGGGGGGATTTATTCTCTTTTCCACTTTATTCAGAATAAAAAGTAAGGATTACAAAGACATTGGTATAAGTGGATATATAGAATGGGATTTATTATTTAAATTATTAAGTAGACTTCCACCAAGAGTATATAAAAGTTTTGTAATATTAACTGGTGTTACCTTTATAGTGCTGGGAGTAGTTATTGTTTTATAAAAAAGGACTTGTTCCATTAACGGGTGCAAGAGTTAAAGATCAGGGCTGTCATTGCGGCGGCCTTTTCTTATTGTGCTAACGGGGCAGGTTAATCGAAGAAGTAGTGCTAAAATAAGGTTAAATTTTACCCTGTTGGAGGTCTTAAAAATGAAGAAACCAGTTGGAGTTCAATCATTTTTTCTTTTTTTCATAATAAAATAGAAAAAAGAGAAAAATCAAAGTAAATTAAAAAAATCGATAAGGAAGGTTGGATTTGATGGGAAGTCAAGTACGTTCAGTTCCTCGTCCGCTTGTGCGAACAAATCAGTGGTTTATAGTGGGGTCTGTATTGTTTACATGGATAACTAAGCAAGAATGGATCCTTGCTATTCCTATCTTAGCAGGTTTAATGGGCTTATTTTTTGAATTTAATCCTGTAATGCGTTTAGCTAAGCTGTTTTTTAGAAAGCACCCTTCACAATATATTCCTGAGGAATGGGATCAGCAGCAAGTCAATCAGACAATTGCGGTCATTTGTCTAGCAGGGGGATTAATAAGTTTTCTAATGAATTGGACCATTTTAGGTTATGTCTTCACCATTATGGTTGCTGCAGCCGCATTTATTGCAATTTTAGGTTTTTGTGTTGGTTGTTATATAAGATTTCATTGGAAACAATACCAATACAGAAAATCTTTAAATAAACAATAAATAAATGTTATGGTTGAGGCAGGAAATATTGTTCATTTTCTGTCTTTTTTAATAATTAGAAATACAAAAAGGTGCAATTGTTAAAGATCACTAGGTGCTTGCAGTTTTTTTGTTTTTCAACTAACGGGTGCAAGAGTTAAAGATTGGGATGGCTTTGTCTATCCCTTTTTTTTTACACTAACGGAGCAGTTTGCTGAACAAGCATATATGGTAAACTAATACAAAGATTTAATGCCAGATACCGTAGGTTCTGTTTATTTAAGTAGGAAACAAAATGGGGGAAGAACAAATAAATCCTTATAAAAACTACAATTTAATCCACGATTGGAAGCTCATAATGCAATTCAATTTTGCCTTATTTACAAACAAAGATGAATTTGTAATTATTGATAATAATGATGAATATATAGCTCGTTTTAGCATTACCAATGTAGGGATAATTGAATTTAAAAAAACTTCATATGACTTAAATCCCAAAATAGATTTTAATATTAAAACGATTAAGATTCCTATTATTACTGAGCACGGTGAATGGTGATTATTAATATGAAAAAACCGAAGAAGGAAAAGTTAATTGAAATGGTTGTCTTCATAGTTTTTTTAGCTTTAGGTCTTTTCCAAGAAAAAATAATTTATTTCGGAATAGGTTTATTATTAATAAGCTTTTTACGTTTTTATTATAATTTTAAGCGGAAAAGAAACTGTGAATAAATTCTTAATGCGAAATAATTTACTTAAAGTAATTGGTGCAAGAGTTAAAGTTTGGGATAGCTGCGGCAATCCTTTTTTTATTGCACTAACGAAGAAGGTTAGTTTAACAACCACTACTGTTGTTTGACATCTTATTTATGTTTAGAATTTAATGTATATGTGTGTTGGGAGGCTTAATATGGTTGATAATGAAAATTTGTCTTTAGATATTGGAATAGTTAAAATTCATCTTCCTGACGCAATTAATCCCTGTTTTATGATTACACAAAGTCTAGGTGAGGAATTCGGTCTAGAAACTAATTATGAAGCTGAAGAAAAATTACGTAATACTTTAAAAAGCAAAGATAAAGACACCTATAAAAAAGTAAATATCGACGCTGAAGGTGGCTGTGTTTTTATAAATGCAAATTCAAAACAGGGTAATAGTATACTTGAAGTGGCTATTATTATAAATGAATTAGCCGTACAACCAATTCGGCAAGAACTAACTTCTGATTATATTGAAGAAGCAAGAAAAGTTTTGACAACCTGGAAACGTCCTAAACCACAAAAATGGCAAGAAGGTGATATTTTTGCTATTCCGTTATCGGATAGGACATTTGGATATGGACAGGTATTATGGCATCAAAATAAAAAATCATCTGTTACTTGTGCTATATTTGATTGCCGCAGCAGGTAACTTAAACCAATAGAGGATATAGTTCAATCAACCGTTTTATCGGTTATGACAGTAAAAAATTTATACGATTTAAAAAATGGCAAATGGAAAGTAATAGGTAAGCATTCATTTGTAATTGAAGAATCAAATGTTCCTTTGGAACATAGTGGTAAGCCTGGAGTAGGTTCAAAGATTTACCAAGAATATATTTTAGAAAGTTTTATTGAAGGATATTTTGCAATAAAACCGTGGAACCATTTAACATTTAAAGATAGCTTTATGGATTCACTTCTTTTGCCAAATGTGGTCCGACCTGGTAATGCTATTCTCCTGACAAAAGAACAAAAGAAATTATACTAAACTAACGAGAGATAGGGAGTTCAGAAACAATACTAATGAGGTTTTTTATGAAAGTTTGTGAAACATTGTACTTAGACTAACGGGTGCAAGAGTTGAATGGGGGATCTCGCTTTGGGGTCCTTTTTCTTCTTGTGCTAACGGTCAGGTTAGTTGAATAAGAAAAAGGAAGAAAAATCCATTTCCTTCATATATAATTAATAACAGGGAGGGGGTTTTGTATGATAAAAAAGCTTTTAATGTTTTCTCTTATTTCCGTTTTATTAACTGCTTGTTCAGAGGATAAATTGATGAATTTCGTTGGAGTAAGTAAAAATTGGCAAGTTAAATATTCAGTAAATGTGTTTGACGAGAAAAGTGAATCATCAAAAGTTACAATAAGATATATCGGGGAAAAGCCAGTTCCTAAAAAGATAAAATATACTGTTGAAACTGCTACTGGAAAAACGGGCGGTGAAACTACTATCGAGAATGGGGTATTGGTAACAGGTGAAGATTCTTGCAGTGGTTGTTCAATTACCCAAGAAAATGAAAAAATATCAGCAACCATAACTTGGAATGATAAAACTGAAACCGTAAATTTAAAAAATAATGAGAAGATACTTCATTGATCTTCATTTACTCGCTTTCCTTTATTCAACGGATTATTTTTATTTTGACAACAACTGGACTGTTTTGACCAGTCCTTTTTCATTACTCTTATTTAACTAAAGGGGCAGTTTAGTGAAAGAAGGAATAATTAATTTCTTTATCGAATAAGGGATAAAAAGAACGAAAATGGTGATACCGATGGAAGATTATAAGGATAAAGATGACCTAGAATTATACGATACCGTAATTGAAGAATTAGTTATTAGTCACCGAGAAAAAAGCATTTCTTTTCAAATTTTAAAGCCTATATCTCGCACAGATAGGACGGGCGGGTTTACCTATCGTGTTAAGAAAGGCATTTTGAAGTTTGAAAATGTTATTCATGCAAACTTTCCTTATAGTTTTGAGTGGGAAGAATGGAGTGAATTTTATCGTTCAGCCGTATTAGATAGTTCGAAAGTGATTGATAGGATACCTAAAATAGCAAAGGAAAATAAATCTTTAAAGCATATATTCTTAGGCATTGACTACGGTGTTGATTATAAAGAATTAGATATTGTTTGTTCGAACTATTATTTAACTTTAGAGGAACAAGAGTATGTCCTTCATGATGATTTTGATTGGTTATATGAGGAATAATCTTATTCAGCTAACGGGTGCTTTCCTTGAAGAACAGGCTGGCAAAGGGTCAGCCTGTTTCTTATTCAGCTAACGTGGCAGGATAGTTCAAAAAGCCATATCCTTTTACACTCATCTGACCCACAACTGGGATAGGTACTAATGGCTGGCCGTTGAGCCATAAACAGTTCGAATATCAGTTTGATGTTCTTCCTGCAATGGGTTACCGTTGTATCGGCATAGACTGGAGGGGCTTTGGTAATTCAGATATACCATTGAGTGGCTAAACCTTTAACAGACTGGCAGATGATATCCGCACTCTAGTTGGTACACTTCAATTAGACAATTTTACGCTCGCGGGTCACTCTACGGGTGGAGCGATTGCGATTCGATATATGGCTAGATACAACGGTTACGGGGTATCCAAACTTGTCCTTATTGATGCTGTAGCTACCACAGGCTTTTCAACAGAAACGGCTAATAAATTCCTTAAGGAAACGTTTAATGACCGCCCTAAGATGATGCAGGAAGTAACAGATAGATTTTTCTTTCAGTATATAACTCGTCCCTTTTCGGACTGGTTTTTCCAAATGGGATTACAGGCTGCAGGTTGGTCGACTGCGGCAGTTATTGTTTTATTAAGAGATGAGAAGTTACATGAAGATCTTCCAAAAATAGTTGCCCCCACTTTAATTATTCACGGCATTCATGACAAAGTTATACCATTTCTACAAGCTCAGGAATTAAATCAAAAAATAAGAAATTCACAGCTCGTCCCGTTTCAATATAGTGGCCATGGCTCTTTCTGGGAAGAACGTGACAATTTTAACCTGCTTTTGACACAATTTATTGGCTTATAGCTCAACTTAGCTTTAAAGGGATTCAAAAGTTGAGGAGCCATTTTGGCTCCTCTTTTTCATTCAAGGAAAATATAAAATTTCCTCGGAAGAGTTACTGGATAGAATTATAATTGAGAGATCGCATGTTGAGTGGACCACATAGCACTGCTAAATGCCTGATAATTTGTAATTGCTGCTTGAAAGTCTTTATCACTTATAGTAGCGGTGGCATCATAAACAACAGCTGTTTGGAATCCATTTTCGATTAAGTCTCTCATATCGATTCCACACAAACGTTTGATAGGGTGCCTGCCAAAATAACCTTTTCTTTCCTTTGCTGACGTAATTGGTAAACTAAATCATTTGTCTGTGGGCTAGCAATTTTATGGGCGGTCGAAATGATTGTTCGCTTATCTAAAATGTAAGGCTTAAGTGATGGAACCCAGTCAGCTCCTACAGTAGGAGGAGTATAAGCATTTTGTTTTTGATATACCTGAAGCTTTAATAACATTTTTTGTTCAGTTCCAGTAAATTGCCAACTATAATCATGCGGATAAATATAATGGGGGGAAATAAAAAGTTGATATCCTTTACTCATAGCTGTACTTATAGAAGTTCAAGGTTACCAAGTGTGTTGTACTGCTCAATAATTTTTTTTGTTAAATGGTATCCTTTACCTCCAGGGGACAGAAAGTCATTTTGTGGGTCCGTTATGACAATTGCTGTATTACCGGGATTAGGTATAAACATTCTTTTTTCCTCCAATTCACATAAGTAAATATCCTGTCTTTTATATTCAACTATTGTTCTTTCATGAATATATATTGATGGAGGCTTGGACACATTCTGGTTTTAATGTAGCTTTGGTATTATATTAATACAGTTCCCTTCAATGATCGGTCTAGGCATAACGTAAAGTTCGTAAATATATGCAATAGTAAGTGAAACGCTTGTTCAACTAAAGGGTGCTAATGTTGAA
The DNA here is from genome assembly GCF_018613065.1 of Bacillus sp. ISL-7. The sequence goes on along the minus strand of NZ_JAGGQW010000085.1, from coordinate 21,767 downwards.
GATCCAGCTGCCATTTGGAGGCTTTTTCTTATTGAACTAAAGAAGTAGGTTAGTGGAGTATGAGTCTCTTCAAAGTCTACAGACACGCCAAAGAAATTTGTTGAGTTGAATCGAAATTATTTAATGAAAATTCGGATATATCTTTAAATTTTCATGATTTTCCTATAAAATAATTTGGTATGGTAGAAATCCTGACATTCCTTGTCAAATAGTTAGAAAGCTGGAGGAAAGAATTAGTTATGGTTCTTGAAAGAAGTCTTAGGAAAAATTGGAATAATCCAATAATGATAGGTATAGCTGCGTATTTGAAGAAAATGAAGGGGGAGGCTAGAAAAGAATCAAACATTGATTATATTGATTCTATTATTTCAGCTTTAGGTGGACTCATTGCTATTATTGCGATTGGTTTTGTAGCTGTTTATTCAGGATATCCCATGGTACTAGCTCCTCTTGGTGCAAGTTGTGTACTTGTATTTGGCGCCCATAAAGGACCCTTGTCCCAGCCTCGACCTGTGATTGGAGGACATTTATTCTCTACCACTTCAGCACTTATAATTTGGAGTTTACTAGGTAATAGTTTATTCACTATTGGTCTTGTATTAGCTATTGTATTAATTATAATGACCATTACAAAAACTGTTCATCCTCCCGCAGCAGCTAGTGCTTTTGTTGCTGTCAATTCTCAAGCAGGATGGGGACTCCTTATTTCAGTTGTGATTTGTACTGTACTGTTAGTTCTTTTATCAACCATCTTTAATAACTTATTTCAAACAAGGCAATATCCAAAGCACTGGTTATAGCATTAGGAAATGAAATATCTAATGAGTTTCGGATTAGTCTCCTTGATCATTAAAATAGTTTGTTAAATGAGACAAAGTCTGCAAAAAAAAAGGAATTGTGAAACCTTGATAAAGAAAGGAATACTAGGTAGCTCTTTTTCCTTAAGATAACGGGTGCTAGAGTTTAAGAACATAGCTGTCATTTAGGCAGCTTTTTCTTGTTCCACTAACAGGGCAGTTTACTTCAATAGTGGTGAATAAATTGATTAAGTCACCGTTCAGCCAACATGGTTATAAACTACAATATAAATGATGATCTTCCTTAAAAGTATCGATAAAGCCCTTGCACTCTTGGGAAGATGACGTTCCCTTAGCCATACTATACCAATAACAGATTGAAAAGTTGCATCAAGTATAACTAATATTAATCTCCGAATTAGGAAAGGAAGACATCACTGACTTTGGCAGAATAGTAGCTCCCATCCCCGGGACTACTAACGCGATAATGATCGAACATTAAAGCATTTACAAACAATATTCGGCTCGAAGCCGGTGTTGTGTTGGAATTTTTGTTAAGTAAACTGAATTTACAATTTCAAAAAATTGGTTCAGTGAAATAGAAATTGTTTTGATCGTCTGATTAAGATGGATGCCTTGTTGTTATAAGTTTTGTTCGCTGCGTATTTTATTGAGTAATACCTGGCAGCCAGCTGAAACAAGACGATAGGTTTCATCAAAATCACCTGTATAAAATGGATCGGGGACATCTTTCCTGTATTTGGTCAAGTCGAGCAGCCTAATGATCTTTGGATGATTAGGCTTGCCGGTTATCCTGTAAATATTTTTTATGTTGCTTTCGTCCATACCGATAATATAGTCGAATTTCCAAAAGTCTTCTTTCTTTAGTCGGCGTCCAACAAGCCCATTAGAAGAGATATTGTATTTCTTCAGAATATCAAGAGTTCCTTCGTGCGGAGGGAAGCCGATTTGCCATGAACTGGTTGCAGCGGAATCAACTGCGATTTTGTTTGTCAAATTTTCTTTTTTGACTAAGTTGCGAAACAAAGCTTCAGCCATCGGTGAACGGCAAATATTCCCCAGGCATACAAATAAAACGTTGATCATGTACTTAACCCCTTTAATTGATCTTATTTTTTTCATTTTAATAGTCTTTTTTGAAATGAATTATGTATTTACAAAATAGTGGATTGGACAGGTGTGTTGTTTTGCACACCTCCAGCCGTTATTGAGGTCTTTTAATACCAAGCTGCTCCAGCGATGATAAGAAATATAAACATACAAAGATTAGAGCAAACCAGCTTCATAAGCACCATCTGCCATGTACAGGGCCTTCTTTTCGTTCGTAATCACAAAGTATGTACAAAACAGAAAAATGGAACGGCGCTAGTGCTATTTTTAGAGACTGTTTCCCAAGAAATCCTTGTGTTTTGTCTTTATTTATTTAGTGTTAAAATAACTCTTTTTTGTGTAACAGCTGAATTGCTAAGAACTTCACTTAAGATGAAGGGGGCTTTCCTTAAAATCTGGCTGCTAATTACGGCAGCCTTTTCTTAATGAACTAAAGTGGCAGGTTAGCTGAATAAGTTATCGTTTTTTAAGAGTAGGAAGTAGTAATTTAATGTACGAATTTGTGGGAACTAATAATTCAAACCTATATATTACTGTGAATTCTAATCTTTCGATATATAATAACTACGAGGAGGTTGGTAACATGAAAGCAATTCAAGTTACACAATTTGGAGGACCTGAGAAATTAGTTTATACAGAAGTTGGGGATGTAGTAGCAGGAAAGGGAGAGGTATGTGTTCGATTATATGCGGCGGGCTTCAATCCGAGTGATACTTACACATTAACAGGTACATATGCGTTTTGTATACCTCAGTTGCCTTATACCCCAGGCTTAGACGGTGCTGGGATTGTGGAGGCAATTGGAGAAGAAGTCACAAATGTTCATGTTGGTGATCGTGTATTTATTGCGTCCTTAATGCGAAGTTATAGTACAGGCACATTTGCACAAAAAGTAGTATGTGATGCAACATTGGTTCATCCATTACCAGACCATCTATCTTTTGAACAAGGTGCAGCATTAGGGGTACCTGCATTAACAGCATATCGTGCACTATTTCAACGTGCCTGTCTGAAGCCTGGTCAAACCGTGTTTATTCATGGAGCCAGTGGTGGGGTTGGATTACAGGTTGTGCAAATGGCGAAATCTCACGGTGCTAAAGTAATTGGAACAGCAAGTAAGCCAGAGGGTAAAAAAATGGTTCAGCAAGCTGGTGCAGATTTTGTCATTGATCATGTGACAGAAGCAACGATTGAAGATGTGCTAGACTTAACAGATGGCAATAGACCTGATGTAATTATTGAGTTTTTAGCAAATAAGAATTTAGAAACAGATTTTAAGCTGATTGCACCATTTGGTAAAATAGTAATTATTGGAAATCGTGGTTCAATAGAAATAAATCCACGACTTGCAATGCAAAAGGAATGTGATATTTTAGCAACATCTCTTTGGAACGCACCAAAAGATGAATATGAACAAAGCATTCATGGTGTAATTGGCATGCTAACAAGTGGTGCACTTCGTCCAATTATTGGCACAACTTTTCCGCTCCAGCAAGCGTCGCAGGGCTTTGAACAGCTAGCAAAAGGTATAGGGAATGGTAAACTTGTTTTGATAATTGACTAATTATTCTACATAATTAAAAGTACTCACTCAATAATTTTTATTAAAAGGCAACTATTTTGAAACATTGTGAAAAATTTAAAGGGTGCATATGTTAAAGATGGGATGGCTGCGGCGATCCCGTTTTCTTATTGTGCTATCGGGGCAGTTTAATTGAAGAGGAACAACTGATGAAATAGCTATTAATCAAATTTAAGTTAAAAGTTCTATTTTTAATTCAATTATTTATTGAATAAACTTTTTTAGGAGGTAATTAAATTGGAACAACGAATTGATTATTACAAGGTAGCACCAGAGGCACTTAATATAATGATGGAAATGGAGAAGTTTACAAAAACTACAGGTATAGACCGTAAACTTCGTGAACTTATAAAAATTCGGGCTTCCCAAATAAATGGGTGTGCATATTGTTTGAATATGCACACAGCAGATGCTAGAAAAATGGGAGAAACGGAACAACGTTTATATTGTATTAGTGCTTGGAAAGAGTGCACATTTTACACAGATGAAGAAAAAGTAGCTTTAGAGTTAACTGAACATGTGACATTAATACCGACAAAACGTGTTCCAGATGAGCTTTATCAACGAGTACGTGAACACTATGACGAGAAACAGTATGTTGACCTTGTTCTAATTATTAATCAAATTAATAGTTGGAATAGAATTTCTATTGCAATGGGGAATACAGCAACTGAAAAATAATTATTCTCGGGCGATCATCATTTGGGTGTTCGTTACAGGATGTAGACAAAGGGCATCCAAATGAACCAAGTTGGAAGCATTTTTTCACTTTATACTTATATAGAGTATAAAAATCCCCCCTTACTTGGTCTTCCTTATGCCATTTCAAAATTTTTTATAGTTTTCCAGTATGATGGTCGCCTTTATTCTTATTACACAGGAAAGATTGTGAAATATTGAAATTAAACTTGCGGGGGCAATAGTGAAAACAGCAACGCAGTAGAGATGCGTTGCTGTTTTTATTGTTAAAATAACTCCTATAAAATCCCTGTCTAATGCTTCCGCTTAGCTGGGCATATATCCAGGTGGTTTCACTCTTTTCATGACCTAATAAGCTTTGAAAAACATCTAAAGGTGCTCCATTATTCAATAGGAGAGTTGCATAGCTGCGCCTTAGTTGGTGTGGATGAATGTCTTTGTTGATGCCGGCGCGGTTGGAAATCCTCTTAATAATGTATCGCATCTGGACAATGCTCATTCGATGAGGATCGCGTTCTGTGACAAAAATAGAAGGATTCTCTGTCTTCACGATTATCCACATATCGTTTTAACCAAATTTCACAGCGGATATTAAAATAGACCTCCCGTTCCTTATCGCCTTTACTTCTTATAACAGCGGAACGTTTTGACCCATTAATTCTGCTTCTATCTAAGGAAACAATTTCTCCTAATAGGTATCCTGGTGGAGAACATGAATTCAAAAAGAGCCTTTTCCATTGGGAAGCAGCAGGCTTCCCGTAAATGCTCAATTTCCACTTCGGTCAAAAATTTAGGGATTCGTTTCCCGGGTTTAGGTTCTTTTATTTTAGCATTGTAGATGTGGTTATTGAAAATAAAGTATTAAATGTAAAACCATTTTATAAGTATTGGAAATGAAAAGGAGTTTTTCTCGGTTTTTTTCTTCTTGTTTTCGTTTTATCTCCAACTTTCTTCCTTTTTATTATAAAGGGAAAATACAAGGTGAGTGACTATGTTGAAAAAAAGAATAAAATTAATCGGTTTTCTTTTTGGTCAAGAAAAAGAAAGAGGTCTTCAAACAAAAATGATTAAAGTATCTAGTGGAGAAAGGACAACCAAATTAACCGTTCAAGTTGCAGATACTCAAGAAAAAAGAGATAAGGGCTTAATGTTTGTTGAAAAATTACCCAAAAACGAGGGGATGCTATTTGTGTTTTCAGGAAAAACATATGGCGGTTTTTGGATGAAAAACACCTTAATTCCTTTATCAATTGCATTTCTTGATTTAGATGGGAAAATTCTAAAAATACTAGATATGGTGCCTTGTAAAGAGGATGATTGTCCTAATTATGATCCGAAACTTTCTTATCATTATGCTCTCGAAGTCAATCTTGGATGGTTTGAAAAGAATCAAATCAAAGAAGGGGATTTTGTAAAGTTTTAAAAAAATCATCTCACCTCTATGAGTTCGTAGAGGTGAGATGATTTTTTTATGGAGGCTAATTCCCCCTAAGGATTAGCTAGTCCATTCTTTCGAGATAACCCTCCCTAGGACCCTTCGTTAGAATGGATTTTTTATGTTATTTAAGTCTAAGGGGTTAATTTTTTAAAAATTTGCACACTCTATAAATCGGAGGTGAGCAAAATGGAAAACCAAAATAATCGTCAAGGAAATAATAATCGTGAAAATAACAATAACAACGGCGGAGTTATGAACAATATTGGCAAGGCAATTGAAAATGTTGTTGACGCAGTTACTGGTGATAGTCAAAATAATCAACAAAAAGGTCGTAACAATAACAACAATCGTTAATATTTAAACTAAAACGCCAAATAATGGCGTTTTTTTAAGACTTAGAGGACATCATTCAATCGCTTCTTCTGTTTTGTCTTAATGTTCTGGTGGAGCAATAACCGGGTTATTGGGGGCATTTGAGTTTGTTGAAACACGAGCGGTTGCTCCTGGTGATTCACCACCGCCTGAAATGGAGCCTGCAAAAGATGGCATACCTTCCCCGTTTTTAGTCGGTTGAGCTGCTGTTTTTAAACCTGTTATATTTTTCATGTCTGGCATGTTTTCACCTCCTGTAAAATAGTTTGCACTTTTAAATTATTTTCTATTATGAATGTAACAATCTAGATATAAGGTTACATTCGCGGAAATTAGGAGAACCCTTGATCCATAAGGGATTGAAGTATAAATCTAGTTTACGCACGACCAATAAAAGTACTTGTCCCTGTCTTTTCGAAACGGAACAAGGCTTGCGACATACCATCCACTATATCATCATGTTTGTAATTCGAAAAACTGACCACTTCTTCAACGAAATCATAATATGTACCGTTATTTTTCTTTTCTTATTGAGGATACGACTAATAAATCTTTAATTGGTTTATCCGATACTATAAATGACTTTTTATATTGAGGATTAAGTTTGTGGCAGTAAACCCATTGCACGTTAAGAAAAGCAAGGAACTCGATGATAATTCGCCAACTAAAAACGATGTAAAGGACGCCAAAGTAATAGCTCAGCTGGTCAAAGACGGAAGATACGCCGAACCTACTGTCCCACAAGGAGTTTATGCCGAGCTCCGAGTGGCAAAGAAAATTCGCAATCTTTTAACTGATGATCTTCAAACTGTCCAAGCGCAGGTTCACAACTGGATAGCAGAAGGTGAAGGAAAACAAGGAATGTTATATGTTGGGAATGTAATTGTAAATCGTGCTAAAGCAGATTGTTTAGATTTTAAAGATGTAAGAACCATTCATGATGTAATATTTCAAATACAAGGAGGAAATTATTCTTTTGAAGCAGTACAAAAAGGAAATGTTTTTTATCAAAGAGCTAGAACTTCTGAAAAAAGATTAGCAAAACAAAATTTAAATTATTGGAGAGTAAATCCAGCTAAGTATTCTCTTTGGTATTTTAATCCAGTTGGTGAAGGTCCATGTCCTCCAACATAATATAATCAACCTTTTGCTGGTCAGTATAAAGAACATTGTTTTTATGAACCGATTGCTGGTACTTGTGCTAGTGTTTATATCGGAAGTTAAGCTTACTCTTTTTTCAATCGTTGTTTTGGTGTATTTTTATCTCACGAAATAAAAAGGGAGCTTCCTGGTTAGCAGGTATTCCCTTTATATATATATCAAACATTGAGTAATAGTATTTATCCTAGAAAGCAAGATTGTGAAATATTGTACTTAAACTAAAGGGTTCATGAGTTAAACAATGAGTTGCTTTGGCTACTCATTGTTTTATTGTGTTAACGGATGCAGGTTAATTAAGAAGGAGTTCACCTAAAATGCATACTTAAACAAAAGTGCTGCCAACAGTTGGCAACACGAACGGTTTATTTCAAACTAAATGAAATAGCTTTTGTAATAAAAGAATGTAATGATAATCGAAAATAAAGTATAAGCAACGGAAGCTAAGATTGGAATTCTACCAAATTTAGCTCCTCTTTTTCGCTCAACCTCCATGTAGGTTTGGCTGTTAAATAAGTCGGTCATTGGATTATTCTGTGCGGTAATTAGGATTCCAAGTATTCCAACTGGAAATGTTAAATCAACAATATTTACTTGAAAAAGATATGCTGCACCGAAATTTAGAGCCATAAGAATCGAAAAGGTTGCTAAAAATGCAAGTATTTTGTTCACGTTGTTTTCTCCCTTTAATGGTTCTGAATATATTTAGTTTAAAAGAGGGACAAGTTTTGGACAAGTGTACATTAATTCCAATCAAAATATTTAAATGAACAGTATGACACTAATGTGTATATACAACCTTCCACCAAGAGGTAAACGGTCTGAATTTGTTGCTTACCAGTGGTGGAAGCAAATAAATAGAAATGCCCTATGACCTAGAAATGGAACAAGTTATTGTGAATGGAGGTAATGACATCACACAGCTAGTTTTAGATATAGAAGCTCAGGAGCGGAAAAAGATTAACGAGAATGGGGTTTTGCCTTTTCAGAAATAATAAATCTATGACCTAGAGTACGACTAAAAAAAGAAGTATCACTTAGAATGGACCGTTGAGGAATACCTGATAGGTGTTCCAATATCATTAGATAGTTTTTTCGGAGAGGTTAGACAGGAATAGGTTAACGACGAAAATTGGACAAGGAGATGGTTTAAGTGTTCAGAAGAGAACTTGATAAAGACGGAAATCAAAATTTCTTTAGAGGTTTAGAAAGAGCTACATAAGATCATTCAAATATTTTAACTTGTTTCACGAACATATTTTGTTTAATTAATAAATATCCTTAGTAATATAGTTGTAGAAAAGAAGGGGTGGAGGCAATGGTTAAGGTAGGAAAAGATGATTTTGTAAAAGGGATGGTACCTCACCATAATCATGGCTCTGTTGATTATACTTCGATGGAGGCAGGGCATGTTCATCAGTGTTTAGATGTTACTTCTCCTGCGATTCCAACTCAGGACGGTAGCCATATTCATTATACGGAGGGATATGTGGTCTTTGAAAACGGGCATACCCATCATTATAAGGCTCATTCAGGACCTGCTATTCCAGTGGGAAATGGAATGCATGTTCATTATTATGATTTTTATACAACGGAAGACGATGGACATAGACACCATATTAAAGGTGTTGACCAGGCAGCTCCAGGTAATAAGTAGAAAATAAAATAATTCTATATTTAGCAAAAAAACAGTAAACCAACCTAAACTTTGATAGGTTGGTTATTTATTTTTACTTAACAAAATAAGTAGGCGGGCTTCATTTTTCTAAACAGTAATATCAATGTCAGATGAAGATCGTTTTTTTTAGATTATGAAAAATTGCACAATTTAACTGAGCTTTTGCTCTAAGTATATTTAAATGACTTTGTTACTAAGAATAGAACAAGTGCAGTAATTAGGGGGCTTCCAAAAGAACGGGGATAAAACCATATTTCATGCTAATACAGGTGTTACATCTGGATTGTTTGTTGAACGCTCTTTAAATGAAATACGTTTTTGGGCTAGGATCATGAAAGAACATTCTTTATTTCTTCGATTGGGTTTTAGAGCAGAGGAAACTCAACTAATTCAAGAGGCGAATCAATTTTACCGATCAAAGCCTGTATTAATGATTACTTGGTAATCACTGATACAGGCTTTATCTATCAAATTTTAATTGTCCATATATTTTTAACTTTAGGGTCCTTCTTTTTTAAAATTTAAACTCTATCCCGTTTTCTATATAGATTGTGTTTTGTAATCCAGTTTGGTTTACCAGATATTCAAATACATTTTTTGCTGCGCTTCTGATCATTACGCTCAGACCTAAGTTGTCAAACACGCGTGCATAGCAGCGGATTATCAACGTATCATTTTCTCTTAACAAATGATAATAGACGGTTTCTTTCTGTATTTTCGAAAAACAGTGGATAAATAGATATTCATCTGTTGGTTCTATTCCTTTTATGAAAAGTTCTTTTTGAACTATTCGTTTTATTTCCGCCATTTGTTTCTCTGATAAATTTATTCTCATACCAGCTTCACCATCTTATTTTTTATCGGTATTCCATCTATTTTCATTATACGAAAGTGCAAGTTCGCCTGTCACAAAGCGCAAACGAATTAGTTAATACTGTTCCGAAAGCCTTTTTCTTAATTCAAAGTAAGTTTGTGAAACATTGTACTTAAACTACCATTAAAATAAGTTTCTTCAAGTTTAGAAAAATGACAATACGAAGACCCTGCTCAATCGTTAAAAAAAAGAGAAGAGCGATGATTAATAAGTCTATGGATTAGGGTTGACTGGATTAAGGTCAGTATCAGTATTGACACTTCCTAACCATTTTCATTCTCTGTGGTGAAGCGCTGATTTTTGCGCTTCATAGACGGCTAACGGGGCAGTATTATTCAATAAAGCATTCTCTTTTTTACTAATGGATCAGTTTATTTTAATAAGAATTGAATAGTTTAAATAATAAAAACATAAAAAAATAAATTTCTAATACTATTTATGTTATAGAAAAACTAATAAAAAACTGAGTGTATTTGGAGGATTCTGTCACCAAGGGATAATTATGTCCTTTGGTAATAGGCTCTTTTTGTATTTTTAATAAACAATGTCAAATGATAATAACGAAAGGTGGTAATTTAAATGTTAATACTACAATTAGCCATTATTCTAATTGCATCAAAAATAGCAGGAAGCCTTAGTGTTAGATTAGGTCAGCCTTCTGTTCTTGGGAAACTTCTCATTGGAATTGTACTTGGACCATCGGTTCTTGGATTAGTGAATGAAACAGAAACATTAGCTGAATTTAGTCAAATCGGAGTTATATTATTAATGTTTGTTGCTGGATTGGAAACAGATATAGATGAATTCAAACGAACGGGTAAGGCCTCAACCTTAGTTGGTTTTGGAGGCATTATTGTTCCGCTTGTATTAGGTTACTTTACTGGGATCGTATTAAACTTAACTTCGATGGAATCTTGGTTTTTGGGACTACTACTTTCTGCAACAAGTGTAAGTATATCGGTTCAAGCACTCAAAGAGATGAACCGATTAAAAACACCTGAAGGATCCACGATATTAGGAGCAGCCGTAATCGATGATGTGGTAGTAATCATTGCATTAGCATTCTTAATGAGTTTTGCAGGTGGAGATGTAAATTTAACCACTGTTATTTTAAAGAAAGTGATTTTCTTTGCGGGCGCTATTCTTGTTGGATGGAAGGTAATTCCTTGGTTTTTGAAGAAGTTCTCATCATTAAGAGTAACAGAAACAGTTATTTCCTCTGCTCTAATTATTTGTTTTGTGTATGCTTACTTAGCAGAATATACAGGGGTTGCAGCAATCATTGGTGCCTATATTGCGGGCGTAGTAATTAGCGTAACAGACTTCAAACACGAAGTTTTTGAGAAGGTTGAAACGATTAGCTATTCTATATTTGTACCTGTATTCTTTACCTCGATTGGTGTAACTTCGGAGTTCGCTGGTATTACTGAAAATATAGTTCTTATAGCTATTCTTAGTGTTTTAGCAATTTTAACTAAATTAATTGGTTCTGCTATTGGTGCAAAAGCTGCTGGTTTTGGTTGGAATAGTTCGTTAGGGATAGGTTCAGCAATGGTTTCTCGTGGTGAAGTTGCATTAATTATTGCTGCTATTGGTTTAGAATCCAATCTGCTTAGCCAAGATATATTCGCTGTTATAGTTGTAGTGGTACTTGTGACAACTATCGTTACTCCTCCGATGATGAAATTATTTTTTAAATCAAATACTCAACAACAAACAAATACAAATTGACTATTTAATTTCCTAAAAAAGGTACAGTTCTTGAAATGGGCATTGGCTTTTTTTGATTGATTAATCGTTACAGATTGTGAAATATTGTACTTAAGCTACCATGAAAATAAGTTTATTCAATACAGAACGAATGTTCTGCTATAAGGTGAAATAAGAAATGGAGCCCCATAAAAAGAACATGAAAGAACAGAAGAAAAAAGAATCGAAAGGAGATATTGTCATTCAGAAATTTCCGCTCCGTTTAACCGGGGAGGAGAGAAGATTAGTCGATACTCTACGTTTGGAAGCAGCAAATCTGTGGAATGACTGCTTAGATCTCCATTGGTGGCTATATGATGCATATAAGGTTTGGACAAGTGCATCTGAAAAAAAGCAATGGTACAATGCCACCACACATAAATTACACTCGCAAACGATTCAATCGATCATCGAGTTACATGAAGAACATGCAAAAGAACAAGGGAGTTACGCTCAAAAGGTGAGAAACAGTGGCGTTATCCTTGGAAATACAAAAAATCTTTTCCTTCAAATATAAAAAAGCAGCGATTAAATTAACTGGTAAAAAGCTCAGGTTTAGCAATGGAAAAAAACAATGGAGTCAAAGTCCAACTTTTGGAAGAGTCCTATACTTCAGGCACGTGCCCATCATGTTGAGAATACCGCAAACAAAGGAATCGAAACTTCGACTGTCATTGTGGCGCGAAAGGACATCGGGATGTAGTAGGTGCCATGAATATTTTGGACAAGTCTGTCAATAAACAGCTAACGAAAAATCGGGAACTACCAAAAAATAGAAGATACAAAGTATCGCCGAGTCCTTTTAGCTCCCATTGTCTCGCACAATGAGGCTAAAAGGGCAGTGGCGTAGTGCCTATGATTGGGCTGCGGTATGTGGTTTTTACTACATGTCGTAATGAACTGGAGAAGTAGTAAGTCCTGGAAGCCCCGGCCGAAAGGCGACTTTGATGAAGGTTAAAAAAGAATCCCCTGGATTTGTCCATGTGGCGAAGTCAATGAAAATTGCACTACATTAAAATGACTTCGTTTAATGAGATATCAATTTTAGATTACAAGGGTGATTAAAAGTTTGAGATTTTCAAGTATTGTACTCTGATAAATTAAATTCCATTATTTGAGTTGGCAAGGGTATGGGACAGTGTCCCTTACTCTTACACAAATTAGAATTACCTAAGGAGTGGAGGTTATTTTAGTGGTTTAATATTTTAAAGTAATGGGGGTCTGACCCCCATTACTATATTTCCTCACTTGGACTCCTCTTAAATTCTTGCAAACTTAAATGTAATTAGCGTTTTCGATCAGATGTTTAATATTTTGAAGCTGAAAAGCCCCATAGATTCTATCTTTGGAGGTAAGCTCATGGATAAAATACTGTTGTAACTGTTCTTTATCAGTAACCCGTTTTACGATGCTGTTATCCGACCAATCGTGAACCTCTTTTTCTTTTTCATCGTAATTAAAGAATACCAAGGTGTTGATCCATGTTGTAATATCTTGACCTTGTAAATAATTGGATAGGATGACGGCTGTCTCCTGAACCTGACTAATTGGATTTTCATACGTCTTCACAGTTAATGCTCCTGACTCATCCTTATCAAATACGAGCGTTTCCTCTTTTTCACTGTCTACTATCTCTGTTAAGAACGAAAACTTGTGGCTGCCCATTCTTTTTAATCCCAAAACGATGTGGCCTTTCCAGTGTTTTGTTTCTATTACATATATACCGGTTGATAAAAGGACGATGTGATCGATCTGCCGCGTATTACCGTTAATCTCAGGAATAAAAATGTTCGGCATAATGATCATTTCATCTGGTGAAATGAGTGTTTTTCTAACTAGATCTGATTTGAAATTTTCAAGGAACTGATGGGTAATGATTTCCTCACCATTTCGATAATTTTTCCGAATCACTTCATTTTCGATCAACAGTTTTTCTATTTCACGTTGGAATGATTCGTTCAAAAGCATGACCTTCTCATCGAATTTAGTTGCTGCTGTTTCCATCGAAGCCTTTTGCCATTCTTTAATGGCTGTTACCTCTTGGAAATGGTTGCTTCTCATTTCTTTTTGTTTCGCCTTTTCCTTTTTTACGATAAAAATAAGCCAAGCGACAGATGCAGCTAGTACTGTAGAAATAATTAACCAGGTCATTTCATTTCTCCTTGTCTACCAGATCAGATTTAATAGTTTTTTAATAGCATTTTATCTAATTCTCGGACTTTATCATAGGAATCTACTAATTTTTCAGGTACCAATGTTCTGCCAGAATCCCAAGCATTCGTTTCTATTTTAGCTAGAAGCTGTGCTTTTTCTTCATCCTCGAAATATTTTAATACCCTTAAATCATGTTTGTTATTCTTAAATTCTAAGTAATAACCGAGTTGGCGATATAGGATAATTTTAACACAATCTTCATCCGTCTCTTTAATTTTAAAGTTAATATTTGCAATATATCCATTAATTTGTAAATAGTTAAACTTAATCGTATTCGTCGATACATTAAAGCTCATAGGTGAAAGTAGTTTATTGTTCATTTCATAATCAATAGTTAATTGGTGCTCTTGCAAAGTATTTTCAATTATTTCCTCAATATCTCTTATATAAAGCATTTTATCAATCGCTACCTTTCAAAATCTACTACTCTTATTTTTAAGAAATGATAGGAGAAAGTAAATCCATCTATTTTCCTTTAGACTTTATTCCTATCGCATGGAGTGGCGGGATATCGCCGCTTACAGGGCCTTTTTCATAGATTGTCCTAATTGATATATAGCAGGTAAAACCATTCATAAAAAACTATGTCTGATTTTCTTACAATAGTGTTCAAAATTCACTGAACAAGGAGTATATTCAGGTTAACAAGTTAACAAATATGTTTAAATTTTAAAAATATATAGACACTTATGTATAATCTGTTATAAGATTGGGTAAAGGCATTACATAATAAACAATAATGTTCATTCTATGAAGGAGGTTTGATGGCAATGGAATTATTAATGAGAAATATGTTTCAATCGCTTGGGAAGAATACCTCAGCTAACAAACTAGCAAAAAAATACGGCTTGCGTTTTGGAGCGGGGCGATTTGTAGCAGGGGAATCCATCCAAACAGCGATTGATTCCGTGAAAAAATTGAATCGTGATGGGAAAATGGTCACCTTAGACCACCTGGGGGAATTTGTTTATACAGAAGAAGAAGCACAGGAATCAACGTCCATGTGCGTTCAAACCCTCGATGCTATTGCCGAAGCAGGGGTCAATTCCAATCTTTCTCTTAAAATGACTTCGCTTGGCCTAGATATTAGCAGAGAGTTATGTATGAAGAATATGCGTAAAATTCTTAACCGGGCTAAACTCCATCAGAATTTTGTCAGAATCGATATGGAAGATTATGATCACTGTCAAGTATCATTGGATATCTATAAAGAGCTTCGGAAGGAATATGACAATGTAGGACTTGTTATTCAAGCCTACCTTTTTAGAACAGAACAGGATATCGACGACTTAAATCAACTGAATGCAAACCTGCGTCTCGTTAAAGGGGCATACAAAGAGTCTCCCACCGTTGCTTTTCCGGAGAAAAAGGATGTAGATGAAAATTTTAAAAAAATTATTAAGCAGCATCTATTAAACGGAAACTATACAGCGGTGGCCACCCATGATGCAGCGATGATTGACTATACAAAAACGCTAGTCAGGGAGCACCGAATCCCAAAGGAACAATTTGAGTTTCAAATGCTCTATGGAATTTGTGAGGATATTCAAGCAAAACTAGTAAAAGAAGGGTTTAATGTCCGTGTGTATGTGCCTTACGGGGTAGACTGGTTTGGTTATTTTATGAGACGGTTGGCTGAAAGACCAGCCAATGTATGGTTTGTTCTAAAAAATCTATTAAAATAGCAACTTCACATAAAAAGGAGTCGGAAGATTATGATAACTGCAACACAACAAACACCATTTAAAAATGAGCCTTTTACAAATTTTTCTCTGGAAGAAAATATGCAATCGATGGTTGCAGCTCTTGCAAAAGTGAAAACGGAGCTAGGCAGGAAGTATCCGCTCGTGATCGGCAATGAAAAGTTATTTACAGAAGAACAAACCATTTCCATTAATCCAGGAAATGTAGATGAAGTCATCGGGTCCGTTAGTAAAGGGAACAAGGAATTAGCTGAAAAAGCCATGCAGGAAGCCTTGAAAACCTTTGAAACCTGGAAAAAGGTTGCTCCGGCTGAGCGTGCGGAATATCTATTCAAAGCAGCAGATTTAATGAGACAGCGTAAGCACGAGTTTTCTTCTTACCTTGTCTATGAATCTGGGAAAAACTGGGCTGAAGCTGACGCTGATACAGCAGAAGCCATCGATTTTATGGAATTCTATGCAAGAGAAATGATACGCCTTAGCGAGACAAGCATTCATCAGCCGCTTGTAAAAATTGAAGGGGAAGACAATCAAATTTCTTATATTCCTCTTGGTGTTGGGATTATCATTTCTCCGTTTAACTTCCCACTAGCGATCATGGCAGGAACCACTGTCGCAGCGATTGTCTCAGGGAATACGGTTATTTTGAAACCAGCTGATGCTACTCCTGTGGTTGCCGCCAAATTTGTGGAATTAATGGAAGAGGTCGGTCTTCCTTCAGGCGTCCTCAACTATTTGCCAGGGGATGGAATCGATGTGGGTGAGTATTTGGTCGAGCATCCAAGCACTCGGTTTATCTCTTTTACAGGCTCACGGGCAGTAGGATGCCGTATTTATGAACGAGCATCAAAGGTACAGCCTGGCCAATTGTGGTTAAAGCGTGTCATTGCTGAGATGGGCGGCAAGGACGGGGTTGTTGTCGATGAAACAGCCGACTTAGATGCAGCAGCAGCGGCGATTGTCGCTTCCGCTTTTGGCTTCCAAGGACAAAAGTGTTCCGCGGGCTCTAGAGCGATTATTGTGGAATCGGTTTATGATGAAGTGGTTGAGAAAGTAACGGAGTTAACGAAAAATTTAACGGTTGGTCTTCCTGAAGAGAATTATCCGATTGGACCGGTAATCGACCAAAAATCAGTGGATAAAATCATCGGCTATATCGAAATTGGCAAAACAGAAGGTCGATTGCTTACAGGCGGCTCAAGAGCAGATGGGAACGGCTTCTATATTGAGCCAACCGTGATTGCGGATGTTCAACCAAAAGCCCGGATCATGCAGGAGGAAATCTTTGGCCCGGTCCTTGCCCTAGCAAAAGCAGCTGACTGGCAGGAAGCGATTGAAATCTATAATGATACGGACTATGGTTTGACGGGCGCTTATCATTCCCAGGATGAAGAACGCATTCAGTATGCCCTAGAAAACATGTATTGCGGAAATCTTTATATTAATAAAAAGTGTACGGGTGCATTAGTTGGTGCTCATCCATTTGGCGGATTCAACATGTCAGGCACCGATTCAAAAGCTGGCGGATACGATTACCTGCTGTTGTTTACGCAAGCGAAACTGAAATCTAGAAAACGTTAATCACATCCTAAACAGGGAACCCCCTCTACAGGGGGGGGATTCCCCAAAAAACAACTGTGTTTAAACTTTTATTGTAAGCGCTTCATATGATTTTTAGAATCAAAAACAGAATGGGGGATGTGCTTTTGAATACACAGATTCTTATTTCTATCGGTATTTATATGGTGGGTATGCTGATCATTGGTTATTTTGCTTACAAGCGAACGTCTAATCTAGAAGATTATATGTTAGGCGGAAGAGGGCTGGGACCTGCTGTGACAGCACTTAGTGCTGGGGCATCTGATATGAGCGGCTGGCTGCTCATGGGTCTTCCCGGGGCGATGTTTTCTCAAGGTGTGAGTGCCTCATGGATTGCGATTGGTTTAACCATAGGGGCCTATTTAAACTGGCTTTATGTAGCACCGCAGTTAAGAACTTATACAGAGAACGCCAACAATTCGATGACCATTCCAGCGTTCCTTGAGAACCGTTTTGGTGATCGTTCGAATATGCTGCGCTTGACTTCTGGACTCATTATTATTGTCTTTTTTACGTTCTATGTCTCGTCGGGAATGGTTTCAGGAGGGGTCCTTTTTGAAACCACCTTTAATCTTCATTACCAGGCAGGACTTTGGATTATCGCTGCAGTTGTGATTGCCTATACCTTATTTGGCGGATTTCTAGCGGTGAGCTGGACCGATTTTGTACAAGGTATAATTATGGTAACTGCACTTATATTAGTTCCAGCTGTGACCATTATGGAAATAGGTGGATTTGGGTCCGCATTTCAAGAAATAAAGGGGATCGATCCTAAGTTATTTGATATTTTTAAAGGGACCACTTTTTTAGGAATTGTTTCGTTGATGGCATGGGGCTTGGGGTACTTTGGCCAGCCGCATATCATTGTCCGCTTTATGGCTATTTCGTCCGTTAAAGAAATTAAAAAAGCAAGACAAATTGGTATGGGCTGGATGATTTTTTCTGTCTGTGGTGCGATGTTTACTGGTTTCATCGGATTGGCCTTCTATTCGAAACAAGGTCTCACACTATCTGATCCTGAGACTGTCTTTATTGAACTAAGTAGAATTTTATTTCATCCATTAATTACTGGATTTTTACTGGCAGCTTTATTAGCAGCGGTGATGAGTACGATCTCTTCCCAGCTGCTTGTGACAGCAAGCTCACTGACTGAAGATGTGTATAAGACGTTCTTCCGCCGCTCAGCATCAGATAAAGAACTACTGTTTATCAGCAGACTATCGGTGTTAGTAGTTGCCATTATTTCAGTTGTGATTGCCTTTGATAAAAATGGAACCATTTTATCGCTGGTCGGATACGCGTGGGCTGGCTTTGGAGCCTCTTTTGGGCCTGTCATTCTGCTGAGCCTTTACTGGAAACGGATGAACAGATGGGGCGCTCTTGCCGGAATGGCTGGCGGTGCCGTCACGGTCATCATTTGGGCTAGTGTACCGGTATTAAAAAATAGTTTATACGAAATCATTCCAGGATTCATCGTAGGCTTGACTGCCATCTGGATTGTCAGCTTAATGACACCCGAACCGAGTGCGCAATTACAAAAAGAATTTGATCAGTATAAACACTCGGCATGACCATAATCCTGTTGACCCTGAAACAGGTGGTTGAACCAAAAGAGTAGGTTTATAGAATATTTTTGTGAAAATGCTGATACCCGAATAATCATACGGGTTCAGCTTTTTTTATTAATGTTCATTCATATTAGGTTAGTCCTAATGTTGGGCTATTACGATATCACACCTAAAAGGGCTGGTTCGCTAGAATAGCCGTTAAATTTATGTTAAAGTGAAGAAAAAGCATGAAAGGATTTTAGTATGTTCAAAAGTGCATCATTTATACTGGATGACTCCTTTACAATAGTAAATTATCATATACCCTTACTAGAAATAAAAAAGAAACTTAACGAGTACAATTTTGTTATTGTGTCTGGTGGAACCTACTTTATCATTACTCATGATGAAAACAGTTTGATGGCCTTAGGCGACGACTCCATACCCATTATTGATTGGCTTGAACAGCTCCATTGGCAGAAATCCACTGTCATTTCTGATGTCAATGAAATCGATACCGCTGTTGATTGGCGCAGACCGGTTCTTGTTAAAAACGAAAAGGGAATGATCGGTGTTCTTTCAGCTGAAAAGCGGATTGAAATGCTAGAGGTTGAAAACCGCCAAGTTTCAGCTTATTTTCAGACATTAGCGGAGACGATTAATGAATCGGTTACAGCAGTCGATCATGCTGGACATGTCGTCTATTGGAATACGACAGCGGAAGAAACCTACAAGATTAAAAAAGAGTACATTCTCGGAAAAAAAATAGGGGAACACTTTCGTGATGAATCGATTGTCCTTCACCGAATTTTAAATGAAGGACGCCCGGTAAGAGGACAATATCATCGGCCTGATAAGGATACACATGTTCTCATTAACGCTTCACCCATCATGATCGAAAATAAGATTATTGGCGGCGTCGCGACCGAACATAATATCACGAATATTATCCGGCTTAACGAAGAATTGGATTCAAACTCAACCTTACTTGTGCAAAAGTCCAATCCCTTTTCAACCCTGGTAAGCGGGAGTCCTAAATTTCAGGAAACCTTGAAGATTGCGCAAAAGGTCGCCCATGCCGATATCCCCATTCATTTAACAGGGGAACCTGGGTCTGGAAAGGAAATGCTGGCACAAGCGATTCATTATGGGGGCACAAAAGCCGAAGGTCCTTTTATCACCCTCAATTGTTCGGTCATCCCTCCTGCCTTGTTGGAAATGGAACTTTTCGGATTTCAAAAGGAAACCTTTACAGCGGAACAACAAACCTTACAAATCGGCCGGATCGAGCAAGCATTAGAAGGTACGTTATTCATAGAAGATATTGATAAGATGCCGCTTCAGGTCCAAGGGAAACTATTAAATTATATGGTTGATCAAGGTTTTTACCGGGTGGGTGGGGTTGAGAAAATTACCTCGCCCACACGAATCATTACCTCCACCTCAGAATCGATTGAGGTTCTCGTGAAACAAGGAAATTTTAACGAGCAGCTGTATTTTCATTTATCCGTTATTACCATCGATATCCCGCCATTAAGAACCAGAAAAGAGGATATCATTGCTCATGCCCAGAATTATATACAAGAATTCAGCTCTAAGTATAAAAAGCCGGTACCGGAGATCACTTCTGAAACGATGAACCAGTTAGTGAACTATGATTGGCCAGGAAACATCCGTGAGCTTAGAAACACGATGGAACGGTTGGTTCTCCTTAATGACAAATCCGTTATTACCGATGAACATTTGCCTGATACTATGAAGAGTAAGTTGATAGTGAAACAAACGAACAGCCCAATAGGGGAAAGCAATCAACAGGAAGATGTTGTAATAAACTCTGAAGTGTTAGAGATTGAAGAAGCATTACGAAAAACGTATGGAAATAAAAGTGCAGCTGCCAACCTTTTAGGGATTTCAAGAGGGACATTATATAACAAAATAAAAGAATTTGGATTAAATTAAACGGAAAATACACCCAAAAATTATATTTAGGTTATTAAGTAAACCACTTGAAATTAATAGGACCACACATTTTAGATATGTCTAATAGTGTGGTGTGAATTTAAAATATGTTTGATTAAAATCCTGTATTAATTTAAACAGGATTTTTCTTTTTATGTTCTTGTCGATGTTGCAATACTCCAGTATGATACTCCACTAAAGGCCATTAACTGGAAGAATTCCTCAATTTTAGTGCAAAGGAATTGGGCTTTTTAATATCGGAATTCCCATAACGTTGTAAATCCGCATTTTCCTGACGCTACCCTGAAGGCCCCCTACTTTGAGAAACATGGCTACGTTTCGATATAAATTCGTACCATAGATAAATTATCTGAGATAAAGGGGAAAGAATATTTATGAATTAAGGATCTATGAATGGTTAGGATTTATAATGAATGAATTTTGTCTATTTTTGTAATGTTTTGATATCTTTTGTAGAAACTATGTTTATTTTTCTTAATATGATCCATAATATTTTTTGTGGAATTAAAAAATATAATCTAAAGTGGTCCCAATGAAGGAGTGACGGATCTTGAAAGAATAAAAAAGTAACAAGAAAAATTTTTTTTACTCAAATCGGGACATTTTATGTCTATGCAGGACAGTTCAAGTCCCAATCCATTATGTTGCAATATATTCAAAATATATTAAAAAATTCAAGGAGGATTTATTATGCCAACAAACGTATTATCCTTAACAGCTCATCCTTTTTATATAAATGGGGAATGGAGAGAAAGTAAGTCTGGTGAAACAATTAAAATCACGTCACCTTATCTTTATGAAGTGATTGGAGAAGTACAGGCGATTACAACTGAAGAGGTAGATGAGGCAATTGATTATGCTCATATAGCCCAAAAAAATTGGGCAGAAACTTCGCTTCAAGAACGGGCAAAGTTTTTGTATCAATGGGCAGATGAATTAGAAAACATGCAAGAGGAAATTGCTGAAATCATTATGAAAGAAGTTGGGAAAAGTTTTAAAGATGCAAAGAGTGAAGTCGTACGTACTGCCGGTTTCATTCGATACACGGTAGAAGAAGCGATGCATATGAATGGAGAGAGTTTGAAGGGAGATAGCTTCCCGGGCGGTTCTAAGTCTAAGATTGCGATTGTTGATCGTGTTCCACTGGGAGTAGTCCTAGCCATCCCTCCATTTAACTATCCGGTCAATTTAGCTGCTGCTAAACTGGCACCTGCACTTATTTCTGGGAATGCAGTCATCTTTAAAC
>NZ_JAGGQW010000084.1 GCF_018613065.1 Bacillus sp. ISL-7 | reverse complement strand
GTTTCGAACTGTCCCCATGGTCCTCCATGGTCCCTGTCCTTACACGCCGCGCTTATTTCCCCAAAGAAGCGCATGTAATTGTGGTAATACTTTTACATCATTCAATTGAGGGTCAGCAACCACACAATTGACTAACCACTCATATTTCAACAGTAGTTTTAGAAGCAATTCATTATTATTGAAATTCGTAATATCATCGTTCCCAACCTGGAGATAAAAAGGAATATCCGCATAGCGGCTATGAACCTTTTTCGCATACTCAAGATCGGTTTCATCAAAGATAACTACTTTTAGACTTACTTTATGTTTAAAATCATTGTCGTTTAAATTTTGAAAAATAGAATCTAATATTTCAAAATTGGTTACCATGTTGGAGCTCGGCGGCTTAGGTGAAACGGTCAGTTCATTGACGTTTAAGAACCAGTCCTGCCATCTGCTTCCTTGTGTTTCAATACCAATTTTGATGTCTTTTTCTTTTAATAAATCAATAAACACATCTAAGTTTTTCAACAGCGCCGGATTTCCCCCTGAGATCGTCACAAACGAGAAATTGTCCCCACCGACTCTTTTCAATTCATCCCAAATTTCTTCAGCGGTCATTTGCTGAATATCCTCTTTGGCACTGCCATCCCATGTAAATGCAGAATCACACCAGCTGCATGAATAATCACAGCCGGCCGTCCGAACAAACATCGTTTTTTGACCAATGACCATGCCCTCTCCTTGGATGGTAGGGCCAAAAATTTCTAATACAGGAATCTTACTCATTCCCCCATCCACTCCCTTCTTGCTTCTGCGTAGCTTGTTGGAGTTTCAAACAGACGGACAAATTCCACTCTTGCTCCATGATATTGGTTCCTACGATCTTCTTCTGCTAAGGCTTCTTTCATTTTCTCATATATCCAGACAACCATGTTTTCGGCTGTTGTATTCATCGATGGAAGGGTTTCGTTTAGGTATTGATGATCAAGATAGATTTCGATTTCATTTTTCCAAATGTCTTTAATATCGCCAAAGTCGATCATTAAGCCGCGTTCATCAACAAAACCACTTAATCCAAAAATAACTCTGTACGTATGGCCGTGCAAATTCTTGCATTTCCCTTCATAGCAATGCAAGTGGTGTGAAGCATCAAAGGTAAATTCCTTGCTCACTAGTACACGCTTTGAATGATATTTTAATTGATGAGGTTGAATGTCCTCATTTATCTTCTGAAGTTTATCAACGATTCTAAAACCCATCGTTTAAAACCTCCCATTAAGAAAGTCATCGAGCCCTCTTTTTCTTAAGACGCAAGCTGGACACTCTCCACATCCATCCGAAATCACACCATTATAGCAAGTTAATGTTTTTTCACGAACAAAATCAAACGCGCTTAATTCATCTGCCATGGCCCATGTTTCTGCTTTGTTTAACCACATTAATGGCGTATGAATGACAAAATTATCATCCATCGATAGATTTAAAGTGACATTTAGTGATTTGATAAAAATATCACGACAATCTGGGTATCCGCTGAAATCTGTTTCGCAAACACCAGTGACTAAATGCTTGGCACCGATCTGACGTGCTAAAACCCCTGCGAAGGTTAGGAATAACAGATTACGGCCTGGCACAAATGTCGACGGAAGTTCCCCTTCGCCGCCATTAGTCACCTCAATATCTGAACGTGTTAACGCATTAGGGGCTAGTTGATTTAATAACGACATATCTAAAATATGATGTTTCACGCCAAGTTCATTGGCTATATTTTTGGCACATTCAATTTCTAAACTATGCCGTTGATTGTAATCAAACGTAACTACTTCTACTTCTTTAAATTGCCTTAATGCCCAAAATAAACAAGTGGTGCTGTCTTGTCCACCACTAAACACAACAATTGCCTTTTCATTTTTCAACATGTATATCAAATACTTCCTTTCAAATAGAAAAAAACAGCACCCCAAGATAGAAGTGCTGCTTCATCTTAGTTTTTTTAATGTGGGGGGCTAGAACCACTTTCGCAAAATGCGAACTATATAATTTTAAATGACTAAATGATTATAAACCATTTTTTCAATTTTTTCACCTATTTGTCGACATTTTTCGAGTCAATGACTTGAAGTATTAACGAAGTCACCAGCATAATTCTTCCTGCCAGCAGCGTGGTAGTCACCAATCAGTGGAGTTCCTCTTGGTGAGAAATGGTTCAATGGTTACTTCTTTTGTAACTTCCGGTGCTTCTTGCTCATTTTTTGCGTTAATAATTAAATCTAGTGCCACCGTTCCAAGTTTTTCGTAATCATGGTTTATGGAAGTAAGGCTCGGCGTCAAGATATCTGCGACAAACGAATCATCATAGCCTACAAAGGCAAATTTCTTGGGGTCGATATTTTGATGATTGCACGCAACTAAAGCTCCGGAGGCAATCATATCATTTATACAAATAATGGCCGTAGGCATTGCCTTGTTTTCCAGTAGCTTGTTCATCGCCTTTTGACCGCTTCCTACTGAAAAACCACTGTATATATGCCATTCAGGATGATAAACCAGACCATTTTCCATCAGGAGCTGCCTGAATCCTTCTACTTTTATATCGGTAGAAGTGATCCCCTGCTTTCCTCCCAGCAAGCCAATTTTTTTGTGCCCCATTTCGACTAAATGCTCGACAATCATCTTCATACCCAACAGCTCATCGGATTTCACTTTATAACAATCGACACCGGCCATCTCTCCGTTGACCATCAAAATAGGGATCTTTTTCATAACCTCCTGCACCTCAGAGGCCTCTTCCGCATCCGTTAACGATTTGTTAATCCGGCCGCCCATCATGATGATCCCTTCGACTTGGCGTTCCGAGAGAACCTTTAGGTAAACGGACTCCATCCCGCTATCGTTCATAGAATTACATAAGAATATCGTATATCCCTTTTTTTGAGCGTATCTCTCCAATTCCATGCAGAAGCTTGAAAAGAATGGATTCGTGATGTCTGGCAAAATCAGCCCAATCATCTTTGTTTCTTTTTTTGATAAACTTCTAGCAATACTGTTTGGCTGAAAATTATATTCCTGTATTTTCGCCAGCACCTTCTCTTTTGTTTTTTTGCTGACTGGATAATTGCCATTTAGGACCCGCGATACAGTTGCCGGAGATACATTTGTGGCTTCGGCAATATCATAGATGGTAAACGTTTTTTTGTCCAACTGAAGCCCCCCTTCTTAGAGATATAAACCTAAATATATTAATCGGTTTTATCTTAAGTATCTTTCTTCCAATTGTAATCTATTTTAATAGAAAAATGGTAGTCGATAGGGTGAACGTGAAGGCGGGGGGAAAAACGGCAATAAAAAGTCATAGTTGTGGACTACAGCATCCTCAACTATGACTAATTATATTATCTAAATTTAACCGTATAGGTTTCAGTCCGGAGCCCATCCTCCGATTTTACTGTGATCACAGCAGCGTCCTCTTCTTCAGATACCTGATAAGAGGCAAATAGGTCGTTGGTTACTGCTGTAACAACAGGAGATTTCGATGCTTTTTCCATCACATCATAAGTAAATTGGTCAGGTTGGAAGTCCTTTAACGGCTTCCCATCGATTAAGATGCTCTCAAGCGTTGCATTATCGCCAATGCTTGGTTCAGCCTTCGTGACATCTCCTTTTCCAAATACTTCAACTTCCGAAATCGCAATGCATGTATTCGGCATCGCTTTCATCACCACTCGGACCTTCGATGTGATCACTGGCGCAAAATTCACCGTTAAGTCCTTTTTCGCATTCACAGCTAATTGGGTACCGTCGATGGCCTTCCATTCGGTACCATCCCAGTACTCAAGCTGTAGGGATGCTGGTGGTCTCGTTCCACCCCCATCATCATAAAAATGGAAATCGAGTTTAGAAATCGTATCTTCACTCCCAAAATCAATTGCTACCCAATCTTCTGACCTCCAGCTGTTTGGATCCCAATTCGTCCAGCGAATGGAAGAGATATCACCATCGTTAACATTTGCGGCTTTATCATACTGTCCTGTAAAGGAAGCGGTTGCCTTTGGAAACTCTTGTCCAGTGCCGGGAAGGTTTAAGGCAATGTTCTGCAATGCCGGTTTGGTGACTTGCACATTGGCAGTTACTTTAACCGGACTATACGGAATCGAGCCTTTTACGGTAAATTTGGCAAGCGTTTCATACTTGCTTGGGTCTATCGTTTCCCAATTCACACGTACGTTTCCTTCTGTACCGATTTCAAGTTTAGCAGGAACAAAATCAGGCAGTTCCGGCGCTTTACCTGGTACAGTTTTCACTTTAATTGGTTCGACACTTTCCACTTTGCTGACGGTAACATTGGCAACTGCCGGGATGTTCGTTCCTTCTACCTTGCCCTTCACGGTAAAAATGGTTTCCCTGTCATATTGATCAGGGTCAACCGGCTCCCATTGGACCGCTTTTTGCACTTTTTTCCCGTCACCGTAAATAGCAGTTATCTCCTGTGGCAGTTCCGGTGCGATTTTTTTCTTCGTTACAACGACATTGGCAGGCTCAATTTCTACAATTCCGGACTTGTCGATTTTCCAACTCTGATTCTTTCCAGCATTCGCTGACCAGACGTCCACACCAGCATCTTCTTTTGTTGACGCGCCGCCAACTTCCAGCAGCTGACCGTTTGCTGCGTTAATGAACGTGTATTGCTGATTGCCTGAGGTGGATAACATCCACTTTTGGCTGACAGTGTTTTGATAGGTTTGTTCCACAGCGGACCCATTTTCTACACCAATTACTTTGCCATTGTTGGTGTCGACGATTTTATATAATTCCTTGGAGCTGTATCCATTGGTCACTTTTTGAAGGCTCCATTGCTGGCTCGCTTTATCGCGGTCATAGGATTTTTGGACTATCTTGCCATCCTGAGTGATATCCAGGACCTTTCCACTATTTAGATTACTAATTTTGTATTTATCATGATTATTTAAGAAACCGTCGTCCTTGTTGACTCCAGAAACACCGGATACGACGAATGTTGTAATCGATAGTGCGGGAACCACCGCTGCTAATTTTTCATCCTTTACCTTGATGTCTTCTTTTTTCTGCAAATTATCGGTGGCCGATGTTACATATGGCGTTGCCGATGCTGTTCCATTTATCGTTTCAAATCCAGATAAGTCAAAGTCGATTACTTTTTGTTCCGCAGATGAATTGGTATAAACGACGACAACGGAGTCATCTTTCGTATCAATGGCGGCCAAAGTATTTTGGTTGTTTGTGTTGATAAACTGGTCGCCAGGGCGGATAAATTTACTGTAGTTGCCCACTGCGTAGTATTTTTTATTTTTGTATATTTTAAAATTGCTGAAATCCTTTGCGGCAAAATCAACCTGAATCAGACCCCAGTTGCCATTTTCATGTTCAGGCCTCATGTTTACCTCATCTTCCACTGCTTGCCAAAGCACCCATGCTTCTGGCTCGAGCTGCTGGATATCCGCCTGGATTCTTTCCGATATAGCAAGCCCTGGCTTGATGTCCTCATGATTCTGGCCGCCGACACTTAGGTCAACCTCCGACATCCATAGTTTTTTCCCTGCACCCTTGGCAATATCTCTGGCACCATTTCTTTCTCCCGTTCCGTACGTATGTACATTCAACTGCCCAATATTATTTCGGGTTTCCGAATTGTAGGCATCCCAATTGGATCGAAATTTTGATGGATTGGTTTCGTCCATTGCCGAGACAACGGTATTCAAACCTTTTTCGGTTAATTGTGTTTTCACCTCATTAATCATTTTCGCTTGTGATGCAGGTGCCCAGTGTGATCCTTCCTGTCTGCCCTTGGCTCCCCAATAGTTAGTATTGGGTTCATTTACCGGTGAAAGCGTTTTAAATTGAATGCCTGTTTCTTGCTGTAAATGGTCCACAACTCCTGTTAAGTAGCTGGCAAAATTCGTGTATTGATCTGGCTTCAGGTTATCCTTATTTGAATCCCAGTTTCCAGATACGTATCCACTTTGAGTCATAAAGTATGGTGCCGAGTTCGAAAAGGCCTCAAACGTATCTGCTCCTCTAGACTTAGCTGCCGTCAGCCACCAGCGTTGATTGGCATCAGCGTTCCAATTCCAATGGTCAGGATTTTTTGGGTCCCACCAATTTGTCGGCTCTGTCCAGCCTTCTGTGTTTCCATTTGGAGGACCAAATTCAGCAGGCCGATTCCAATAACCTGGGACTGCTCCGCCAAGACGCATGTATGGAGTGGTTTCTGGTGAATCACCACCGCCTATATTATAACGAGCAATATTAAAATTAAGTCCATCCTTGCCATAAAGGGCATCAGCTACTTGGTTTTTGATTTCATCGGGCCAGCCGCCCGTAATATTGGCAAACCATACAAGGGCCGTTCCCCAACCATCAAATGGTGCCTGTTGGTAGCTTGGGTCTAATTTCACCGTTTCTGTTACTGTGCTCGATGGATTTACTTCAGCGGCAGATCCCTTAGGTGCGGCAGATGCGAGCAGACTAAAGGTAAGGGCAGCGGCCGAGCCGCATGTTAAAACCTTTTTAGCCATTTGTTTAAAATTATCTTTTGCCATGTTTGTATCCCCCTTTTACTATTTTCCTAGATTAAGTCAGTTACGTTTATGATCACCTCCCAAATGGTTATTGGTATAGAAACCGGTTTCTATACTAACGAAAAAAATATCAAGTAGTTTTGTATGAATAAATTTTATATAAGGATACGTGCTGTTATTTTTTTACATAGAAACCGGTTTCTATATAAAAAAATGTCTGTTAATTCTGAATACTTATCTTGAGTATTAATATAAAATTTACCATGGATGCTGTCAATACGAAAGGAAAATTTCGGTTCATTGTTCCTATATAAAATAGGACTTAGGGACTCCAAAGACATTTGCTTAATATAAAAAAAGAAACAGAAGAACTCTCCTCTGCTCCTTAAACATTTATTTTTCTTTCTCCAATCTCCTTAAGGCCAGCACGGATGAGCAGGAAGACAACTACCCATGAAGCTAGCATTAGAAAAATCTGTCCGAAGGGGAACATTCCTGTTATAGGGGTGTCCCATAATGCATGCATCAAAACCACTAAGATAAAGACGCGTAAAAACCTAAAGCGGAATAGCATGTTAAATTTAAATGGCTCGTCCCCTTGTACTCTGCAGAATGCTGCACCAGTCAGAGCAGCCCAGGCAATATGTCCGCCAGGAGCAAAGATCCCTCGCCATAGGATCGTGTTGTAGAGAGTTGCACCATCTCCAGAAAGCAGTGCCCTTAGAGCATACCCAGCTGTTTCAAACGCTGCAAAACCTGCTCCGACTGCTGCACCGATGAGAAGGCCGTTTAAAATATATCTGTATTTTCGGTATCGAACAAACGTAATCACCGTTATTGCTTTGGCGAGCTCCTCAGCAATTCCAATCGTAATCGGATTAATAATGTTTTTCAGAATATCGAAAAACACGAGTGCGACTAACATGGAGAGAATCCCACCGATCATCACGACGTATATCACTCGATAAAAAGCAATATTTTGCGGAGCATTCATCTCCCAGAAGAAGATTAACGTTGTAAACGGAACAGCAAAAGCACCAACAATAATGAGTCCGGGTATAAAGTTCACATTTCTAAAATAGCTCACACCAATGTAAAATCCTGCGAAGGCAAGAAGTGAAATGATGAATACCCTTGCAAAAAGCCATGGTTTTGGCCAGGTGTCCTTCACTTCCGAAATTTTTGGTGTAGTAAGCGCAGTTCCTACGATAAACAGCCGGTCCGCTTCCAGTTCGCTATGATTATGGAAAACACGCGAAAATATGTTTTGAAATTTTGGTTCAATCGATCGTTGGAATCTTGGGACCATATCTACGTAATGGGCAAACTCATAAAAAAAGCTATTTTCATTCTCTTGTGTGTTATTTTTAATAAACTTTTCTCCGCAGCTTAAGCAGAATTTCACACCATCTGGATTGGTATAAACACATTGCGGGCATTTCAAAAAACTTCACCCCTCTTGGTTAGCAAAAACATCCTCAAATAGAGGATGCCCAATAATAGGTAAATTATTTGAATACACGTTCTATCCAAAAAAATCCGCTGACCTGCCAAGGCAAGTCACCGGTTACCTGTGCAGTTAGAGAATATCCTTTTTCAACGAGCTTTTAATCAGCTTCATTTCTCCTTTTTTAGGGATGAATTCACTGATGTTTTCATACTTTTCTTCCCTTTTTAAATGGTTTTGGTCCTGGGCCATATATTCCTTAAAGGAGCAGTAAAAGAGTTTACGGGCAACTCTTCCTTTATCACCAATGAGTTTGAACCAATTTTGCCCAACATAAAATGGATTCGTTACTTTTTTATCAATGAGCTCATTAATACGATCCTTTTCTTCCCCTGGATTAAATTTTGTTTTAGAAGAAAGGGCCAAGATAAAATAGTTTTTATACTTATCAAATTCTAGTAATTGAAGATGGTACTTCTGCCGCTCTATTTGATTGAAATCCCTCAGAACTATTTTGATACTTTTTTCAACATCAATTTCAAATTTACTTGCATCTTTCCAAGTCGATAAACGGGAATCAAAAATGGACAGTGTTAGTATATAATAGGCTTCAAAATGTTTGGGATCAAATACTTCATTTCCAACTTGCCTTTCATCTTCCGGTACAACAATATAGTTTTTATAATCAGCAAAGAAATTTTCAATCATATCGTATACCCTCTTTCATATCTTGATAAAATTAATGAATAATTCGAAATTATATAATATATTCCTTTATTAAAATCAAAAATCCTGCTAATTCTTCCAAAATTCCTCACCTTTCAGGTTTTTTAATTATATAGTCCCATAATAGAATGAATAATTTGTCGTGTATTCGAAAATGCAGCTCCTCTGATATCGAATTTTCTTAAGATTTTCGTCATAAAAAAATGGCTCAGTAAAGTGAATACTAAGCCATTTTTTATTGTATTGTTTTAAAGCTTATACATTATGTATGGAGCTCTCATTCCCAGATAGAGTAATTACACTACAAACTAGGCTAACACCTTACATATTTGCGTTTGAAACCAATTTTCCCTCGATCTATTCCGTTTTGAATATTTTCGGAAGCAAGCAAAATACTGCTTTTTTTCTTGTCCCGCTTGATTTCTACTGGGCCGACTGCCTTTGCAGTTTCAACCGCCTTATCATGGAGCGACAAATAGGAAATTCCTACTGTGTAGATAAAATTATTCATAGCGGATTTTGTTCGTTCAGGAGAATCGTGAATCATATTTTCCACCTGATCAAGCATACTGGCAATCTTGCTGGCGCTAAATTCACTATCCGGTCGATTACCCAAAAGCCAGCAGTAACAGCTCCAGCCTGCCGACATTCTAAGTTCTTCACCACTCGCGATCCATTTATCGGCAACATCTTGCGCAATATCAGTTTCAGCCAACGTTACAGCAACCACATAATCGGAAAGCATATAAAAATACGCCCCATCCATCCAACGCTCAAAATCTGCCTCAGTCATTACCATTGGGTCCGCAATGATGCCGGCAAAATACATGGCATCATAGTTCCCGGTGGCGTAAAGCTGATCGGCTAAAGGCCGATTTTTCTTGATTTTCTTTGCAAGCGGCTTCATTGCACCTGTAGCCACCCCAAAAACAGGCTCATGTGCACCATTGCTTATGTAAGTCTTTTTCATTCGTTCCTTGCCAAGCGCTTCCAGTTCCTGCATAACCATTTCGAAATACATCGTTTTGCACTTCCTT
The DNA here is from genome assembly GCF_018613065.1 of Bacillus sp. ISL-7. The sequence continues at coordinate 5,915 of NZ_JAGGQW010000084.1, read as the reverse complement.
CCTTTTCATCCATCAAAATGAACAATCCTACTTTTTATCCTTTTGATCATGGCATTCAACTACACCCATTTTTATAAATTTTACTATGAATTAAGTGAAGTGAATAGAGTAAGGCTACTACTATGTGTTTTTTTAGATTAAAAAGGAATTCATATACTTTGCAAAAAATACCATAAAATAATTTCGGAATAACGAACGAAACAAACCTTGAGAGTAATAGGAGGGAATTTCTTTTGGGGATTTTCGGGAAAACAAAGAGAAACACATTATCCGCTGCGGAAGTTTCTGCACTTTGGCATCAGTATATGGATGATAGTATGGCAATATGCGTTTATAAATATTTTCTTAAAATTGTTGAAGACAAAGAAATAAAACCTATATTAGACACTAGCCGCTAGGGCGCTGGACTGGACAATTTTCAAAGTCGAAATTTATACTTTCTAATCTTGTAAACAAGCAAGGCCGATTGGCCCTGCTTGTTATTTGACAATTACTTTTCCAACCATACCTTCCTGGAAATGGTACCTACATATCAAGTCATATGTACCAGGATTTTTCGGATTCACGGTAATAGTTTTTTCTTTTCCCGGCTGGACTTCGGTGTCAATACTGAGCTTTTCCACTGTGAAGGTGTGCTTTTTCTTACCTTGGTTTTTCAAAATCAGCGTTGTCGTTTTTCCATTCGGAATCGTGATGACACTCGGATTAAAGGAATCATCATGCAACTCGACCTTTATCGCTTTCACTGTCTCAACAGGCCGTGTTACGACGCCGGATTCAGCGAATACATCGAGTGAGCCTGGAGTTGTCATAACCAAAATCATCCCAAACATAACGACCAATCCAGTTAACCACTTTTTCACAGACATTCTCAATCCCTCCTTTCCTAAGCACTATTGTTTTCCAATTGATACAATTTTATCACTTTAATTTGAGTTCCAATGTGTATCAAATAGTAACTCTTTTATCTGAAACAGCGACAAAGAAAAAAGATCGCCTCTAATGACGATCTTCTGGAATCCATTCTTCTTCAATTAATAGCAGGTTACTGAATACGGAAACCCCTTTATAATTAAATTACCGTGGAGTTTTTATTTTTTACACTTATTAAATTGTCTCTATTCAATTTGATATTTAATTTTTCGGAACCCAAGAGCATTATTGCAATAAAACCTGCAATGACAAATGGGAAGATTCCTATTGTCGAGTGTGCTGCAATGAAACCAAGAAGTGGCGGCAGGAACGTACTACCTGTATAAGCAACGGCCATTTGATACCCCATGATTGTTTGGGAATGTTCCTGCCCAAATCGTGTTGGCGTTTCATGCAACATACACGGAAATATCGGTGCCAATCCTAATCCAACCATAATAAAACCGACAAGCGAGAAAGTGGGCGGCAATGGTAGGAGTAGGAATGCGGCACCAGCTAATGCTATTATTTGCCCCACCCGAATGAGCGTGCGGTTACCTATTTTCAAGGTAATAAAGCCTGTAATAAATCTTCCGATTGTGATACCCGCGTAATACAAGGAAACCCATTTTGCCGCTGCATCTACGGATAATTCTTTAACATTTACCAGGAAACTACTTCCCCAAAGCCCCATTGTTGCATCCGCACCACAATAAAACAAGAAAGATATCAAAGCTAGCTTAACTCCCCTAATTTGCAAAGGTTTTCGATATTTAGCATCTGCTCCATATAATCCATCATCTGTATTTTCTGTCTCATTAGAGATCACAATGCTGTTTCCTCTCACCTTATTCCATAAAGGCAAAGTGAAGAAAAGAATGACAACTAATACAAACTGCAGACCAGCGATGGCAAGATACCCGTTTCTCCAAGAATGATGCCCTGTAATAAACTGAGCCATAATTACGGGACCTAGTGTAGCCCCAACTCCCCAAAAACAATGAAGCCAACTCATATGGTGTGCTTTGTAATTTGTCGCTACATAATTGTTTAATCCCGAATCAACGGCACCTGCACCTAATCCAAGTGGTATGGCACAAATAAATAACCAAAAAAGCGAAGGAGCAAATTGAAACCCAAGCAGTGCTCCAGCAGTCATTAAACAACTGAAAAATGTGACAATGCCCGTTCCGAAGCGTTTAAGTACAACTCCACTAGCAAAACTGGAAATGATCGTTCCCCCAGCGATTGTCATAAAAAGCAAACCGGCTGTCTCAAAGTGAGCTCCAAATTCCGATTGCATCAAAGACCATGACACTCCCAACAATGAATCAGGTAAACCTAAGCTGATAAAAGCCATGTAGATAATTACTAAAAAGAATGTAGCCATTATAACCCCGCCTTTTAATTTTTTGTAATAGGTATTGATTTGTCTTATCTGTTTATTCCGGTGATCATGAGATCAAGACCAAGACTTTGTAATCCAAATAAATAATCTTGTTTCCAATCACTCATTATAAGTTCTGGAAGATGCTCTGCTGGAATATACTTTGCACTTCGGTCTAAAATTTGGTCTAGGATAAATTGGTTGACTTCATCATCACAAAAAATAATTGTATAAGGATTAAGGATAGCTACAAAGGAAGCTACTAACCTGCTAATGGCGTCGACCTCATAGTCCTCACATATAAATGCTTTCATAGGCCTGTTTTCATTTTGCAAAGCCTGGCCAAAATTTTGGTCATCGTACTGTGGAACGAATGAAACCTCTCCTGAAAAATTAGTGTTACCTCGTACCACGACTCCATTTACCATAATTCCAGCACCTGGACCATTTTGACCTGAATATAAATAAACAAGAGATTTATTTTTCTTCTTTCCCTTACTATCGTAATATCCAAGCACCGCCGCATTCATATCGTTCTCTATTACAACAGGTATTGAGAAACGACTTTCCAAGTATCCCTTCAAATCGAAGTTTTGAAGGTGTTCATACCCTGGTATATAAATAATCCGTCCATCATCCACGGAACCAGGTACACCGATGGATACACAACTAATTTTTGGATATTTCTCTCTGATCTCTTCAACACAGTCGGTTAATAATCGTAAATCTACATCTGCTAAGAGACTTGAGGTTTTTCCAACATCCTTCACTTCACCTAAACAGTTAAAGACAATATAATTTGTCTCTGTCCTCTCTAAAAAGATTGCCATACCTAACATATACTCTGGATTATATGTATATCTTTTTGCCCTTCTTCCACCACTCGAATCATCAAGACCAACTGAAATCAGTTCACCATCCTTTTCCATCTGGGTTAAGAATTTACTTATGGTAGGGAAACTAATTTCTAATTTATCGCTAAGTTCAACTTTTGTTGCACTGCCAAGTTCTAAAAGAGATTTACGAATACCGCGAAGGATTTCCTTCCCTATCGATTTTGGAGTCGTATTCACAAAGGTCACCGCCTATTAAAATGGACTTATTAAAGAGATTTAATAAGTATCAACCAAAAAACTTATTAAATCTCTTTAATAAGTCGTGTTGATAATATATCATATAATTTTTCCGAAAACAATGGAGATTATGAATGGAATAGCTCTGTATACAAAATTCAGGTGCCATTTTTAAACTTCCTGAACTGTCAGTGGAACAAGAAAAAAAGGCTGCGCAGCAACCATTTTTTAAACTTAAGACCCCGTTTGTTTATGTGAATTAATTTATTAAATTCATTTGTATTGTTGTATTATTTACTAATAACAATCGATAGTTTATAGCTCACAAAATTACTTAGGCTTGTCAAAAATTCATCTAATATTTCATTGGATGGAATTTTGCATTCGAGAAGATAACAACTTTCTCCACTAATTTTGTAGTTGTTTATGACGTAATGTTCTTGTTTTTTAACGAACGACAAATAAGGTTGATGGTTCGTGCTTTTCGTATAAATATGTATAATAGCGTGAACAGAATACCCCATTTTTGCTTGATTGACTTTAATGCTATACCCTTCAATAATCCCTTTATCCTCTAACTTCGCAACCCTGGCTGAAGCAGCCTGTCCAGTCAAATGGACTTTTTCACCCAATTCCTTCATCGTGATACGGCTGTTCTTGGAAAGTTCATCTATGATTCGTATATCCGTGCTATCTAACATTTATTCAATTCCTTTCATTAATCAAGTGAAACCGCAAAAAGACTTGATTTTTTCTATGTAAGTAAAAAGCGGTCCTATTATAAACTATATGTACATTAAAAAAAAGGAGCTAAAGAATATGAATATACAATTAATTCGTAATGCAACATTAGTTGTCCAATATGCAGGGAAGAAGTTTTTAATAGATCCATTTTTGTCTGAGAAGGGTACTTATCCACCCTTTCCCAATTCATTAAGGCAAGATCAAAATAATCCTTTAGTCAGCTTACCAACCTCCATTGACGATATTATTAATAATATTGATGCAGTTATTGTAACTCATCTACACGTAGATCACTATGATGATGCTGCCAAAGAAGTTTTGCCAAAAGATATAAAAATGTTTGTACAAAATGAAGAAGATGCTGGAATAGTTAGAAACGATGGGTTTCAAAATGTAGAGGTTCTAAAAGAAGATACAGTTTTTGAAGATATCCAATTAATCAAAACAAAAGGCGAGCACGGAAGAGGAGAAATATTAAAGCTTGCTGGTCTAGTGTGTGGTGTTGTTTTCAAGCACACAAATGAGAAAACTTTATATGTTGCTGGAGATACAGTTTGGTATGAAGCGGTCCAAGAAGTAATTGCAACACATAACCCAGAAATCATTGTTGTAAACGGTGGAGATAATCAATTCCTGCAAGGTGGTTCACTAGTAATGGGGAAAGAAGACATATATGAAGTTTACAAAACTGCCCCTAACGCAAAAATTATTTCTGTTCATATGGAAGCTGTCAATCATTGGACCTTATCGAGAGAAGCATTGAAAAGTTTCATTAATGAAAATGGAATCACATCAAATGTTTTGGTGCCAGATGACGGAGAATCATACTCATTCTAAGAATCAGAACACTCTATAAATTGAAGCTGGATTCTAAATGGACGTGTTGACTTCGGATTTGTGCGGTTACCGTCAAAAGCAGAACTTGAAACTATCTTTTTGGAGCAAGACCGTTTGCGCGTAGTGATTCCGCAAAATCATCCGCTTGCTAATTGCGAAAAGTTTCCAATCAACGACTTACTGAACAGTCCATTTATGCTATTGGAACAGGGAGTGAAAAAGTGTGATGGAGAAATCATTTTAAAGCACCGGTTAATTGAACAAGCACCTTCTCTTCTATTGCATTTAATACTCGAAGTATTTATAACGAATAGTAATTAAATGTTTAAAACAAACTATACCTAACATAAAGGGAGGAACTGTTATGCGTGATAATACCAACTTTGCTGCTTTTGTCTTTTTTCGATTTTAGGCATTATTGCAACAACAATATTTAGCAGTATCATCATATCTCAAAATAACAACATAAAATCAAAACTTGAAAACAAAAAACAAACGTGATTCCTTTCAAGAATACCTTGATTGGAAATTTTAAATCGCTTTCTATATCAAAAGCGACCTTTCTAAAGCTGTTCTTACTGTACTAAGGGGCAGTTAAGCATTTAATTTTAGGGTATAACTTTATGTTTTACCCTCAGGCTGTCGAGAAACTTTCGACAGCCTCTTATTTTCTACAATAACTTTAACCATTCACCGCGTTAATTTATTATAATATTATTAATATATAGGCTTTCAACATGTCTGTTGATTTGCGCTCCAGGCACTTCGCTTTCCGCGGGCGTGCCGGGGTGCCTCCTCGGCCCCGTACTCGAGGGCACTGAAAAAGTCCCTTGTTTTATAGCAGTTGTAGGTTGATTTTATTAACTCTTCAACTGCTTTTTATTTTATAATTGTGGTAATAAAACATTTTAGGTGGTATACAAATGATTTCCTTTCAAGATTCATTCAATCTTAGCCCCTTC
>NZ_JAGGQW010000083.1 GCF_018613065.1 Bacillus sp. ISL-7 | reverse complement strand
GTTACTTTTACTCGTTTCTCTCTAGCCCCCTTTCCATCATATCTAACTTTTTTAGCAATTCATTTTCAGCCCGCAACAATTGAATTTGAGCTTCTAATTTTGCATTCGTTTCTTCTAAACTAAGCTCTCTTTTAGTCGGTCTCCCAGAATGAACTTTACGTGTATCTCGAAGTCCCAATACTCCCGATTCATTATAAGCTACACGCCATCTATAAGCTGCTCTTTGTACCCTAACGATACCAATGATATCAACATCAAAACCATTCTCCTCAAAAATCTGCCGTGGTAATTTTCCATTCACACTTTCAGATATAAAAATCCTTTTAAATTCATCAGTGTAGGTAATTCCTTTTGTTCTTACAGATTTGACATAAGGATTATTAGAAAGGATCTTTATTTCTTTATCCGTGAAGAGTTTTTTTGACATAGGATTATTCTCCGATTCTTACATTTTTTATTCATTATACATAAAAGTACCCGATAGGGCAGACCTTTTTTAAGTGTCTACTCTATCGGGTACAGTTTACTTGGAGTAATGGCCTTTTTTTCTTAGAATAGATTGTCTTATAACAGATCACGGGTAATTTTTTGAGCCATATAATCAATTTTCTGTATTACATCTGAATCGTTTGTGACTACCAGTTTTTCAGCTGTAAATAGTTGGAGCTTAATCAACTTATAGAAATCTAAGAGCACTTGGTTAAGTGTCATATGATGCAGCATTAAAAATTTCATATCTAGCATTGCTCGAACTAATACATCTTCTTGTAAAAAAATAAGTCGTTCATTGACATCATTAAATATACCTTTCTCTTTTCCTTCTTGATAAAATGATGAAATTTGATCTTCACGTCTTTTCATTGCTTCTTTTAAAGAGTTGTATAGATCTGGGTACATGACTTTCAGTTGATTTAAGAAAGTATCAGAAATGTACGCCGCAAGTAAAATAGATTGTTCAAATAGTTGTTGAAACTTTGTTTCAAAGGATTGAACGGTATTAAGAGATTCAACAGTTAATTCATTGATGTATTGGATAAAAACATTTACGACACCTTCAATAATTTCTTCTTTTGATGAGAAATATTTGTACATTGTAGCTTTGCTTATATCCATATATTTTGCAATGTCATCCATTCGCAATGATTGAAATCCTTTTTTTCGTACGGTAGGAATTAGTTTAATAAGTAATTTACTCCTCATCTCATCTTGAGGACTTTTAGCGTTGTCTTGGTTAGTATTCATAGCTTTTGCCTCCTTAACTTTTATTATTATACATAAAAACAAAATAAAAATATACAAAAAATACTAAATGAACTTTTTTTATCTTTTTTGTTTACTTTGTTTATTTTTATATGCTATGCTTATCACGAAATTACTAGTTGAAGCAGAGATAACAAGATGCAAATTAGAAAATTAGATTATACAAGGAGGAATTTTCATGAAACATCGTGATTTAGGAAAGCAAGGTCTGAACGTATCAACGCTTGGTTTGGGAACTATGGGGATGTCTTATGCGTACGGCCCCCCATCAGATGAGGAAGAGGGAATTAAGACCATTCAGCATGCCTATGAGCTAGGGGTGAACTTTTTTGATACGGCTGAGCTGTACGGGTACGGTCACGGTCACAATGAGAAATTAATTGGAAGCGCGGTTAAGGGTTTCCGCGAAAACGTAGTGCTGGCTACTAAATTTGGGTTTGATATGACTGTTGAGCCACTCGGCTCACGTTTCAACAGTCATCCGGATAACATTCGTAAGGTAGCAGAAAATAGTCTGCGTTATCTACAGACCGACTACATCGACGTTTTCTACCAACATATCCTTGATCCTAACATTCCAATAGAGGAAGTCGCCGGGACCGTTGGAGAACTCATCAAGGAGGGTAAGGTAAAGTACTTTGGATTGAGTAATGTAGGTCCTGAAACGATTCGACGCGCTCACGCTGTGACTCCAGTCTCTGTACTCCAGAGTGAGTACTCAATATTCGAACGTGAGGTTGAGGAGAAAACATTACCAATGTTGAGAGAACTTGGTATTGGTCTAGTCCCATACGCTCCTCTTGGCCGTGGGTTCCTGACGGACGTTGTAAAGCCTGCTGAGGAATATGCTGAGGACGACTACCGTCGTATCGACGAACGTTGGAAGGGAGAGAACTTCATTTACAACCTACGTGCAACAGAGCAACTGAAGGAAATGGCAGCAGATAAGGATATCACCGTCGCCCAGTTGGCTCTTGCTTGGCTTCTTGCCCAGGGAGAAGATATTGTCCCAATCCCAGGTTCACGTAGTATGACACGAGTGAAGCAGAACATTGGTGCCGCAAATGTCAAACTCGCGCAGGCTGACCTTAATCGTATTAATGAGATTATTCCGCACGGAGCAGCAGGGGGCAGATTACCGGCCGAAATAATTAACAATTTCACAAGTGATTGATACATCTGAATAGGCAGACGTAATATCAATTTGCATATATGATGTAAAACACGAATAGGTCACCTTATAACCTGTAGGTTATGAGGTGACCTATTCTACTATTAGCTAGAAGCACTATTAATCAACTTTAAGTTGATTCTAATTGCCTTAAGATATTTTACGATCTCAAAGTGAATAATTATGTATATTTTACGAAGAGTTCAAAGGAATGGGTATATTTAGATACAGGTGAAAATGCTACTGCATGGATTATTGGTAACAATTATGTAAATGCTCCTGCAGGAACAGAAATTTCTTCTTACTGATCTCCAGACTTTTTTAAATTATTAAATCAAAGTGGAATCTCTTGGCTTGCAAATAGTGGGACAAATAATGACAGAAATTTATTTAAAATTGTTGAATCTTGATTAAAGTTTCATATGAAATAATAAAAGAATCATTATTACCAATGGTTCTTTTATTATTTTTTTATGTGAATTAAACAACTGTATTATGATGAAACATTTACATAAATCCTTATTAAGTGATCTTCCACAAAATGGCCCAATTGATGAATAAAGATCAAATGGCGATTTTGGAGTGGAATTTATAATAATTCAAATCTACGTATGAATATAATAGATTATTGCTTTCTCTACAGCCTGAGAGTATCGGTTGATACTCTTTATTCTTTTAAACTTATGGAATTTGACCCCTGATGATATGGCTGATTATTGCACTAACCTGCTTCGATAGTTTAAGTACAACATTTCACAATCTTTCTTGTGCAAAGAGAAAAAAGGCGACCTCCTTCTTGAAGTATCGCCCCAGTTTGCTAAACAAGGAATATTACTATTTAAACGTTATTAAGGCTAGATAAACTTCTACCCAATTGGTGTAACTATGCCATCCATACTAATAGAATTTTTCTTTTTACGATATTCTTTTAAGTCTTGTTCGCTTTTATTGGTAGCCCACTGTTGAAGAGTATCTCGTTCACCATTGTATGAATAAAATGGAACACTAAAACCACATGACGTTTTTACCATTTCAATCTTTGCATGAATTATTTGACGAGAACCAGGTAGGATGTCAAAGTGCTTAGCCATGGCATCCCATTCTGGTGAGTCTGGTAATACTACCTTACCTCTTCCGTATAGACGTAAAATCATCGGGGGACCTTCAAAAGCTAAGAACATAAATGTTATTCTACCGTTATCTATTAAATGGGCACTTGTTTCATTTCCACTACCAGTTAAATCTAAATAAGCGACCTCATTTGGTGAAAATATCCTTAGCACATCATGACCTTTAGGGGAAATGTTAACATGTCCGTCTGTTGATAGTGGTGCTGAACCAACGAAAAAAATCCGTTGTTTTTTTATAAATTCCTCATGTTTTGGAAGTATTGATGAATAAACTGTTCCCATAATCTATTCCTCCTCGCCTCACTAATTATTTAAAATAAAAAGCCTACCATCTCATAAGAGACGATAGGCTTAACCTTCGTGGTACCACTCTTGTTGATTTGTTATTACAACAAATCCACTTTATAACTGATTACGGATGTCAACCGTTAAGACTTACATATCAGCCTTACCACTCGTGGGCGAGTTGGGGACTTTATTGACTGTCTTTCACCAGCCGACAGCTCTCTAAACAATAAACGTTCCTTAATAATCCCAGTCACTGTGTTTCAAGATTTTGTAATTTTCTTAATTTTATTATGTATTATTAAATTGGTCAACCACATTTTTCTACTTCTTGTTCAATTAAACTGCTCAGTTAGTAAAAAAAGTAAAGCTGCCAGAATGACAGCTTGATTTACGACTCTTGCACCTTTACTTATGTAAATATATTCAAAGCTTTAATAATGGGCTTATAATTTTTTAAACTCCAATGATTTGCAGGAAGGACATTGAGCGGTAGATATATCGGTTTCATTATGTACCTACTCATAATGACAAGTCGAGCAGTGTAGAACTGTATGTTTTTTTTTGAATTCTATTGATTCATTTATATATCGCTCATAATCTTGAGGGTACATATCTGCTAATTTACGAAATACAAAATTACAATCACACTTACTTCCGTTCCAATATTCTTTACCATTTTTAAATTCAATCATATTTTACACTTGCAAATAAGAGGGAGATCACCCACCTTTTATTTAATCAATTTATTTATTATTAACCCGACAACTAATCCAGGTATCACAAATAGTATTGGAAGCTATACTGGCAATATCCTTTATAGGTCTACCATTTAGAAATTGACCGAATCCGGGGAGTGCAATACTCCATAACAACGCTTCTTTACTGTTCCCAAATTGCTCTATTCCTTTTCTAAAATCTCTTTCGACCAGCTGTCATTTGATGTTGTTCAAGCTTTCTAATTGTTTCTTAAGCCCTATCATGCGCTTTTGGCGGTGATTCCAACCAACCTTTATGAATCAAGATATTCATACCATCATCGACAAATCCGCCAATGTTGATAAGAGTTCTTATATACTACATATCGATATCTCTTCTTGCAGTTACTGCCAGTGAGTTTCCAAATGCCCTTATCTTCATTGCAAACATATCCACTTTATGAAACAGCATTATTTTATCGGAAAATGGAGGATAGGTAGATGTTGTAACCAAATGGTCTAGGTACTCAGGTGATTGTATACGTTCAAGGTGAAGTTTTTCCTTATACTGTTTTACAGCTTTATCAGTCATGTCTATACCTCTTTTAAACAAAGCTCTTACCTTTTCATCTTGAACTATTTGATGAAAGCCCATTAATAATGCCATACTTGTTGTGTTATTCTCTACGTTATCCCAAAGATGTATGATTTCTAATGCCTGTAACGGTCGTACATCTCCAAAAAACCCATTTAAGTAACTTTGTTTTTCAATTTTATCAATTCCATCTGGTGTCGGAATGATAGGAGGTTTTGCAATAAATTTATTTTCCATTAAAACATTATTAATTTGGCCTAACAGGACAGTAGTACATTGATTACAATAAATAAAGAACTCTCTTACATCCTCCCTCATTAACAATGGAACTGCTACTGCGTAAAGGCTCAAACCTGCCTTTGCAGCATATTTTAAATAGTGAACATAAAATTCATCTGCGTATAAACGAGGAGCACCAAGATTGACATCATCTTTAGTAAATCCAATTGGATTAGGAAAATTTTCCCTTTTAAAAAATCCTTCTATCCTCTGCTTGAAATCCTTAGATAAGGATAAACCATTTTCTAATAGCATCCTAACATTTTCTTCTTCGCAATGTTGAAGAAAATAACTTAAAATTTGAATGGACATGCTGTTTCCCATATAGGTAGCCCAAAGTTTACCAATTTCAAAAGACGTAAAAGGTTGGGTCTCATCTGATATTTTTGGATTTATATTTAGTGGTTTCATCACATTCATTGGATTTAATTCTTTATCCGTGGTCATAAATAATCTCCTTTTCCCTCATTTTCGCTTATGGTTTCCATTGGAAAATAATTTAATTCCAACTAATCTGACCTTTAACTTAAAATTGTAATGAAAAAAGGACTGCCGAACAGTCCTTTTTCTTAAACAATTCTGCCCCGTTAGCTGCATAAGAAAAAGCCGCCAAGAATTTTTGGAGGCTGGATCTTCAACTCTTGCACCCGTTAGTGTAAGTACATTTATTCACAATCTCTTCCTCAGTTTTATTTTAAATTATTAAATATTTCACATTATATTATTTCAATTGTAGGTTTAACAATGACATCTACATTTCCGCGAAATGCGTTTGACACCATACAGCGGTCTTCTGCTAACTTGATAAATTTATGAACCTTATCCGCATTAACACCCGTTTCCTTTGAAAGTACGATATGAGGATGGTGAACAAGCCTTTCAAAGTGAACTCCATCTTTATCATCATAAAATGTTCCTGTTGAAGAAACCGTAAGCCTCTCAACTGGAATCCGTCCTTTATCTAAGATATAAGTAAGAGACATTAAAAAACAGGAACCTGCTGCTCCAATAAGCATTTCATCAGGATTCGTCCCTTCCCCAAGACCGTCCATAGATTTTGCTCTAGAAATTACCGTAGATAAATTCCCTACAGTAATTTGTCCTTTTCCTTTGTATCCACCATCCCAAGTTCCTTCAAAATGAAACGTATGCTCTCCCATTTATAGTCCTCCTTCTTTTACGAGTGTATAATTCATTTATAACATTATATAGATTTAATGGTAATTTAATACTGTTCAACAAAACTGCCTCGATAGTTGAAGATTGCCGTACTGTATCAAATTTTATAATCAGGTCAATAATTCCTCTAAAAATAGAATTTTTAGGGAGAGATGTATTTTGCTATTATCAAAAGCCTGGGAAATTTATGAATCTGATAAACGAATTGAAGGGTTCTTCCAACAGACTTTAAAGTCCTATAAACTTCAATCGTTGTTGGTGATACGGTATTTTGAGGATGTAAAACTCGAAACCATTACTACTATCAAATTAAAAGAATACTTGGCAAAGTCAAGTGAAAATCTAAAGCCATCCAGCTTAGCTCTACGTATACGTTCCAGAAGAGTGAAACTACAAAAATTTATGCCCAATTAAGTGGTAGTCTTAGACAAGAATTGTATAGAAAATATTTTTAATCAGTGGCTCAAATATGTAAAAAAGCAACACCTTTAAAGAGTGTTGCTTCGTTTAACTCTTTTCTAATAACCACCAAAATAGTAACAGGGTGTTAAACTCTTGTACCCGTTAGCTGAAGAAGAAAATCAACACATTTCTTATATCTATGTCATTTTTTCCGTCAACAACTACCCTTTCTAAAACAACTTCTAAAGGAAGCTCTCTTTATATTAAAACCACAATCTTTTATGATAATCATATTCAGAGATATCGTAATTCTCTTCTCTTTCTTTTTTTGGGGTACACTCTTCACAAGGTTCTTCCGACTGGTTATGTTCACATTGTTCTAATAAAAGTTCCATTGTTTGTATCCCCTCTCCTATTTCTTACTTTCTATATTAATGGAAGCGGTTACATTTGTCAGGTGCTTTTTATTGGAAATTAATAAATCGTGTTATTAGATTTGTGAGGAAATAAGAGTAAAACAATCATATAATTTTTCTGTTTTTGAATCTGGTAATTTGGACAGTTCCGTCAATCTCTTTGATTCCCTCATAAGACTTCCATTCCATTCCCTTTAAATAGGTATTTCTAAACATAATATGAATTTACTTCAGTTACATTTAATTCTCCCTTTTTACTCTTCGATGACAAACTCCAGGAAACGACAACGAAAATAAAGTGCTCCCTTACTCGCTAACATTGACGATAGGCAATTTGTTTAATTATTTACTTTCCATTTTTTATTAAATTACAAAATAGAACAAATCATAATCATTACGTTTTATATTGACGGAAAATTTAAAACATAGTATATTCATAAAAGTGTAAATAGTAATGGTTACGATTTTCACTGGATATTAAAAAGGAAAAGGAGAGATTTTATTTATGCAAAAGGAACTTATCAAATCAATACTTGTGTTTTTCTTATTAGGTTTAATCCTTACAGGCTGTCAAGAAAAAGTAGATACACCCGTCGAAAATGCTTCCTCTAATTCTGAACCTGCTTCTTCTGCTTCCAATACTGAATCTACAGACAGTACCAATCATAGCCATGATCATAACCATAGTGGCGATGATGAAAAACAAAAAGAAATATATTCAGGGATCTTTGAAGATGACGAAGTTGAAGATAGAGAATTATCAGATTGGGAAGGAGATTGGCAATCAGTCTATCCATACTTATTAAATGGAACTTTAGATGAGGTCTTACAGAAAAAAGTAGAAACAAAGAAAGATAAAACCTTAGAAGAGTACAAAGAATATTATAAAGTTGGGTATGAAACAGACATTGAACGAATCGTGATAAAAGATAATACGATGACATTTTATAAAAATGGAGAAGGAAAAACAGGAGAATATAAGTATCATGGATACGAAATTTTGACTTATGAATCTGGAAATAGAGGCGTTCGTTATATATTTGATTTAGTTGGAGAAGCAGATGGTGTCCCAAAACATGTTCAATTTAGTGATCATAGTATTTATCCAACAAAAGCGGAACATTACCATATTTATTTTGGAGATGAAGATCATGTCACTCTTTTAAATGAATTAGACAATTGGCCAACTTATTATTTTTCTAATTTAAGTGGAAAAGAAATCGTAGAAGAAATGAATGCACATTAATTTTATAAAACTGTTTTTAAAGTGATAACCTTTTAGGATAGTTTTCAAAGAGTGAAAATTTTATTAAAAGACGAATAGCTTTTATTTTTCACTTTTAGTTCGAGAGTATATATATATAGCTTTAGAAATAAGCATATTTTATACTCTCGAATACTTATTTAACAGAAAATGATAACTTACAAATATCCCCGTTCCCCCGTTCTTAGAAGGATATACTTTTATGAAATATAGTTTCTTTTTTCCTTTGTTTAGTGGAAACTCAATTCTAGAAAAAGGTGCTCCCACGGAAGTTCTTAAACAGATTTTTATTCTATATATTTTACGTTATTTTCTTGACACCATTCTATGGCAATCTCTTTATATCGTTCATCACGAAATGAATACCATTGCTCTTCAATATCAAAATCGATGATTTTATCCTTAAATCTTCTAAAGGCACCCTTTCCCTTTTTTGCCCTTAATAACGCATCTCGCTTGACTTGATCACTAATAGTTAGGCAATAATCTTCCATAATCTCATACTCATTAACTTCATCTTTTGTTTGTAGCTCTTTGTAATTCTCAAAGTTTTCAATTACATCAATAGCAACCTTTCTATCTTCCTGTTGCCAATCAGGTACATGATCGAACGGTTCTTCCTCTTCAGCAGCTCTTAACTCTTCCGAAGTTACTAAAATAATTTCACCCGTTTCTATATTTAGAAATAGATCATTAAATTTTTCTGCATTTTCCACTGTAAAAAAATTCCCAAATCAGAAAGCAAATAAATACACACCAAGCACCCATAGAGGGTGCCTTTTTTCTATTGTTGTTCAATTACTGGTTCAATTTTTCTGGTTACTTTGTTATCTACACTAGCAAATTCCGTTCCGTATTTACCTGAAGATCCAGCTTGGTGCCGAGACGCTTCAGCTTGATTTGCACGTACTTCAGCATCTGTTGACCTACTTTGCTTTTTGTTATCTACCATTATTATTCACCTCCAGAATATTAATGTAACCAAAAATTTCAAGTTTATATTAGTTATAAAAGCCACACATATTTTATGGAATTATTTCTCTAATTCAACTAAACTGCTCTTAAGTTGAAAAAGAAAATAAAAGAAGCACTCAAAATTTTGAGCACTTCTTTCGTAAGCGTCAAATAATCCCCACCTTTAACTATATGGGGATATAAATTATTATTTAGTTAACTTATTAAAGACTATGCAGGATCCAGCTCCTGTCACTAACGCCACTTTAATCTTTAAGTCTCATTTTCATCACTCCTAAAATGTAGGTACGTTCCCATCCCTTAATTAACTAGAAATTAACGTAATTGTTAGTATATTCTTTCTTTCATTCTTGACTCTTCAGTTACTGCTTTACAAGGGTATAAGATTATGTTTTTTGGCAAAGATGTTTTTATAACTGATGGTATATAAATAAGACCGTAAAAGTTAAACGTTAACTATTTATAGAAAGGTACTCTTCCTTGCTAACTTAAAATAAGAGAGTTCACCAAAGTTTATGAATATTTAAAGAAAACCCTTTTTGTTTTGTTAAAGGAAAGGGTCTACATTTCATAAAACATAAAGATTCTATTAAAGAATAATCTTTTTGAGTATTGAACCCTATCATTAATTTTTTAGGGAAAGGGTTTATTCATAAAATGAATGAAAGAAAAATTATAGCAGAAACATCCATTGAAGACGAAGGAAGGATAATAATTTGGATTCAAAACCCTTTTTTAAATTAAACAAGACCGGAAAACAGTCGTTTCAGTCAATACAGGAAGAACAAGAAGATTTGTCTCTTCAATTGTTTTCCAATCTTGATGAAAATCTTTATAACATAAAAGCGATGTTAAATAAACCGAGTGATCTCATTACGAGGGAATTTACTATAGGGAATACCCATCATCGATGTGCCATCGTGTATCTGGATGGTTTAGCCGACAAAATGGTAATCAACGATCATATCATAAAAAACATTCAAATTGAATCTGTAGTAAGTGAAAAAGAATTATCGGACAA
Source organism: Bacillus sp. ISL-7 (assembly GCF_018613065.1). The sequence goes on along the minus strand of NZ_JAGGQW010000083.1, from coordinate 5,775 downwards.
GGCCGTTCATCTTGTCAATCAATTATATAACAAAGTCCTCTCCGTTAGTGAAGGAAAAAGAACGAAATCATCAGATGAAATCTTATATTCTATACTTTCCGGAGACACCGTACTCTACGTAGATGGTACGGACCAAGCATTAACAATTGGTAGTAAAGGCTGGGAAAACCGAAGTATTGAAGAACCAATTACAGAGGCAGTGATCCGCGGGCCGAGAAACGGGTTCATTGAGAATCTGAGAACCAATACGATGCTGATTAGAAGATCTATTCGGGATCCGAATTTGCGTTTCAAATCGTACAAGATAGGAAGACGTTCAAAAAAAGACCTTGTTCTCGTCTATGTCGACGGAATCGTGAATCCGGATATTGTGAAAGAAGTCAATCAAAGATTGGCATCAATTGATATGGATGACGCCCTGGAAACAGGCTACATCGAGCAATGGATTGAAGATAACTTTCTATCACCGTTTCCACAAATAGACCATACAGAAAGACCGGATAAAGTAGTGGGGGCTGTTTTACAAGGGAAAGTGGCGATTTTGTTAGATGGAACACCTTTCGTTTTAATCGCACCCATGACTTTCGGAAATACGCTCCAGTCCCAGGAAGACTATTATGAACGATGGATTGTGGGGTCCTTAGTTCGTATATTGCGATATCTCGGTGCCTTTATTGCTGTTTTTTTACCCTCTTTATACATTGCACTCGTTTCGTATCATCCTGGTATGATCCCGTCTAAATTAGCATTTTCCATTGCTGCGACCAGGGAGGGGGTTCCTTTTCCGGTTTTTATTGAAGCATTATTAATGGAAACGACCATGGAATTACTACGTGAAGCCGGGATCCGCTTGCCAAAACCGATTGGACAAACGATTGGAATTGTTGGGGGGCTGGTTATTGGTCAAGCTGCCGTCGCTGCAGGGATTGTGAGCCCGGTTATGGTCATAGTAGTCGCGGTTACAGCTGTTTCTTCTTTTTCTATGCCCGGTTATAGTACGGCACTTGCTTTTCGAATTCTCCGTTTTGGTTTTATGGGGGCGGCGGCTCTTTTTGGATTGTATGGTATTATTCTGGCTTACATTGTAGTTAATATCCATTTGGTGAATTTAAAAAGTTTGGGTGTCCCCTATACAACTCCCTTTGCCCCAAGCTTTGGCCGCGACTGGAAAGACCTTGTTCTTCGTTTCCCGATCACTATGCTGACAAGACGCCCTAACTATCTGCAAACAGAAGATGAAAAACGAATGGGGATCAAGAAAGGAGGACACTCATCGTGAAGCCCTTTGAATATGGAGATGAGGAAATTGGAGAACTAGAAATTCTCTTCATGGTGGCTTCGTATACGATTGCGGTAGGGGTACTTTCCATTCCACGCACATTGGCAGTGACAACGAATTTCTTTGATGGCTGGATTTCTTTAGTGATAATGGGTATTTTAATCATTTTCATTACATGGGTTAGCGCAAAACTCGCCATACGTTTTCCGAACCAGACATTTTTTACGTATGCCTCTGCGATTTGTTCAAAACCTGTAGCTGCACTGATCACCATATGCTTTGCTATTTATTATATGGTAAGTGCTGCCTATCAGACGAGATTTGTTGCAATCACTGCTAAACAATACTTATTGGCCCGGACACCAGTAGAAATCATTGCGTTACTGTTTCTACTTGTCATAGTTTATGCGGTTTCAGGTTCTCGGGTTGGTGTCATACGGTTAAATTTGTTGTTCTTTCCCATTATTCTTTTCATTGCTTTATTGGTATTGGTAATGAATATCCCCAATTTTGAACCTAAGAATCTATTTCCCTTGTTCACCACAAACTGGGAGGGCTATTGGAAAGGCAGCAAAGAAAGTTTTTTTTCTCTTTTTGGTTCTGACATTCTTCTCTTTTATGTTGCATTTGTAAATAGACCGAAAGGAGTGACAAAATATGCCATGATAGGTGCAGGTATTCCGTTAGTTCTATACCTACTTATATATATGATGGCTATTGGTGTTTTCACTGCAGAAACAACTGCCACGCTCATTTATCCCACGATTGAACTTGCTAAAGAAGCAGAGGTACCAGGAGGCTTTTTTGGGCGTATTGAATCGTTATTTTTTATGATTTGGATTATGACTATTTTTAATACGGCATCCTTATGCCTCGATGTAAGTTTAATGGCCTTCAGTTCCCTCTTTCAAAAAGTAAAAAAAAGAACATTTATTTTTCTTCTAACACCTTGTATTTACCTAATCGCCATGTTTCCCATAAATCTAATAGAGGTGACTATACTAGGCAAGTACTTAAGTTACTCTATCTTCGGACTGGGAGTTTTGATTCCAACAGTTTTACTAATACTAGCGAAAGTCAGGGGAATCAAGGGAAATGAGTAGATTTAAGTTATGCATAACCCTATTAGGAGTATTTTCTGCTTTCCTTACCGGGTGTTGGGATCACGTGGAAATTGAAGATCGTGGCTTTATTATTGGAATAGCCATTGATTTAGCTGATGAAACAGGTGAGAAGCTTGAAGAATCAGAAGGAGAATATCGTTATAAAGGAACCTATCAATTCGTCGTTCCCTCTGGATTATCCCAGGGAGCCTCAGGCCAAGGCGGCCAAGGCGGCACTTCACAGAAGGCGTATAATAATTTGGTAATCGAGGATGAGACTATATCGGGGCAATCGCGCCATTTAGGAGAAGAAACGAGTCGAACACCATTCAATGAACATTTGCAAACCATTATCATATCAGAAAATGTTGCTAAAATACCAAAAGCATTAGGTAATGTCCTTGATTTTTTCCTGCGAGATAGTGAAACACGAAGAGGAATAAAAGTTATGATTGCAGAAGGGGAAGCAGGTCCTATATTGGGTATTCAACCAACACCTGAAAATCTTCCGGTCATGCATATTGATTCAATTGTTGAAAATTCATTTAAAAACGCAAGGATTCTTCCTGAAAAACGAATCGGTAGTATTCATGAACGTTTAATAGATAAAACAAGCTTTGTCGTTCCCAAAATAAAAAGGGATAATCAAAAGATTAACATAGCAGGGGCAGCCGTCTTTCATGGTCATAATAATCAAATGATCGGCTTTATTAACGGTGATATCACTGAAGGTTTAAATTTGATAACAGGTGACTATAAAGGGGGAATTTTGAAAACAAAAGTAGAGAATAAGCTAGTTGTTTATGAAATAAAAAGGGAAAAAAGCAGTGTGAAGGTCGAGTCAAAGAATAAGGAAAACATTCAGTTTCATATTAAAATTGAGGCAGAAGGACAAATTGGAGAGTCTTTTGGTTCTCTTGATTACATGAATCCTAAAATCCTATCTAAAGTGGAAACAGCCGTTGAAAAAGAAATTGAACGAAAAGTATCTAAAACAATTAAAACTTTTCAAGAAGATTTAAGAGTTGACGCTCTTGGGTTAGGTGGTTATCTTCAACGGGAAGATTATGACACATGGAAACGAATCAAACAAGACTGGGATGATGGGAAAAATCACTTTTCCACAAGCACCATTAAAGTTCAAGCAGACATCATTGTCCAAACTCCTGGAGCAATAATTGAAAGTGAAAAACAATAGAAAGAGGCGAGCTAGATGTGGGAAAGAGTAATCGGCCGATTGCCCTCCAACCTTATCATCTTTTCTACTGTAGTATCCGTATTACTTCCTATGGCATTCTATAAGCTGAATCAAAAATTTCACGATTATGGTGATCCGTCATGGAAAAAGAAACAAGAACCCTAATTTGTAATTGAATTATAAATTTTTTAAAACATATTCATTAATAGTTAAGTCGGGTAAACAAGGGGCATCACTGCCCCTAACTCCCCAAAGAACTATTGAATTACCTCTTGGCTTATTTCGTATTTCCCTTTTGGAAAACGGCCCCGGTATTGAAAGAACTTTAAAAAAAGAAGCACTCAAAATTTTGAGCACTTCTTTCACATTTCTATGACATAAGATCCTGGCAGGTAAAGGCTGCCGAAATTTTTTATTCTACCTGCTTAGGGTATACCTCTTTTATTTTTCATTCACTGCTTTGTGTAGTATTAAAAAATTCAGACGGATCTTTTTTGTTAGCCTTTACCTTATTGTTGTTTTTACCCATTTTTCCATCTGATTCATAACTTAATTTCTGCGGTACCTTTTTATTCTCTTCCATAATATCCCCTTTCAAAACTATTATCAATTGACTTAAACCATTACGTTTCTTGGTTATTGATTGTATTGTTAACTAAGTTTTGAGTTGCATCTCGAGACGACTCCGTCGCATTTTCAATAGCTGGCTGCACGTAGTTTAAAGCTGACTGATTTATGTTTTTAAATTTTTTCATTTTATTTTCAGGACCGTTCTGATTTCGATTACTTTCCTTCATTGTCAATTCCTCCATTATTTTCTTTCATCTTTTTATTCTCTGATTTATTTTGAAAAATATACAAAACAACTTCTTTTTCCTTCCTGCCCGCTTATTCATTCAAAAAAGAGAGTAACACGAAAGGATCTTTATCCCTTTTTTCTCTGTTATGTCGCATTTAATCCAAAAAGTACAAAAAAAGGTAATTAAATAACATCATTTCTAAAATAAACGAATAACAAGTAGTTCAAAGGAAATACTTAAAATGGCTTTTATACATCACTTCAGAGTGGTGTTTTCTAGTTCGCGAAGACTGTTATCGCTTTCTCAACGAACCAGTTATATTAATAAACCTTACCCCGATATTAATCAAGGTAAGGTTACATGGCTATCTTTTTAATACCCTCTTGTTCATTTGCGTAATTTCCTCGTTAATCTTTTGAACATTCATCCGTATAACCTCCCAAGAAAGTTACTGATATATGCTGCCCCCAGATTGCTTAAACTCCTTAGCTTTTTCCTTCATACCTGTTTCAATAGCTTCCTTCGTATCAAGTTTGTTTTCTTTCGCATAATTACGAATATCTTGAGAGATTCTCATGCTACAAAATTTTGGTCCACACATTGAACAGAAATGTGCTGTTTTTGCACCTTCCGCAGGTAAAGTTTCGTCATGATATTCTATCGCTCGTTCAGGATCTAAAGATAAATTAAACTGATCTCTCCAACGGAATTCAAAACGAGCTTTTGATAAGGCATCATCTCTTTTTTGGGCTCCTGGATGTCCTTTTGCCAAATCAGCAGCATGGGCGGCAATTTTATAAGTAATAACCCCTACACGAACATCCTCTCTATTCGGTAAACCTAAATGTTCCTTAGGCGTTACATAACAAAGCATAGCTGTACCATACCAACCAATCATTGCAGCCCCAATAGCAGATGTAATGTGATCATAACCAGGTGCTATATCAGTCGTAAGAGGTCCAAGTGTGTAGAATGGTGCTTCCTGACACACTTCTAGTTGTTTATCCATATTTTCTTTAATTAGGTGCATAGGTACATGTCCAGGTCCTTCAACCATTACCTGTACATCATGTTCCCAAGCAATTTTTGTTAGCTCTCCAAGAGTTTCTAATTCTGCAAACTGCGCTTCATCATTGGCATCTGCAATAGACCCAGGACGTAAACCATCCCCTAAAGAGAATGCAACATCATAAGACTTCATTATTTCGCAGATTTCTTCAAAGTGAGTATATAAAAAGCTTTCTTTATGGTGGTGTAAACACCATTGTGCCATGATTGATCCACCGCGGGATACAATACCTGTTAACCGTTTTGCCGTTAATGGGACATATCGTAAAAGAACACCAGCATGAATGGTGAAGTAATCAACACCTTGCTCCGCTTGTTCGATCAAGG
>NZ_JAGGQW010000082.1 GCF_018613065.1 Bacillus sp. ISL-7 | reverse complement strand
GTCCTGAGCCAGGATCAAACTCTCCAAGAAAGTTGATTAGCTCATTTTGTTACGTTGGCTTAGTTTCTTAATTGAAACTAAAAATTTTGTTTGTTTGCACGATTTTGTTTGTTTAGTTTTCAAAGAACAATTATTAAAGGTAATTTGGAGCGGGTGAAGAGAATCGAACTCTCATCATCAGCTTGGAAGGCTGAGGTTTTACCACTAAACTACACCCGCGTAAAATTTATTCGAATGGTCGGGAAGACAGGATTCGAACCTGCGACCCCTTGGTCCCAAACCAAGTGCTCTACCAAGCTGAGCTACTTCCCGTTAAAGTGCGCCCTGAGAGATTCGAACTCCCGACCTTTTGATTCGTAGTCAAACACTCTATCCAGCTGAGCTAAGGGCGCATGTATTGAAGTCAACTTTTAAAGTATACCAGACTCAGTATTGTTTGTCAACAATTTATTTGGTGCGGCCGAGAGGACTTGAACCTCCACGGGGTTGCCCCCACTAGGCCCTCAACCTAGCGCGTCTGCCATTCCGCCACGACCGCACGATATTTAGCGACAAAAATAATCATAACATACTAACTAAATTAATTCAAGTAAAACATTTGGTGCGGGTGAAGGGAGTCGAACCCCCACGCCTTGCGGCGCCAGATCCTAAGTCTGGTGCGTCTGCCAATTCCGCCACACCCGCATTTAATATTGATTTATAAAAAAATGGCTGGGCTAGCTGGATTTGAACCAACGCATGTCGCAGTCAAAGTGCGATGCCTTACCGCTTGGCTATAGCCCAATATTGATGTTTATAAAGATTAAGAAACAGGAAATGAATCAATGTCACTCCCCGTCCCAGATGACCCCTACGGGACTCGAACCCGTGTTACCTCCGTGAAAGGGAGGTGTCTTAACCGCTTGACCAAGGGGCCAAAAAATTATATGGCGGAGAAGGAGGGATTTGAACCCTCGCGCCGGTCACCCGACCTACACCCTTAGCAGGGGCGCCTCTTCAGCCTCTTGAGTACTTCCCCATATGGCTCCGCAGGTAGGACTCGAACCTACGACCGATCGGTTAACAGCCGATAGCTCTACCACTGAGCTACTGCGGAATAATACTATTAAAAACCTTAAATCAATTAGGCAATCACCTTATCGACTCTTTACATTATAATGACGTTATAATAGAAAGTCAATATAGTTTTTAGATAAAGATTTTTTCCAAATTCTTAAGTCATTCTAAAATTATTTCTTTTATTTTCGTCAACTTTCCCCTACATTTTCCACAAACATATCTGCTTGTATCAATGCTTCTTTTTCGCCTGTATGATAGCTGACATTTCGAGCATTGATATAGAAGGATTCTTTTGGATGTTCGTTTTACTGGTCTATCGGGTAATTGTGCACAAAATCGCGGTGCTCCTACTTTTTTTAATAATTGCTTAAACTCTTGGTCTCTATGCTGATACCCCTTCCCTTCAAGGTGAAGATGATAATGGCATAGCTCATGTTTAATGATCCCTACTAATTCCTTTACACCTAGCTGCTCGTAATATTTTTTATTTATTTCAATATTATGTGTGCCAAGAAGGTATCTGCCGCCTGTTGACCTTAGTCTTGGATTGAAAGACGCTATGTGTCGAAACTGCTTCCCAAATGATTCAACAGATATCTTTTCAACTAATGATTGAAGTTCTTGTTGTTCCATTTTGGGACCCTCACTTTCTTTGCGAACATGACAACCTATTATAGCATATATTGTATATACCTTTAATAATGATGTACTTTTCGGGAGGTTTTATTATGCCAACTTGGTTGCAAAACCAAATGAAAAGAGCTTTCTATGAGAAGGATCGCTATCAGATCAAGATGCTAAACCAGTGCTGGTTCTTTTACAGAAAAAAACACTTCTCTTAAGTTCATGAGGGCAATTTATGCACTTCTCTTCCTATTTTTGTCCTCATGAAAACCTCATGAGGACAACTTACACCATTCCCTTCCTATTTCTGTCCTCACGAACATTTTTGAGACCCTTTCCCTTCACATCTAATAATTATTTCTAAGAGTTAATTGATAGGGACAAAAATATAAAAGAAGACCAACTCGCTTTGCGAAATGGTCTTCTTTTATGGTGATAATATTATTACAGGAACCCGTTACTTCCAACTAGTTCGAAGGCGCCAGCATTGTTAACGCAACCCTGCCTTTTTTCATATCAACGGAATCCACCCATACAGTGACTACATCCCCTACTGACACAATGTCCAATGGATGCTTTACAAATCTATTGCATAGTTTGGAAATATGCACAAGCCCGTCCTGCTTAACGCCGATATCAACAAATGCACCGAAGTCCACAACATTCCGAACCGTACCTTGCAGCTCCATACCTGCTTGTAAATCTTCTAACTTAAGGACATCTTTTTTCAAAAGAGGGCGTGGTAAATCATCGCGCGGATCGCGTTCCGGCCTTACCAACGCATCAATAATATCCTTTAGGGTTAATTCCCCGATAGCAAGTTCTTCTGAAACAGCTTTTAAATCAATCCCATTAAGAGCAGTTATTAACTCATCCGAACCAAGGTCATCAGTTGTAAATCCTAGACTCGCTAATAATTTCTTCACTTCGTCGTAATTTTCCGGATGAATCCCTGTTCGGTCAAGCGGCTGCTTGCCATCTAATACGCGCAAGAACCCTATCGCCTGCTCATAGGTTTTTGCACCAAGACGAGGTACTTTCTTTAATTGAACCCTGCTCGTAAATTTCCCTTCCTCTTCACGCTTTTTGACAATATTATTTGCAGCAGTCTTGTTAAGCCCCGCTACATACTGTAAAAGTGATGGAGAAGCAGTATTCACATTTACACCGACCCGGTTAACGGCTGTTTCGACCACAAAATGCAACGATTCTGACAGACGTTTCTGGGAAACATCATGCTGGTATTGACCAACACCAACCGATTTTGGGTCAATTTTAACCAATTCCGCTAATGGATCCTGCAACCGGCGTGCAATAGAGGCTGCACTTCTTTCTTCTACCTGCAGATTCGGAAACTCTTCTCTGGCTAATTCCGAAGCAGAATAGACACTGGCCCCTGCTTCATTGACAATTAAATAGAAAATCTCTTCATCCATTTCTTTTAAGATATCTGCGACAAACTGTTCTGTTTCCCTTGAGGCTGTGCCATTTCCGATGGCCGCCATTTCAACTTTATACTCGCGGAGGATGTGAATAAACTTTTCACGCGCTTCCTTGGCTTTGTTAACCGGTGGGTGGGGATAGATCACATCTATCTTCAGCACCTTACCTGTTTCATCTACGACTGCTAATTTACAGCCTGTCCTGTAGGCAGGGTCGACACCGATGACGACTTTGCCTTTCAACGGTGGCTGTAAAAGTAAGTTACGAAGGTTTTCAGAGAATATATGTATGGCTTGCTCTTCACCCTTATCCGTTAATTCATTGCGGATTTCCCGCTCAATGGAAGGCTGAATTAATCTTTTGTAGCTATCTTCCATTGCTTCTAACACAATGGGTGCTGATGGTGAGTGCTGGACACGGATCCATTTTCTCGACAAATATGACAGGATTAAATCGGCATTCATTTTAATCGAAACTCTTAAAATGTCCTCTTTTTCACCGCGATTTAAAGCGAGAATTCGATGCGGAACAATTTTATTTACAGGTTCTTCATATTCATAGTACATTTCGTAAACGTTTTTCTCGTCTTTTTCCGCTTCTTTGACCACCGATACAACTGCACCGGATTTAAACGTTTCTTTACGAATCCATTTACGGCTTTCAGCATCATCAGAAACCCATTCCGCAATAATGTCTTTCGCGCCTGCAATCGCATCCTCAACCGTAATGACTTCTTTTTCTTCTGATAAAAATTGTTTTGCTTTTTCTTCCACACTTTCTTTTGTAAAAGTCAGCAGCCACTCTGCTAAAGGTTCCAAGCCTTTTTCTTTTGCAATCGTCGCTTTTGTCCGTCTTTTTTGTTTATATGGCCTGTATAAGTCTTCAACCTCTTGAAGCTTTTCGGCTTTGGTAATCGCCTGGTTAAGTTCATCTGTTAGTTTCCCTTGTTCAGCAATGATTCGAATAACCTCTTCTTTTCTATGCTCAAGGTTTTGGATATACTGCCAGCGTTCTAAAATATTGCGAATCTGTACTTCATCAAGCGCTCCTGTCATTTCTTTCCGATATCGAGCAATAAAAGGAACTGTATTGCCTTCATCTAATAATGAAATAACACTTTTTACTTGTTTATGAGATATTGTCAGTTCAGCTGCAATTTTCTTTAACAATTGATCATCTTTTACGATTGTATCATTCACAAAACAATCCTCCATTCCTTTTCATTCTATTGTATCAGAATCATTAGACCGTTTCATTAAAGTGCCTTCCGCTATTTATTCTAAAAAAAATAGGCGAGCATATGAGCTCGCCTAAGCAGATGTAGAAAATGAGGTCAGGATATGTATGAAAAAACGCTCTTCCTAAAAAGAGCGTGCTTTAAATTAAAATTCGATGAGACCCAGGCTAACCTGCAAGGCTTCATCCACTTTTTCCATCATTTCGTCATCGAGATGGGTGATTTTATCGGTTAACCGCTGCTTATCAATTGTACGAATTTGCTCTAACAGAATGACCGAGTCTCGTTCAAATCCGTAGCGCTTCGCATCAATTTCTACATGAGTAGGAAGCTTGGCTTTTTGAATTTGAGCTGTAATCGCTGCAACAATCACTGTGGGACTAAACCGATTCCCGATGTCGTTTTGGATGACAAGTACAGGTCGGACGCCGCCTTGTTCAGAACCAACAACTGGGGATAGGTCCGCGAAATAAACGTCACCACGTTTGACTATCAAAGGATTATCCTCCGCTTACAAGACGTTCAACTGTGTGTTCTGCCTCATATTCTGCTAAAAATGCTTCTGATGCAATTCTAAGATTTATCTTTGCCATTTCCATGTATCCACGTCTCATCGACTCGCGAATTTGTCTCTTTTTTCGTTCGCGTAAATACATTTTTGTTGCTTGGTAGATAAACTCGCTGCGGTTTACATTTTCTTGTTTAACAAAACCATCTAATTCCGTTAAAAGATGTTGCGGTAACTTCACTAAGATTTCCGTAGTTGCGCCTGACTCAGCCACAAACATACACCTCCACCATCACTACACACCATTTTTATCTAACCAGAATTCCTTCTGACGCATAAATTCAACACACTATATGAGTGGACCCAGAGTCGGTTTCATACAGTGAGTTTCACTTATCTATCTGTACCATATACAATAATAACACTTATCGAACTTATTGCATAGACTATTTATAATACTACTGTATTATAAGCCAATAAAACACTCTTTTATGCACAAATTACCGCAATATCATAAATATGACTAGAAAACTTCATTTAGCCCATTAATCTTCAAGAAGGTAATTTTTTAAATCGACAATTTTCCCACCCTTTTTATAAAGGCGTGGAACTCGATTTGCAATGATACATGGAACTTCATAATTAATTGTGTCAAGCTTTTGGGCGACTTCATTAACGGAAATAAACTGATCCTCGTCCCCGCCGATTAATGTTACGGTGGTCCCAATTGGAACATGATATGGGAGACGAATCATACATTGATCCATACAGATTCGACCGACAATCGGCAACCTCGTTCCCTTAACAAGCACCTCTTGGCCTTGCAGTTTGCGAATCCAGCCGTCTGCATAACCAATCGGAATGGTCCCAATCCACTCTTCTTCACCGGTTTCATACGTTGCCCCATAGCTCACTTTTTCACCCTTTTGCAACTTCTTTACATGGACAAGTCGTGACCTGAGTGAAAATGCTTCCCGGAGCGGAAAAGGAATTTCACTTTCCATTTCAAGTGAAGGTGTCAGGCCATACATTGCAATGCCAATCCGAACGGCATTAAAATAAGCGCTAGGATATCTTAGTGCAGCAGCACTATTGCTTGAGTGGATATACTTCGGTTGTTCTTTTAGCCCATTGGCCATACTGTCAAATAACGCTAATTGCTGACGAAAATAGGTTCCATCCAGTTCATCAGCCGTAGCAAAGTGTGTATAAATCCCTTCCAATATAAATTGGTCATTTTCGGAGATGATTTGTTCGATTGCAGTTAACTCTGGTAAGCTGCGAACACCAATCCTCCCCATCCCTGTATCTACTTTGATATGAAAAGAAATTCGATCTTCTGTCTTTAGATGTTTTATGGCATCTTGCAGCCATTCCTTCTGGAAAACGGTAAGGGTAATATTAAATTTCGCTGCCACTTGAACATCTTCAGGACGTGCAGCACCCAAGACAAGAATAGGAGCAGTAATTCCTTTCTTTCTTAAGGCTATCGCTTCATCCATAAAAGCAACTGCTAAATAGGCTGCACCTGCTTCAAGGGCTGTTTCTGCCACTTGAATATCCCCGTGGCCATATGCATTTGCTTTGACAACTGCGATCATATTCACGTCTTGAGGCAAATGCTTTTTGACGGAGGCAACATTGGCAAGAATACTATCTAAATCTATTTCCGCCCATGTATCTCTATAAAAAAAACCTTGCTCTTCCATGTTTCCACTTCCTAATAGCTTTAATTAAATATCATTCCATTTTATCACAAAAATTATCATACTGCTGTTTACTTTCATTTACAAATAAAAACAGGCCCTGTAAGAGCCTGCTAGTATCAATATTTATTTTACTGCTTCACCTTGGACAGATGCTGCAACTTCAATCATTTCTTTCTTCGATAGGTTTTTCGATGCAATCATATAATCCACACCATTATGCGACCAAGAGAGGGAGTGTTCCGAAACTGCTCCGATCGTCATACCTAAGTCGACAATATCACCTTCAATATAGGTTGGATTCGCAGACGCTGTTTTTGCTGTTACCTTTTCCTGGACAAGCGTGAACGATTTTTTGCCATCATAGGTGAGGACAACCCTCTTGCCATCTTCTAGCGCCACTTCTTTTTCCTCAATCAATTTTGTCCCTTTAAGTTCTGTAGTTGGATACATAACGGTAAAGGCATCATCGCCGCCATCTGCCATAGCAGGCAAATTAAGCTGCGCACGTGTCATGTTTTTCTTCATATCGAAATCATCCTTGTCAAAGCTGGCATTAAATTTCACTTTGGAAAACTCAACAGTTACAAGGGCATTTCGATCCGGATCCATTACTTTTACCACAGCAGGCGATAAATCACTTTTATTCAATTTGATTTCTTGGAATGGCAGCATTGTATTGTTTTGATAGCGGGTCTTCGTTTCGAATACATAATATTCTTTAGTGGTGGAGAATTTTGCACTTTTATCGGCAACAATATCCTTAATCAGCGATTCATACAAGTAGGCCTGGCTGCTGTTTTGCGGCCAATCGCTTTGGAAGCGGAAGCTCTTATTTAGAGCAGGTGTAAGAACAAATACGCCTTCGTTATTCCTTAATATCATCTGACTTTGGTCTTTTTGAGCATTTTTCAAATTCACGCGATAAAAGGTAGGATCTTTATGCCAAATTTCAACCTTATAAATTTGTGAATCAGATCCCATTTTCAACGTCATTTTTGCATTCACCTTATAGCCACTTAAGTCATCTAGTTTTCCCGTTAGCTCTTTTACCACATCACCTTGTGATTTAGAACCGCAGGCCGCTAGTACAAAAATGACCATGAGCCCCGTGATTAGCAGCAATAACTTTTTCCTCATTCCTTCAACCCCTTCTTGTCTCATTTCATATGATTATAGAGAAGAGAAAGGCAGGGGTCAGGCAATGGAGCTTGCTTTCCAAAATGACCATAGCTGACCTTGTCTCTCCTGTTTCCCTATGAATATATGAGACAACCTAAAGGAATATGATAAGGAGTTGCCAAGCTATTTATTTTTATAAAAATTTATATGCTCTAAATTTCTTCAATAATTACATGCGCTACGGCGTAATCTCTACTATGTGAAATAGATAAATGAGCATGCCTCTCTGGCTTTGCAAAAAAGGGTTTTCCGGATCTATCATTTTCTATTTCAATATCTAAAAATGACAGTTCCTCTCCAATACCTGTGCCATTCGCTTTAGAATACGCTTCTTTCGCTGCAAAGCGCCCTGCTAAAAATTCTACTTTTCTGACAGCCGATAAACCTTCAAATTTTAGCCGCTCATTCGGAGTTAACACGCGGTCCACAAACTTCTTTTGTCGATTGAGGATGTCCTCAATCCTTGAAAGTTCAATAATATCGATCCCAATCCCTTTAATCATCGTTCATCTTCCTTCTATTTAATATACAATGAGCATAAGTAATAATGTACGAGGACGGAAATTAGTTTATTAATAGTTAATGTGAAACTCAGGAGGTTTTTATCATGTTTACGAGAACGGAAAGTTTTCGCGATTTTATCCGCCTTTATCCGGTTGTTTCTATTATTATTACCATTCATGTAGGATTATATCTTTTAACGAGTATAACCATCTTTCCTAACTCTTGGTTCTTTGAAAATCTTTCTGGAGTTAATCTTTATATTAAGGAAGGGGAATATTGGCGGCTGATTACACCGACCTTTGTTCATAGTGGTTTTTCGCACATGCTGTTTAATAGCTTTTCACTTGTGTTATTTGGACCGGCACTGGAGCGCATGCTTGGAAGCGGCAGATTTTTATTTGTCTATCTGCTGTCAGGTTTTATTGCAAATGTCGCCACACTGCTGCTCCAGCCGCTCACCTATACCCACGTTGGCTCAAGTGGGGCGATATTTGGTTTGTTTGGTTATTACCTGGCGGTTATTATGTTTCGAAAACATATGCTTTCCAAGCAAAACTCGCAAATAATTCTTACTCTTTGTGTTGTCAGTCTTATTATGACATTCTTACAGCCAAATATTAATATTACCGCCCATCTTTTTGGATTACTTGGTGGTTTTTTAATAGGGGCGATTCCTTATTTTAATAAAAAAGATTTATCTGATTCGATTCGAGGCACCGCGAACTGGGCCAGCAGTAAGAAAAGCAGCATCTCCTATCAATCTCCATTAAAAGTGATCATTTGGGCCTCGATTATTATCATTGCTATTCTCGGATTACTAGCACAATAAGAAAAGCGCAAGCGCCCTGTTCAGCGGCGTATGGCCTGGAGCGCTCCAACTGAGATAAAGGAAACACGAAGAGCCGAAGGTGCATTCGTGCTTGACTTATCGTAGGGCGGAGAGCGAAGGACACTAGCCGCTAGGGCGCTGGGGCTGGACAATTTTCAAAGTCGAAATTTATACTTTCTTATTTTGAAATAACAGGGATTTGCAGTCGAAACTACCTTTCACTGCAAATCCTTTTTTCTTTGCCGCTAGAATACCAATCATAAATTTTCTTTAGATCGCCCTTTTCCATATCAACAACAGTGCCGCCTGCATCACCGACGCCCGATTTCACAAAGGCTTCGAATGTTCCTAATTCTTGTTTCTGCTGAAAATAACTTTCTCTTATTTCCAAGCTTTGAATCTTATTTTTCTTCATTATAACCGTCGTTCGAATCATCATTAACGTCCGGTATCTTAGCGTTAGCTGCTGTTCAGCAAGAGTCCAACCAGCTGCCTTATATTTTAAAACAGCCCCAAGCGTCATCGCACCAAGCAGGATGATGGAAAGAAGGCCCCAAGTCTTCAAAAATAGCAGCGACACAATCACGATCGGAGTAGCAATGTACCAGTGCCTGAATATATAGCGCCACATCGACCGTTTCGGTAGTAGGGTAAAGGTGGTCGGGACAAGGTAATCTGTAATGGCCGGGTCAAGGATTGAAGCAATCTGATCTAGCTTGACGATTGGCAAAAGGGTCACTTTAGAACCTTCTTGATTGGCCGATGACCCGCCAGCACTTTCCGCATATACGGTCGCATAACCGAGGGGTTGTCTGACAATATTTTCACTGATGCGAATCGCTTGGATCCGCTTCAACGGAATTGTTATTTGTCTTCTCTCCAACAGACCCTGAGTAATAACTAAATCATTGTCTTTTTTGATCACAGTAAAATTAGCATACTTTAGCATCGTACCAATGAGCGCGATTACCCATGCCAGGAAAAATCCAATAATCACAAGGATCGTAAGCAGGATTAGACTAGGGGCCGTCCATTTTTCAATACCGCTGGCTAATCTTCGAAAGGGTATCAGGTCATCCACTTGACTTAATAACGCAAGGACAGCTGAGATGACCACCCCAACACCACCTGAGGTTAGGGAAAGAATCAATAATTGTCCGGTGGATATTTTATAAACGGATTGACCCTCAGGTAGATCTTTTCCTTCGATTGGCCAGTTCCCTTTAGCTGCTGCCGTAAATTCCTGGATTACCAGAGCCTCCTCTTTCGATATCCCAGAAAGGACGGCTTCCGCTTCTTCTGCTCCCACTCCGCCAGCCGTTTCAATTTGGAGTTTTACCAACCCGAACAATCGTTGTAAAATACCTTCGGAAAGATCGATACTTTGAATTCGTTCATATGGAATGTATCTTTTCTTCCGAATGAAAATCCCATCTTTAATCCGGAGTTCATCCTGTTCCAAATTATATGTATACCGTAACCACGAGAGGAGACTGGTGATAAAAATAATAATAATTGATATAAAGGATACACCTAAGGCGAATAATAACGGGCGCCCACTATCACGAGTAACCGAAAATGTAAAAGCAGCAATTGGAAAAATAAAGTTTTTTATTCTTTTATCCATATATCCCAAAATGGCTATGGGATGAAGTCGTTTTGGTTTAGACATCATCTTCAGCAACCCTTGCTAGTTTCGATATATTGAACCTTAATTGTTCTGCTTCTGTTTCTTCCAAAGCAGGAATTTGATGGGCTGTGGCCGCTGTATGAACAATCACTGAGGCTAATTTGTACTTCCTTAAGATAGGTCCTTGGACGGTATCTACATGCTGGACGCGAACCATTGGTATTAAGGTACGACTTCGGATAAAGAAACCCTCCTGCAGTTCTATTTCTTCCTCACGAACTTCATACCTCCACCATTTCCATCTGAGTGCAGGAAACAGAAAAATATGTAAAAATGTAAAAATAACTCCTAATATGATGAGGGTAAGCGACATCCAGAAGGGACCATCGAAAATATCTAATAGTAAAACAATAACAGCTGTAATCGACCATTCTATGACAACCTTGATTACCGCAGAGATTCTCCATACCTTTAAGGCCTTTTCCGAAAGTCGATTTTGCGGTTCAACCATTCATCTCTCCCCCTGCTTTACAATCTCAAAATCAGTTTAAGTATACATGGTTGGGGAGTACGGCACTACTACTTATTCGATAATAAAACTGGACTGGTCGATCCACGTAGCTCCTTCACACTCTTGAAAATCCTTTACCAGCTGAAAAAGCGCCGCATCTTTTTGCTTCGCTTCAATCATACAGTGGATCTCTGGAACCGTTCCCTTAACTTGATTTAAAAATCGAAGAAACATTTGCGGGTCAATTGTGTCCGCATGGGCTCTAAAATCCTTTTCGGAGCGCGGACTGGATATATGTATCTTTATTGGCAGAGGAGACTGTGCCCAAGTCGCAACAATCCGCTCCCAATCAGCAGTCCAGTCTTCCTCTTCATGATTAGCAAGATGATGATGATAATCAAACACCATCGGCAGACCCAACTTTTCACAAAGGTATAGTGTCTCCTTTATTGTAAATGTCGTATCATCATTTTCGAGCATAATCATTTTTTGGATTGCAGGGGAAACATAGGCCCAATTATGAATAAAGTATTCCAGGGCTTTCTCCTTATCGTTATACCCTCCACCGACATGAAGTACACAACGGTGTTCCGTATCTATTTCCATTCCTTTTAGGAGTCTTTCATGCATTGCAAGCGTCTTTAAGGAATTAATCAAAATATCCTTATTCGGTGAATTAAGCACCACAAAATGATCTGGATGGAAGTCAATCCTAGAAGGGTGCCCTTTTATATAATTGGCTAGTTTTTTGAGTGGTTCTTTCAATGGTTTGATGTAGTCCCAGTCCAGTAATTCCTCATGATTAGCCAGGGGAATGACCCGCGAACTTAGCCTGAAAAAATGAATTTGGTTACCCTCATTGTGCTTTAATAACCGCAAGCAATTTTCTAAGTTCGATATAGCGATTCTCTCTAATTTCCGAATCGCTGCGTCCCGGTCTTTTATTTTTTCAAATTGAGCAAATGTCATCGTTTGTGAGGGGGAAGCATTCTGAAGCTCTACACTCATTGCTACATATCCAAGTTTTACAATCGTCATAAAATCACCCCAACTAGAATGCGTTATGTTTACTGTTCCCCTTTTGGTCAAATAAAAAAAGCATGAACGATATCGTCCATGCTCTTGTATTTTAGTGGTTAAAAGTTCTTGGCTTTGAAGTTGACTTACCGCCACCGCCAGTTCTTTTTTCACCACTGCGTGGCTTTGTTGGTGCTTTTTTTCTGTTACGGTCCCCGCCGTATGAACCTGAACCTCTAGAATCATCTCTTCTTCTACGGTCACGATCTTGGGGTTTTCTTTCCCGTCTTTGTGGAAGCTGTTCTTCTGTCAGCTTAACCGGTGTTGTATCCGGTTCTTTTGTTAACATTTTCAACACAGCTGCGACAACAGTTGCTGCATCATTTTCTTCCAACAATTCTTGAGCTGCTGCTTTATAATAATGTAAGTTGTTTGATTCAATCGTTGCTACGATTTTTTCTACAACTGCTTTTTGTTGACCTTCTAATGCTTCATCAAGCGTAGGAGCTTTCATTTTTTCCATCTTGCTTTTAGTCGTTCTTTCCACGACAGCAAGATATGATTTTTCACGTGGTGTAATAAATGTTAAAGCCACACCCTTTTTACCCGCACGACCTGTACGTCCAATACGGTGAACGTAGCTCTCAGGATCTTGAGGAATATCAAAATTGTATACGTGAGTTACTCCGGAGATATCAAGTCCCCTTGCTGCTACGTCCGTTGCAACAAGCACATCAATTGTTCCTTCTTTAAATTTACGAAGAACTGACATACGCTTTGCCTGAGTTAAATCACCGTGAATACCTTCTGCGGTATAACCCCTTAAAGTTAATGCTTCCGATAATTCATCGACACGGCGCTTCGTACGACCAAAAACAATCGCAAGTTCAGGGGATTGAATATCAAGAAGTCTTGTTAATACATCAAACTTATTTCTTTCAACTACTTCAAGGTAATACTGTTCAATTGAAGGAACGGTCATTTCTTTCGTTTTGACACGAATAATTTGCGGATCCTTCATGAACTTTTCTGCCATTCTTTGAATCGGTCCTGGCATAGTTGCAGAGAAAAGCAATGTTTGACGTTCAGCTGGTGTCGAAGCAAGAATCGTTTCAATGTCTTCAATGAAGCCCATGTTTAACATTTCATCTGCTTCATCAAGAATCACTGTGTTTACCGTTTCGAGGCGCATCGTTTTTCTGTTGATATGATCTAATACACGGCCTGGAGTACCAACAATGATATGTGGTGCTTTCTTTAATGAGCGAATCTGACGGCTGATATCCTGCCCGCCATATATTGGCAATACGCGAACTCTTTTGCCTGAACCAAGTTTATATAGTTCTTCTGATACTTGAATCGCAAGTTCACGAGTTGGCGCAATAATGATACCTTGGATTGCATCCGCACTAATATCGACTTTTTCAATCAATGGAATCCCAAATGCAGCTGTTTTACCAGTTCCTGTTTGAGCTTGCCCGATCAAATCAATACCTTTTAGCCCCAATGGAATAGTTTCTGACTGAATTGGTGTTGCCTCCTCAAAACCCATTTTGAGGACGGATTGTAACGTGGCCTGACTTAGACCTAATTCTTCAAACTTTGTCAATGTTTTCATTCTCCTTCATCTATGTGAAAATATTTTTTAAGTGCTGAATATTTTCGCCTGATACTCAGAAAAGCGGAAGCGCCTGCTCTTAGAGGCGAAAAGCGCTTGAGGGCCCAAGTGAAGTCCTATTTTGAATTAATAAAAATGCTATAGGTTATCTTTCATCTTTGATCAAGTAGGTTTAAAGTTCATCACGGATAAAATAAATTTTAATTTTATCACATGATGGCAGTGGATTTTTATACTTCATCTTAGGCAGGACCGAAACGGCTCGGTTCCCTTGGCGCTTGAGCGGACACGCATCAAAATGCCGTAAATAGGTAACATCTTTATTTTACCAAAAAAAAACATGCTCCCTCAAGGAGTATGCCCTTTAATAATCGTTCTTTAGACACGTTGATGAATATCATACCACTGTTGCTAGTATTTTGCAATAAAGACAAGTTTGTTACAGGTTCAAACCGATCCTATTACTTCATCAAATTGTCCAATACTCGATAAGAAGGGCAACTTCTCCACACAAGGGGGGTCTCAGTTATTTTTCTTTTATCAAGCTTAAATCATTCATTAATTCGTCAGTTTTAATTTCTTTTATTTTTTTTGCAAAGCCGTTACGATTTCCTCTAATTTCATACCTCTTGATGCTTTAACAAGGATTAAAGTATTTTTATTTACATGCCGCTTTAATTCTTGAATAAGTGGTGTTTTTTCTGTAAAAGCAAACACTCTTTCTTCTCCCAAAACAGTTCGGGCTGAGTTTGCAATATGCCCCCCTAAGTTTCCATAGGTAAACAGAAGATCGACTTTATCACGGTTTAAAGCAGTTCCAATTTGCTGATGATACTGTTCTTGCTGTGGACCAAGCTCTAACATGTCCCCTAAGACAAGGATTTTTCGATCATACCCTTTAAGATTGGAAACTAATTCGATCGCCGCCATCATGGAAGTGGGACTTGCATTATAAGCATCGTTAATTATTTTTTCGCCTTGGTCCCCTTCTACTAACTCCATACGCATATTCGTTAACTTAATACCAGCTAACCCCTCATTCATTTTTTCGAAAGGGATTGAAAAATAGTTAGCGATCAACATCGAGGCAAGTGCATTTAAAATATTATGCGTTCCTAATACAGGAAGTTCGAAAGTAGTCTTTGAAGTGTTGATGTTGAAACGATTCCCATTCTCTAACTGAGTAATATCAGTTGGATATAGATCATTCGTTTCATTTCTGCCGAATGTTTTAACCTGTACATTGCCTTTATGTTGTTGAATTCGTTCCATCAGCAGTGGTTCATCGCCATGGAGGACAGCAAGTCCCCCTTCTTTTAACCCTTGGAGGATTTCAAGTTTCGCTTCCGCGATTCCCTCCCTTGAACCGAGGTCGAGAAGATGTGATTCACCAATATTGGTAATCACTACAGCATCCGGGCAGGCAAGCTTCGTTAGGAATTCAATTTCACCCCTGCCGCTCATTCCCATTTCAAGGACGGCAATTTCAGTGTCTTCGTGTAATCCTAAAACCGTTAATGGAAGACCAATATGATTATTATAATTTCCTTCTGTCTTTTGAACCTTATAATTTGTGGCAAGAATGCCGGCAGTCATATCCTTTGTCGTCGTTTTCCCATTACTTCCAGTGATACCGACCACTTTTACGTCTAATTGCTGCCGGTAGTTTCTTGCTAATTCCTGTAAGGCCACGAGGCAATTATCGACAATCAAAATAGGTAAATGGGTGGGCGGGTTCGGGACATCCTTTTGCCAAAGGGCCGCAGCTGCACCTTTACTGATGGATTCTTCGACATATTTATGTCCGTCTGAAACCTCTCCTTTAAAAGGAATAAACAGGTTACCATTTTCAATCTTACGGGAATCAATGGAAACACCCTTGATTCTCGTTTCAGCAAACGTACTCATATCATTTTGAGCAGAAAACATTTCAGCAATCTGTTTTAACGATCGTTTTATCATTGATATCCTCCTTTTTCTAAAATAATCTTGGGACTCCGCTAATCGGATATTCCGCTTTATTAAATAAAAACTGACACGGCAGCTACAGCCGTGTCTCCGTTTTTTAGAAAGTAAACTTTATCTGTTGTTTCTCTGCATGTCTTTCTTTCGCAAGACTTACAAGCCGCTCAATCAATTGTGGATACTCCAAGCCTGTGTGCTTCCACAAGAGCGGGAACATACTAAATGGAGTGAAGCCAGGCATCGTATTTACCTCATTAATTAGCGCTCTTCCATCTTTTGTTAAGAAGAAATCGGCACGGACCAAACCAGAACAATCTAAAGATTTAAAAGCTTGGATTGCCATTTGTTTAATTTGTTGTGATTCTTCGTCTGTTATGTCAGCAGGGATGATCAGCGCTGTATCCCCGCTCTCATATTTCGCTTTATAATCATAGAAATCCTTTTTCGGAACAATTTCACCGGCAACCGAACATTCAGGCTCATCATTCCCAAGAACCGCCACCTCGATTTCACGAGCAACGACGCCTTCTTCAATGATGACTTTGCGGTCAAATTGAAAAGCTTCGGCAAAAGCAGTTTCTAATTCCGCACGATTTGTACATTTGCTGATTCCGACACTGGAACCAAGGTTTGCGGGCTTTACAAAGCAAGGATAGCCAAGTTCTGTTTCGACCTTGCTATAAGCCTCTGCTTTTGCTTTCTCCCATTCACTTTTAATAAAGGCAACATAGTTTACTTGAGCAAGCCCTGCCTGTTCAAATACATTTTTCATCATAACCTTATCCATTCCTGCTGCTGAAGCTAGCACTCCATTGCCGACGTATGGCAGGTTTAATAGTTCTAATAAACCTTGTACGGTTCCATCTTCCCCGTTTGGTCCGTGCAGCAACGGAAAGATGACATCAAGTGTTTCCTGCTTCTCAGCTTGGAAAAGTGCGGGCGCGAGTGATAAAGGCGATAATTGATTTCCCTCTGCAAATTCAAGCGCCTTCACGTTTTCAACCGGCTCACTTAACTGCGGTCCTTTAATCCATTTTCCTTCTGTATTTATGTAAATAGGATGAATTTCAAATTTTTCAAGGTCTAACGCTCGAATGACAGCCAGTGCTGTCTGCAGAGACACCTGGTGTTCGGCTGATTTTCCTCCATATAATAAACCTAATTTTGTTTTCATACGAAAACCTCCATTTTCTCATTCACGGTTATATTTTAACACTTATTTTAAAAAGAAAGGAAATGTAGTCCACCAATTTTTTATATGTTTTTTCCTACTAAATATTTTATGATGGCCATAGCTTGCTTAAAAACTAGCGCTGGTTAAATTGTCAATTTTCTCATTCTCGTTTATCCTAATATTTCATGTATAATTAGTTTAAAACGCTAATCTGGAGGCACATAATGACGGGTTCACTTTTATCCATATTATTATTAGGCTTTTTGCTGGGAATTAAGCATGCCATCGAGCCTGATCATGTTATTGCAGTTTCAACCATCGCAAGCGAATCAAAAAATTTAAAGCGCTCAATCTTTGCCGGTGTCTACTGGGGTATCGGGCACACGGCTACTCTTTTCATTGTCGGAATGTTTTTGATTGTAGCCAAAAACACAATCACAGATACGGTCGCCCTGAGTCTTGAGTTTATTGTAGGAATTATGCTAGTTAGTCTCGGCTTAAATAGTATTGTAACGTTTATGAAACATCGCCATCATCACCCACACACCGACGGTAGCCAGACCATTGAAAAAAAAGTCCGTACCCATTATAAATCCTTTTTCATCGGGCTCATTCACGGGCTTGCCGGCAGTGCAGCAATGGTTCTACTTACAATGAGTACCGTTTCGACCGCGTGGCAAGGTGCTTTATACATACTTATTTTCGGTTGCGGCACCGTTGTTGGTATGCTCAGCTTTTCAACTGTTATTGGTATCCCCTTTGTTTTGACATCCGGTAAACAGTTGAATAGGTATTTGAATCATCTCTCGGGCATTATCAGCATATTATTCGGAATTTATTATATGTATAACTTAGGCGTGAACGAAGGATTATTTAACCTATGGTTTTCATAAGAAAAGCGAAAGCACCATAAAAAACAGTCCCACCCATATGGAGTGGGACTTTTTTATCAAGCCAAATGATTTAGATGACATTTAATTTCCATTCTTTTGTCTTCTTGTCAAAAATAATTTTCGCGTGATATGGTTTAGATGATATTTGATCATATTCCTCCACCATGTCATCCATATTGGCGAAATCACCAATTACCCAGATGGGAATTTCAATTTTGCCCCGCTGGTGATCTGCAGCCCGTAATGAAATGCAAATTCCTTCTTTAATGAAGGGTGTTAATGAAAGCAGGATTTCTTTATTCACCTGAGGATACGATCTTTTCTTACGGAATCCTAGGATCGATTTTTCAATCTTAAGATCTCCTAATTTTATGGCCACTACTTCGCTAAGCACATGAAAAAAATCTTTGAAGCTGCGGTAATAAGTTTTGTTATACCAGCCATCATCTTGTGCTAAATAAACAAAACGGTTCCCTAATTTATTATAAAAAGGCATTTTCAAATGATGCTTTTGATGACCTAAGTACAATAATTCAGCGATTTCCTGTCCCGTCAGTTCATTCAACACATCTTCCTCAATAAAATCAATCCAGCAAAAGTTTTCATAACTATAAACATTGTCCGCCGCTAACTTTTTAATTCTTTCTTCAGGGCAATATTCGAGTTGTGTATGCATATTAAAATCAGCATCATCAAAGCGGTGCTTTAGTAAAAGTAAGTGATTTAATGAACCTGAAAAAGCAGCAGCGAATTCAGCAAATTCGATACCGGAAGACATTACATACTGGTCTGTTTGGTTCAAATGGACATAGATGAGATCCTGTATGTCTTGATGATGCTTCTTCAAAGCAAAACTCCTCCGATCAACACATGAAATGATTTAGTCAATACTTCCTTATTTTATCAAATAATAGTCCAAATAGCTTATTTCAATTCTTTTACAAATAATAAGTTTGATTAACACATACTAGAATTATGCCTATTGATTATTATTTGTTAACTTTCCTTTTTCATCTATATTTCTTTATCAAATTAGAATCTATGCATTAGCAAGATAAGGAGTTGGTCTATCACCTATGATTAAAGATATGACTCAAGATGAATTAAGTCTTTATATTATTAAAACCTTAAAAGAAAATAAAAAAACTGAATTCGAAAAAATACTCGAAGAACTCCAGCCCTATGATATAGCAAAGATATATGAAGATCTACCTGAAAAACATAAAGGACGATTTCTCCTGTTTTTAAAATTTGATATTCTAGCTGACCTAATGGAAGAGCTTGATAAAGAAGACCAGCTCGACTTATTAAATATTTTAGGAATTGAAAAATCAAGTAAGGTCCTTGATTTAATGGATAATGATGATTTGGCGTTATTGCTGCATGAATTATCACCGGAGAAAAAGGATTCCCTCCTATCTGGGATGAAAGCAGAGGAGTCTAATGCCGTCCAGGATATCATGAAATATCCTCCGGAAACAGCAGGAAGAATCATGACCAACCGATTTGTTTGGATCCGAAGCTATTTTACGGTTCGAGAAGCAGTTGATAAGTTTAAAGTATTCGCAGAATTTGCCGAATCTATTAACTATTTATATGTGATTGATGAAGACCGAAAACTTGTCGGCGTAGTTTCCTATCGTGATTTACTATTAGCAGAGCCAGACGAAAAGATACGGACGATTATGTATGAAAGGATTATTTCCGTTACGGTGGCAACAGACCAAGAGGTTGTGGCGCAAATCGTGGAGCGGTATGATTTCCTAGCCATCCCGGTTGTGGATGAGAATAATGTCCTCGTTGGGATTGTCACGGTCGATGACATTATCGACATCGTCATTCAGGAAGCAAATGAAGATATCGAAAAATTGTCCGCTACTGGGAAATCAATCGACTTTGAAACCAAAACATTAGTTGCGGCTGCAAGAAGACTCCCTTGGCTCATCCTGCTATTGTTCATCGGTGTCATCTCTGGGAGAATTATCAGCAGTTTTGAAGATACCCTCAAGCAGGTTGTGGCACTTGCCTTTTTTATGCCGATGATTGCAGGAATGACGGGAAACACTGGAACCCAATCCCTTGCGGTCGTAGTAAGAGGGCTGATCTCTTACGATATTGATAAGGGCGTAATTACTCGCTTAATCGCAAGGGAACTTGGTGTTGGGATTACGATCGGGATCACCTGCTCTGTCCTTATCGCGGTCATCGCATATATATGGCAGGGAAGTCTCATTTTAGGTGCCGTTGTCGGTTGCTCGCTATTTTTCACGTTAATCATTGGGACACTTGCCGGGACGATTATTCCACTTATTCTTTTTCGTTTGAAAATTGACCCTGCCGTTGCCTCAGGACCACTGATCACCACCTTGAATGACATTTTTTCATTGCTTACCTACTTTGGCATTGCAACCATGTTTTTAAAATATTTAATGTAGGAAAAAATGAAACCTTTCTTGAAGTGAATCGTTATGTAATGTAGACGTTTCAAAATTTTCATAAATTAAGCGTGTCTCAATGATAAACACCATATTTATATCATTATGAGACAAACTGTTATAGAATTATTAAGTTAGACTGATTATTTTTTTATAAGTGAAGGTGGATTATGACAGACTTTATTAATAATATTTTGGAGTTTTTATCACAATTAGGATATTTCGGCATTGCCATAGGATTAATGATAGAGATTATTCCAAGTGAAATCGTCTTGGGTTATGGCGGGTATATGATTTCGCAGGGGCATCTCAATTTTATCGGGGCAGTGATTGCCGGGACGATCGGCGGAACGCTCGCCCAGTTATTTTTATATTGGGCGGGTTATTACGGGGGCAGACCTTTCTTAGAAAAATACGGAAAATATGTCCTTATTAAAAAGAACCATATTGACATTGCTGAGCAATGGTTTGAAAAATATGGCGCAGGAGTGATTTTTTCGGCAAGATTCATTCCAGTTGTCAGACACGCGATTTCCATTCCGGCGGGCATTGCCAAAATGTCAGCAACTAAATTTACCCTTTACACTGTGGCAGCCATTATCCCATGGACCATCCTGTTTCTATACCTGGGTAAAGTCCTAGGCAGTAACTGGTCTCATATTAAAGAATACGCACAACCCTATGTGATGCCAGCCATCATCGGAGCCATTGTTCTAGGGGCGATCTACTTTTTAGTCAAAAAAACAAAGAAAACCACCGATTAATCCCGGTGGTTTTGCCTTGCTGAAAATTTCCTTTGTGCCCATGCATCAAGCCTTTTCACATGGTTTCTCCCAAGCGTAAATCCATATAAAATGAGTAAAACAATGATTAACGTGAAGAGGTCGACTTTCTTGGTTGCTATAAAGTTTACGATCCCCATTAACACCTGTGGAATAACCCCCGTTAGCGCAAATAAAACCGTCGCTATCTTAAACCAGAAGCTTGATTTCAAACCATACCTGGCATATAACATAAAGAATGTCGATGACCACGCTAATACTTCAAGACTGACTAATATGGTCCATTTATTTTCGACCAAAAAATCCATATCCCACCCCACCTATTACTTTTTAAAATGAAATGGCAGTGTGGACACAATAACCCTCTTTTTAAAAATAAGATAGGTACGAATTAATAAACTTGATTGATTGTGCAGGATATTATGCCAACTCTTTTTGGTAATAAACTGCGGAATCAAAACCGTTACACGATAATTATTTTCCTCTGCCTTATGTTCTACAGTATCAATAAATTTCGATAAGGGAATAAGCACACTTCGATAATGTGACTGTAAGGTAACAAGCCTAACATCCGGCTGCCATTGCTGCCATTTTTCTTCAAAACGCTTTTCATCCTCACGGTCAAACGACACATAAACAGCAAAGATTTGATCAGTTAGTGATTTCGCATAATTAATTGAGTTTTCAACCACTTTCGTAATCCCTGCAACAGGTACAATAATGACATTTCCCTCAATTGGCTGCGCTGGATGGTCGGGATGAATCCTCAATTGTTCACCCACCGCTTCATAATGATAATTAATTCGTTTGAAGGCAAAAACGATTATTGGTAAGAAGATCACCACAAACCATACTTGACTAAATTTCGTCAGGAAGAAAATGATTAACACGGCTAAGGTGATGAGAGCGCCAATTAAATTGGCACTAAGTTTAGAAACCCATCCGGCTGGTTTTTCACGTAACCATTTAATAATCATTCCCGTTTGAGATAAGGTGAACGGAATAAATACACCAACCGCATAAAGAGGGATTAAGTGCTCTGTTTGCCCTTTAGAGAAGATAATAAGCAAGATGGAGGCTACTCCTAAGGATACAATCCCGTTCGAATACCCGAGCCTGTCCCCCCTAATCGTAAACATTCTTGGCATATACTTATCCTTGGCAAGTGCATACGCTAATAAAGGAAAAGCAGAATATCCGGTATTAGCTGCCAGAACTAAAATGAGGGCGGTCGTTCCTTGGACAAAAAAGTAAAGATAATTACGCCCGAAGGTTTCTTTGGCAATTTGCGAGACGACCGTTTCGTCATGCTTTGGCGATATACCGTAATAATAAGCTAGGAAAGTAATACCCGTAAATAACAGCGCAAGAAGCGTCCCCATTAATATTAATGTTTTGGCCGCATTCTTTGGTGCCGGATCTTTAAAACTGGGGATTGCATTCGATATGGCTTCTACCCCAGTTAATGCCGAGCATCCCGACGCAAAGGCGCGTAACAGCAAAAAAAGCGTAATCCCTTGAACAGGCGCCCCAATTGGTGCATGCTGGACAGTCAGTGATACATGGCCAGTCATGATTTTAAATAGACCTACACCAATTAAAATGAACAGGGCAACAACAAACAAATAGACCGGATAAGCTAAGATTGACGCTGATTCTGTTAAACCGCGAAGATTGAGAATTGTAATCAGAACTACCAGAACACACGCAATCCCTACGGTATGCGTATGTAAGGCTGGAAAAGCTGATGTTATCGCATCCGTACCAGCAGAAACACTTACTGCCACTGTTAATATGTAATCGACTAAAAGGGATCCCCCGGCAATTAATCCTGCTTTCTCACCGATGTTCTCTTTCGAAACAATATAAGCCCCACCGCCATGAGGGTAGGAATAGATAATTTGTCGATAGGAAAGGATGAGTGCCGCTAATAGAAATAATACTCCAACTGCAATCGGAACCGAATACCAATAGGCAATGATGCTTACGGTTGCTAACACAATTAGAATTTGTTCAGTTCCGTAAGCTACAGATGATAAGGCATCGGAAGAGAGAATCGCTAAAGCCTTCAAAATGTTTAATTTTTGTTCGCCTAGTGCCGTTGATTTTAACGGCCGGCCGATTAAGAATCTCTTAAAAGAAGAGAGCACCTGATTCACCCACCACATTAGAAGTAGAATTACCGATTGATTTTAACACAAGACACTAGTTAATATGAAGTGTTTTCTTTTGACGAAGTACCAAATTTTTCATGTAATGTCGATTAAAATTAATATTACTACTTAGTCTTATCCTAAATAGCACGATTATGAAGAAAATTATTAGTAGAGGGCATATAATATTTATTATTACCACCTATTTGCAAACAAAAAAACATGGAGACATTATTAGTCTCCATGCTTTTACAGTAGCTTTTTTCAAAAAACTATTTTACCGCTCCATTAATGACACGTTTCATTGCCTGTATTTGGCCTAAATGAATACTCTCATGGAAAATCGCAAAAGTTGTTAGTTCACCAAACGTTTCCTGACCAAGGAATGGTGTTTTTAGCCTTTGGTTAAAACTCTCCGCTGGAATTTCTTTAATCCTTGACACTTGTTCTTGCAGCTGCACAACTAATTCCTGTACCGAAGGAACATCTCCCTGCCAAGCAGCAGGACTAGTCCTCGAGGCAAATAGCTCCATATAGTTTGCTGGCAGTTGGGTTGATTTTTTCGGGAAGCCAAACATAAATTGCTCGGCAACAGTTAAGACATGGCCAACATGCCAGTGGATAGTATTGTTAAACCCTTCCGGCTGAACATCAGCAATCCCCTCTTCTAGTGCATCAACACTTTTAACAAACCTATCCCTTGCTAACTCATAATGCTTAAATAATAATTCACTCATTTTGTTTTCCCTCCCATTCGATTACATAGCTATAGTTTAATTGATTTTTGCCTTGTCTGGAAACTACATTTCAACCGGAGCTTCTAATCCTAATAAACGTAATCCTTCTTTCAAAACTTCCGTTACTGCATAGACAAGCGCTAACCGTGCCTGCTGTTCTGGATTGTCTTCAAGGATTTTTACCTCTGCATAATATTTATTGAAGGCTTGTGCTAAGTCAATAATATATTTAGCCACCTGGGATGGGTCGAAGTTGATGCAGGCTCTTTTAATGGCTGGCGAAAATTCCATTAAGAGGCTGGTTACCTTCCACTCCTTCTCCCAAGTATTTTCGTAGGATAAGGCACCCAACTCCGCATTTACATTCGCCTTTCGTAAAATAGAACATGCCCTTGCATAAGTATATTGCACATAAGGGCCTGTTTCTCCTTCAAAACGAAGCATTTCCTCTAACGAAAATTCAATATCGTTCATTCGATTGTTCTTTAAGTCATGAAAAATTACCGCTCCAACGCCTACTTGTTTGGCCACATTATCTTTGTCTGGAAGGTTAGGATTCTTCTCTTCAATATTATGCCTAGCCATCGCAATCGATTCATTTAAAACTTCCTCTAATAAGACAACCTTGCCTTTGCGTGTGGACATTTTCTTTCCATCTTTTAGCATCAATCCGAATGGAATATGATGCATTTGTTTTGACCAATCGTAGCCCATCTTTGCTAACACAGCCATTAACTGTTTGAAGTGGAGGCTTTGTTCATGACCAACCACATATAGGGATTGGACAAATTGGTATTCCTCCTGGCGATAAAGAGCCGCTGCTAAATCTCGGGTCGCATACAGCGTTGCCCCATCAGATTTTTTGATCAGGCATGGCGGCAGCTGTTCTTCGGTGAGCTCGACCACCTGTGCCTGCTCGGATTCGACCAATAGCTGTTTTTCTTCAAGAAGCTTGACGACACGGTCCATTTTGTCATTATAAAAGGCTTCGCCGGCAAAAGAGTCAAATTCAACATTCATTAACTGGTATATTCGCGAAAACTCTTTTAATGACTCATCACGAAACCATTTCCAGAGTTTTAATGCTTGTTCGTCTCCTTCTTCTAGCCTTTTAAACCAGCTGCGCCCTTGGTCTTCAAGGCTTGGATTCGTCTCCGCTTCTTTGTGAAATTTTATATACAGGGTTAATAGCTCTTTAATCGGATTCTGCTTGACCTTTTCGGCATCTCCCCATAATTGATAGGCAGTGATCAGCTTCCCGAACTGTGTCCCCCAGTCACCGAGATGATTGATTTTAATCGGCTTGTAACCACATTTCTCGACAATTAATGCGAGCGAGTTGCCAATCACCGTTGAGCGCAAATGCCCCATTGAAAAGGGTTTAGCAATATTAGGGGAGGACATGTCCATGGTGACAGCACCGCCATTCCCAAACGTAAGCGCACCATACTTCCCTTTTTGCGAGATGATTTCATTCACTACTTTTTCAGAAGCCGTCTTTTTGTTTAGGAAGAAATTAAGATAGGCTCCAACCACTTCTACTTTTTCAAAAATGGGAGAGTTAATCTTCTTACTTAACTCCTCAGCAATTAGATTGGGGGATTTTCTCTTTAGCTTCGCTAGTGTAAAACAAGGAAAGGCTAAATCACCGAGCTCCTGATTCTTAGGTTTTTCAATCATCAGTTCCAGATTTGTTTGTGAAATCTCTTGGTCCAGTAATTCATGTAAAATGGCAGCAAGCTCCTGCTTAAAATTCATCTTTAATACCTCCTTTTATCTCTAAAAAAAAAAACAAAAAACTCCCGTCTCTATTAAAAGAGACGAGAGTTCATAATCCCGCGGTACCACTCTAATTGTCCAAAAGAACCAGCTTTCCTTTGTAACGGAGGATCCTCCGGCATACCCTACTCAAGTTCAGGTACACATCTCAAAAGTGCGCTTCATTATCTGTTCTGTTTCAGGCTCCCACCACCCCTGAATCGCTGGTACATCATAGATAACTACTCTCTTTATCATTGATTTTATCCAAATTTATTACTCGTATTATACTGGATTAAAATGGATTTTTCCAGTGATTGTTGATTATTTTTTACATTCAGGTAATCCTACAACTAAAGGAGGGATTTTTATGGCGAGAAGAAGAAATAAAATCCTTGTCCCCGAGGCGCGCAATGGCCTGGATGCGTTGAAAGCAAAGGTCGCGAATACCGGGAACCCTGAGGATGCAAAATTTGAAGCAGCAGAAGAAGTGGGTGTTCCATTGAACAAGGGATATAACGGACAGCTTACATCTGAGCAAGCCGGAAAGGTAGGCGGCAGGCTGGGCGGCAGCATGGTCCGCGAGTTGGTCAAAATGGCACAAGAAAACTTAGCGAAGAAAAAGTAATGCGCGGGGCCTAATTTGTTAGGTCTCCTTTAATTTTTAGGCTGTGTTACAGGTCATTGTTAATTTTTATAGCCAAGTTGGTTGGAGCGGAAATCAATAGCCAAGTTTAAAAAAGTAATTTTTTTAAAAAAAGTTTGACAATTTTGTGACAATTGATAGAATATTCTTACAAGGGAGTTGATAGTGATGCAGGAAAAACACTTAAAGAGTATTTTTACATTTAAGAAAACAGCTATCTTTGGAAGCAGTCTAGGGCTCATTCTTATTTTGTTAGGTCAATTTGTAAACGGTTACAATACGACTTATTTCTTAACTGCACTAGGATTTGGAATACTTGCCGGTTCCGTCGTTAATTACCTTTTTGGAACATTTTTAAGTTTAATGGAAGAACTCACTGGAAGCCGTAATAAGAAGTGGCCGAAAATTTCCACTGCTTCAAAAAATATTTATCTTTTAAAATAAGAAATCGGAGCGCCACCTAGTGACGCACCGATTAGTTAAAAGACTTGTATTGAGGTACACACAAGTCTTTTTCTATGTGGACAAGCCTTTTACTAAAAATACTTTCATGATTTCCGCGATTTGTTCCGAGCTCAGCGGCTGATGATTTCTTTCCCAGTCTGAAACTAAGGCAATATACATTTTTAAAAGAAGAAAGCTGGTAATTTCGGTGTCGTTCGGTGGGATTGCCCCTTTCGTGATAGCCGTGTCAATCTTCTGCTTCAAATAGGCAATGATTTCATCCTCAACGTGCTGCAGCATTTCCGAAACCGCTAGAGTCCCCATTTCCGCTTCCTCTTGGACCAGTTTAATCATCAGTTGGTGCTGAGCGCGAAACTCTAATAAACGATAAAGCGCCCGATGCACGTTTTCTGTGAAGGGTGACTCTGGTTTGATGACGGATTCTGCCTCAGCAATCATTTCTCTGACCAAAGTGGAAATAATCTCTTCGAATAATTCTTCTTTATTTTTAAAAAAGGTATAAATCGTCCCTTTGCCAACATTGGCCAGCTTTGCGACTTGATCCATCGTTGTTGCTTTATAGCCAAATAATGAAAAAGACTTTGTTGCCGCTTCTACAATCATCTTTCTTCTATCTGTTGCCATGTCCACACCCCTACTGACCATTTCAGTTTTTCAGTCATTTACTTAAATATACCATAAGATAGGTTCCGTTTCCAAATAGGTCAAAAGAAAAGCCGAGTTCCGGATTAGATAAGAACTCGACTTTTGATTTAGGAACCTGTGGAGCGATAATGTTTTACACCAAACTGCCAGACAAGGAGACACGGGAGGATAAACAAGCTGCCAGCTGCCGGGATCAGCATATATAGGAGGTCGTTCCCACTGTTCTTTCCAAGAATATAAAGAAGCGGCAAGTAATTCACGGTTCCAAACGGGATCAAAAAGGTAAAAAAACGGGCTACCCACTTTTGATAAATATTTAATGGGTATTGCGCCATTTCTCTCCCGCCATCGGTAAATATATTAACCACCTCAAGACCTTCAATCGTCCAAAAACACAGGGTGGCCGCCAAGATGTAGATGCCTGTAAAAATAAGTACACCGCTAGCGATCATCAACAAGAGGGTGGCTGCTTTTACTACACTCCATTCAATGTTGAGATTGGTCAGTGCCCAGACTAAAACAATTGCACTTTGAAGGAGCCGGCCAAATCTCGTAAACTCGAATTTGGACCCGAGTACTTGAATAAACGTACTGCGAGGGCGAACGAGTAATCGATCAAATTCACCATTCCGAACCAAGTTGGAAAAAGCATCAAAACCGCGGGCAAAGCATTCACTCAGCGCAAACGCCATATGAATGATGCCGAAGCAAAGTGCTACTTCAAAGAATTGCCATCCTTTTATTTGGCCAAACCGTTCGAATAGAAAGTAAAGACCTGCAAAGATCGAAAAAGGAATAAAAAATTGGCCCAGCGATAATAGCCAAAACGATGTCCGGTATTGCATTTGTGATTTAAAGAGAATCAATAAGTATTTAAAATATATTCTCATTTTTGGTTAACCTCCTTGGACGACAGCTTTCTTCAATACTCCATTTAGTGCTGTCCTCCCTAGCCAGACAAGACCCGCAAGATAAATCAATTGGATGATGATACCGATGATGGCGTCATGCGGTGGGATATGTCCTGAGTAAACCCTGAACGGGAAATCCGCCGTCCAGCGAAACGGCAGGACATTAGCTATTTTTTGAAGCCAAGCTGGCATAAGCGGTACAGGAATGATTAATCCTGCAAAAAATTCGCCGAGGACACCAAATATTAATAGCGATCCCATCGGGGACAAGGTCACAAATACGGATATATATAAGAACATCGAGATCGCTACTAAGAGAAGCAGGCCTAACAGTAAGGCGCTTAAGAATAATAAAAAGGCTGTTGGGCTGGGTGGAAGAGTCATGTTGTACGGCCTTGGCAAGAAGAATGAAACAATTAGAATGGGAAAGCAGCGCAAGAAGGCACTGGACAGCCGCTGCGCCAAGAGCTTGGCATACCAATAACCAAAGAGCTCACATGGCCGGCATAGTTCGTAAGCAAGATTGCCACTTGTTATCAGATCAAATAGCTCGTTATCGCGAAACCAGATGGTAACGAACACAAGAAAGGCCTGTTGAAGCCAGATGTAGGTAATTAATTCTTTTAAGGAAATAGGAGGAGTTTTCGTTGCAAATTCGTAAAATGCCTCAAATACCATAATCGTTATAAAACCCCAGAAAAATTGAGTAACTACCCCTGCCAATGCAGCAGTCCGATACTGCATTCCAATGTTTAACCGCAGCTTCAAAACAGATAGATACACCCTCATATTTTGTACTCCTTATAAAGCTGGAGAATCGTTTCCTCAATCGGTTGGGATTCAATCGAAATATCAATCAACTCAAGCTTATCGGACAACTGAGTAATGATTTCCGAAGTGTTAACCTGCTCCGTATCAATGCTGAGGATGAACCGTTCCGGCGATCTCGAAAGCACGGTGGCATGTGTGACTTTGATTGGGTTTTCATTTTTGCGGAAATCAGCGGTGATCGTTTTTTGGGAACCAAATTTTCTTCTTAATTCCTCTAAACCGCCGTCGTACAATAAGCTGCCTTTTCCAATTAATAGAACCCTGTCAGCTAACGCTTCGATATCATTCATATCGTGCGTGGTCAGGATGACGGTGACATCCTTTTCTTTGTTGATTGTTTTGATGAATTGGCGGACAGCTATTTTAGAAGCAGCATCAAGGCCGATGGTTGGTTCGTCTAAAAATAGGATTTTTGGATTATGTAGGAGAGAAGCTGCTATTTCACAGCGCATCCGCTGCCCTAAGCTTAATTGTCGGACGGGTGAATTGATTATGTTTTGCAGTTCTAGCGTTTCGATGAGTAGTTTAATCGTAGTTTGATATTCTTGCTGGGGAACCTTGTAGATGTCTTTTAAAAGATCGAAGGAATCGATTACAGGAACATCCCACCATAGCTGTGAGCGCTGACCGAAAACAACTCCGATATTTTGGACATAATGCACCCGGTCTTTCCACGGTGTGTAACCCATGATCTTGCAATTCCCGGTGTCAGGCACCAGGATCCCGCTCATTATTTTTATCGTCGTCGATTTCCCCGCCCCATTCGGGCCAATATAACCGACAATTTCTCCTGGATTAATCGAAAAAGAGAGATCCTTCAGAGCGTCAACGACCGTATGTTGTCGATAAAAAAGGGACTTCGCTGCCTGCCGTAAGCCAGTCTGGCGCTGGGCCACCTTAAAAGATTTGCTTATCTCTTGTAGATGAATCAACCGTTATCCCCTCCAAATCTATTCTGAGTCACAGAGGAAAATAATAACATTTTATATTTATTGTTGTCAATAATTTTCTGAATAATAAAATAACTATTCTTTATAATGTTAACAAAATATACACTCATTTAGACCTATAAATTTTATAAAATGAACTTGGGAATCTATAAAGTTAGAAAGGAAGTGGCAGATGCTATTTAAATCCCGCACCAAATCAGATGAATTAAAGATTCTGTCTTACTTAAACACGCGTATGAATTTACCCGAGAATGACAAGAAGTACTTTTTAAACCTTAAAAAGGGGTTTGAAGGGGAAGTGATGTTTGACTTGTTAACCGAAAAACTCCAGTGTGATTGTTTAATACTGAATGATTTGTTGCTTAAGGTTAACAATACCACGTTCCAAATAGATACATTGATAATCAAGGACTCTCTTCACGTTTTTGATGTAAAAAATTATAAGGGCGATTATTATTATGAAGCAGACAATTTCTACCCGAAGTCTGGTACTGAAATTCTCAATCCACTGGACCAACTAAAACGATGTGAATCCCTCCTCCGCCAATTGCTCCAAAAAAAAGGGTTCAACTTTCCCACTGAATCACGGGTGGTTTTTATCAATCCCGAATTCACTCTATATCAAGCACCTAAAAACAAACCTATTATTTACCCAACACAACTTAATAGTTTTTTGAAAAATTTTGATAGCACTCATTCAAAATTGAATAGTAAACACAAAAAGCTGGCAGAATTATTAGTTTCACTGCATATTAGTAAGTCTTCATTTACTCAGGTGCCGCCTTACAATTATGATCAATTAAAAAAGGGGAACACTTGTAAAGTTTGCAACTCATTTTTCATAACTGCGGAAGGAAAGAAATTAGTGTGTGGTGATTGTGGATGCCAAGAAGGTTTGGAATCAGCCGTATTAAGGATTGTAAAGGAATTAAAGCTTCTTTTTCCAATGAAGAAAATTACGACTAATCTTGTTTACGAATGGTGTAACGTAAATGAATCTAGAACGAAGATCAGCAGGATTTTAAATAAAAGTTTTGCTGCTAAAGGGTATGGTCAATGGACTTATTACGAGTAAAGTATATTAATTAAATTTAAGCGTAAAATAATCGCAATCTTTCAGCCAGGTGGAGAATATTTTACGCCTTTTCATTGATCAAAGATTTTGGTTGAATTGGCCGAATAGTATCCTTTTCCTATTTGTATTTTATGGTCAATAACTCTATTGGATTCTTTTTCCCTTCTTCCCACCGATTTTTGTCGCCAATAGCCTCTATTGGATTCTTTTTTCCTTTCTCCTCACCGATCTTTGTAGCCAATAGCCTCTATTGGATTCTTTTTTCCCTTCTTCTCATCGATTTTTGTCGCCAAAGGCCTTTATTGGATTCTTTTTTCCCTTCCCCTCACCGATTTTTGTAGCCAATAGCCTTTATTGGATTCTTTTTTCCCTTCCCCTCACCGATTTTTGTCGCCAATCCATGTCCTCATCCCTTCTCTGTTTACCTAACACGAGGCTCTTCATAGAATCATGAACAATCTCATACTAAAAAGCATGAAATTTCCCACTACCGAACATAGGTCTTTTTCCCTTATGATAACAATACAATAAAAATATTATTTATATGTCTTCCGAAAGGGATTGAAGCAAATTGAAAATAATTATAATTATGGTAATTGTCCTCGTCATGATTGGTCTTGTTCTTTTTTTCAAAATGAAGGGAAGAAAGGGTCCAATCAAAAGGGGCGGTTTCGGTATTATCTCTCCTGTTTTATTTGTATTGGTCATGTTTTCGTTTAGTATCAGTCAGTTGCTGCACATTCCAGGTGAGCCCTTTCATCTGCCCGCCTATTGGGAAATGCTGATTGCTGGTCTACTCGGCACATTGTTTGGAGCGATTATGCTAACTCAAACATCATATGAGATTCGCGAAGATGGATTGATTTATTCAAAGCCAAATAAAACGTTTAAGTATGTAATCATCGCCATCATTGTCATTCGCATCGCGTTAAGTCAGTATTTCAAAAGTATGGATTACATCGAGTTTACAGTGCTAACGATGACAATTGCTTTTCTATATATCTGCGTTTGGCGAATTGGAAGCTATATTAAATTTCGCAAATTACATGCAGGCAATCGACCAGCGGAAAATAGATGATTATAATATAAAAGCTCTTCTTTCTACTTTTTTACAGAGAGAGGGGCTTTTTTTTGTACGAGCACTTCATTATCGGTTAAGTGGGTTACATGCCTTACAGATTTGAGGTATTATTCATAGTAGATGTTTTTG
The DNA here is from genome assembly GCF_018613065.1 of Bacillus sp. ISL-7. The sequence continues at coordinate 18,261 of NZ_JAGGQW010000082.1, read as the reverse complement.
TGCGGAAAGTTTATCAGTCCGCAGGGAAGGATAAATGTGGAAACATATCATTTATGATTTTGGAGGAAGTTTCTTGATTACTCTAATCAAACCACTGTTAGTTAACATCACGATCTTATTATCTTTTACATTTAATGCCAACTTATTTTTTCCCTTTCAAACGAAAGTTCCTAATGCTTTAAAACAAAAAGTGATTTATGGTTTGATTGGTTCCTTAGGAACGCTTTTTTGTATGTTTTATCCGATTGAAACCTTGGGGGCAACCCATTTTGATTTAAGGATGTGCTCCATTCTGATCCTCACTCTGTATGGGGGTTGGTTACCCGGGGGCATCGTTTTAGTAAGTGCATGCCTTGTCCGCTATTTTATCGGTGGAAAATTCCTAGCGATCGGCATCTTGGTATCCATTGTCGCCTTCTTATGTGCCCTTGCTTTTCGGAGATTTTTTCATAAATCACCTTCTAAGCTTGTGGCAGGAACAATGGTCGTTGTTTGCTATCTTATTATTTATATTACGATTCTATATTTTAGAATCAATTTTTTAAGTCTATCTTTTTATTTGATTTACTTTATTGCCTTATATATTACGGTTATGGCCCTGATCTTTGTGATTGAAAACTTGATAAAAATTAATAAGCAATTTGAGGAAATGGTTTATGTTGATAAATTGACGATGGTGGGCCAACTTACCGCCTCAATTGCGCATGAAATTAGAAACCCTCTCGCAACCATTAGAGGATTTATCCAATTTATAAGTAGAGATACGAACGATGAGCAATTAAAAAAATTTTCGCCTCTAATTATGGAAGAACTAGATCGGACCAACAGTATAATTACAAACTATTTGAAAGTTGCCAAGCCTGAACCTTTTCAGTTGGCAATTATCCCCATCAATGATGTGATGAGTGACTGCGTTCAATTAATGAGGCCTCTTGCCTCCTATTCAAATGTCATCATCGACTATGAAAATATTGAACCATTTTATGTAAATGGAGATGAGGCCCATTTAAAGCAAGCGATCATGAATGTGATCAAAAATGGGATAGAATCGATATCCAATCGGGGAAGAATTAAGATTGAGTTACATGCTAACCACTTCAAAAATACTGTTGAAATCCGAATCAAAGACAACGGAAGCGGAATGACACCAGAACAGTTAAAGCAGATTGGATTGCCCTTTTATACCACAAAAACGAAAGGGACCGGATTAGGGAGCATGGTTACCAACAAAATCATCCGGGAATTGAACGGGGCAATTGAGTATGGAAGTGAAACTAATAAAGGTACCACTGTGAAAATTGTTCTCCCTTTAAGAAATGAATAACATATGAGCCAAAGTAAAAAGACACCGTTCATAACAAATGAACGGTGTCTAAAGATTCCTGTTATTTATGAACAACTAAATGCGCAAAATGAAAATGGTCGAAGGCGTGTAATCCATCTTCTCTTCCCTTAAAATACATATCCTCGATATTAGCAGGAGAAAGATTTTCATAGAGTAACATATTACAATCCTGCAGCTCCCTATCGAGTTCAAATGGGTCAAAGCCCGTAACCATTGGTTCACCTGTATGTGCAGTAATTTGTCGCTTTTGGGTTAGATTCTTAGAGGCAATACTGTCATCAAAAGCAGTATCATCGAGGTAGTCAAAGATGAATGAGCTTCCGTTTACAGACATTTCCGAAACAGAAGATAGAAGTTGATAGAAATCCTTTTTATCTAGGTACATTACAACGCCCAACAAACTAAAGTAAGTATATTTTTGTTCATCATAGCCGCTTTTCTTCAATCCATCATGAAGGGAGTCATTTTTAAAATCTACCGGAACAAACCTTATATTTTTGGGGATTTCAATGCCTAATTCCTCTAGCCGATTTATTTTAAAAGCTTGAGTTGCAGGGTGATCGACTTCGTAAATAACAAAGTCTTCCGGCAGCCTATCTTGCCTTAAAGCAAAGGTATCGAAACCTGCACCGAGGATGACATATTGTTTAAAACCACGCTGGATTGCTGCCTTGAGTCCATCTTCTGTATACCTTGCCCGACTGACTAATTGTGGAATGGTCTGGTTGCTCATCACCCAGTGCAGTTTATCATCAAACGTTTCCAATGTTTCGCTTTTTTCCTGATCAAAGAAGGCAATCGCGTTAGCCCAATTAGTGGCGATTAACTGTTTTTCTTCTTCTTTTAAAAGCGAATGTGCGACAAAATCATTGAAAATCGGCTCTCTGCTGGCGGATGAATGATATCCTCTTGCAAAAGAACTAACTAACGCAGTTAAACTTTCCTTCCTAGTTTCCAAATAAGTTCCCCCTTCAAAATTCTTTTTAAAACAGAAAAACTCCTGGCAGTGTCTGCTAGGAGTTTATTTTATGATAGATATATGTATGTGTCAATAAATAAATATTTTATCATACTTCTAATAAAAAGTCAATAAATTTTTATTTCATTAATAAAAAAAATAAAAAAAGAACAGTGTTAGGCACCGTTCGTTTTACAAAACTTAGTTTTCAGCATTCAATCGTTGATATTGCTCCACTATCCCTTTAAACAAAATAGATGTTGAATCAAGCTCGGTGTACTTCTCAATCGCCGCTTCTAAGCTTTGTTCACGGATGGTCGATTGGACTTGTACTGCTTCCTCATCACTTTGAACATCGTAAAGAAGTGCCGCTGCAATTCCCTTCAGAAGAAATATCGGTTCTGTCGCGAACACTTCTGCATATTGTCTAGCAGGGCTAACGAGACGATCATTGGGCCCTAGCTTGCGAATTGGCGAACGTCCTACTCGTGTGACTTCATCTACAATATAATCATTTGAGAAGCGCCCAATAATCTTTTGAATGTATGTGTGATGATCTTCTTCGTTAAAACCGTATTTCTTTACTAAAAACGCTCCGCTCTCTTTTAGCGCACCTTCCACTAACTCTTTGATTTGCGTATTTGCCATCGCACTATTAATCGTTTCCACGCCAAAATGATAGCCAAAGTAAGCAGCTAGGGCATGACCTGTATTCACGGTGAAAAGCTTGCGTTCAATAAAGGGAACTAATTCCTGAACATACGTTATTCCGTTAACAGGCGGCTTCTCGCCAATAATTTTTGGCTCTTCGACCACCCACTCATAAAAGGGCTCAACCTTAACCATTAGCCTATCTTCATTAACTTGATTCGGAACAATTCGGTCAACAGCAGAATCAGGGAATCCAAAGCATATATCAAATAGAGAAATTTCATCGGCTGATAACGTTTCATAAATCTTTTCTTTTAAAAACGACGTGCCGCCAATCATGTTTTCACAAGCGATAATATTAAGCGGCTTATCGGTTCGTTCCAACCGCTTCCGTAGACCATCTGCCAACAAATTCGCTATAAACGGTAAAATGTTTGGTCCGATTGCCGTCGTTACAAGATCTGCTTCCGCAATTGCCTCGATGACTAGTTCAGGGTTAAGCGCACTATTTATCGCCCTTACGTTTTTGATCACAACTTCCTCTTGCGACGGTTCCGCAAGAACCACACGGTATTCGTTCTTTTCATTAAGTAAGTCGACAATTTCACGATTTACATCAACAAAGCACGTTTCATAGCCTGAATGATATAATAGATTTCCAATAAAGCCACGGCCAATATTTCCGGCGCCAAAGTGAATAGCGAGCATATTAATTCACCTCTTCAAAAATCGATAAAATCTCTTCGGCGGATTTTGCAGCAACTAGTTTTTCGATATTCTCTTCTTCCGAGCAAACAATCGCTATACTAGATAAAATATCAAGATGTTCATTGTTCTTACCGGCAATTCCAATTAACAGCTTAACGATATTTCCATTTCCAAAGTCAACACCTTGCGGAACCTGAATGAAAGAAATACCTGATTCCTTCACAAATGACTTCGAATCTTCGGTGCCATGGGGAATGGCGACAAAATTCCCCATATACGTAGAAGTTAGCGCTTCTCTTTCAAGCATTTTTTCAATATAGTCTGCAGCTACATACCCTTTTTCCACAAGAATGCTTCCAGTTAATCTAATCGCTTGTTCCTTTGACCCAACCGATACATTTAATAGTATATTTTCTTTTGCTAAGATTGCTTTTGACATATTTAAACACTCCTTATATTGTTTAATTTCTCCGTCATAAATTGATCAAATCTTGCTGTTAAATAGGCTAGTATTTCTTCCTGTTGATCCGATTGAAACAAGGAAATACTTTCTTCACTCTCAATTAACAACGAGCTCAGGTAACTCAAGACTTCTAATGAGCTCTCAGCTGTTTCCTGGGGTGATAGCATTAATAAAATTGACTTTATTTCCATTACCTTTTGATCCATTCCAACAACTTCAATCGGTTTTTGAGTCAAATAGATTGTGAAGGTTGGTGTCATTACATGCGGTGACCGTGCATGGAATAATGCCATTGATGTATCTGGAATACCTAAGCCCCCGAGTTTTTCTCTCTCGAGGATTGCATCAACAACCGCTTCAATATTATTAATCTTTTGGTTAGCAAATAATTCTTTGCTAGCTAGTTTTATAATCTCAGCATCAGTTTCACTATCATTTATTTTCTTTAATTCAAATCCTTCCAAGATTGCCGCGATCGTCTGGGCATACCCTTGAATGCTTTGCATCTCTTCGATTAACACATTTGCCTTTTTCTTACTTAAATTATCAATAGAAGGGATCGAAAAATTCTGTTCTGATCCATTAATAATAATCTGTTTATTAATAAAAGAGCGGATCTTTTCAATTTCATCTTTATTTAAGATCGGGCTTACTAAGATATAATCCAAATGATAATCAGGAATCGGGATCGTCGAGATAATTAATTGATAGTTATCCGTTTTCATTTTTTTGAATTCCATGACCGAAACATTTTCAATTAGCTTAAGCTCTGAGAACTCCTGCTGTAATCTCGTCGCCAGCATCTTTGAGGTGCCAATGCCGCTTGAACAAATAACCAGTGTTTTTAATTGAACAATCTCCTTGTTGGCTAAGATCGCCGCACCAAAGTGCATGACGAGATAACCAATCTCCTCATCAGGAACATAAAACTCGTGAAACACTTGTTCAACCGCTTGTTTGATAATAGAAAATAACTCCGCATAATCCCGCTTTATTTTATCTAATAATGGATTACTTATCCCCATCTTTTGTTTAATTCGATAGAGGGCTGGTTTCAAATGAACAACCAATCCTTCAAATAGCGAACGATTACCTGTTAGCTCTATCCCTACACGTTTCCCAACCATTTCAATTAAATTCCTTGTTTTAATGGCTACCTGTAAACTCGAATCCTCGATTAAATATTCATTATCATGTCTGAGCTTAGCACCCTTTAAGTGCATAGTAATATACGCCACTTCTGCCTCTGGAATTTTAATTTGAAACACTTGCTCCAATTGGGCCACAATTTTTTCAGCATATTTATATTCCTTAGATGATTGTTGATTCTCCAGATAGGACTGGTTTCTCTTAATCCCTTCACCTTTTTGGATCCGTTCTACCGCTAAGGCCAAATGAACGACCAAACCGATATAGGCACTATCAGCCATTTTAAAAGGTAAATCCTGAATAGTCGATTCAACAATTTTTTCAACGGTGAGCAGCTTTTTCTTTTCTACCAGTCCAAGAAGCCTCTCAGAAATCGTATTGATTTGCTGATTGGACCGCTTTTGAATATTTTCTCTTGCTAGTGAAAGGATTTCTGACTCATCGAGATACTCAGTAATCAGATTACTCATCGCTCTTCTTTTCGCACCTTCGTGGCCTTCAATCTCAACCCCATAACCTCTTCTGCGAATCAGCGCTAATCCAAACGTTTGTAACCTCTCTTCTAATTTCGTTAAATCAGCACTTATCGTAGCTATAGTCACATTTAAATCATTGGCTAGACCTAAAAGCTTTACCGGTCCATTCGATTCCAATAATGCACACAAAATTATCGTTTGTCTTTCATCTGGTGTATATTCTGTATGAAAAAGATTAAATAAAAATAATTCAAGCTCGCTTATTTTATCTTTGCTTCCCCTAATTTGAACGCCCACACCTGACTTTTTTTGCAAGGAAAGTTCATAATCTTTTAAAATATCTTCTATATTCTTTAAATCGCGATGAACGGTTCTGCCGCTCACCCCAATTTGATCTGCGAGTTCTTTCACGGTCATCTCGTCTGTTTCAGTTAACAAGATTTCAAGAATTTGTCTTTCTCTTACGGAAATATACATGATCTCACTCCGTGTAAAGTATTTTAATCCTCGTCCCCCAATCATAGGTTGTTGCCAAAATTATAATTAATACTCACAATTTAATATTAATCCGACAATAACCTTTATACAACAAGAGGATAATCCAAGTTAGTCATATGGATTGTTGACAAAATTTAAAAGCGGAAGTGCCCGTTTATCTTTAAACAAACAAAAACCTAGCACTTCGGCTAGGCATTTGTCGTGTTATTTCTTTAAAGCTTCAGCTAATTCATCATACCGTGGACTATTTAAGAAATTTTCTACTGAAATATGGTTTGCATTTGGAAGCTTCGCTTTTGCACGATCCGTTAAATCCTTATGGGTTACGACTACATCTGCATCACTTGGTAAATTATTAATCGCTGTATTTATTACAGTGACATCGATACCGGCTTTCTTCATTTTGTTCCTTAAAATAGATGCACCCATCGCACTTGATCCCATTCCAGCATCACAAGCAAAGACAACTTTATTAACTGATTCTGAATTAATAGGTTTTTGACTAGCTAGCACTGAAGAAACAGCGCTTTTCTTGCCTTTTATTTCTTCCATCTTTGCTGTTGCAGATGTTAAATCCTCATCAGTTGCCTTACTAGTTTTCAAGATTAATGCTGCAACCGCGAAGGAAACGGCTGTTGCTACTAACACACCTGCTAATACTCCGAAGTAATTTCCTCTCGGTGTCATCGCCATAAGAGCGAAGATACTACCTGGTGACGGGGCTGCTACAAGACCCGCATTGAAAATGTTAAATGTAAATACTCCACTTACACCTCCAGCCATAGCAGCTAGAAGAAGCATCGGCTTCATTAAAATGTATGGGAAGTAAATTTCATGAATACCACCTAAGAAGTGGATGATTACCGCACCTGGAGCTGTTTGTTTCGCTGAGCCTTTACCAAAGATCATAAAGGCTAATAGGATCCCTAAGCCCGGGCCAGGGTTTGATTCTAGTAAGAAAAGAATAGATTTTCCTGCTTTAGTAGCTTGTTCAATCCCTAATGGGCTTAAAATACCATGGTTAATTGCATTATTTAAAAATAGTACTTTTGCTGGTTCAATAAAGATGTTTGCTAATGGTAACATGTTATGTTCGACAATAAATTGAACACCTGAAGCTAAAACCTTACTCAATGCTTCAACAACTGGTCCAACACCTTTGTATGCCACTAATGTTAAAAGGCCACCTAGAATACCAGCAGAGAAGTTATTTACTAACATTTCAAAACCTGATTTGATTTTTCCATGAAGCAGCTGATCAAATTTCTTAATTAGGTATCCCCCGATCGGCCCCATAATCATGGCTCCTAGGAACATTGGGATATCCGTACCAACGATGACCCCCATTGTTGCAGTCGCACCAACGACTCCACCACGGATGTCATAAACCATTTTACCACCGGTGAAACCAATTAATAGTGGCAGTAAGAACGTGATCATTGGCCCTACTAATTTTGCCAAATCTTCATTTGGCAACCAACCAGTTGGAATAAATAACGCAGTGATTAGCCCCCAAGCAATAAAGGCACCTATATTCGGCATGACCATACCACTTAAATAACTACCGAACTTTTGTATTTTAACTTTAACATCTGATTTATCGTTAACTTTTTCATTCATTATCTTTTGTCCCCCTCTTTATCTAATATTGTTGAACTTTCTATCTTAAGAATAAAGCGTTTACAGGAACATTTCTATTTTTACAAAAATACAATTTGTCATTGTGATTGTTGACAACATTGATAATCCTTTAAAAAACAAAAAAAATCGAAGTAGAACCAGGGCCAGATGCCTGATCTCTCTTCGATTTTGAAATACTTATTTACGATTACTCAACCGTTACTGATTTAGCTAGATTACGCGGTTTATCAACGTCGCAATCACGGTGCAGAGCTGCGTAATAAGCAATTAATTGCATAGGTATGACAGAGATAAGTGGTGTTAATAATTCATGTACTTCCGGAATGACGAAGCTATCTTCGTCCATTTCTAATCCCTTCATTGAAATGATACAAGTGTTTGCTCCACGAGCAGCAACCTCTTTCACATTTCCACGGATACTTAAGTTTACACTTCCTTGGGTTGCAAGTGCGAATACTGGCGTTCCTTCTTCAATTAATGCAATGGTGCCGTGCTTTAATTCCCCACCAGCAAAACCTTCTGCTTGAATGTAAGAAATTTCCTTCAGCTTCAAGGCACCTTCTAAGACTACATAATAGTCGACACCACGGCCAATAAAGAAAGCATTACGTGTAACTGATAAAAATTCTCTTGAAATGTGCTCAATTAATTCTTTTGAGTCACAAAGAACTTCCATCGCGTTCGCAATAATTCCAAGTTCATGGACTAAATCAAAATCAACACTGATTTTTTGGCTCTTTGCTGTAACTTCAGCTAAAATGGCTAACACAGCAAGTTGTGCTGTATATGCTTTGGAAGAAGCAACAGCAATTTCAGGACCAGCATGCAGCAAAAGTGTATAATCTGCTTCACGAGAAAGTGTTGAACCCGGAACATTGGTGATCGTTAACGTTGGATAACCCATTTCTTTTACTTTTACGAGAACCGCACGACTGTCAGCCGTTTCCCCACTTTGAGAAATGAAAATGAACAACGGATTCTTTGTTAGAAGCGGCATATTGTAGACAAATTCACTAGCAATATGAACTTCCACAGGAACTTTTGCAATCGTTTCAATGAACTGCTTTCCAACAAGACCGGCATGATAAGAAGTTCCAGCTGCAATAATATAGACACGATCAGAAGCATTCATCGCAGAAATGATTTCAGGGTCAATTGTTAATTCCCCTTGTTCATTTTGATAGGTTTGGATAATCTTCCGTAATACAAGCGGCTGTTCATCGATTTCTTTTAACATATAGTAAGGATATGTGCCCTTTTCGATGTCACTTGCATCAAGTTCCGCTGTATATGGCTTCCGGGTAATGATTTCCCCGTTAAGATTTTGAATAATGACTTCATCCTTTGAAACAAGGACGATTTCTTTGTCCATTAATTCTAGGTACTGATTCGTTACTTGAAGCATAGCCATTGCATCACTTGCAACAACATTAAAGTCGCTGCCTAATCCAACTAAAAGGGGGCTTTTGTTTTTCGCAACATAAATGGTTTCATTGTCTTGTGCATCTAATAAGGCAAGAGCATATGACCCATGTAATAAACTTAGTGTTTTACGGAATGCTTCTAAAACCACTAATCCTTCATTGACAAACAACTCAATCATCTGAACAATGACTTCAGTGTCAGTTTCACTGGTGAATTTGACATCTGCTAAATATTCACGCTTTAAAAGGTCATAGTTCTCGATTACCCCATTATGAACAAGTGTGAACCGGCCTGACGTACTTTGATGTGGATGGGAATTTATCTTGCTTGGTACTCCGTGTGTCGCCCAACGCGTATGACCAATCCCGATGTTAGCTAAGACGCCCATATCAACAATGCTACGTAAATCAGCAATCCGGCCTTTTTCTTTAAAAACATGAACCCCATTTTCATTCTTAACAGCGATTCCGGCAGAATCATAGCCTCTATATTCAAGCTTTTCTAAGCCTTTTAATAAGATTTCTTTTGTATCATTATTTCCAATATATCCAACAATTCCACACATTTTCTATTCCTCCCTGATATAGGGGGCAAGAATGCTTTGGAGGCTTATGCTTGCCCCCTTATCTCTGTTTTTTTAGGTATCTGTCTATACCTGTTGAAACATTACTAATTAGTATGTGCATTTTCGTCTCTTTGTGCACAGAGTTGCCTCTGTGTTTTAAAGAAGAAATTTTCGGTTGTGCACGTTCAACCGGGAGGTATCCGCCGAACATTCGATAAACCTCCTCCTCGTCAACTAACCCAACCACATTGGGTAGTTCAGGCGCTTTTTTAAAAAAAGTAACTCTCTCTTCAGCCCACCTTTCTAGATAAAATTGGTAAAAAAGTGCTTTATGAAACAAAGCAACTTTATACTACACGATTAGGTATGTTACGTCAACTAATACCTGGAATATATATATTACTAAACAATACATAATAAAATATGCATAAAGGAAGCAGATCGTTCCTTTATGCATATATATGGGTTTTATTCTTCCTTTAATTCCATTTCTTCTTTGACAACTGCTACAATCCTGTTCACATAAGATTCACAAAGCTCTTCTGTCGGTGCCTCTGCCATGACGCGAACAAGCGGTTCCGTTCCTGATGGTCGGACAAGAATTCTTCCGTTTCCTGCCATTTTAGCTTCAACTTGCTCAATAACCTCTTTTACCTTTGCATTATCGGTTACATGATGTTTATCGGTTACTCTCACATTGACAAGCTTTTGCGGGAATTTTTTCATTTCACCAGCCAACTCAGAAAGAGGCTTCCCAGTTGCCTTCATAATATTGACTAATTGCAGGCCTGATAATAAACCGTCACCTGTGGTGTTATAGTCTAAGAAAATAATATGGCCTGATTGTTCGCCGCCCAGATTAAACCCATTTTTCTTCATTTCTTCAACAACATAACGGTCACCTACCGCTGTCGGTACACTATGGATCCCATGTGCCTCAAGTGCTTTATAGAAGCCGAGATTACTCATAACGGTTGACACGATCGTCCCATGCTTTAAGCGGCCTTGCTCTTTCATATATTTGCCGCAAATGTACATGATTTGGTCCCCATCAACAATTGTTCCATTTTCATCAATCGCAATCAAACGGTCGCCATCACCGTCAAAGGAGAGACCTACATCGGCACCTTTTTCTTTGACTAAGGCTGCTAGTGCTTCAGGATGAGTTGAGCCCACTCCTGCATTGATATTTAAGCCATTGGGAGAGGCGCCCATTGTTGATAGGTCCGCATCTAAATCGGCAAATAAGTGTGCCGCTAGAGACGACGTTGCCCCGTGTGCACAATCTAAGGCAATATGGATTCCTGTAAAATCTTCATCCACACTATTTTTCAAATATTGGAGATACTTCTGACCGCCCTCGAAATAATCCATGACTTGACCAAGTTCCGAACCCACTGGTCGAGGCAGTTGATCTTCTGGTAAATCGATGAGCGTCTCGATTTCTAATTCCTGCTCATCGGAAAGCTTAAAGCCATCGGGACCAAAAAATTTAATGCCGTTATCAGCCACTGGATTATGAGAAGCAGAAATCATGACCCCTGCTTGGGCACCTAAAGCTTTGGTTAAATATGAAACACCTGGAGTAGATATAACTCCTAAACGCATAACTTCGGCTCCAATGGATAATAACCCAGCCACAAGGGCTCCTTCTAACATATGGCCAGATATACGCGTATCCCGTCCGATGAGTACTTTGGGACGATCTTTATCCTTTGTTAAAACATATCCGCCATAACGGCCTAATTTAAAGGCCAACTCAGGTGTTAATTCGCTATTTGCTACTCCACGTACCCCGTCGGTCCCGAAATATTTTCCCATTTTAAAAATCTCTCCTTCAACTTGTGTATTGCTAGATATTAGGCATTATTTTTTTCGATCGTAATTTTCGCTGATGATTTAGTAGGTTTCCACTTTACAGCCGAAGGTCCTTCCACGTGAATGTCCACTATATGATCCCCTTCTACAAGGCCAGACAAATCAATAAAGACTTTGAAGTCCTCAGGCCTAATGCTGCTAACTGCCGAAGAGGGACCATTAATAAGTATATTTATCATTTGATTTCCTGGATCGTTAATCGTGGCCTTATATTCTTCGGATAATCCTTGAATGTTTAACGGTACATCCGAAACTGTTTTTTCTTCTTGTTTTTTGACCACAACGGTTGCTTTTACGATTTGCGGGGTAACCTTTGTAATTCCATTAGAAATAATGACAGGCAATGTAAGGGTGGTGTTATCGGTAATTTTACTGAGATCAACCTCAACACGGACATTATCCGTTTTTTTAAGAACATCTTCATCCCCTGTGATTGTTGCCTCTTTTTCATCGATATCAATCGATTCAATCGTCACACCTTCTGGGGCAGTACCATTTCTAACAATTTTTATCGGTACAGTCTTACTGTTGCTTTTTATTGGTATCGTGATTTCTACCGTTTCCGGATCCACCACTACATTCAACTTATTTAGATCTTTATCAAGAACCTGGACATGAGCCTCTTCTGAAATGGTTTCTTTCAGTTGACCTTTTTCCTCAAGGGCAGCCTTTACATACGTAATCCGATCGATGACACTTTTGGCACCTGTAATCTTCACTTTATTTGGCTCGACAACGGGTTGTCCTGCAGAATAACCCGCTTCTATTTGACTCGCATTAAATTCTGCCTCAACTTTAAATTCCTTTGTGATTTTTTCCTGAACAGATACAGTTACACTAGCTGGTTTCACAGTCGCACTCAATTTATCCGACAGGTCTCTTACTTTTAATTTTACTTTCTGTTTCCCAATTTTGGCTTTTGATAAATCTACGTAAACCTCAAAATTTTTCAACGCTTTGGCAGACTGAATGTGCGTTATAGGTCCTTTTAAAGTGATATCAACCGTGGCTGGAATTCCTGACACCACTAGATTTTCCGTATCATAATAAACCTTTACAGGAATATTGGTAATGGTTTCTGTTGATTGCTCTCCTGGCACATTCACATCCGTTATTTTTTTACCTGTATGTGGTACAGAAGAATATAAAAGTACCGCTAACAACAAGGCAAGAATTTTAATAAACCAAGGATTATCCATCAATTTATCCATTATTTTTCCCCCTCCAGTTCCAACGAGCTGAAGAAGCTTGTTTTGTTTTCAAATGAATGAACAATTCACTCGTAAGTAATTCTTTCAGTTGCTCTGTATTAATCGCTCGGTGAAGCTCCCCGTTCTTTGTAAGGGAAATATGACCTGTCTCTTCAGAAACGATGACAGTGACACTATCTGTCACTTCACTTATTCCTAATGCAGCCCGATGTCTGGTTCCCAGCTCCTTAGAAATAAATGGGCTTTCGGATAACGGCAGATAGCATGCGGCTGCTGCGACATTATTTTTTTGGATGATTACCGCACCATCATGGAGCGGTGTATTTGGGATAAAAATATTAATCAACAATTCAGAAGAAATATTGGAATTTAGCTGGATCCCCGTTTCTATGTAATCGCCCATTCCCGTTTCTCTCTCGATCGAGATTAACGCCCCAATACGGCGCTTTGCCATATAATCAGTTGCCTTAACAATTGCCTCAACTGTTTTTTCCGGATCTTCATCATCCAGATTACTGCTTCTTGAAAAGAACTTCCCCCTGCCTAATTGCTCAAGGGCTCTTCTAAGTTCTGGCTGAAATATAATAATAATCGCAAGAAACCCGTATGTTATCGCCTGTTCCATCATCCAACTTAATGTTTGGAAGCCTAGAAACTCACTGACAACTCTGACTAGAAGAATAACGAGAATGCCTTTTAGTAATTGAACGGCCTTCGTTCCTCTAATCACATTGATCAGCTTGTAAATGACATACCATACGAGGACAATATCAACAATACTAGCTAAATACTTCCATAGTTCGAAATCAGCAAACGGCATTGTTCTTCCTCCGTAATTTTCTTTAGCACAAATAAATTACAACCTATTTATTATACCATAAATACCACTTGTATCTATTATATGTATCTGGGTAAAAAAACAAATCACCCGGTCAGAGTGATTTGTTTTTTTATTTGGTTTCTGGTTGGTCTTCCAATATTTGAACCACATCTTGTACGGTCTTTTTAATATGATACCAAATCCAATCGAACACTTCATTTACCTCTTCAATCTGCCCTGTTACATGTCCTGCAGAGGCCAAATATTTTTCACCATTGATAACTGTCACATCACCTTGGACTTCACCTTCAATTTCTAATGTCCCATTTCGAACAATGACATCGCCCTTGACCGTCTCACCTTTAGGTACAATAACCGTATTATTTTTAACTATTAAGTTTTTTTGCTTTGATACAGAAAATTCTCGATCTTGATTCCAAGTAGAAAATACGCTTCCCATCATTAATATGAGAAATAAAGAGGCAGCTGCAAGCAAAGGATGGTTTTTCAACCAACGCTGCATCCAAATCTTTCGTTTCTCTTTTGGTAAACGAGACAACACTTTGGCTGTAAAGTCATCCGGTACCTGCATATGTGACACACTCTTTACAAAAGCGATCGTCTTATTTAGCTCATTAAATATAGCCTCGCATTCTTTGCAGTTTTGGAGGTGTTCTCTTAATATTCGTTCTTGATCAGGTGTAATTTCTTCATCTAAGTATTCATGCATTAGTTCGATGATTTGTTCTGGACACATTAACAGTTTCACCTCTTATCACACATATCTTAATTGTTGTCTTAACGCTTCCCGGCCACGGTGAATCCTTGTTTTAACCGTTCCAAGTGGTAAATCAAGAATTTCGCTAATTTCATTTAAGGAAAACTCTTCAATATATTTTAATACGATGGCTGTCCGATATTTATCGGGAAGTTTTAATATCTCTTTCTGGACCGTATCCTGCAGCTCTAAGCTTTCTACTTCTGACTCTGGCAGCGGTGTGTTCGAAGGGATCTGCGAATACATTGTTAATCCTTCTGCCCCTGCAACCTCTGCATCTAAATAATGATCCGGTTTCTTTTTTCGCATTCGGTCAATACACAGATTGGTTGCTATCCGAAAAAGCCAAGTTGAAAATTTCAAGTCTTGATTAAAGGTTTTGATATTCACATAAGCACGAATAAAAGCTTCCTGTGCCATATCCTCAGCTTCATGACGATTTCCAAGCATCCGGAAACATAGTTGATAAATACTGTTTTTATATATTTCAACGATTTCACCAAAGGCATCTTGGTCCCCTTTGATTACTTGTTTTATTCTCTTTTTTACAATTGCATCCATTACGTTACCTCAGCTCCATTGCTGCTATCCGATAATACGAATCGTTAGCAAAAAAGTTTCGTTTTACACGAAAAAACTTCTCAATACCTTTAATATTAACAAAAATATACTAAAAGAGCTTACTAATTAGTTTAAAGATTTTATGAAGGAGATAAATTGACACGGTTTTAATTCTTTGACAAGAAGAAAATAGAAAAAAGCTGCATCACGCTAGAAGAACAGGTTGGCCCGTTTCCTTACGAAATGCAGCTTTACTTATTTATTTATTTATTTATTTATTATAATAATTTTTCTCCGAATAATGAGCCCATCAATTCAACTGCCACTTTAGCAGTTTTATTTTTTTCATCTAAAATGGGATTTACTTCTACAAATTCTGCTGATGTAATGATTTTTGCTTCTTCTAACATCTCCATAGCAAGATGACTTTCCCGGTAGCTGATTCCACCCATAACTGGTGTTCCAACGCCAGGAGCATCATTTGGGTCTAGGCCATCTAAATCAAGTGAAAGGTGGACACCATCTGTCTTTTCTTTCAGGTATGCGATGGTTTCTTCCATTACTTTGGCCATCCCCATCCGGTCAATTTCATGCATTGTGTAAACTTTGATTCCTATTTCCTTTATTAAATCTTTTTCTCCATCATCCAGCGCTCTTGCACCAATAATGACTACATTTTCAGGTTTAACTTTAGGACCATATCCACCTATCTCGGTTAACAAGCTGTGCCCTAACCCGATACTTACGGCTAGTGGCATTCCATGGATATTACCAGTAGGGCTTGTCTCAGCCGTATTTAGATCGCCATGTGCGTCATACCAAATGACACCAAGATTTTTATAATGTTTAGAGACACCTGCTAAAGTACCAATAGCAATACTATGATCCCCGCCAAGGACAAGCGGAAACGCACCTGACTCGACAGCAGCATCTACTTTTTCAGCTAACAAAGCACTTTTCTCAGCAACTAAATCAAGATTCCGCAAATTAGATTCTTTATCCACCACAACTTCAGGTCTGCCAATTGGAATATCACCTAGATCATGTATTTCATCAAATAGTGGCTTAAGTCGTTCAACCATCCCAGCATAACGGATAGCACTTGGCCCCATATCTACCCCTCGTCGCATTTGACCTAAATCCATCGGCATTCCAATAATTGAAAGCTTACTCATATTAATTCCTCCTACCCTTTTATGTATCTATTTTAACCGCTTTCATACCAATGACTCAACTCGACAAAATTATGTATATATATACGATAAAAAACCTTAGACCATTGGTTGGTTTAAGGCAGGGATTTACATTTAAGAAAAAATGTAAGTTCGGTTCCATTTTGACTATCGAATTCAAACTTCGCAGATATGATTGGCGAGAGTTTGATTGTTATTTCATGAATTTTTGTCGCCAATAGCCCTTATTGGCGATACTTTATTGCTTTTTTCATGCATTTTTGCCGCCAATAGCCCTTATTGACGACACTTTATTGCTTTTTTCATCAATTTTTGGTGCCAATCGCCCTTATTGGCGACACTTTGATGCTTATTTCATAAATTTTTGCCGCCAATAGCCCTTATTGGCGACACTTTGATGCTTATTTCATAAATTTTTGCCGCCAATAGCCCTTATTGGCGACACTTTATTGCTTTTTTCATAAATTTTTGCCGCCAATCGCCCCTATTGACGACACTTTGATACTTATTTCATAAATTTTTGCCGCCAATCACGACACTTTTTTCTTTTCCATAAAAAAAGAACCTTGGAGATTTCTCCAAAGTTCCTGGCTGTTACTATATGAGCCATGAAGGACTCGAACCTTCGACCCTCTGATTAAAAGTCAGATGCTCTACCAACTGAGCTAATGGCTCTCTGGCTGGGCTAGCTGGATTTGAACCAACGCATGTCGCAGTCAAAGTGCGATGCCTTACCGCTTGGCTATAGCCCAATAGAGATGTAATATTATCTAGTATGTCCAACTTTTTTAAAAATATTAATGGTGGAGGGGGACGGATTCGAACCGCCGAACCCGGAGGGAGCGGATTTACAGTCCGCCGCGTTTAGCCACTTCGCTACCCCTCCATATTAAAATTTAAAAAAGCAGTGCCGGCGAGAGGACTTGAACCCCCAACCTACTGATTACAAGTCAGTTGCTCTACCAATTGAGCTACCCCGGCATGTAGTTTGAAAAAATATTAAATTTGAACACGATGACTTCGTTGCCGTCATCCTGACCTCAGAAAGCTTATGCAAGCAGCAACTCGGTCAGTATGCTGAAGTTTATTCAAGGAGTTTATTCGGTCGTGCTCTACCAATTGAGCTACCCCGGCATGTAGTTAACATAATTATATTATGGTGGAGGATGACGGGCTCGAACCGCCGACCCTCTGCTTGTAAGGCAGATGCTCTCCCAGCTGAGCTAATCCTCCACAGCAATGAAAGTTATTTTACGCTTGTGCATAAAAAACTTTGGTGACCCCTACGGGACTCGAACCCGTGTTACCTCCGTGAAAGGGAGGTGTCTTAACCGCTTGACCAAGGGGCCATACTATTAAAAAATAGGAAAGCTTCCAAGCGGGCTCGAACCGCTGACCTCTTCCTTACCATGGAAGTGCTCTACCTACTGAGCTATGGAAGCATAGCTATATATAAGTTTACATAAAAATGGCTCCGCAGGTAGGACTCGAACCTACGACCGATCGGTTAACAGCCGATAGCTCTACCACTGAGCTACTGCGGAACAATAATATTTCAGCCTGGCAGCGTCCTACTCTCACAGGGACGCGTGTCCCAACTACCATCGGCGCTGAGAAGCTTAACTTCCGTGTTCGGTATGGGAACGGGTGTGACCTTCTCGCCATTACTGCCAGACTATTTTCAAGACATTATTTATTATAATATCTTTTTGAAATTTTTCAAGAGGAAAATTATTTTTTTCATTCCCTCAAAACTAGATAATGCAGAAGAAGTTTGTAAAAACTGAGTTGCCTTAAAAATTGGTTAAGTCCTCGAACGATTAGTATCAGTCAGCTCCACATGTTACCACGCTTCCACCTCTGACCTATCAACCTGATCATCTTTCAGGGTTCTTACTAGCTTGCGCTATGGGAAATCTCATCTTGAGGGGGGCTTCATGC
>NZ_JAGGQW010000081.1 GCF_018613065.1 Bacillus sp. ISL-7 | reverse complement strand
TCCAAGAAAGTTGATTAGCTCATTTTGTTACGTTGGCTCATGTTCTCCATATTAATAGAAGAAACACGATATTTTTTGTTTGTTTGTTGACGTTTTTGTTTGTTTAGTTTTCAAAGAACAATCTATCATGTCAGAAGCGACATTTATTATTATATCGAATCTCTATTGCTATGTCAATATAATATTTTAATTTTTTTGTTCTCACTTTCAACGAATTTGACAGCCGTTAAAAGCAACTTCCTTATAATATCATCTTCGATTTACTTATGCAACAGAAAGTTTTTCTTTTTTTTTATGGACTGTTCATTTCCTCAAAACTTTTTTGAGATAACACTCCCTTGCTTTTGAAGTAATCGCTCGTCCGCCGAAACTGGAATCGTTAACGTGTGCTTAAACTCAAGGACTGTACGCAGGGCACTTCTTTCCAATAAGGTAAATTCCGCTGGTATCCCTTTTGTTGTGATGGCGGAATAACCCTTCGCTTCCTTGAACATATATTCGTTCCCGACATCGCCTGTGTCTTCGTATATACCGAGACGCTGGAAGGCCTCACCGGTTTTTTTATCCGTTACATCATACGTGCCATCTTCATGGAACAGTAAATGCACAAATTCACTTTCCATTTCCAAGTCGTTAACAGGGGCTTTTACCTGTTGTTGCACCAACGAGTGAACATCCGGAACAAGATAATAGGTCTTGTAACCGAAGGATGGAATCTCCTCTGCATAGAATGATAGAGTTGCCCGCTTCGCAAAAAACGGCTGGCGGAACTTGTCGTCTGGCAGATCGTAACCGAATTCGACAGTCGGGCTTACGAGTTGAAATTCGACGGTCTGGCCTTGATCATCAACCAGCTTGTAGGCCGGCATTTCTTTATCCTTCAAATAGGCAGGAATTTCTTCAAAGTGCATTTGTGAAAAATACACTTTTTCAAGATCGACTAATTTTGTCACTACTTCGTTTTTGTTCCATCCCGTTGTATTCATGACAACAAGCGGAATTCCCCCATCCGGTGTTTTGGTGGTATCAACCGTAAGAGCAAGTTCTGCTGCCTGTTCTTGTACAAATACCTCTCCCATTTGTGAAACTCTTTCAAATCTCGTGACCATTTCACGGTGGACCTCATCGACACTGCAGCCGCAAATACTGTCATGTGGGTGATTTTTCAAAAGGGATTTCCACATAAAGCGAATATATTCGCGCGGGTAAGTTCCGTTTGCTAAATAACCAAAAGCCGCTAAAGGCTCCGCTATTTTTTCCAAAAGAGTTTGACAGCGGTTATTCCATTGCTTTAAGTAAATACGGGCAGAAGCCGTATTGACGAGAGTGGACCATCCGTCTGTCCGCTGATTGCGCAACTCCCCTTCAATGACTTGCAACTTCTCTGGAAGTACCTTTTTTAAAGCGTCTGTATATTCGTCAAAACTTGAATGCTTAAATGTATAATCGGGATAAAGGGCGGATGCGGTTTCGATTGCCTCAGGAATCGTTTTTTTGCAGCGGCTGGTGATTGTTTAACTTTTTCACGGTTTTCTGGGTGAACAGAGAAATAATCCTCTAACAGAACCGTTTGTCCATCCAGATGAAACGATTGAAATTGATTTCCTTCCTGTTCAAACTTATCGATTATGTTATTCATCAGCTTGATAAAGTAATAGCGGTGTTTCTCAAAGGGTAAATACCACTCCCTGTCCCAGTGGGAATGAGATATAATATGGGCTATCTTCTTCATGAGAATTCCCCTCCTACATTTTCGATTTATGCAATAAGTAAACGCTGTCATTTGTGAATGTGTACTATTACTAATAACAATAAAAGTCCACCCTCCAAGTAGCAATAGAATGGGCGTAAGTCATTTAGATATTCCAGTGGATATAAAATTATTCCATTGAAAAGGGGTCAGGTCCCCACTACAATAATGCTTAACGTAGTGGGGGCCTGACCCCTTTTTTTCCCCATGGCCAGCTAATACTGGCATGACGGTATAATACTATTAAAAACCAGTCACAGACTGACTCAGTTAGCCTTTCCAGATACCTCATTTAGTAAAACATTTACTTATATAATTTACGCTAACTTAGATATATACTCGTAATTTTTCTTTGTATATGCATATCCTTCCAAAATCACACGTGCTGTTCTTACTACCTTAATTGCGGTAATATTTCCTGCAATTAAATCAACCTTTGTTTCCATGATTCCAGCAGGATGTGCTAATCGGATAACTTCTTGTTTTACATTAATAGTATCGGATAAGATTGTATCATTTAAAAATGCACCTGCAGTTGTACAGATCGCACCTGTAATCGCAAGTGCTTGATGTGGTTTTTGCATAGACATCATTCTTATTGTACAGTCCATATTTTCAGTTTTTCTCTCCACTCCTGTTACATCAATATAATCCATAGGAGGAGCAATAATCGTTAATTTAGGAACAGCAGGTGATTTTTTTGTTGCTTCTTCTTTCGTAGCAAATTGGCACATTTCGGCTGCAATCGATCTGATTTCTTCTAATTCAGTTAGTTTTTCTGGTGTAAATTCATGTGGAAGTTCAGTCCCTTTAAGGCCAACATCATGTGCATGAATAAAAACTAATGGATTAGCAACATCAATTATCGATACATTTATCGGACCTCTAGGTGTTTGAATGACATCAATAGAGTTTCCGGTTGGAAATAGTTTTCCTGTTACTGCACCTTCAGCATTAGTGAATGATAGATAGATAGGAGAACCTGTTCCTGGAACACCTGGAATTGAACACATTCCATCTGTTTTTACTTGACCGTTCTCAACCTCTACCTCAGAAATGATTACTTTTTGAGTATTTGTATTAAAGATTCTAACAGTTGTAATTGGCTCAATTGCTGGTACTAGACCTTGTTCAATTGCATATGGACCTACCGCAGAAGAAATATTCCCGCAGTTTCCTTTGAAATCAACCAATTGATTTTCAATACTAACTTGTGCGAAGGTGTATTCTACGTCAATACCTTCAAAACCCGACTTTTTGATAATTGCTGCTTTACTCGTTAATGAATTGGCCCCACCAAGTCCGTCAATTTGTCTGCTATCTGGACTTCCCATTATATCTAACATAAATTCATCCCAAAGCGAACGATCTGATGGCATATCATCAAAATTAAAAAACACACCTTTGCTAGTTCCTCCACGCATCACAACAACAGGCACTTTCATCTAAAAAACCCCTTTTCTTATTCACTTTTCAAAAAGTATCGTTGCTTTTAAAAATATAGTAAGTTATGTGATATCATAAGTAAAATAGATATTTTATTAGAAAAATACAAAAAAAAACTTATAATCAGTTGATTGGGGATGAACTTATGGATGAAAAAGACTGGAATGCGATTCGAATTTTATATCAAGAGAAAAATATTAGCCGTGCATCAGAACGTTTATATATCTCCCAACCGGCATTAACTTACAGACTTAAAAATTTAGAAACGGAGTTTGGAACAAGATTATTTTTTAGAATAAAAGGAGGCATTGAGTTTACTTCAGAAGGCTTGCATTTAGTAGAGTATGCTGAAGAAATGATCAAAAAGCTGCAATCAACAAAAGACAATATGATCAATATGCAAGATGAGGTAAGAGGAACGTTAAGAATTGGAGTTTCAAGTAACTTTGCACAATATAAGTTACCAAGGATATTAAAAAAGTTTTCAACTAAATTCCCAAATGTACAATTTAACATTAATACAGGTTGGAGTACCGATATTTTAAATCTTCTTAATACCGATACTGTGCATTTAGGCATACTACGTGGAGATTACGAATGGTATGGAAAAAAAGCATTATTACATAAAGAAAAGCTATGTTTAATTTCTAAAAAGGAAATAAATATGGCGAATTTACCTAAACTTCCATTAATTAATTACAAAACAGATAGTTCTCTAAAATCTTCTATTAATGGCTGGTGGCATGACCGATACTCAGAACCACCGTTTATTATGATGGAAACGGACCGACTAGAAACATGTAAAGAAATGGTCAAAAACGATCTGGGTATTGCGATCGTACCTCAAATTTGTCTAGAACCTTTAGATAACCTACAAATCTACGAACTATCCTATAAGGGTGGTGAACCAGTTTATAGATATACATGGTTAATGTATAATCAGGATTCATTAAAGCTTTCTACTGTAAAAAGTTTCATAGATTTTTTAAATGAACATTCAAATTCTTTATAGCTAATTTAGAGAGGAATGAGAAATATTCCTCTTTTTATTTTATGGATTATAAGTTTTTTTTTAGAAATTAGATAAAAATTATATATTTTACTTATTTATACGTGTGTTATATTGTAAAACTAAGAAATATTTCTTGAAACAGTTTTCTCAATATTTGCAGTAATCAAATTTTAGTTATTTGTAAGCGATTTCTTTTATAGGAGGGGATTCATATTCTTACTTTTTTAGGAATTTCAATGGTTGTCTTATTTACTTATCTGATTATGGCAAAAAAATTATCTCCAGTTACAGCACTTGTCATTGTACCAATAGTTTTTGCAGTAATTGGTGGATTTGGTTTAGAGCTCGGTGGTATGATGTTAGATGGTTTAAAAGAGGTTGCTCCTTCAGCTGCCTTACTCCTGTTTGCGATTTTATTTTTCGGAATTTTAATTGATGCAGGCTTATTTGATCCATTAATCAATAACATGATGAAATTTGTTAAGGGTGATCCAGTTAAAATCGCGATCGGAACCGCAATTATTGCTATGACAGTAGCATTAGATGGCGATGGAACGACAACTCACATGATTACCATTTCTGCTATGTTAGCGCTTTATCTTCGAATTGGTATGAACCCTCTTATTCTCGCAACTATTTCTTTACTCTCTGTCAGTATCATGAGTGGGATGACGCCTTGGGGAGGACCAGCTACAAGAGCCGTTGCTTCTTTAGGCCTTGATTCGAATGAATTTTTCCTCCCACTATTACCTACAATGTTATCAGGAATGGGATGTATTCTTTTTATCGCTTTTGTTCTTGGAAAAAAGGAAAGAGCAAGAATTGGTGTGATCAATGTTGAGGAAATTCCACAACAATCATTACAATTAAGTGAAGCAGCTGCCGCTTATGCCCTACAAGAGGATATTAAGCGCCCTAAATTAAGATGGGTAAACTTTATTTTAACAATAGCGATCATGGTAGTTTTGGTCATGGGGTTAATTTCAGCTCCAATCTTATTTCTAATTGGATTTGTACTCGCGGCCATGATTAACTATCCAAATTTTGAGCAGCAAAAAGAACGTATTTTGTCACACTCAGGAAATGCTTTAACAGTTGTTATTCTAGTGTTTGCTGCCGGTATCTTCTCAGGAATTTTTTCTGGAACAAAAATGGTAGATGCTATTTCACATGCATTAGTATCAATCATTCCAGAATCTGTAGGTTCCTTCTTCCCACTTGTCGTTGCCCTAACTAGCATGCCATTTACTTTCGTATTATCCAACGACGCTTATTACTTTGGAGTTTTACCAATTCTAGCGGAAGCAGGAGCGGCCTATGGGGTAAGTCCTTTAGAAATTGCAAGAGCATCTGTATTAGGGCAACCTGTACATTTTCTAAGCCCACTTGTAGCATCCACTCTTTTATTAGTAGGGATGGTGAAAACAGATATCGGAGAATTTCAACGTTATGCGTTTAAATGGACTCTCCTTTGTTCTTTAGTCATTATTGCTGTTGCCTTTTTAACAAGTGCAATCAGCTAATACTTCATTTCATTGTTAGATCTCCAATAGATTCGATAATAAAAATTGAGCCTCCCAAATTAGTTACGAAACCGATTCGGGAAGGCTCTATTTTTTATCAATATATGAAACAAAAAAAGATATTTTCTAACGCTCTTTATCATCATTTACCCTAATTTTAGTAATTACTTTTACAATTGTTTTTGCAAGATTCATAACCGTATATAAGCGGGTGTCATTTAAAAATTGAGAAGTTGGTAAAGGATCTATATAATTTACAAACCCAACGAAATGGTAATCTCCTACTTCTGGGAGCATCTTTTCAAGGGCTTTCCCAGGAGTTAAAGGTCCTTCTTTAAACATCACATGACCAACTTGTTCTTTAGTACCGATGGAGGCATCGATACTAATAACTAACGGCTTTTTAAATTGTTTATTGATCTCCTTCAATATTCCTTTTAAGTTAAATGCATGTACAGGTTCTTCCAATGTTCCATATACACGAAAAGGAACTTGGCGTTCTTTTAGCATCGTTCCTACTAATGGACCTAATGAATCACCCACATATCGGTCCGAACCTATGCATAAAAAGACAATATCGTGAACCTCTGGTGATGATTGGTGAATTATTTCTCTTATATTAAATGCTAATAATTCACTATCTTTTTCTTCCGTTTTTTCATTTGATTTTACATAATATGAAATGGCTTCTTCATTCTTTTTGTCTTTTTCATAATAAAAAGGACACACGACCATCACCCTTAAATTTATTTTCCGGCACATAGCTGATAAAATCATTATACCCTAAAACCTATGCGGATAGATTAGTGTGAGATTTCTTTTTGACTTCTAGGTATTTTAAAAATCGAAAAAAAGGAGGAAGGGTAATACAGACAGTGACGACCCTGAGCACTTGTACCGCTACGACAAATGTAGCGTCACCATTCAAAACGAGAGCTGTTGTTGTCATTTCTGCAATTCCACCAGGTGCAAATGCTAAACCTGCAGTCAGAAATGTTATATTAGTAAAAATTGATACAAAGTACGCACAGATAAACACTGTTACAATTAAGCCGATTGTCCCTAAAAATGAAACGATCAAAGTTCGGTTTAATCCGATAAACATATTTTTATTAAAACGCGAGCCAATGCTTGCCCCAATAAAAATTTGCGATATGATGATTAAACTATGAGGCCACCAAGCTACAAGATCAAATCCAATAAGAACAGATCCAGAGGATTTAACTGCCGCAACACTAATCATCCCTCCAATCAGCCATGGAGCTGGAAACTTCAAAAATTTCCCGATATGATAGCCAATCCACGCTATAAACACAAATAAAATGGTCAAAGCAAGTTGCGCTCCTTCAAATGTTGATGATGATTCTGTCGCCGCAACTGCATGGTGATAGTCAGAATGACCGAACAAGAAAGAGATCATGACAGGGGTCGTAATGATAACTAAAAATACACGCATTGCCTGAATAATACTTACAACACCAGTATTTGCGCCAACTTCTTCTGCAATACCAGGGATTGAGGAAAGCCCGCCAGGTGCAGTAGCAAAAAAACTTGTTAACATATCCAATTTACTGAACTTCCATAAAACAATACCCGATAGTAAAGAAAAAAAGATTGATAAAAGAAGCATGATGATAATCGTTGACCAATTTTCTCTAAAAATGGATAGAACGGAAGTATTCACTTTCTGGCCTAATTCAATTCCTAAGATACATTGTCCAATGTATAACCAATATTTTGGAATTCCATTTTGAGTATAGAGTAAATGCAAAAAATTCGGACGAAGTATAGAAAGAAAAGCTGCCGTAAGGAGCGTCCCAATCATCCATCCAATCGGGAGATCTGTTAACGAGAGGAAAAATCCACCTAGCCCACTTACTATTACAAACCAAACAAATTGAAAAAAATGATTATGTTTTTCCATTCAGGATCCTTCTTTCATTAAGATAAAGTGATTTTGTCATCTTTGCTTTTTAAACCAAATATAGTATAATTTTAGAAATAGTTAAAATATTAAAATATTATCATTATCCATAAATAATATTAATGGTAGAAATGGTGGTTATAAGTTTGGATGAACGAGATTGGATGGTGTTACAAACCCTCTATAAAGAAAAAAACATTACAAAGGCTGCTCAACATTTGTATATTTCTCAACCAGCTTTGACAAACCGCTTACAGCAATTAGAAAAGGAATTTGGGATAAAAATTGTCAATCGAGGCAGACGTGGAGTTCAATTTACCCCACAAGGAGAGTATTTAGCGAAAAGTGCGCATGAAATGCTTCTAAACATACAAAAAATTAAGGAAAATGTTCTTAATATGGAGGACAATGTAGCAGGAACATTAAGATTAGGTGTCTCTACCTTTTTTACTGATTACATGCTTCCTAACCTATTAAAGCTATTCAAAGAACGTTATCCTACTATTGAATTCAAAGTAACGACTGGCTTTAGCAGTCATATCGCCCATTTAATTTACAATCAAGATGTCCATATTGGTATTGTTAAAGGAGATTTCAGCTGGAAAGATCACAAACATTTATTATTTGAAGAGACCATTTGTATCGCTTCTAAAGAAAAAATAGATATACATAACCTCCCTAACTTACCAAGAATCGATTATCATACTGACCCACTGTTGAAGAATTCCATCAATAATTGGTGGTCTGAACATTTCACCCAACCACCGCTTGTCAGTATAGAAGTCGATAAAGTGGATACTTGCAAAAAAATGGTTGTTAATGGATTAGGCTATGCAATCCTGCCAAGCCTGATTTTAAATGATGTCAATGATGTTTATAAAACGGATATTACAACCATTGACGGCAACCCCATTGTCCGTAAGACATGGATGTTCTACCACAAAGATTCATTAGAATTAAACATTGTTAAGGCATTTGTTGAGTTTATGGAAAATGAATTTAAAGGGTAGAAGTTAATCATTTAAGTACAGTCTTTATATTTAATAGAAGCATCTGCCTGAGGCATGGCAGATGCTTTTTTATTGTGATTTATGAAATACTTATCTTTTCTTTAGAATAATTGGCAGCTGATGTACCAGCTAATTTTCCAAAAACGGCTCCTGACATTAATCCTGATCCACCTGGATAATTTTTGTAGAAGATGCCACCGACCATTTCACCAGCAGCGAATAACCCAGCTATAGGTCTTCCTTCTTGGTTTAAGACCTCTCCTTCTGGATTTACATGTAATCCGCCAAAAGCAAAGGTAATACCACAAGTAACTGGATATGCATAAAAAGGAGCTTGGTCGATTCGTAATGCCCAGTTTGTTTTTGGCGGAATAATTTCAACTGTTCCTTTTCCGTCCTTCACTGTTGGATTATAGTCTCCTTCTTGAACTGCCGCATTAAATTCTGTTATCGTTTTTAAAAATTGTTCTTTATCAACTGACATCAATTCTGCTAATTCTTCAAGACTATCCGCTTTATAATAAGTGGCTTCTTCTAGATTGTATTCCTTTCTAAGCATCGGACGTACTTGAGCATCAAAAAGTTGGAAAGCAGAATGACCAGGCTGTTTTAAGACTTCGCGGCCATATTTTGCATATGTGTAGTTCCGAAAATCTGCCCCTTCGTCTACAAATCTATTTCCCTCATTATTAATCAAAAGACCAAGAGGAAATGAAGATTTTTTAAATATATCACCAGGCTTGTTAAAGTCACCAAATTTAGGAGCATTATAATCTGTTCCAATCGAGTGACAGCCATTCCACTCACCATATTTTTGCGCACCAACTGCTAAAGCCATAGTTATTCCGTCTCCAGTATTATATTCAGTCCCTCTTACAATCGCGGATTCCCATTCTTCTCCTAGATGTTCAATTCTCATTTTTTTGTTCGCTTCAAAACTACCACAAGCTAAAATTACACTAGACGTATTGATTGTAGTCACTTTCTCGATTTGTTCTATTTTAATGCCAGTAATATTTTCATTATCAGTTACTAACTCAATTGCCCGCGAATTATACCAGATATCAATCCCGATTTTTTCTGCTCGATCAAAGAGCCTTTTTATTAAACCAACGCCCTTATCTTCAGTTTTTATTGGAAGTCCACCCCAAAAGTGACGTTTACCATCTTGTACGAAGGATTGATTTTCGTAATTTAATTCAAATTTAATTCCATGATTACTTATCCATGAAAGTGTTTCATAAGATTTAGCAATAAGCTGATTTGCTAGTACAGGATCACTATTTCCGTCTGTTACTCGCATTAGATCATTATAAAAGTCAGATTGAGTGTATTCAGGCATTACGATCTTTTCTGCTTCCTCATCCGTTATATCAGTTATTATTCTTCTTATGTTTTCTAACTTATTGTAAGCAACACGAATCGCTCCATCTGTAAAAAATGAATTTCCTCCGCGCTTTTCTACTGGCCCGCGCTCTAAAACAAGTACTTCAGCACCATTTTCCTTTGCCGCAATCGCTGCACACAAAGCTGCATTCCCTGCCCCAACTACAACTACATCATAATTTCGTTTATCCACGTTTACCCCTCCTATTAGTCATGTGTTTCCTTAACTAAATAGTACGGTATAAACAGCGATTAATAAAATACCGTTATTTGATTGTTTTCCATAAATAATATTTATGGCTAGCCTTCAAAAGGATAAACAATCTGTGAGACGTACTTAGAGCCGCTTGAATAAGGCCCTAATCATCTAAAAACAAATTAGTTTCTCCACATAACAAAAAGAACAACCCAATAATGAGTTGTTCTAAGATATGCCTGGCAACGTCCTACTCTCACAGGGACGCGTGTCCCAACTACCATCGGCGCTGAGAAGCTTAACTTCCGTGTTCGGTATGGGAACGGGTGTGACCTTCTCGCCATTGCTGCCAGACTATTTAATTGAGGAATCATTCCCTCAAAACTAGATAATGCAGAAGAAGTTTGTAAAAACGAGTATGCCTTATAAA
>NZ_JAGGQW010000080.1 GCF_018613065.1 Bacillus sp. ISL-7 | reverse complement strand
TCATCGACCTTCCTTCGCCAGCCGTATTATCAGGATTGACAGGAGGAAGGGGAACTAGACTAGTATAAAAACATTTTCATTCATTTGATGGTGCCGCAACGCGGCATGCATGTCTACCATGAAAATAAGTTTCCTCTAAATTGGAAAAATGGCAATATTTAAGAAGACCCTGCTCAATCGTTAAAAAAAGAGAAGAGTGTTAATTAATAAGTCTATGAATTGGTTGACTGGATTAAGGTCAGTATCAGTATGGACACTTCCTGACTATTTTCATTCTGTGGTGAAGTGCGATTTCTGCGCTTCATGGATGGCTAACGGTTGCTTATGTTTAACAAGTGTTGGTTATGATTTTTAGGGGGGAACAAAAATGAATGATATAAAAGCTAGCCATTATATCAATGTTAGACATATTGCGGGTGCACAGGATAATTATAGAATTAGTGTCGATTTTAATGGCAATCTTATTTTATTAACAGAAAAGAAGGTACAAGGAAGGTATTTGCATAAGGTATTTCATTGTGAAAATGGAAAAATAAATAAAGTCAAACTCCCTTCGGTATCGGAAGCATTTGATTTTGCTCAACCTCTTAAGGAGAATTGGTTATTGGTCAGTGCAAGAACCGACGAAGAAGAGGGGTATTTAAGGAACGGTACCTTATTTGATGTTCACGGAAATGTGTTAAAAAAGTTCGAGTTTGATGATGCAATTCAAGATGTGCAAACGACAAAGGATTCTGATATATGGGTAAGTTATTTCGATGAAAATATGGATTCAGGTTTAAGATGTTATGATAAAGAAGGAGTCAAAACATTTGATTACACCGATTTTGTCAGGCAAACAGGGAGAAAAGTTCCATTCATAGACGATTGTTATGCTTTAAATGTCACATCAGAAGGCACAAATATTTATTATTATTGTGACTTCCCACTTGTTATATTAAACAAGATGGGCTATAAGATTTTTCGTAATCTTCCCATAAAAGGAAGTCATGCATTTGCTATTTTGAATGATTTGGTTTTGTTTAGTCATGGTTATGACCATAGAGCAGTGGTGTGCTTGAATTCTTTAAGGGACAAGAAAAGAAAGACATTCCATACAGTTAATCAGAATGGAGAAGAACTGAAATATGATTATGCTATTGGTAGAGGGAGCAAATTGTTCTTAGTTAAGGATAATGATGTTTACATAATAAATATGGAAGATGAAAAGTTTGTGCAGGAATGCATTTAAAGAAACGGGTGCGATCATTCAATAACGAAGGTCGCTTTTTTCTTCTTCAAGTTACGGGCAGGTTAGTGATTATGGATTTTGTTATCGGTCTGGTATCTTTTGTTGGTGAAGTAATTTCGGCTTGGGCAATTGCAGCTTGGAGTTATTTTCAAGAAAAACTAGACAACAATTAATTTCTCCTTTTACAAGGACTAATCAATTAGGTTAGTCCTTTTTACTTTCAAGGATACATTTTGAATGTGTAAAATTTCTTATTAAAGTAACTGGTTGTGACCGCTTGAAAGAGATGACACAGTTTTCGCTTGATAAATTGGGACACTTTTTTCCAGTTTGAAACGTACATTTTTAACATGGAGAGGCATTCATGATTGCCTTGGTTAATCAGGCAGACCCTTGTTTGGCTGTTTCCGGAAATTAATTAATGTATGTTTTGGCAGTAAATTTATGAATCGATACTCAAGATAAAATGTATATAAGCTAATATTTATACATATTTGTGAAGTTATGCTTGCTGCACTAACGAAGCAGGTTAGTTTAAGAGGAAATGGAAATAAAGTCCAAACGATTTGAGGATTATGTTAGAATAAAGATACCAAATTGGTTATATAGAAGACCGGAGGAATTAGAAAGAATGATTGATTTTATAAGAAATATGTTCCTAAATGTATTGGCTTTGGTTCGGGGCTTTCATTATGGTTGGGTGATTAAATGAGGAAAAGAACAGTTTTATTAATAATTTTTATTTGTTCACTTTTAATAGGATGTAATGGTAAAGAAACAATAAGTGTTAAACATAATTATAAATTTTATGGTGAAGGAAACCAGTGGACGGGAACTTTAATTTTTTCAGGTAGAGGAGGTACTTCTACCCATTATGACGAATATAAAAAAGATTTTGTACTTGAATACAAAGGTGATTATACGGATATTTCCAATTCAGTTGTAAGCTATTCCTATAAATCTAGCGGAGGGTCAGAACGTGGGACTGAAAGCCCTCCTGGTACGAAGTATATTCGGACCAGTTCAGGAGGTAGTGGTGGTGATATCCAAAGTAAAAAAGAAGTAATTAAGGTAATTGTTAAGTGGAATGGTAAAGAAGACATTATACCGATGAAAATACTAAACGATAAATAAGTATATTATTATCCTTATTAAACAAACGGGTGCTTGAGTTCAAGAAAGTAGGGGCTGTTGCGGCAGCCTTTTTTTATTGCACTAAAGGGGTAGATTAATTGAAGAAGGAAAAAATCTTTTATGAATAGAATTATATATATATATAATCCATTTTTTAGGAGTGTAATTAAATGAAAAAAGTATGGAAATTTATTGGCACATTCATAGTTATATTCTTTGTTTATTATAGCTTTTTTTATTCTCCAACTGTACCAACTGCTTCGATAAAAAATGAGCATAAGACATATGAATTGAAAGCAAAAGATTATGATTATAGTGCTTTTGGCAAAAGTATTACAAAAAATCTTACTTATAAAAGCATAAATGATCTAAATACATATTTACAAAATGAACCAGAAATAACTGTCCATTCTAACCATCATTTTACTTATAAAAATAGTGCATCAACTACTGTTACGAACATATTTTTTTACAGTGTAGATCGAAATGAAGTTATACCACGTTTTGAATCCGAATCAACTGTTCAATCCATATCAAAACCTGGTCATTATATTCTTCAATACTTATCTGAATTTGAAACAGGAAAAATAGCAAGTTATTTTGTTAAGATAAACGTAGTTAAATAATAAAAAAATTAAAGAATTGAAACGAAAGAATCTGAAATTCCTTATTGAACTAACGGGTGCTTTACTGAAACAAAGGAATAAACTAAAAAGAGCCTAAATTATGCAAGTTTTTATTCACTACTTGTATATTTAGGCTCTTTTTATATTCATAAAACATAATGCCTTTTTATTTGCCAAAAACAGCTTGACTTCGTTTTATAAGAGAATCATGTTCGTAGAGGCTCCGTGTCAAAGGACATTTATTTTAATCTATTTTCCATTTAAGTGTGTCACTTAAATGAGCAAAAACTGTGTCATTTAACTAGACGGTCACACTGGTGTAAGAGTTGAAGATTCATCTGCCATTTTGGTGGCTTTTTTCTTATTGTACTAACGGAGTGGAACAAGAAAGAATAAATCCTTCTCGCATTTATGTCGCATTTGACCCAAAGTTGCGTAGTAAATAAAAAAAATAGACCTTATAGAAGGTCAAGATGATTTTTTTAGAAATTCTTTAATTTCATCAATAGAAATTCCTAAATTACGAGCCTTAATAATGAGGTCAAACCATTCTTTTTCTAATTCTTTTTCGCAAGCAGTTGCACTAGTCAATATATAACCCCCTAAAATATGTACTATTTTAGACAACTCAGCCTTCACTGCTGTTGATAACCTTATACCTGTAGCTTTGCGTCCGAATCTTTCAAAATGTTTTCATTTTTTCTAAATATTGTTAATGCTATGAAACAATTGTAATACAAACGTTCATTATATTGAACAAAATAAAAAACAAAGAGTTCGACAATATTTTCCAGTTATGTCGCACTTCGAGGATAATGTGCAATAGAAGAAAAGGTGCTTGTTTAAATACCATGAAAATAAGTTTCTTCAAGATTAGAAAAATGACAAAACTTAAGAAGACCCTGCTCAATCGAAAATATACGGTAAAAGATGGAACTTATGTTGAAGAGTAATCCCTTTTTTTATTTGTAGGCACTGAGCAAATTCCTTTACAAATGTAAGCGTTTTCAAATATGATATAATCAGGTCGGATGACAAAGGTGGTCATCACGGTATTTAGCGTAGGTGGAGCTGATACTAATAGGAGCTATAAGCTCTATTTTTTTTGAAAAAAAAAATCATCTTAATTAACTTGGCTTTGTATTAATTAAATTTGAATATCGTTACAGTGGTCTCTTTTTCTTGTTGAACTAACGAAGCAGGTTAGTTTAAATAAGGCAAAAAAATTTGATGAAAAGTATGAAAAAAAATAGACCTCTAAGAGGTCAGGTCAAGAAGCCTTTTTTAAAAAATCCCTAATTTCATCAAAAGGAATCCCTAACTCTAAAGCTTCCTTAATAAGTTCCACCCATTCTTTATCTAATCTTTTTCACTAGCAATTGCAGTCATAATATCCCCCTAAAATATGCACTATTTTAGGTAGCTCAGCCATCATAGTTTAACACCTTAGACCTGTAGCTTTGCGTCCCAATCTTTCAATTGGTTTGCCTTTATCTATTTACAGTATTAAAGAACTAATATAATAGTACTACAATCCTTTCGTGAATCTAAATATATAAAATTCCAAAAAGTTCGACAAAAGATGAAAAAATTGGAAATTATGTCAAACTACGTGAATTTCCGCAATAAAGGAGGTACTTGTTTAACTACCATGAAAATAAACTTCTGTAACTCAGTGAAAAAGGCAATACTTAAGAGGACGCAGCTCATTCATTTTTAAAAAAAGGGAAGAGCTCCAAATTCATGGATCTATGGTTTAGAAAGTGACTGGATTAAGAGGCTTTAGGTTCTTCTAAGGTAACAGTGTATCCTAAACTTTCGAGTCGTCTCAGTGAATGCCGAACGATAGATTGTTGTCTCTGCTTATCAAAGTAGTCTTCGCCTAAGTCTAAATACATTTCTTTTCGGGTTAAGAAGATAATAAGAGATACGTAAAATGGCATGAGCGACGACAATTCCTGCACGTTTCTTGCCTTTTCGTGACGCTGTACACCTATACAGTGCACCGAGATAGTTCTTTGATCCTCTTACAGAATGAGCTGCTTCCGTTAATGCGGATCTCAAATACTTGTTTCCTTTTTTGGTTTTGGCTGATTTTCTTTTTCCAGCACTCTCGTTTTGTCCCGGAACCAATCCTGCCCATGAACACATATGAGCCGCCGTTGGGAATTGTTTTTTAACATCAGTCCCAATTTCGGATAGGATTTGCTCAGCCATTCTGGTCGCTATACCAGGAATCGAATCCAATATTGATACATCTTCTTGATGAGAGCTGACTCTGTCCGCAACTTCCTTATCAAGCATCTCGATTTGCTCAGTCAGAAAATCAATATGACCTAAAATGGTTTTTAACATGAGGCGTTGATGTGAATTAATATAGCCTTTTAGGGCAAGTTCCAGTTCTTCTTTCTTCTTTTTCATCGAGCGTCGTGCAAAGTTTGCTAGTTTTTCAGGGTCCTCTTCACCATCGGCAATGGCATCAAGCATATCTCGTGCTGAAACACCCAACACATCTGAAACAACCGACCCCAATTTAATGTTCGCGCCTTCTAACACTTTTTGGATTCGGTTATGTTGTCTGGCACGCTCTTCAATAATACTTCTACGATAGCGAACAAGTTTTGCAATCCATTCTGCATCCTTCACATCCGTCTTTCGTCCTGGAACTGCCTTCATATGTTGGGCATTCACCACTAAAAACTCAATATCCTCAGCTTCTAGTAAATTCACAATAGACTTCCAATAAACACTCGTGCTCTCCATGGCGACATGGGTACAATTATGTTGTTTAATCCAGTCAACCAACTGTAATAGAAATACAGTTTTAGTAGAGAACGTTTGGATCTCCTTTCCTTCAGGTGTCAAAATACAGGCAGTAATATTGTCCTTATGGACATCCATACCGCATGCTCTTTCAATGACTACTTCCATTGAAAACATCCTTTCTACGGCATCATTATGATTAGAGGCTGGTGCAACAACCAGAATAGGATTAATCTACCATGTGTGCTTCCCGTAAGGGAGCTACAGTCAGTGGTGCACCGTGGTCGGTGGAGTCAGACTAACGGATGGGCTCTAACGCACTATAGTTAAGCATCTTCCTCTCCCAGCCGTAGAATCAGTATTGACGGTTCTAACACATTTTCATTCTCTGTGGTGAAGCGCTGATTTTTGCGCTTCATGGATGGCTAACGGGGCAGGATAGTTATAAAAAGGAAAAATTCAAGTTTATGTAGAAATTAACAAAGTATGAGAAGTTATTTAATTGAAAATGAGGTATAAAAATGACTGTTTCATTAAAATTACTATCTAAAGATGAAAAGCATATTCTTCGCAACTTATATTCCCTTTATTTACACGACCTTTCTGAATTTACCGATGGTTTAGACATATCAACAAGTGGTTCTTTTGAGTTTGACTCATTTGAATTAATCTGGGAGAGAGATGGGTTAACACCATATTTTCTAAAAAAAAATCAGGTAATTGTAGGTTTTTTGCTGCTCTTAGAAAGACCTTTTTTAAATAAAGATTATGATTTCAGTATTAATGATATTTTTATGTTGAAAAAATTCAGGAGAAAAGGTATTGCAATTTCATTATTAGAGGAATTGTTTAAACAGAAAAAGGGTAGATATTTTGTTGTTGAATTAGCTAAGAATAAACCTGCTGTTTTATTTTGGAGAAAAATTTATCGTGAGCTAGATATAGTCTTTGAAGAAGAGAAGAAAATTGTTGATAATGAAGAATGTTTGGTTCAATCCTTTCAAATTTAAACGAGTGAATCGGCTACACTTAACTG
>NZ_JAGGQW010000079.1 GCF_018613065.1 Bacillus sp. ISL-7 | reverse complement strand
TAATATTATAATAAATTAACGCAGTGAATGGTTAAAGTAATTGTAGAAAATAAGAGGCTGTCGAAAGTTTCTCGACAGCCTGAAAGTCCGCATTGCGGACTTTTTTAATATGGGGGATTAGGAATTTTCTTTGGTGAGTAGCTAATATTCTCGGAAGAATAAATTTTTATGATTAATAAATTTCCTAATGTCCGTGCTCTGATTAATATGGGCTGGTTATAGTTATTCTTAAATTCAAAATCGGGACCATACCAACTTACTGTTGCGTCTCGTCCAGGAGGAATATAGGGAACTTTTCTGGTATGAGAAAAACGCTCCAGAATCTTGATCCCAGCATTGTCAATCGCATTATAGAGAGTAGAAGAGACCTGGCAAATACCTCCGCCAATGTCTTCTGAGAACTCCCCCTTCACAATAACAGGAGCCCGTTGGTAACCTTTGGCAGCTGTTCGTTTACCTACCACTTGATTAAAAGAAAATCTTTCACCAGGAAAAACAACATAATTATTTATGGCCTTTGTTGCTAACTGAATATTGTTAGACCTTTTTTTGTTGCGAGAATTAAAAGAAGTGACATAGCGCCCAATTCGCATGCTGCGAATTTCACCAAGTAATTCACTATCCACCTTTGGATAAACAGTAAGAATAGGTAATTCTAAATTTTCCCTTTTAGAACCAAAAAAATAGGCATAGAATTGTTCAGTAAAGGCCTGACGATGGATTCGAGAACCTGTTCGTTCGGGTATAATTACCCCAAACTGATCTAAGCTGGCGTTTTCAGGTGCAGCAGAAAATTGTTTATCCAGTTGGTCTAAAAACTGATTTAATTTTTGAGAATTTAATAATGGCAAACCAGTATGAGATAGAGCAAAGTCTTCTCGATTCATATTGGCCACGATTTGACCATTCTTTGTAATAGTTAAACTATCGGACGAATTTCCCTGTTGGACCATTAGGAAAAGCCCCAAAATCAAAGTCTTAAACATAACCAGCAACCCTCCTTATAATAATATTAGTCGAACTATGCAAATTCATGTACCCACAAAGAAAGAGTTATCCAAATTTTTTATTTCTACTGAAAAGAATGTAGAAATATAGTATATTTGTAGATGATAACAATGGAATAGAAAAGTGCTAGCAAATTGTTAGCGAATAAATAGGAGTGTTTATCTTGGCTGAAAACGAAAGAATTCAATTAAACGTAAGAATTACGAAGGAAACTTCCTTGCTGCTGGACGAAATTGTTGAGTATTACCAGCAAGGATTGAAGCTGGGTAGAATTTATAAAGGAGATGTACTAACAGATATTATCGAAAAATCGCATGAAGTAATGAATAAACAGAAAAGATCATTTACTAAAAGGTTTTAATAAACCAAGGTCAGGAAATGTCTATTGCAGGATGATGGTATTGGTTTGACTTTTCTTGGCCCACTCTTTTTCTTTACTAGCTCAGATAATTTTTAAAATTTGTTCTATTAGACGCCCCTGTATACTAAATGTTATAGAATATTTAGAAATTAATTTGAATATTTAATATTTACAGGTATAATTAAAAGTACAACATACCAACTGGTTAGTATGATGGAGGGAGTGGAAATATTGGATTTTTCATATTCTCAACGAGTGAAAGAGTTACAGGAAAAATTAACGACCTTTATGGAAGCGAATGTTTATCCCAATGAGTGTATTTACGAGCAGCAACTAAATGAACAAGAAAGCCGTTGGAGTGCGGTGCCGCCGATTATGGAGGAACTGAAGGGAAAAGCAAAGGCGGAAGGGCTCTGGAACTTATTTTTACCAGAAAGTGAATTGGGTGCCGGATTAACTAATCAGGAATATGCTCCTTTATGTGAAATTATGGGAAGGTCTCTTATAGGTCCAGAGGTATTTAACTGTAGTGCGCCTGACACGGGAAACATGGAAGTTATCGTACGCTATGGGACAGAGAAGCATAAAGAACAATGGTTAAGGCCCTTGTTAGCAGGTGAAATTCGTTCTTGCTTTTCGATGACAGAGCCAGCTGTGGCTTCAGCGGATGCGACTAACATCGAAGCTAGGATCGAAAAAGATCGCGATGAGTACGTTATTAATGGTCGGAAATGGTGGTCATCTGGTGCAGGTGATCCTCGTTGCAAGATTGCGATTGTTATGGGGAAAACAGATCCGTCTGCCAACCGACATGAACAACAGTCGATGATTCTCGTTCCACTGGATTCCCCAGGTGTGAAAATTGAACGGATGCTCCCTGTGTTCGGCTATGATCATGCCCCGCATGGACACGGAGAAATCACCTATGAAAATGTGCGCGTACCGCTCGAAAATATCCTTTGGGGAGAAGGGAGAGGGTTCGCAATTGCGCAAGGGAGATTAGGGCCTGGAAGAATACATCATTGTATGAGATTAATTGGTGCAGCTGAACGAGCGCTTGAGGAATTATGTAAGCGTGTTCAGGAACGGACTGCTTTTGGAAAACTATTAGCACAGCAAGGGGTAATTGGTGAATGGATTGCAGATTCTAGGATCGAAATTGAACAGGCAAGACTCCTTACCTTAAAAGCTGCCTTTATGATGGATACTGTTGGAAATAAAGAAGCAAAAGCAGAGATTGCTATGATTAAAGTAGTCGCCCCGTCAATGGCATTACGTGTCCTTGATCGTGCCATTCAGGCACTGGGTGCTGCAGGAGTTTCAAACGATTTTACACTTGCTGCCCAATGGGCAAACGCAAGAACATTAAGATTAGCAGATGGACCTGATGAAGTCCATCGTGCACAGGTTGCCAAGCTAGAATTGAGAAAATATCAATAGAATTTAGACTTGAAGAAGGGCTGAGAACTATGAGATTACTAGGGAAACAGCAATCAAGGGTTGCCGTCGTAGATATCGATTCCGCAAATACGGTGTTATTAGCTTCAGATGAAGCGTCTTTTATTACAGGTACAACCCGACTGTTGACGGTGGCGGCTTAGCATTTTAGATGCTCTATAGCAAATGGTAAAAAACCATTAGTGAGTTTATAGGACATTTTGGGAGGAAAATCGATGAGTGGTAAGAAAGCCTGGTTAGCCCATTATCCGGAAACTATCGAAACAAATGTGACGATTCCAAATAAGCCTTTAGGACAAATTCTTCAGGAGACAACGGAAAAATATCCTGATAATAATGCTCTATCCTTTTATGGAAGGAAATTTTCTTATCAGCAATTAAACTCGCTAGTTCATAACTTTACATCAGCTTTGCAGCAAAATCAGGTTCAAAAAGGCGACCGAGTTGCCATTATGCTCCCGAACTGTCCGCAATATGTTATTTCCTATTACGGAATTCTTACGGCTGGGGCGATTGTCACCCAAGTGAATCCAATGTCAGTCGAACGAGAGCTTGAATATATACTGAGGGACTCCGGAGCGAAAACCATTGTAGTTCTCGATGCCCTCTATCCAAGGGTGAAAAGTGTTCAAGCACTTACCAACCTAAAGAATATCATTGTTGTCAGCCTCCAGCCTCCAGGACATGAATTTGCCCCGGACAGAAGCTTTGAAAGCTTCTTATCGGAAAGTAACGGAAGCATCCTCCCGATTGAAATGGACCCTCTGCATGATGTAGCCGTCCTTCAATATACTGGTGGCACAACAGGAAGATCGAAAGGTGCGATGCTGACGCACCGAAATGTTTTAGCAAATGTGATTCAGTGTTACGAGTTCTTTAAAGAAGAAATGGAAATCGGGAACGAGCGTTTTCTAACGGTCATTCCACTCTCCCATGTTTTCGGGATGAGTTCTTGTATGAACTTTTCGATTTTTACAGCCTCTGAATCGATCATGCTTCCTCGATTTGAATTAGAGGAAGTATTAAACACGATCAAGAATGAACAACCTACTGTTTTTCCAGGTGTCCCAACCATGTATGTAGCGATAACAAGCCATCCTCGTGCCGAAGAATACGGGATTAACAGTATTAAAAAGTGTAACAGTGGAAGCGCGCCAATGCCAATTGAACTGCTCCGCAGCTTTGAAAAGAAAACAAGTTCTAAAATCTTAGAAGGATATGGATTATCAGAAGCCTCACCGACCACCCATTGCAACCCGCCATTTTCAGTACGCAAACCTGGCAGCGTTGGGATTGGCGTCCCATCCACTGAATACAAAATAGTGGATTTAGCAACAGGGACTGAAGCAGTGCCTGTTGGTGAACTAGGGGAAGTCATCATTAAGGGACCACAGATTATGAAGGGGTATTGGAATATGCCGGAAGAAACAGCAAATACCCTCCGTGACGGCTGGTTATACACGGGTGATATTGCCAAGGTAGACGAGGATGGTTATCTATACATCGTTGATCGCAAAAAAGATTTAATCATTGCCAGTGGCTTCAATGTCTATCCACGTGATATTGAAGAAGTCCTTTACGAACATCCAGCTGTACAAGAGGCGGTCTGTATTGGAGTTCCCGATCCGTACCGAGGAGAAGATGTGAAAGCCGTCATAGTAATAAAGGCTGACAAAACCGTAACAGAAGAAGAAATAATCCAATATTGTAAGCAAAACTTGGCAGCCTATAAAGTACCGCGCAATGTCGAATTCCGCAATCAACTTCCAAAAACAAATGTTGGAAAAATTCTCCGTCGTGCCTTAAGGGACGAAGTGAAAAATAAATAAAAACTTATAGATAGTTGAAAATGTTTCCGAAAATAGTATAGATAGTAGAAATCCTCGTTTGTGCTTATAGGGGTCTTATAGATTATGATATAATTCTCAATAGACATTTTTACAGAATGCGAGGACATAATGTGAAGGAAAAAATTACAGCTCAAAGCATCCGGCTTTTTGAAAAAAAAGGATTCACCGAGACGTCAATTCAAGACGTTGTGGATTCTCTTGGTGTGACAAAGGGTACATTCTACTATTACTTTTCGAGTAAGGAAGAATTGCTGATGGATATCCACCTCGGATATATAGATGGATTACTTTTTTACCAGGAGCAGATATTAAAAGATGCTTCGAAGTCTTGTAAGGAAAAATTATTTGAGATTGTTAATATGCTTATTACAAGTATTTCCAGTCAAGGAGCGGCTGCAAAAATTTTCTTTAGAGAAATAAATAATTTAAGTTCAGATCATATTGAATTAATTGTTCAAAAAAGAGATCAATTCCGTCTCAATATAGTAGTCCTGATTCGGACAGGAGTAGAAAAAGGTGAGTTCCGGCCCGAGTTAGATGAGCAGATTATTACAATGGGGATTCTTGGCATAACCAATTGGAGCTACCAATGGTTTAACCCAAACGGAAGGGTCTCTGACCGGGAAGTTGCAGAGATTTTTGTCGAAATGATTTTAAAGGGAATCCAAGTTAATTGAAGAAAAAATTAGGAAGAGGGTTTTTGTGGAAATTACCCTTTTTTTTTCAAGGCGGATACCAACTGGTCAGTATTGTTTGAATTTTCCAAATTGAAAGGTGGAATCTGATGCCACACCAAATGAGTAAAGATACAATCCCTGTCCGAAAAGGGGAGGAATTGAACCTTCCTGTCCTTGAAAAGTATTTACAAGAAAACATCGAAAAATTGCCAAGTGGTCCGCTTGAAATCTTACAATTTTCAGCAGGGCATTCTAATTTAACCTATCAAATAAAAAAGGGGAGTTGGGAAGCTGTACTAAGACGCCCTCCTCTAGGACCTGTAGCACCGAAGGCTCATGATATGGAAAGGGAATTTAAAATTCTTTCAGAGTTGCATCCATTATTTTCAGTTGCTCCAAAGCCAATCCTTTTTTCTAATAATGAGTCGATCGTTGGCAGTCCCTTTTTCCTAATGGAAAGAAAGAATGGTCTTCTAATTGACACGTTTTTCCCTGATAGAGTTCCAGTAACTGAAGATCACTGTCGGCACCTATCGGAGGTAATGGTCAATAAACTTGTAGAATTGCATGCAATCGACTACAGACAGACGGGTCTTGCTGAAATCAGCAAGCCGGACGGGTTTATGGAAAGGCAGGTACATGGCTGGATTGGACGATATGAACGGGCGAAAACGGAGGAAATTGCTGTCGTTGAACAATTAAAACGATGGCTTGTAGAACAGACACCCAAAAAGCACGAAGCGACGATCATACATTATGACTATAAATTCAATAATGCCATGTTTACTGAGGATCTAACCGATATGGTTGGCCTGTTTGATTGGGAGATGACCACGGTAGGCGACCCGCTGGCAGACCTTGGGGTGGCCATGGGTTATTGGAATCAACGCAATGACTCTGAACTTTTGATTAAGGGGTTAGGTAAGGCGCCGATCACGGCTGTCCATGATGGATTTTTAACAAGGAATGAATGTATCGATCTTTATTCGAAAAAAAGTGGCAGGGATGTTTCTAACTTTAACTTTTATTTAACGTTTGTTTATTTTAAACTTGCTGTCATTGGTCAACAAATTTACTACCGCTATAAAAAAGGGCAAACCACTGATACACGATTTGCCAATTTTAATTATTTTGTAAAAAATTTAATTCTGCATGCAGCGAATGTTGCGGATGAAAGGGTTTAAAAGGGAGCTGGGTAGAAATGACTAAGATTCATCTTCTTATGAAGAAAGAAGAGATCCGAGAAGAGAAAATTGCAGATGGAAATAAAATCGCGGTCGTCTTAGATATACTACTGGCAACAACCACAATTGTTTCAGCCTTAAAGGATGGCGCAAAGGAAGTCATTCCAGTTTTGCATAGCAAGGAAGCAATCGAACTTGCAAATCAGTACCAGCAGGATGAATGTATTCTGGCTGGAGAACTAGATGCCAAACCGATTGACGGGTTTGTTTATCCTAGTCCAACGTTAATCAGGGAATCCATTAAAGGAAAAACGTTAATTTTATCCACCACAAACGGCACTGTGGCGTTAAGAAAATCATCTTCGGCGAATAAAGTATACATTGCATCTATGCTCAATAATCCTGCTGTTGCTAGTTCTCTTCAGAAAGTTAGTGAGGATCAAACCATTCTAATTATTTGTTCCGGAAATTCTGGGGAAATGAGTTTAGAAGATTTTTATGGTGCCGGCCACTTATTAGATTGTTTATTGAAAAATAGTGAATATGAATTAACAGATGCAGCGAAAACAGCTTTATATTTCTACCGGGGTCAAGATGACGCCTACGAGATTCTGCTAGATTCTTATGTTGGAAAAATTCTAGATAAATATAATCAGCATCCTGACTTAATGGTGGCTTCGGCAAAAGGGATAACTTCGATTGTACCTATATTAAAAGATGGAAAAGTCGTAGTCGAAACAATCTACTCTAAATAAAGGGATGCAGAGATCGATGACCTAAACTGAAAGGAAGATGAATATGAGCCAAGGACATTTATTAATTGAAAAACTAGGTCCGGTGTTGTCTTTGACATTAAACCGTCCTGAAAGCCTAAATGCGTTTAGCCCCGAGATGATTTTAGGACTAAAGGATGCGCTTACTAACGCCCAGATGGATGGAGATATACAGGTGATTGTTATATCTGGAGCCGGTCGTTCCTTTAGTGCAGGAGGCGACGTCAAAACAATGGGGCAGGCAGACTCTAATCAAGTTTACGAGCATATCGGCAAGCTCAATGAGCTCATTTTATTGATGAAAGAAACCGAAAAGCCGATTATCGCCACTGTTCACGGTTTTGCCGCTGGGGCAGGGTTTAATTTGGCTCTGGCCTGTGATCTTATAGTAGCAGCGGAAGACAGTAAGTTCGCCCTAAGCTTTTCACAGGTTGGGTTAATATCTGACGGGGGCGGCTCCTATTTACTTCCAAGATTAATAGGTCCGCATTTAGCGAAACAATTCTTTTTTACAGCAGAACCAATCACTGCAGAGCGTCTTTTTCAACTAGGGGTGATTAATTATTTAGTTCCATTAGAGAAGCTTCAAGAAGAAACTACGAAATTCGCCTTAAAATTGGCGCATGGTCCTGGCAAAGCGTTTGGAAAACAAAAGAAATTAATTGATCAATCGTTTACATCCACACTTGAGGAAATCCTCGAGCAGGAGCGGTTGATACAGACGTTAATGGTGCAAACAGCTGACCACAAAGAAGGAATTACCGCTTTTTTGGAAAAAAGAAAACCAGCATTTAAAGGGAAATAGGAGATGAAAGTGATGAAAGCAGTTCGATTAACAGAATTTGGTGGACCAGAAGTATTGAATCTAGTGGATATTGAAAAACCGGTTCCAACCGGTCATGAAGTTCTAATTGAAATAAAAGCGATAGGTGTTAATTACGCGGATACTGCACGGAGGGAAGGACAATATGTCGTAAAAACGCCGCTGCCTTTCATTCCTGGTGCTGAAATTGCGGGAGTGGTCGCTGCAGTTGGAGATCAAGTCACAAAAGTTAAGCCAGGTACAAGAATTGTCACCTTAATCGAATCAGGGGGCTACGCTGAATATGCGCTAGCAGATGAGCGTTCACTGATTACGATTCCTGAACAATTAGATTTCCAAAATGCCGTTGCCCTGCCGTTGCAAGGCTTAAGTGCTTATCATATTTTAAAAACAATGGGTCGTTTAGAAAAGGGCGAAAGCGTCCTTGTGCATGCAGCTGCAGGCGGGGTAGGAACAATTGCTGTTCAGTTAGCGAAATTGTTTGGGGCAGGAAAGGTAATTGCTACAGCAAGCTCAGCTGAAAAATTGGCGTTAGCACAGGAAATGGGCGCAGACGTACTAATTAACTATACAGAGCCGGACTGGGAACAGCAGGTTCTTGAAGCCACAGGCGGCAAAGGGGTAAATGTTGCACTTGAAATGGTGGGCGGGGATGTTTTTAATAAAACCGTCAAATGTCTCGCCACATTTGGCCGCCTTGTTGTGTTTGGTTCTGCAAGCGGTGAACAAAGCCGCTTCTATCCGTCATCACTGATGGCTAGAAATCAATCAGTTATCGGCTTTTTCTTACCGCAGATTATGAGGAAACCAGAATTACTGCAGCCAAGCTTAGTTGAGTTACTTACATACCTCG
The DNA here is from genome assembly GCF_018613065.1 of Bacillus sp. ISL-7. The sequence continues at coordinate 16,221 of NZ_JAGGQW010000079.1, read as the reverse complement.
GTGCAGGAAAATTAAAGCTGATCATTGGCGGGGTATTCCCATTAGAGGATGTAGCAAAGGTCCATACTCTGCTGCAATCGCGAAAAACACAAGGGAAATTAATTTTAGTGCCGTAATGTTAAATAAATGTATGAAAGAGGTCTTGAAGTGATTCAAGCCTCTTTTTCTGTGGGGATATTAATAAACTATGAACAAACTATTAATTAGTAGAGAACAATTGTTTTTATGGTTGATATGCTTAAAATTTGAGATAAACTAAATAAATAGTACAATTTAGGTTGCATGAGGAGCTGATCTAATTTTGAGAATATTAGTGATTGAAGATAATAAAAGTGTTTGCTCAATGATCGAAATGTTTTTTGCCAAAGAAGGCATTGATGGAGAGTTTGTCAATGATGGCCTTGAGGGATATAACCGCATTAAGGAAGGGACATGGGATGCTCTCATTATTGATTGGATGCTGCCGGGAATGGATGGGGTAACGATCTGCCGTAAAATCCGGCAAGAAAATTTTACTGTTCCAATCATTATGTTAACAGCAAAGGATAGTGAGTCAGATCAAGTGCTCGGACTTGAGATGGGAGCTGATGATTATGTAACCAAGCCATTCAGTCCGCTGACATTGATGGCGAGAATTAAGGCAGTTACACGCCGCTTCCAAACACAGGTGCCAAAAGAAAGTGACGATTTCCTACAAACCGAACACTTTAAGGTAAGTAAAAATACGAGAGAAGTGATTGTGGACGAAACACCGGTGACAAACTTAACACCGAAGGAGTTTGATTTACTTTACTATATGGTTGAACATCCCCGTCAAGTGTTTTCAAGAGAGCAGCTACTTGAACGGGTTTGGGGTTATCAGTACTACGGTGATGAACGGACAGTCGATGTCCATATCAAACGGCTGAGGAAAAAAGTCGAAACAAGCTCGCAGCCATTCTTCCATACGGTATGGGGGGTAGGGTATAAGTTTGATGAGTCAATCAAAGCAGATGAAGTTTAGATATATTTACCAACAGTTTTTTAGTCATATCAGTATCATTATTGTTGCTTTTTTGGTGTTAAGTCTTTTATTTGCCCATTATGTTGAAAATCTGGTTTATGAGAATAAAGCAAACGAGCTCATTTCCTATGGAAAGTCTATCATGTCAGAGATTGAACAAAGGCCACAATCGACGGAGTCCATCATTAATCGATATAGCTCCGTATTAGCGACCAGAAAAATGAGCTTTAGTATGTTCGATCAATATGGAAAATTATACGCCGTTGGAAAACAGGGTCCAGCCATTGGGGGGTTATCTGACAAGGATTGGGATAAGATTTCAAAAGGACGTACCCTTGTGGTTAATAGCGATTTTAAAAGGTTCGGTCAAGAAGGTGTTACCTTTGTTGTATTACCGTATCTTGATAACGGGAACTTTATTGGCGGCATTCTATTAACCTCACCGATTAGCGGCTCAAGTGCGATGATTCAACGTGTCAATCAGTTTATTTTGTATACCATTCTTATTGCTCTTATTGTGTCCTTTCTAATGAGTTGGTTTTTATCGAGGATTCATGTTAACCGGATAAAGCGACTACGTGAAGCAACCTCCCTTGTCTCTGCTGGGAATTATCAAGTACACGTTTCTTCCTCCAATTTTGATGAAATTGGTGAATTAGCAAACGATTTTAATCATATGGTCGATAAAATTAATACATCGATGGAGGAAATTGAAAGTCTGGAAAATAGAAGAAGGCAATTTTTGTCTGATGTTTCCCATGAAATGCGGACGCCTCTTACGACAATTAGTGGTGTAATCGAAGGTTTGAAAAATGACATGATTCCGGAAGAAGATAAAGAGCGTGGCATCAACTTAGTTAGCCAAGAAGCGAAAAGACTCATTCGCCTGGTCAATGAAAACTTGGATTATGACAAAATTCGCTCCAACCAGATTCAGTTATTTAGGGAAGACATTCAGCTCGTAGAGTTACTAGAAATTATTCAGGAACAATTAATGCCTCAAGCAGAGGATAAAAATAATCGGATAGTTATTGACGCGGCACCGGAAGTCATGGTCAATGCAGATTATGACCGTCTTATCCAAATATTAATTAATATTACCAAAAATAGCATTCAATTTACCACGAACGGGACCATTTGGCTGCGTGGAAGAACAGAGGAGAACTCAACTATTATCGAAGTGGAAGACACGGGAATTGGCATTGATCCCAATGATATCGAAAACATCTGGCGTCGTTTCTATAAAGCTGATATTTCCAGAACCAGTAACCCTTATGGTGAATTTGGGTTAGGTCTTTCAATCGTAAAGCAATTGGTTCTCCTTCATAATGGAGAAATTAATGTTTTTAGTGAAGAAGGACAAGGAACAAAATTTGTGATTCGACTTCAAAAATAAGAGGGAGTATTTAGAAGCTGCGGGCTGATGCCTGCAGTTTTTTTGCGCAGTTGCGATTATATTTCTTGGATATTTCCAAAAGCCGTTATAGTTTGTTAATAATTTCTTAAGATTTGTCAGTTAAAGTAAAGACAAGATAGAAAATCTTTAAAGGAGATTGAGTGAGATGGAATTAAAAAATGAAGATAAATTTGAAAAAAATCAACCAAATTCATCTGAGATGACTGAAAATACAAAAGTTGAAGGACAAGCAACGGATACAATCAATTTCAGCCATACCGAAGAAAATTCGCATGCTGTCGATGCGACAGTAACAGTGGAGACGAGGGATTTTGTCGATCATGAGGAACAAGGAGAACCAACCAAAGTCGACCCTACCACAGAAGCGACAATACCTCTAGAAATGGATCAAACGCGTACGACTAGCCAAGTGGATCAAAAGTATAAGGAAAAACGGAATGTAAGAGGATTTGCCTCCACACTTGCCGCTGGGGTAATTGGGTCTGTATTGACATTAGCGATTCTGCCACATACAGACTACATAAAAAATCATTTTCCGAAGGTGGAGAGTCAAGGGGCAATAAGTTCACAACAAGGAACATCTGTCAAACCAGTGGTGGCTCAGCCAACAGCCGCATCTTCTAATTCGATTGCGGATACGGTTGAAAATGTATCAAAAGCCATTGTAGGGATCGTTAATTATCAGCAACAAGAGAATAATTTTGATGGAAACCCTAATTCATCACAAAGTGTGGAAAGCGGATCTGGCTCGGGAGTTATTTTTCAAAAAAATAGTGACACGGCGTATATTGTCACCAATAACCACGTGGTTGAAGGGGCTTCGAAACTTGAAGTATCCTTGTTTGACGGTGAAAAGGCGACCGCTGAAGTTGTTGGCACAGATGCCTTAACGGATCTAGCGGTCTTAAAAATTGACGCTAAATACGTGACGGCAACTGCTGATTTTGGTAATTCATCCACACTCCGCCCTGGCGACCAGGTTTATGCGATTGGAAACCCGCTCGGACTCGATCTCTCAAGGACAGTCACGCAAGGTATTGTCAGTGCAACGAACCGAAGCATTGCTATCACAACATCAGCAGGAAATTGGGACACCAATGTCATTCAAACAGATGCAGCGATCAATCCAGGGAACAGTGGTGGTGCGTTAATTAACCCACAAGGGAAAGTGATTGGGATCAATAGTTTGAAAATTTCTGAGAGTGGTGTCGAAGGATTAGGCTTTGCGATTCCTAGTAATGACCTCATTCCAATTGTGAATCAATTAATTAAAAGCGGTAAAATTGACCGTCCATATCTTGGGGTAGGACTTGCAGATCTTGATCAAGTGCCACAAATGTACTGGCAAAACATGCCGAATAACACAACAAAAGGTGTTATGCTGACAAACATTGAGCCTAATTCAGCAGCTGCAAAAGCTGGGCTGCAAGTAAAGGATATTATTGTCTCTATGAATGGAACGGAGATTACCAGTTCTTCAGATTTAAGAAAATATTTATATACAAAAGTTAGCAAAGGCGCTGAAATAAAATTTGGTGTTTACCGCGACGGAAAACAAATGACGATAATTGTAAAACTGTCGGAATAAGGGGAGGGAATAGCTAGAAAAATGTCCTTATTAAAGCAAAATAAAAGAACTGTGACTGTTCTAATCATACTAGTGTTATTAATTACGATGGGTATCTCGCTAAGTTTCGCCCTAAGGAAGGATGAGACGGTCGCAAAGTTTAATGGTGAAGCAATTAGCAAGGACGAGCTATATAGTGAAATGGTCGAACAGTATGGGGCTGCCACAGTTGATAAAATAATTAGCGATAAAATTGTCGCTGCTGAGGCTAAAAAACAAAAAGTAAATATTACTGACAGTATCCTGAATAAAGAGGTAGAAAAACTGAAAGCCTCTTATGGGGGCGAAGAAGCATTTAAACAGGCGCTTAAAAGCAACAATACTACCCTGGCTTTTCTAAAACAAGATCTAAAAAATTATTTGACCATCAAACAATTGTTGGAGCCGCAAATAGAAATTACCGATGAGGAAATGAAAACCTATTTTGATGAAAATAAGGATTCGTTTGCCGAAGCAGAGCAAATTAAAGCAAGTCATATTCTGGTTGCCGATGAAAAAACGGCTAATGAGGTCAAGCAAAAGCTCAACGATGGCGGGGATTTTGCGGAGTTAGCCAAAGATTATTCCACCGATGAGAGCACGAAGGATTCAGGCGGTGACCTTGGATATTTTTCCAAAGGGACAATGGTCTCTGAATTTGAAGATGTGGCTTTTGGACTGGCAGTGGACCAAGTAAGTAAGCCAGTAAAGACTAAATATGGGTATCATATTATTAAAGTGGAGTCTAAAAAGAAGGCAAAAGAAGCAAATTATAATGACAGTAAGGAAGAAATTAAAGAAACTTTAGTTGATCAGAAAATCGATTCTGAGTATACAACCTGGCTAGAGAACAAGAAGAAGAGCTATGATATTGAAAATACACTAGAAGAAGTTTAACCCTACGATCAAGAGGTGAATAGCAAGATGAATCGAGTCGGGAAATATGCAGCAAACGATACAGTGGATGATCTTGAGTTGATGAATATGGTCTTTGAACTCCCTGAAAAGGATAAAATGATTATGTGGTCTGAAGGCTATATTGATCTTGTGATTGAGAAATTACCTGAATATGCCCGAGATGTTTTGGAGAATCGCAAGGAAAAGTGGGAAGATACTAAAGCATATTACCAAAAGAAGATTGAAGAAATTATTAACCAGGAAGAGTTTAAATTGAAACAAAAGGGCGAACGAAAGGAGTTCGCCCTTTTCGTCATGGAGCGATATCCAGAATATCAATCGTTACTTTTTTTAGTTAATGATGGGAATCTAAAGGAGGAGGATTTTAGAAAGTTTGTCTACCGAAAAAGGCTCGGTTCACGTAAAAAGTACCTTCATTAAGCGGGTTGGCGAGATAAAGTGACAAGTTGGCGGAATGATCGTCAGGTTGTTTGACCAAGTAATAAAACAACCCTGTGGTTTCCGCTAATTCTTGTTATTCGTAAAATCTATATCACCAACACACTTTTAGGAATATGATATTAAGCAACAAAATTGGGGGTGACGTATGGCAGTTGTGAAGGCAAGTTCATCGGATATTGATCTTATGGCGCGATTACTTAGAGCCGAAGCTGAAGGTGAAGGCACTCAAGGTATGCTCCTTGTTGGAAACGTAGGAATTAATAGACTTCGTGCAAACTGTTCTGATTTTAAAGGACTTCGAACAATACCACAAATGGTTTATCAACCACATGCATTTGAAGCAACGACAAAAGGATATTTTTATCAACGAGCTAGGACTGCAGAAAAGCGTTTGGCACAAAAAGTCATTAATGGTGAGAGGTATTGGCCGGCAAAATTTAGCCTATGGTATTTTAAGCCACCCGGAGATTGTCCGCAAACTTGGTATAATCAACCTTTTGTAGCTAGGTTTAAACTGCATTGTTTTTATCAACCGACTGCGGCAGAGTGTGAAAGTGTTTATAATACCTTTGCGTAACAATGGAGCCGTCTATTTGCGGCTTCTTTTTATATTGGTGGCAAGCTATTGCTTTTCGGAAGGGTCATTTTTCCTTATAATAAGAGATGTTTCTTAATTAAAGGGTGGGTTCGAATGGATATTAATTTTTCATTAAAGCAAGTGTTGCTCCTTCTAATCGTTACTTTGACAGGGGTGGTTTGGTCAGTTATCTTTCATCACCCACTTGTGGCAGGTTTTTTTCCAGGCTACCTCATGCTTGTTTGGTTAGCAAAGAAAAAAGAGATATCGATAAAACAAATTCTACATATTAGTATTTTGGGTGTTAATAAAACGAAAATTGTCATCTTAATTCTTTTCTTGGTTAGTTTCTTGCTGCCATCTTGGTACTTATCTGGTACCATTCAGCAAATGGTGAAAATCGCCTTGCATTTTATCAAACCAAATCATTTCTTTGTCTTATCCTTTCTAAGCGCTATGGTATTCTCGATGCTACTTGGAACGACTGTTGGGACATTGAGTGCGATTGGCATACCTATTATTGGGACGGCAATCGTTCTTCACCTTCCTGTTGAAATGGTGGCTGGTGCATTGGTTTCAGGAGCGTTTGTAGGCGATCGGACCTCGCCGTTTTCAAGTGCCCATCAACTTTTGTCACATACGGTTGAATTGCCGGTGAAAAGACAATGGAATGCGATGCTTGTCACCACGCTTTTGGCTATTATTTTATGCTTTTGCTTTTATGGAATGGCTGACTATCTGATCTCTGAAACAACTGCTTCAAATTCCCAACCACTAAGTTTGCATGAAATTTCAGTGATTAAATTAATCCCGCCAATCATCTTAATCGTATTTGTCCTTTTACAGTTTAGTATCATTTATGCTTTCTTAACTAGTATTCTATCAGCTTCGGTGATTGCATTATTCGGTGGAATTTCATATACAAAACTCGTTTTTTCTTTCTGGGGTGGCATTGATGGGTTTGGGGGAGGATTCCTTCATATGTACGAATTGCTCCTATTTTTAGCCTTGGCAGGGGCATATAATGGCCTTTTAGAAGAAATGAATGTCATTCAGCCTTATTTAGATAAATGGTTACAATCATCTCGATCTCTGACTGGTGACACCCTTAAAACGCTTTTGGCGACGTTTTTGATCACTTTAATAGCAGCAAATCAAACCCTGCCCATTATTCTAACAGGGAGATCCTTCCTTCCTCATTGGTCTAGTAACTATGGAAAAGAAGAGCTAGCTAGAGTGATGGGGGATTCGACGATGCTGTTTCCGGGGATAGTTCCGTGGAGTGTTCTCGCCATCATGTGCAGCACGATCGTTGGTATACCGATCATGGATTATCTGCCATTTGCGCTATTTTTATGGATTTTACCCATTTTAACGATATTAGTTTCCTTAGTAAAACAAGCCCGAAAATCCAAACCAAATCGAACAGAGATTGCTTAAAAAACGGAGTCCTTTGCGTCTCCGTTTTTTCGGTTTTTTGGGGTTAAAGAAAATCCCTTTGAATGAAGTACCACTATCTTTCATATTAGTGGTAGTAAGAACTTGGACAAGGGATGATCACATGCTGAAAAAATTGGCTATAATCGGATTTGGGAGCACCATGATTGGGATTGGCATTAACGGGTTTATTCTTCCTTTGCATTTAATTAATGGAGGATTTTTAGGTATTAGCCTGTTGTTAAAATATATTTGGGGTTTTAAAACCGGAATCACGTTTATCTTTCTTAATATCCCCGTTTATATGTTCGCCTTTAAATCTGACCCTATTTATTTTATCAATGGTGTAATTGGAGCGCTCTGTACCGGTCTTATGATTGAATTATTCATGCCTTTAAATGGAATATTTGATCTACCCATCCTTAGCAGTGTTATTGTAGGAGCTGTGATTATTGGGAGTGGGGTTGGGGTAATGCTTAGAAATCATATTAGTCCTGGCGGTATGGACCTGCTAGCACTAATCATTGCCAAATGGTCAAAAGTGAATGTTGGCGTCATTATGTTTGCGATGGATGCCGTAATTATTATTACCGGTCTCTTTCTCCTTCAGGATGTGAAACTTTTTTATTCACTGATCATAGTAGCGATTGTTGGACTACTAGCAAGTCTGATGACCACTAATTACAATAAGCAGAACTAAATAAAGTAAATATTACATAACGATGGAACAATTGGTAAATCTAAAAAGGCTAGGTAAATAAGGAGATTTTTTATGAAACCCATCAGTGATCATCTCAAGGAAAATTTAAAGGTTTTATTTGTTGGCTTTAATCCAAGTATTCGCTCTAGTGAACTCGGGCATCATTATGCTAATCCCAACAATCGTTTTTGGAGGATCTTGTATGAAGCGGGGTTAACGTCGAGGAAATATGACGCAACTGAAGATGCGAAACTTTTAGATTTAGGATATGGCTTTACAAATATCGTTCAAAGGCCGACAAAGGCAGCGGATGAAATTACGAAAGAAGAGTACGTGGAGGGAAGAGAAATCTTAAAGACAAAGGTCGAACAGTTAAAGCCGCAGGTAGTTTGCTTTGTTGGAAAGGGAGTTTACCAGCAATACAGTGGTTTAAAAGTGATTCAGTGGGGGAAGCAACCCAACGGATTTGTACCTGGAGTGGTTGATTTCGTTGCTCCTTCTTCCAGTGGTCTGGTTCGAATGAAGATGGAGGAAATTGTTGACATCTATAAAGGGCTTGTCCCGATCCTAATAGAATAAAAACATCGAAGGTTTAAACTGCTGCCTTCGATGTTTTTTTTTTCACGACTCGATTTTTTTCTGATAGTGTGACAAAGCCAGAAGAGGGAAAATGTAGCGATAGCTGTGATAGTGAATGTAAAAACCACCGGCCATCCCTTGACCCTTTGGATAATTAGTGGTCCAATCTTGTTTTTCAAGTGACGTTAATAAATAGGAAATCCCCTTTCGAATCAGTGGGGTTGGTTTTTCTAAAGTGGTTAGCAGGGTATCGAGTGCCCAAGCTGTGTGCGTTAAGGTACTTGCTCGTAATGGCACATATGCTTTTTCGCTATCACTATGGCATGACTCTCCCCAGCCGCCATCCTCATTTTGAATCCCTTGTATCCAATTCACAGCCCTTTGGATTGCTGTATGACTAGTAGGGACCCCTGCGGCTAATAAACCAGTTACTGCCCCCCAAGTTCCGTATAAATAACAAATCCCCCATCTTCCATACCAAGAACCATCCTTCAGTTGATTTTTCAAAAGCCAGTTGACCCCTTTATTGATCACTTTGTGGTCTCTTGATAAATTCGTGTAATTCCCCAAAAATTCTAAGGTTCGCCCTGTGATGTCTGCACAAGAGGGATCTGTTAGTAAAAATTCTCCTTTTTCAAGTGGGAGGAATTCGAATAGCTTAGTATCGGTGTTCTTCTCAAACGCTGCCCAGCCGCCATCGTCATTTTGCATGGATAAAAGCCAATCCAGACCTCGGTCCCAGGCATGTCTTTCATGCGGAACAATTCTTGAAATAGAACGGAGCGAGGCAGTTGTATCATCGACATCCGGATGCATCGTATTTACATCGGAAAACCCCCAGCCGCCGGGCATGGTGATTGGATTATGAATAATCCAATCACCAAATTTATGATGCTGATGGTTTAATAGGTAACGATTGGCCTTCATGACCATCGGATCGTCTGCTAAAACACCAGCTGACTGGAGGGCATAACCAATCAATGAAGTATTCCAGACATTCGCTGTCGTGTACTGCATATGGGGGCTTCCGTTGATTTCGCATTTCATCGCAATCAATCCTTTCACGGCCTTTGATATCACCGGATCCGTTTTCTTATATCCTAGGGAGAGTAGGGCAAAAATCATTAAAAAGGTACTACTGTAGTAACTGTAAAAGGTGCCATCTGGTTCAAGGTGGTCCAACATATAACTTTTGGCCCGTTCTATAGCTAGCTGATGGAGCTTCTCGGGTAGACCCATTAATCTTTTAACTCCATCCTCGATAAATGACAACAAGGAACGATATTCTATGGATCGAAACCAAGGTTTTTCCTGATTGCGGTGTAGATGTAGTTCTGAAAGATTAGGGCTTTTCATTGTCTTAATAAAAAACTTTTTGTCGGCGAGAAGAATAATCGGAGTAAGATTGGCTCTGCCAAAGACAGAAAAGGAATAGAAATTAATCGGAAAGTAGTGTGGCAAGAGTATGAATTCAACCGGAAGAGGAGAAAAATCTGGCCATATATATTGACCGGTTAAAGAAAGCATCACTTTTGTAAAGATACTAACTTCCTCTAAGCCGCCTTTGGAGATAATAAATCTTTTCGCAGCACGCAATCGTTTGTCATCCTTCTTAACATACCCCGAATATAATAAGGCGTAATAAGCTTCCACGGTCGCGCTGAGGTTCCCTTCGCCTTCATCATAATAAAGCTTCCATGCTCCATTTTCACCCTGTTTACTAAAGATCCTCGAAACCAAGCCTTGAATTAATTCTTCATCATTTAATTCCAATGTCCGCAATAAAATGATCATATAGGCATCTGTTGACTGTCCTGTTTCAAAGGGGTAATTCCAAGATCCATCGGGAGATTGGTCTTTCCGAAGCTTCTTAATAATCCAATCGATGCCTTTTTTTGTATTACTCATAAGTAAGTACTCATTCCTCTCCCCAAAAATTATTCTCATTCATACATATTCCATAGGTGGAAGGAGAATACGCAAAGGAGGTAATGTGCCATATTTTTTAAGAGGAATCGCGAGAAGTCACCACTGGAATATATAAGGGAAGAATTAAAAATGAAGGGCAAACAATCAAGTTTGCCGCCAAAAATAACGAGAGGGGAAGCGAGCCTTTTAGAACAAATAAAGACTGAGACAAAGGAGCATAACTTAAATAATGTCACCAGAACGAAGGCGTACCTTGACTTTTATCTTCACTTTCCTGAAATCCATTGGGCTTTTCTTGGGCATATGGTCTCCCGAAACGGGGGGTGGAATATGACCGACCTGAAAGGAGAATTTCTCACCCGCCTACTCTCGAAAAAAGAAAGAGAAACTTTTTTTGCTTTTTTAGAGCGTGGGAATTGGCTCATTTTCCAAGACGTCTATCCGCAATTTTTGTTGTATAGGGAAAGCTTAAAGCAACATAAACCGTTATTTCATTTAGGTTCTTTTTTAAATATTTCTACCTTTATGGAAACGATTTGGAATCACTTTTGGCTTTATCAAGAAACCTATATTCTCGCCATTGCGTTGATAATAAATGAACAGAGTTATTTGGAAAAAAGGGTGGTTCAGAATCCACTTTATCAAAAAGGAGTGTTAAATAAATTTGAATTTATTCTCCAGGACCTGCTTTCTTTTAACCAAATCCTCTTTCCCTATGGAAAAAGAAACCTAGCTGGGCAAACACTTCATCAGTTTGAGTCATTGAATGAACGAATTTTACTTGGAAAAAGATTATATGATGTCCTTTTTAAAAACAAGGAGCGTTTAAAACTAGTCTTGGAATGGGCTAAAACCCATCCACATTCAGGCTCCAGAAAGGATTACTGGCCGCATATTTTTAATAACATCAACGAAGGAATACCTGGCTTTGCCTATCAAATCCGCTTAAAGGCCTGTCAGCTCAGGCCGCGAGCAAGGAAAATTTATAGTCCAGCCCTTGAATACGCTTGGAAGAATGTAAGTCAAACGGAGGCTGAAAAAGGGGACTGGTTTGAAGATGATCGTGTTGTGGATTATTTAATGGATGACAATGAAAAAATTGACGGGGAGATTAAAAATGAATACTGTAAAACACTTGAACGACTCGAGCTCGCTGCCATCGCCAAAAAAGCCATATCGATTTTGGACTAACCCATCCCTCGCTGCTATTCTTTTGGCTTCCTTGCTCGCTACGTATTTAGATCTTTTTTTCGTTGGGAAACACATATATCGGTTCCCCTTGAGGCCGATGCCCACTATTTTCCCCATCAATATTGTATTTACACTCGTGGTGCTTCCAGTGTTGGTTTTCGCCTTTCTTCGGGTTATGGACCAGGTCAATAAATGGGGGAAACTAGGCCTGATCGTCTTTATTAGTCTTTTGATGCCCATTCTTGAAAAATTAACGGAAGTGTTCGGCTGGTTTGATCACAATGAGAACTGGTCACATCTCTACACGTTTTTTGGTTACCTGCTGTTTTTAACGATTCTTTATTCATTCTACACTTGGACGGCTAAATTAAAAGGCTAACATACAAAAAGCCGAGACTTTTGTCTCGGCTTTCGCGATGCAACAATTGAATTGTTACACCTTGCCCCTTCCGTCCGTACAGTGGTTAAGTGTCCCGCAACAAGCGAATGTTCGGAAGGGGTACTATTATATTACCACAACCATAGGAGAAATATAACTGAAAGGAAGAAATTTGGTGTTTCAAACTTTCATTTCTTTTTTGAAAAGTGTATGATAAAAATGATTTTTACATAAAGGAGTGTTTTCAATGGCGAAAAAAGGTCATTTTTTGATGGAAAACGGAGAAAAAATTGAATTTGATTTATATCCAGAAGCAGCACCAGGGACAGTTGAGAATTTTGAATCATTGGTTAACAAAGGATTTTACAATGGATTAACATTCCACCGAGTTATTCCTGGATTTGTAAGTCAAGGAGGCTGTCCTGAAGGTCGAGGAACTGGTGGACCTGGTTACACAATTAAATGTGAAACAGAAGGGAATCCTCACAAACATGTACCTGGTGCATTATCCATGGCACATGCAGGCAAAAACACTGGAGGAAGCCAATTCTTTATCGTTCATGAATCACAGCCGCATCTAAACGGTGTTCATACCGTGTTTGGACAAGTGACTTCTGGGCTTGAAACTGCAAAATCCATGCGCAATGGTGATAAAATGGTAGAAGTAAAGGTATATGATCAAGAATAGATAACAAAGGAGGGCTCTTGCAGCTCTCTTTTTTTTGTCTAATTTATAATCACTTAGGGCAAATTAACCTCTAAAATCAAAGTTGGGGGTCATTTATGAAAAAATTTATTTATATGCTTATTCCATTCATGGTATTTACATTTCAACAACCGACATCGGCCGAAAAAAATGAACCCAAAGAACTAAGGGCTGCAATTATCATTGATGATTTCGGCGGTGGAACAGGTGGAGTGCGTGACTTCCTTGAAGGAGAAATTCCGATTACTGCTGCAGTCATGCCGTTTGCAGAACACTCGACAGAACATGCGGAATGGGCCCATAAATATGGCTTCGAAGTAATGATTCATTTATCCATGGAACCGAAAAGAGGAAAAAGATCTTGGCTTGGGCCAAGGCCAATTACGAATGACCTTTCACCAGCCGAAGTAAGACAAATTGTAGAGGACGCGATAAAAGATGTTCCATATGCTGTAGGCATCAATAACCATATGGGCTCACTTGCGGTTGAAAATAAAGAAATAGTTCGTGCAATTGTTGAGGTTGCTAAGGAAAGAAGATTATTTATTATCGATAGTGCCACTAGTCCAAATACGAAATTTCCCGAAATAGCCAAAGAGCTGGGTGTACCCATCCTTAAAAGAGATGTATTTCTAGACGACATATCCTCCTCAGCGCATGTTCGAAAACAAATGATTAGACTAGCGAAGGTTACTGAAATAAAAGGTACAGGTATTGCTATTGGGCATGTAGGTATAACCGGAAAAGTATGTTCGATTGGTGTCTTTCAGGCGATGGACGAATTTAATAAACGAAATATAAAAATAGTCCCTGTTTCTAAGCTGTTTTCCGGCAAATTACCTGAAAAGTATTTTATACCATATAAAAAAGGCAGCTGAGTGAAGTGACCCCTCATAAGTTGGACTAATAATCCATCTTATGGGGGGTCATATTTCTTTCCCAAATCCTCCTTAACTGATAAAATGTCTCCTATCAAACATTAATAAATAACCAGTTAGCAAGGGAGAAGGAAAAGTTAACATGAAACTAGTATCTTGGAATGTTAATGGCCTTAGGGCGTGCGTTAAAAAAGGTTTTATGGATTATTTTAATGAAGTGGATGCAGACATTTTTTGTGTGCAGGAAACCAAACTGCAAGAAGGGCAAATTAGTCTTGAGTTGGCTGGATATCACCAATACTGGAATTATGCAATCAAGAAAGGCTACTCCGGTACAGCAGTGTTTACTAAGAAGAAACCGCTTTCTGTTCGATATGGGGTAGGAACGGATGAGACTGAAGGGGAAGGACGAATTCTTACATTAGAGTTTGACGACTTTTTCTTAGTTAATGTCTATACCCCTAATTCACAAAGAGATTTAGCGAGAATCAACTATCGTTTGGACTGGGAGGATCGGATCCTACTGCATTTGAAGGAATTAGATAAACTGAAACCCGTCGTCTTATGCGGGGATTTGAATGTCGCCCATCAGGAAATTGACTTGCGAAATCCAAAATCCAATAATGGGAATTCCGGGTTTACGGAAGAAGAACGTGGGAAAATGACCACTTTACTTGCTGAAGGCTTTGTTGACAGCTATCGTCATTTTAATCCGGAGCAGGAAGGTGCTTATACCTGGTGGTCCTACATGGCAAAAGTCAGGGAAAAAAATATTGGCTGGCGGATTGATTACTTTATTGTTTCCGAAAGATTGAGGGAACGACTCAAGAATGTGGATATTCATTGCAATGTGATGGGGAGTGACCACTGCCCGGTAATTCTTGAAATGGATTGATAAATTCAATTACTTTTTCTTATTGTAAAACATAAAATACCTGTCATTTTCTTTAGGAAGTAACTGCTTTATAGTTATTAAATAAAAGTCACGGAGGGAGAAATGACATGGATATCAAAAAGGATGTACAACAACAGTTTGGAAAAAGTGCAGATTCCTATGTTAGTAGTGCTATCCACAAAGATGGCAATGACTTACAAAAGCTTTTGGAAATGGCGACGGTAACCGGAGAAGAAGAGTTATTAGATGTTGCCACAGGCGGCGGTCATACTGCAAATGCATTCGCATCTTGTGTAAAAAAAGTAACGGCTTTAGATTTGACACCTGAAATGTTAGTTGCAGCTCAAAAATATATCTTAGGTAATGGGCATCAAAATGTCGAGTTTAAAGTTGGGGATGCAGAAATTCTTCCATTTCCAGATGGAGTATTTGATATTGTAACTTGCCGGATTGCTCCACATCATTTCCCGGATGTAAATAAGTTTGTGGAAGAAGTCCACCGCGTCCTCAAGCCATCAGGTCAGTTTTTACTTGATGATAATGTCGTTCCAGAGGAAGAGGACTATGATCTATTTTATAATACCATCGAAAAATGGCGGGATTACAGTCATTTCCGGGCTTGGAAGAAAAGTGAATGGCTCCGGATGCTTGAAATTTCCGGTTTTGAAATTTTTGAATGGCACCGCTTTGAAAAAACCTTTCATTACGAACCTTGGTGTAATCGCATGAATTTACCTGAAGATGAAAAAGATAAATTAACTCAATTTATCCTTAGTGCATCCCCGAAAGTAAAAGAGAAATTTAAAATTACCATAAGGGATAATCAAATTATCTCCTTCGTCGGGGAAGCCGTCATATTAAGGGCAATTAAAAGGTGAAAAAACCCTTTGCATTCAAAGAGGATTTCTCTTTTTGCAAAGGGTTTTCGAATTAAACATCGTTAAGTGCGGTTCCAATCACATCAAATTCAGGCAATTTCTCATCCAAAACCGATTGATTTTGCTCTTGTTCCACAGGAGTAATCAATCCACTTTCATCGTCTTTTTTTATACTCAATTTATAGTCATCTCCTTTATTATAAGAACGGAATACTAAAGTATATTTTTTCCTATTAATTCTTATCTAAACCTATTTAATAATCTTTTCTGGCTTTCCCATTACAAAGTGCTATATAATTTATGGCTATGTTAAAGCTCATTGTTGATTTTGGCACATGTTGATTGGAGTGAAGCGCCTGAAGCGGAAATCAACAGCCATGTTTAACACAGCCAATTTATAAAAAATCGAAAAGAAATGGTTGACGAATTAGTGATGGGGTAGTATGATATTCATTGTCGCTGCTACGGAATAACTAGTTTAAGAGATGTAAGAAATTATTTCGAATGAAGTTGACATTAAAAAAGTGTTATGCTAGAATAATAAGAGTCGCTAATCACTTGATTGGTTGACAAACAAGAATAATAGATTTGTTCTTTGAAAACTAAACAAACAAAATCGTGCAAACAAACAAAAACTTTTAGTTTCAATTAAGAAACTAAGCCAACGTAACAAAATGAGCTAATCAA
>NZ_JAGGQW010000007.1 GCF_018613065.1 Bacillus sp. ISL-7 | reverse complement strand
GATTCTAGTTTATCGTTTACAGTTGTCTGCTTAGTCATCTTTACACACGAGTAAGAATAATCCAACTTGCCACAAAATAATATATGATAAGAACTTCAAAAAGTTAGCTTTATATTCCATAATTGATAACTTTATTTCTTGCAAAAACCATGGAACCATGTACAATCTTTTTTCATAACATTAGGAGGAATGAAAAAGCAAAGGATGAAAGAAGGAGAAGAAATGAATGTAATCGTCACTGGGGGCGCAGGATTTATTGGTTCGAATCTAGTTGATAGGCTAATAAATGAAGGTTTTGATACGTATGTTATCGATAATTTATCGACCGGAAAACGACAATTCCTTAATCCAAGGGCTAAGTTTTATCAGTCAGACATTTTAGACGCACAGAAAATGATAGGAGTTTTTGAAGAAGTGAAACCAAAGGCTGTGTTTCACTTGGCTGCTCAAATAGACGTACAAACATCCATACACAATCCGAACCTTGATTCACAAATAAATATTTTAGGCACTATTAACATTATTGAATTATGCAAAAAGTATAATAGTAAACTCATTTATTCATCTTCTGCAGCCGTTTACGGTACACCACTAAATTTGCCGGTTAGTGAACAACATCCGATTCATCCTCTTTCCAACTATGGTATATCCAAGTATACACCAGAACTTTATATCCGTTGTTATGCACACCTTTATAACGTAAAATATACAATTTTAAGATATGCAAATGTCTATGGTCCTCGGCAAATGCCAAAGGGCGAAGGTGGTGTTATCTCCATTTTTATTAATAAAATGATGAATAATGATATCCCTGTTGTATTTGGAGATGGAGAACATACACGAGATTTTATTTATGTGGAGGATGTCGTTGCAGCGAATCTAGCCGCACTAAAAACAGAAAAAAGTGGAACATATAACATTGGCACAAACAAACGAATATCCATCAATGAACTTATTGAAAAATTAAATACAATCTTAAATAAAAAAATTGTCCCTGAATATAAACAGGAACGATTAGGAGACATCAATCACAGTTGTCTTGATAATCAATTAGCAAAAATGGAACTGAACTGGCAACCAAAATATTCAATTATCGAAGGTTTAGCAGAAACATGCCAATTTAGTGAAAAAATTCAATAGCTTGTGTTTTTTAATAAAAACTGAGGCTGACTCGAAAGGTGGCCTATAAACCACTTTTTTAGAGTCATCCTTTAAATCTGATACATATACCCATTTTTTTACACACTTATTTCTTTTGGTGCAAATATAATGGATTAAATACTTAACATCTGTTTTTTTCTGGTGAACGGAGGAAAGTGACTTGAGAAAACGTAAATCCACAATACAATATCCCCCTCCTTTTCTAAACTTTCCAGTGATAAAAAGACAAGAATATTATGTTAGTCGTAAACAGGTAGATACTATTGAATTTTATGCCCTATCGGATGGTTTCAAAAGGGTTTACACAGAAAAAGATGCCTTAATGGGTTACGGAAAACAAAAGATCTTAGATCCAAGAAACGTATCATTTATCAATCTGTTTATAAATGGAATTTTACAACCCAAAACATGTTACCTAATTGAAGAAGGAAAAATTACTTTCCTTACGGATGACATTCCAGCAAAAGGAGCACCTATTATTTTACAAATGCTTAAATTTTAATGAAAAAAATAAGATTAAAAAAAGGACACATTGTTATTAAACAATATCTACTCGTATTGTTTCCAGCCGTTTATAAATTACTTAGTTTTTTTCCTTTTAGAGATTGCACTTTGATATACATTCAATACTTTCTCAACGGCCTCTTCCGGAATCCAATGTTTCATTCCCCATTTCTGGGCATTGGATCCTATAATTTTTCTGTACTTTTCGTTACTGAGTAATAAATTCAAATTTTTACATAAGACCTCTGAATCTCCAGCAGGAGTTACTATACCTGTTACCCCATGCTCCACCATTTCAGGCAATCCACCTGTATCACTAACTATTATAGCTCTTTCGGCAATTTGTGCTTCTATGACAGCCAGAGGCTGGTTTTCGATTAGACTGGGAAGAACAAAAATATCAGAAAGACTTAATAAAAAAGGTACATCATTTCTCTTTCCATGAAAAATAATGTTCTCTTCTAACCCCAAAGTACGGCTTTGAATTTGTAACTCTGCCTGTTTATCACCTTCTCCAACAATCCAGCACACCCAGTCAGTACGAATTTCTTTCAGCTTGGAAAGAGCAGATATTAGGAACTGAACCCCTTTAAGTTCTACAAGTCTTCCAGTATAAATGATTACTTTTTTGTCACTAGGTTTTTGAAAGGAATTTTCCTCTTTCATTTGTTTAATAAAGGACTCTGTATCGTATCCATAGTTAGATAGCTTAAGCTGTTCATCTGGTACATTAAACTCATTTGTTAAAATATTTTTTAACCAATTATTCGCAACAATTGTATACTCTGGGGATGTAGCCCCAATATGTTCAAGATCATCAAAATATGCCCTTGCCAAGTAAGAAGTTGGAGAGTTATGAATAGTAGTTAGTTGCTGCCTAATCTCATGCGCTACACATCCATGAAGTGTAGCTACTAATGCTGTATGTGCGGGGCGGATTCTATTAATACTTGCTGTAGAAATAACATCTTGTGTATGGATTATATCGTATTTTTCTAAACCCAAGTAGCTAACGGCTTTCGTGTAAAAATTTTGTTGAGTTTCAGTATACTGCACCAAGGGATTTATATGGAAACTAATAAAGCTTTCAGCGTTGTCGCTAAGCAGGGAAAACCACTCACTTTTTTCTACCCTTCGTTCTTTATTTACCATGTGTACATAGGAATTATCATGACCGTAACCCAGTAAATCCACTTCATGTCCTAAAGACTCCATTTTTTCTTTCAGCTGAACCATATAGGTCCAAACTCCACCTAGGTGTGGAACAGCCCAGTACGTTGCAAGCAAAACTTTCATTACCACATCTCCCTTAAAAATAACTATCTAATATTGTATTTTGGAAGGATAAATTGGTATAGGGTACTTGTCCTTTTGAACAACAATAATTTATTTATCTCCCTGGATTTTTTGAGAGGAATATTGATTATGGATATCGATGTAAATTAATTAATTTATATGTCTATAGCAAATATAAAATAAATGAATAATCTATAAAGTAATTATCAAAAGGGGCATAGTGTAAGAACTCTAATTATATGTAGGGGGTGGATGATGAAAATCATGACCATTTTAGGGACAAGGCCTGAAATTATACGCTTAAGTCTCATTATAAAAAAATTGGATAAGTATGCTGAAAAGCATATTTTAGTACACACAGGACAAAATTATACATCTTCATTAAGTGATATATTCTTTCAGCAATTAGGGATTAGAGACCCCGATTATATTTTGTCTGATGAACAGATGTCCCTTGGGCAGCAATTATCAACCATGTATAAAAATTTAGAGACAATTTTCATAAAAGAAAAGCCTGATAAAGTATTAGTATTAGGTGATACAAACAGTGGGTTAAGTTCCATCCTAGCTGAAAGAATGGGAATTCCTGTTTTTCATATGGAGGCCGGAAACCGTTGTTTCGATCTTGAAGTACCAGAAGAAAAAAACCGTCGTATTATTGATACAATATCGAGTTTTAATTTCCCATATACTCCTCAAAGCAAAGAGAATTTAATCAATGAAGGAATCCCTAGAAATCGGGTTATTGTATCTGGAAATCCCATTAATGAGGTTTTAGAGCATTTCAAGGACGAAATAGAGCAAAGTAAAATCCTTGAGAAATTAAATTTAAAAGAAGGGAGTTATTTTTTAGTTACCATTCATCGAGCTGAAAATGTGGATCATGAAGATCGTTTACTCGAGATTATTAAAGGAATCAATCTTGTAGCAGAAGCCTATAAAAAAAGAGTGATATGCAGTTTACACCCCCGTACTAAATCTCGCATACAAAGCAGCTCAGCTATAACCGTTCATCCTTTAGTGGAATTCCATGAGCCATTTAGTTTCTTTGACTTTATAAAACTCGAAAAAAGTGCTTTTTGCGTATTAACTGACAGCGGTACTGTTCAAGAGGAATGCTGTTTGTTTCATGTTCCAACGGTTACAATTCGCAAATCTACTGAAAGACCTGAAACGATCGAGTGTGGAAGCAATATCCTCTCGGGTATTGATGCGAATCAAATTGTAGCCTGTGTTTATATTATGGTAAATCTGCCGAAAACATGGTCCTTTCCAGAGGGTTATGCTTATAAAAATGTGGCAGACAAAATTATTAAACTATTACTAGGAGGCATAAAAGTTGTTTAATAACCAAATAGTACTGGTGACAGGCGGTACTGGTTCATGGGGCCATGAATTAGTCAGGCAGCTATTAACACACAATCCGAAAGAAATTCGAATTTTTTCAAGGAATGAATCCAATCAATTCAAAATGAAGCAAGAATTTGACAATAATCCAAAATTGAATTTTATCATTGGCGATATTAAAGATAAGGATGCATTATTTGAGGCATGCCAAAATGTTAAATATGTGTTCCACCTTGCGGCTTTAAAACATGTTCCAGTATGTGAGGATCAGCCCGCTGAAGCAATGAAAACGAATGTTACTGGAACACAAAATGTAATAGATGCAGCTATAGAATGCAAAGTCCAGAAGGTTATTTATATTTCTACTGATAAAGCCTCAGACCCTGCCAATTTCTATGGACTTTCAAAGGCTATGGGAGAGAAGCTTATTATTCATTCAAACTTGCGAAATACCAATACAAGGTTCGTATGTATACGTGGAGGTAATGTATTAGGAACAAATGGTAGTGTGATACATGTGTTTAAAAAGCAAATTAATGAGAAGCAAAAGATTGGTATTACAGATGTAAAAATGACTCGTTTTTTCTTAACAGTTCACGAGGCTATAAGACTTGTATTTAGGGCAACCTTTGACAGCGTTGGCGGGGAAATCTTCGTCATGAAGATGCCTGCATGCAAAATTCTCGATCTTGCCCATGTCCTAATAGATGCTTCAACTAAGGAAAATGTTCAGATTGAAACATTAGGTATACGTCCTGGGGAAAAAATCCATGAACAACTTCTTTCAGAGTATGAAAGTAATATGACTTACATTTATGATGATGAGTATTTTGTTATACTACCTCCCATTCATATTGAAGGTCTAAAGGAGCATTATACTGGATATAAACGTGTTAATTTAGAGAGTTATAACTCCAGCACAGGATTATTAAGTAAAGACGAAATTAAAGAAATGCTACTTAATGGCGGGTTTATTTAAATGAAGATACTCATACTTGGTGGACAAGGTATGGCCGGACATATAATGACTGAATATTTTATGGACAAACCACAATATGAGGTACACTATACTTCAAGGAATGCCGATGATAAAAAAAGTATTTATTTGGATGTCACTGATTTTAAAAGAGTTGAAGAAACCATTGAAAGGTTAAAACCTGATATCATCATCAATTGTGTTGGTATATTAAATGATCATGCAGCCAATAACCCTCTTCTTGCCTTCCAGGTAAATAGTTTGCTTCCTCATCAATTAGCAAAATTTATTGAGCGCCAACATGGGAAATTAATTCATATTAGTACAGACTGTGTGTTTTCGGGATTAAAAGGAGAATATACAGAGGATGATTTTCCGGATGGTACTTCAGTCTATGCCCAATCTAAACAATTGGGTGAAGTTATCAGTGATAAACACTTGACAATACGCACTTCAATAATTGGTCCAGAAATGAAAGAGGATGGAATTGGATTGTTTTTATGGTTCATGAAACAAACGGGAAAAATTAAAGGGTATAAAAACGTTTTATGGAATGGTGTAACAACTCTTGAACTAGCTAAGGCAACAGAAGAATTAATCACGCACCAGATTACAGGTTTATATCAGTTGGGTTCAGAACAAAAAATTTCAAAGTATTCATTATTAAAATTGATTCAGGATGTTTTTGGTAAAAATGATGTTGAAATCATCCCTGATCATGCAACCGTGCTTGATCGGACGATTAAAAACACTAGAACTGATTTTAAATATGTAATTCCAGATTATAAACAGATGTTAATAGCATTAAAGAATTGGATGGAAACCAAAAATAAATGATTTCCGTCCGTCATAAAAAACCGGTTTAGCAGGGTGATTTACATCATCCATACTAAACCGGTTCAATTGTTTTTAAAGGATTAACTACATCATTTATTGTTTTCTATACCCAGTCCTAAAAAAGGACTTGAGAAACTTATTTATTTCACTTTTTAAGAACGATGCCTAAACTGGTTAACATTTCGGCAAAATGTCTGCTATATAATTCTGGACTAAATTCTTGTTTTACATGTGTAAGTGCTGTCGCACGTATATATTCCCGCAAGTATTGATTTGTCATAAGTTCATTAGCCTCTCGAACTGCTTCTTCAATATTCCCAATGGTGTAATACTTGCCAGTTTGGTTATGAATAATGGAGCTTCTGACTCCATCAGAATCTGTGGTTAATATCGGACATCTGCAGCTCATTGCTTCGAGAATTGCGTACGGGGCACCTTCTACTTTAGAGGTCGAACAAAGAAAGCCGCCTGAATCGCCAATAATCGAAAAGTAGTCAGCCATTTTTTTATGGGGGATATTTGAATGGATTGTAAGATTGTTTCCAAGATTCAGCCCTTGAATTAATTGGTGAAAATCCTCTCTTTCTTTTGCTGTTGATAACGAAGGATCTTCAAACATATATAATTTTAGATTTGAATAATTTTGGTTAATAAGTTTATGGCCGATGTGGAGAAATTCTCTCCAATTCTTATTATCCTCAATTCTCCCAGTCCAAGCTATGATGGGTTGATTGCTGACAGGATGGGATTGGTAGCTAAACTGACTTGTATCAAAACAGTTATTAAAGGCGAACTTTGGAAAGGATGGATAAAACTCATTAAATATTTCCACGATATGAGGGGTTTTTGGGTTTAATACTCCATTACCATAACCAGTAACAAAAGGTATTGCATTCTGAAGCTCCGACCTCGCAACATGTTTCGGGCCATATCCTTGAATTTCTAAAATTATTTTACCAGTGTACCCTAGGTCCCTAAATCTTTTTATCGCCCGATAATCTGAAATAATAATAATTGCTGTATAGTTTCCTTCATCTATTATTTTTTTTATTTCGTTGTCGTCATCTGTAATAAAGGTTGGTGCATCATGATCATTTACCAATTCTCTCTGTTTCCGATAATACAAGAAGTGGCAAGTGATGTTCAATTTCTTGAGTGCGGAACATCTCTGACGATTCAATGTTTCTACTCCACCACTTGGCACATAAAAAACAAAAAGTATATTCATATTTTTTCCTCCTGATCTTCGAACATATGGTATGTATATGTTTCATTTGAGACAAGGGTTTAAGACACCCACACATTAATAAAATATATTTTTATCCTTTTCAAACAAATGTCCATGCATTTTTAGCTTCTGCTCATAACATGTTAGAGTATTAAAACTTTTTGAAAGGGGGTGATTTTATCACTAGATTGATAGACGCTAGAACGTCACAAGCATTTTAACTTTGGTTATGTTTACTTAGTTTTGAGTTTATTACATGTATTTAGGAGGGGGAGAAATGGAACCTAAAGTCTCGATTATTATCCCTTTTTATAACTGCTCTTACGTAGATCAGGCCATACAAAGTGCGCTGAATCAAACGTACCCGAATATAGAAATTATTGTTGTTGATGATGGTTCGACGAAATACACGGAAAAGCTTCAACCATTCCAAGGGGATTTTTATTATCTGAAAAAGGAAAATGGAGGTACGGCTACAGCATTAAATCTTGGTATAAGTGTTGCTTCGGGGAAATATATTGCATGGTTGAGTTCAGATGATTATTTTCTGCCAGAAAAGATTTCCCATCAAGTCGCATTCATGGAAAAACACAATGCAAAGGCAAGCTTTACAAATTATGATTACGTTGACAAAAATAATAACATTCTAATCTCGTGGACATGCCCGCGCTTTTCAAATGTAAGAGAGGTCTATGAGGCCTTCCTCAGATTGAACCCTGTAAATGGCTGTAGTGTGGTGATGGAGAAAGAGATATTTGATCACATTGGATATTTCAATCCCGACATGCGTTATACACATGATTATGATATGTGGTTTCGGATGTTTTTAAATGGTTATCCAATCCACTATTTAGATGAAGTTCTCCTTAAATTCAGGTCACACGAAGAGGCAGGAACAAAAAAATATCAACCACAAATCCAAAAAGAAATTGCTTTTCTTAACAACAAATATCGTCCCCTCCTCAAGGAGTACATCCGTGATTTTTTATAAGATAAAGCTCGTTCACTTGCGGACACAAGTGACCTTCTAAAAAATTAAGCAATACGTAAAATATACGAATATAAAAGGTGAGATTGTTGGAAAAATTCTATATTGTCGGAGCGAAGCAAAAAAACCAAATCCTTAAAGACTGGGAACAATACAAAATGGGATTAATCTTGAAAGTATGTCCAGAACAAGATATAGCTGAAAAATGTGTTGAATATATATCTCCCTCAGGAGTTTGCAGCGAAGAAAACCCCTCTATCTTATTTTCAGCTGGTACAGATCATAATAATTTATTATATGTGGGCACGCAAACAGAAATTTTAGTATACTATCTTCCTGATTTCAAACTAGTCAACTACCTCTCGCTCCCATGTTTTAATGATGTTCATCATGTCCGTCCGACTGCAGAAGGGAATTTATTGGTTGTCATTACCGGCTTAGATACGGTTCTTGAAGTATCTTTTACAGGAGAAATTTTAAACGAGTGGAATGTATTAGGCGGAAATACCTGGGAGCGATTCTCCCGTAACATTGATTATCGTAAAGTCGCATCTACAAAGCCTCATCAATCACACCCAAATTATGTATTTAAAATCAATGATGATATTTGGGCCACCCGCTGTTTACAAAAGGATGCCATATGCTTAACTAACTCCAATAAGCGCATCGATATTGGACGAGCGCTGGTACATGATGGCGTTGTCTTCGAAGACTCCCTTTACTTTACCCAGGTTGATGGACATGTCGTCAAAGTTGACCTTCATAATCATGAAGCCAAACAAACGTATAATTTAAACAATATGACAAACACAAATAATCCACTCGGCTGGTGCAGAGGAATTAAAGTGTTGAATTCTGATAAAGTGGTTGTCGGTTTTACAAGAATACGGCCGGTAAGAAAAACTGCATCTGACGGGAAAGTATTTTGGGAAGGTGAGTACGGAGTTCTTCCGACCAGAATTGCTTGCTATGATTTAAAAAATGAAAAATTACTATGGGAACAGCAACTTGAGGATTATGATATGAACGCTATTTACTCCATTCACAGCGCCAATGAATGACCAATAATAAAATATACAAAGTTATTTAATGAAAGGGTGGCTTAAATGACAGAACAGCAGCAACCTGCGAATTTATCCGTAAAGGATTTTGATCTTTGGAAACATTTAAAGGATAGTTCGGCATTGGAGCTTACTATTCCTGATCCACAACTAGCAGAAACGATCAAAAAGTTTTATCCCCCAAATGAGGGTTTAATAAAATGAAAGTCTTATTGATTTCTTACTATCCACTTCCTGCACTTGGCGGGATTTGGAGGTTTGTATCGCAATTAAAAAATCGGCTTGAACAATTAGGACATACCGTAGATGTACTCAGTCACAACCCTGAAGCTACCAAGTATCGCATCATTGGACGTCAGCCAGAAGTTGAAATCTCCCAGCTTTCTCCTTATATTAAGGAAAAATTAACAGAGGCCTTCCCCACATTACACTCCAACTATTGGATTTACCATACTGAGTTATATCGTTACAGCCTGGAATTATCATCATTGTATTACGGCCTTCACCAATACGATATTATCCATGCACAGGATGTCATAGCGGCACTTGCCATGAGCAGGGTAAAACCAAAGCATATTCCTTTAGTTACCAGTGCACACGGCAACCTCTCAGGGGCAATATTCTACCATTTAAAAACGGGGAACCGCTATTTAACCGAAAATCAAATTAAAGACAGGTTTGAGTATGAGTATCATAAAGCTTTAGAATATTCGGGTTACCATTGTAGTGATTATATCCATACTCAATCAAACTGGATGCGTGAAAAAATTATAAATGAATTTTCCGTTTCAGCTGACAAGCTGTTTACTTTTCCATACGGAATGGATATTGAAGGCTATTTTAAACGTTCAGAAGTCGAAACGTCCATTAGCCGTCCACCTAATAAAAAGGTAATCCTTTTTACAGGCCGCCTGGTTTACCTTAAAGGACTACAGCATCTTATTGAGTCACTTTCTATTTTAAAACTTCACAGAAGTGATTGGGAGTGCTGGATTCTTGGTGAAGGATTGTTACAGAATGAGTTACAAGCACAATGTATTAACATGGGCCTTGAGGGCGATGTCAAGTTTTTAGGAGTATCGGATAATGTCCCGCATTTTCTTAGACAAGCAGATATTTTTGTTCTTCCCGGTCTGCAGGATACTCAGCCGCATTCTGTCATGGAAGCACAACTTAGTGGAGTTCCGGTAATCGTCAGCGATGCAGCAGGACTGCCTGAAATGGTTATAAACGGGGAAAATGGATTAGTGGCAGCGGCAGGAAACAGCCATCAATTATACTTGCACTTAAATTATCTTCTCGACAATCCCGACATCAGGACACAGTTTGCAAACTCCGCGAAGGAATGGGCAAAGGACAGATGGTCAATCGATAAAATGGTGAACAATTTCGTTGCTTTGTATAAGCACGCGATTTCATCGAATGACCATAAATAAACTATGATTGGAGGGCTATACATGAGCCAAATTGCTCCACATGGGGGAACATTGGTACAGTTATTCAATCCAACTTTTGATTATGATTCTATTAATCAAGAAATTGAAATGGATAATATGGCTTTAAGTGATCTGGAACTAATCGGAAATGGAGCCTATAGTCCACTAAAGGGTTTTTTAAATGAAAAAGATTATAACTCAGTTGTAAACTGTATGCGCCTGGCTGATGGAACTGTTTGGAGCATCCCAATTACCCTGCCTATAAGCAATGAGAAAGCAGAGCAGCTAATGGTAGGTGAATGGGTAAAATTGGTGAAAGATCAGACTGTATATGGCGTGTTAAAACTGGAACAATTATATATTCCTGACAAGAAGAAAGAGGCTCAGCAAGTTTATAAGACGAGCGACCTGGCTCATCCAGGTGTTAAAAAATTATTTGCACGACCTACTGTTTATGCGGCTGGTCAAATCCGGCTTGTGAGGAAAACTGAAAAGGGAAAATTCGCTTCTTATCATCTAGATCCCGCAGAAACAAGAAATAAGTTCAAGGAACATGGATGGAATACCATAGTTGGATTTCAAACAAGAAATCCCGTTCACAGAGCACATGAATACATTCAAAAATCAGCGCTCGAAACGGTCGATGGACTTTTTTTAAATCCTCTTGTTGGTGAAACGAAGGCAGATGACATTCCTGCCGATATTCGAATGGAAAGTTATGAAGTTTTATTAGAAAAATATTACCCTCAAAACAGGGTATTCCTGTCAGTGTTTCCAGCAGCAATGCGATACGCTGGTCCTCGTGAAGCGATTTTCCATGCCTTAGTACGCAAGAATTTCGGTTGTACCCATTTTATTGTTGGCCGTGACCATGCAGGGGTGGGAAGATATTACGGAACATATGAAGCCCAAAAAATTTTTAGTAACTTTGAAAATGAAGAGCTCGGTATCACCCCTCTCTTCTTCGAGCATAGCTTTTACTGCAAAAAATGTGAAGGTATGGCTTCTACCAAGACATGTCCACATCCCTCAGAAGATCACGACATACTGTCAGGGACTGCGGTAAGAGAGTTGTTAAGAAATGGTGAATTTCCACCAAGCACATTTAGCCGAAGAGAGGTTATCGAGGTATTGATAAGAGGTTTACAAAAAGGGATTTGACACTTTGAGAGGAGGATGAAATTGAAAAAACTGATAATTTTCGCTTTTATCGGCTTCTTAGCGCAGCTTATAGATGGATCTTTAGGTATGGCTTATGGGGTTACTTCAACTTCATTGTTGTTAGCCTTTGGAGTAACCCCTGTAGTTGCATCTTCATCTGTACACTTGGCTGAAGTAGTAACTACTGCAGCCTCTGGCATTTCCCATATAAAATTTGGTAATGTTGATCGCCGGGCTGTATTTAAATTGATAATACCAGGTTCTATTGGTGCATTTGCTGGGGCTTGTTTTTTAAGCAACCTGCCAGGGGAAATAATAAAACCATATATCTCTTTGTTTTTATTATTTCTTGGAGGTTATGTCCTTTTCCGCTTTATGTTTAAGTTCAATTATACTTGCGAGGATAGATCAATTTCCCTTTCCCATACACAATCGATTTCCTTAGGGTTGGTTGCCGGGTTTGCAGATGCCACTGGCGGTGGTGGTTGGGGACCAATCACAACTCCAATTCTGTTATCTAGAAATGGGATTTCAGCCAGGAAAGTTATTGGTACTGTGGATACAAGTGAGTTTGCCGTTTCTGTTTCAGCCACTTTAGGCTTTCTCATTTCAATAGGTTGGGATGAAGTTGACTGGTTTTGGGTATTAACGCTTATGTTAGGAGGAGTCATTGCAGCACCCATTGCTGCATGGCTAGTAAGAAAATTACCTTCGTATTTATTAGGAGTCATTGTCGGAGGGTTTATTATACTGACCAATGCTCATGCTTTAGTTAATGCATTTTCAATAATGAAACTATGGATGATTATTATTTACTCTTTAATATTAATTTGTTGGACATCAGCCATTATCTATACAGTGCGAAATAACAAAAGAACTTCATAAATAACTGATCATGGTAAAGTCTAACGCAGAAGACCCGTAGGAAAATACTTTAATAGTCTAATATTTTTGAAAAAAATAAGGCTAACTCAAAAGGTGTATATAACGCTTTTTTTAGTAGCCTTTATTTCCTATTCATTTATTTATTTTATGTCATCTTGTGAAGTGTTATGTCTCAAAAGTGGTCTTAAGGGAGGGGTTAAAGTTTATAACTTCTAAAATGATAGGAGTTCCTGCAGCAATCTCCGAACCATCTGGAATTGAAATGAGAAGGTTCCCAATACCTTCTTCGCCAGCTGTATAAGCGAAATTATCATCCATTTGCAAAACACCATTGATATAAACATTAAAATAGCTATTATTTAGATTTAAGGATGGTAATGAATCAACATTATGACCAGAGTCATCTAAAAATCCAGCAGCATCGATTCTCAAAGTGGTTATTTGTGACAAAGGCTCAAGCACTTCATAAAAAAAACGTGTAACTGTGGGGGATATAGCAATTTTAGTATCAGATGTAACGGCAAGCTTAATAATTTTTAGGCCCATTATATTTCCTCCTTATAATATTTCAATACAACATATGTAAAATATATAAAATGAGATATAGATAGACGAGTTGAATTTTATTAAGTTAATACATATGCCCATTTTGCACTTATTCCCTTTGAAATAAAAATAATGGATTATTAAAAAGGGACATCGTTTTTATAAGTCGTTTAAATAAAAAATATATAATATAAAACTAAACTAAGTTAACGGCCTATACCATATTGAGTATCTTCCCATATTGTTATGATATATCAATAGATATAGGAGAGATGTAAATGAAAATACTGCTTGCAACCTATTGGCCTATTCCACATGTAGGAGGAGTATGGAGTTATATGGTTCAACTTAGGAAAAAGCTTGAATCATTGGGTCATGAGGTTGATATGCTTGGTTATGATGAGGATAATATTTCTGTTTACATTGTAAATGAAAACCGAAAAGTAGATAGCGATAAGCTTCTCCCATTATTAAATGCAAAACTAAACGAAAAAACCTACCCCGCAATTTATGCAAATGATTTAGTAAAATATACTGAATTTCACCGATACGTCTATGAGTTAAGCGCTGCCTATTTAGGGTTGGAAAAATATGATGTGATTCATACACATGACGTAATCTCAACTGCCTCCATAGATAGGGTTAGGCCTGAAAAATCCGCTCTGGTTGCTACTCTTCATGGTTCTGTAGCTCATGAAATAAGGCATCAATTGAATACAATTCATAAATCAAATACATCGTATATGGCTAGAGTATATTATGATGAGCTAGAGCGGCTAGGAGCTACATCTGCAGAAGTCACCATTGTTGCAAATGAGTGGCTAAAAAATATATTAACAAATGAATTCCAGGTTCCAAATGAACAAATTAAAGTACTGCATTATGGTTTTGATACTGAGAATTTTATTAAACGGTCGAAGCAAAAATCATCCATAATACGTCCGAAGGACAAAAAAGTAATTATTTATTCGGGCAGGTTGGTAGAACTAAAAGGGGTCGATCATTTAATATCTGCTTTAGGTGAATTAAAAAAAATACGTAAAGACTGGGTATGCTGGATTGTTGGTAACGGCGATAAACAAGCTGAATTAAAAGTACAAAGTAAAAACCTTGGTTTGGAAGATGACATTTTGTTTTTTGGAAAAAGAGATGATATTCCATCCTTGTTAGCAAAATCAGATATCTTTGTTCTGCCTAGTCTCCTAGAAAATCAGCCTTTATCTGTAATAGAAGCCCAAATTGCTGGTAAAGCCATAATTGTTAATGATGTAGGTGGATTGCCAGAAATTGTTGAGGATGGAGTTACAGGGTTGATAACTCCTGCAGGAGATATTAAAATCCTTTGCAAAAAAATAAATTTGTTGCTTGGAGATGAAAAATATCGAAATAGACTTGGGGCCAACGCAAAAAAATGGGGTATGACTCATTGGTCTTTAGATAAAGGAGTTAAACATTTAATCGAAATTTATAAGGGTGCGATTTCCAAACGTGGGAAGGACGAGAGTAATGGAGCATCTGAACCTATTAATTAATCAATATCTACTCGTTTGTTTCTCCAATTGTAAGATTTGGTTGAAAAAAGCCTGGTCAAAGTCTCAAAAAACTTGGTCAAGAACCCAAAAAACGGTGCAATTTAGTCAGCCTTTCGATGATAACTCCAAAATATTTTTAATAAATTCGGATGAATATAATTCTTTGTTTTCTATCCCAGTCTCAAGTCCAAATGTTTTTGTTTCCAGCCTAGAATGGGAAAAAATTATCGATTCGGTTCCCAAAAAGTTAGTTTTCCCTAATCCAGACACATTGAATGCCTTTAAAAAATTAAGAGGCGATGTTTATCATTCCCTTTTTCACACAATGGTACCTTCTCCTAAAGTATTTGTAGATCCTCAAATATGGGAATCTATTGTAAATACTACTCCTGATAACTATATACTGCCAAATCCTTTTATTGAGAGAACCTATAAATCTATGGAAGCCGATTCCTATTCTTCGATGTTTTCAACACCTATAAAATCACCAGAAATATTCGTGGATTCAGAGGTTTGGAAAACCATTAAACATTCTGTGCCTGAAAAATATTTACTTCCCAACCCATTTGCGGAGATGACGTTCAAACCAATGAACAGTGCTTTGTATCATTTATTATTTTCCACAAATACTCCTACACCAAATATATTTGTGGATTCTAAAGTTTGGGAACCAATTAAGGGAGTCTTGACTGAAGACTTTAAGTTACCTAATCCAAAGACCCTACAAATCTTTGAGCCCATGAAAGCCGACCAATATAATTCTTTGTTTGAATCAAAAGTATTCAATCCAGAAGTCGTAGTTGATCATCAAGTCCTTAAGCAAATTAAAGATACCGTACCTGATGATTATCGACTTCCTAACCCATTAATTATGGAGATAACAAGTAGAAAATTTATTAGAAAACATATTAATCAAAACACGAAAAAATTTAATCCTTAAAAAGGTCCGTTATCACTATAAAGTGATAACGGTCTTATATTTTTTATATTAAATTTTTTGAATACAGCGTATTAGCCCTATCATTTATTTTATTTTTGCATTTAATAACACAGGTAAATATTTAATATTTTATTAATGTAAGGAGCTGATTACTTTTTATGAGATTAGAAGATTTAAAAGGAACTTACGATGCGATATATAGTTTGGGGGATTTGTGCCTTGCAGCCCTTCAACTAAGACAAAACAATTTAAGACCTTTCGCGGGACCATTGGACTGGATGTCATCCCCTTCATTGTCTAGCGTTAGTAGTCTATTGAAAAATCGATTCATTGGTTATATGGACCTGCCAAATTTAATACCTTCAGGCTATGCTACTGGTGTAGACAGCTCCGAACCCCATTTTGTTGTAACTGATATGGCCTATCAGATCGTTTCAAGTCATGATTTTAAAGCAAACAAAAACACATTTACAAATTTAGCCACTTACCCTGAGGTAAGAGCCAAATTTGACCGAAGAATTCAGAGATTCTTAGATATACTTTCCAACGGAAAACGTATCCTGTTTATTAGAACAGAAGGAACCTTTGAAGAATTGCTGGAACTTGAGTCAGTGTTATCGAAATTGGTGAAAAATGAATTCCATATTCTTCTTGTAAACCATACGAATACCAAAGACCTTATTGAAAAAGACTGGCCTGTGAAAAATGTATGTGCCATAGAGCTTCCTAATGAAGAAAAATGGCATGGCAATGACCATTACTGGGAAGCCATTTTTAAAGGTATTAATATTAAAGCTTAATTAATAGGAGGATTTATAGATGTTTAAAGACGCAGTCATTTTAGTAACTGGGGGGACAGGTTCCTGGGGGAAGGAGCTTACACTCCAATTATTAACCTATAATCCAAAAGAAATAATCATTTTTTCCCGTAACGAAGATAGTCAAGTTAAGATGAGAAGAGAAATTGAAGACTCAAGGTTAAGTTTTCGGATAGGGGATATACGGGATAGGGATGCTTTATTCCAGGCTTGTAAAGGTGTCGATTATGTTTTCCACCTTGCGGCCTTGAAGCATGTTCCAGTTTGTGAAGAATTCCCTAAGGAAGCACTTAAAACAAACGTTACGGGCACTCAAAATGTGATTGATGCAGCTATATTTAATGAAGTAAAAAAGGTGATTAATGTATCAACTGACAAAGCGGCAGATCCAGCAAATTTCTATGGTTTTACAAAAGCAATAAGTGAAAAATTAATTATACATGCAAATCTATTTAGTACAAAAACGAAGTTTGTTTGTGTAAGAGGTGGTAACGTTCTCGGAACAAACGGAAGTGTTCTCCATTTATTTATCGATCAAATAAAAATTAAAAATGAAATTACCATTACGGATAAACGGATGACACGATTCTTTTTAACTAAAGAAGATGCAATCAAGCTTTTATTAAAGGCCGCTACTGATGGTAAGGGCGGGGAGATCTTTGTCATAAATATGCCAGCATGCAGAATAATTGATTTAGCCGAAGTTTTAATTGAGCATTTTGGAAAAGAAGTCAATATTATTGAAACTGGTTCAAGACCAGGAGAGAAACTGCATGAAGTACTTGTATCAGACCATGAAATAGAGGATACAGTTGTTTATAACCAAGAATATTTGGTTGTTCTTCCTGAGGTAAACATTTCAGAAGTAAGGGAACTGTACTCAAACTGTCAACCAATAAATATGTCATCTTATAGTTCGAATGATGATTTAATGAACCATGAGGAAATAAAAAAATTGTTGATTAAATCAAAATTTTTACAGTAATTTTATCATATGGAGGCAGAATGATGAATCAGAGGCCAAAGTTGCTAATTACTGGGGCAAGTGGTTTTACCGGAGAACATGCATGTAAACATTTTTCCGGATTAGGATATGACATAACAGCTGTTACTAGAAACCGACCTTTTGATGGATGTAAAGGGATAAAAACAGAATACTGTGAACTAACAAATATGAATGATGTGAATCATTTAATAAAAAAAGTAAAACCTGATTTCTTATTACATTTAGCAGGACTCAACCATGTTGGTGATTCTTGGATTGATCCGATTACAACATTAGAAACCAACTTGTTATCATCACTATATATCATTGATGCTACCCGGCAACTAAATCCAACTTGTAAAATTGTCATGGTCGGTTCTTCTCTCCAAACTAGCCCCAACGAAATATCAAATCTCACACATCCCTATAGCCTTAGTAAGACACTTCAGGTACTAATTTCACAAGCTTGGGTAAAATTGTACAAAATGAACATCGTAATTGCAAAACCATCTAATATAATAGGACCAGGTAGTTCTAATGGTGTTAATTCCATTTTTGCCAATAAAATTGCTCAAATGGAAAAGAACATGTTAGACAAAGTGTTGGTAGTAAACAATTTAAATTCTAAACGTGATTTCATAGATGTTCGCGATGTTATAAGCGCTTATGAAGTGCTCTTTAATAAAGGGATTGCAGGGGAAGTTTATGAAATATGCTCAGGAAAAAGCCATTCAATTAGGGATTTGATTCAAATATATAAAAACTTAACAGATATAGACTTTGAGGTTAGAGCGCTAACCGATGGTGTTGATGATCTGGTTGTTGAAGAAAAACCTTTAAAACTAATCCAATTAGGCTGGAGTCCAATATTTTCTATCAATTCTTCCTTAATTGATACTCTTAATTATTTTCGACAAAAAAGTTAAAAAAAGGAAAAACTAATCAAACGTATGATTAAATCAGGTTGAAGCCGTGGTATTAAATAGAGTATTCATATTCTGTTTTATAAATCCCTGCATGAAATTTTTCATGCAGGGATTTATAAAACTCTAAAGGACAATTATGGTCCCATAATCGTCCATAATAAAGCATTTATTATTTAATTGCCTTGCTAACCTTTAACTTCTTTCCTTTAATCGTTGCATTCTCCATCGCCTGTAAGACGAGTGAGCCTTTTCCATTAAGAATATCAACATAGGTCATTTGATCCTGAATAGTGATAATGCCAATATCATCGGCAGTAACTCCTGGAATTTTTGCGATTGTTCCAACGAAATCAACCGCGCGCATCTTCTTCTTTTTACCACCGTTGAAATGGAGTTTCGTGATGCCTTGGTTAATCCGAGCGGTTTTATTATTTCTTACGACGCGTCGTCCGCTGATTTTTTCCTCGAAAGCCTCTTTTGCTCTAGCCACTTCAGCCGGTTTTGGAGCCTCCATTTTAGGAATCTCAAAGCCAATATATCTTTCAATTGCTCGGACAAATTTTCCTTCATACGGTGTGGCGAACGTAATCGCTTTTCCTTCATTACCCGCACGGCCCGTTCTTCCTGTTCGGTGGACATAGCTTTCTTTCTCCATTGGGACGTCATAATTGATGACCAGGGTTACATTATCAATATCAATTCCTCGTGCGGCAACATCCGTTGCGATGAGGTAACGGAAATTCCCCATTTTGAAGCCATCCATAACCGCAAATCGATCTTGCTGTTCCAATCCACCATGGAGTCGTTCACAAGAATAATTGGAGCTTTCCAATTCCGAATATACGGTATCCACATGTTCTTTTGTTCGGCAAAAAATAAGACAGCTGTCTGGATTTTCAACGACCGTCACATCTTTTAGAAGCGATAGCTTGTCTTCTTCTTTTCCTTCAATTAACAGATGTTCGATCGTTTCTGTTGTGATCCCGGTAGAAGCAATTTCGACATTCACAGGATTTTTCATATATTTATGACAGAGGTTTTCAACATCCTTTGGTAAGGTAGCCGAGAATACCATCGTGACTCTGTCTGATGGAAGCTCTTTTATGATGGCTTCCACTTCGTCGATAAAACCCATATTCAGCATCTCATCCGCTTCATCAATAATAAGATACTTTATTTCGTCAAGAACGAGGGTCTCTCTGTCAATATGGTCCATGACACGTCCGGGTGTACCAACCACGACATGGGTTTTTTGCTGCAATTCTTCTTTTTGCTTCGAAAAAGGTTCTTTTCCATAAACGGCCATCGCTTTAATTCGCTTAAAACGGCCGATGTTGGTTACATCTTCACGAACTTGTACTGCAAGCTCTCTAGTTGGGGTAAGAATTAAGGCCTGTGGCTTTCTTTCTTCCCATTCCATCATGTCACAAATAGGTATCGCAAAGGAGGCGGTCTTGCCGCTGCCAGTTTGCGACTTTACGACCAGGTCCTGATTATTCAAAGCTAATGGAATGACTTCCGTTTGAACGTCAGTAGGAGTGTCGTATTTTAAAATGGCAAGTGCTCTTGTGATTTCTTCACTTAAATTATAATCCGTAAAACTTTTTTCGCTCATATATTAACCTCGTTTATTTGTATTATCCGGCTTATCTATAGGATTTCTCGCAAAGAAATATCGTATGCATAATCTGAATATGCTCCATTATACTTGATATACTGTAAAAAACGAACAGTGACTAGCACTGTTCGCTCTAATTTAAATTGGGAAGCGAATTTTTCTGGCCAAAGAAAAGGAAAAATTTATTTTATCAAAAAAAGTGTCATGACCCAGAAGTGCTGCTGCGTCTGGTGTCAGGCACTTTTTTGATGAAAAATTTATCGAAATGTGACATTTGTCATACCCTGTACATGACACCTGCTACTAACATGGACAAATTCCTTCATTTATACTTTGGTTAATAACGAAACGAAGGAAGGGAATTCAAATAAAATGACCTTACAAAATACGAAAACTCTAAAAAAACAAGTTGCTCCCTTTGAACAATCAACGACAAAAGAAAGTGTATGGCAAATTATTAACACGGTTCTACCATTTATTGGCTTGTGGTACCTTGCCTATTTAAGTCTATCCGTTTCCTATTGGTTAGCATTAGTTCCAATTGTGGTAGCGGCAGGATTTTTAACGAGAATTTTCATCATCTTTCATGATTGTACCCATCATTCCTTCTTTAAAAGCCGCCGGGCCAACCGAATCGTTGGAACTGCGATGGGTGTGTTAACGGTTTTCCCGTTTGATCAATGGGGACATGAGCATTCTGTCCATCATGCGACAAGTGGTAACTTGGATAAACGCGGAACCGGTGATATTTGGACACTTACTGTAGATGAATATTTAGCTGCACCAATTAGACTTCGTCTAGCCTACCGTTTTTACCGTAATCCATTGGTCATGCTTGGATTAGGTCCGATTTATGTGTTCCTTCTTAAAAATCGATTTAACCGCAAAGGTGCAAAACAGAAGGAACGTAACAACACTTATTTAACGAATGTTCTAATCGTTGCTTTGATTGCCTTGCTTTGTTGGGCAATCGGATGGCAGGCGTTTCTACTAGTACAAGGTTCAATTTTTATGATTTCCGGAGCTGCTGGTATTTGGTTGTTTTACGTACAGCACACTTTTGAAGATTCTTATTTTGAAGAGGACAAAGAGTGGGAATATGTAAAAGCCGCAGTAGAGGGTAGTTCTTTCTATAAGCTTCCAAAAGTTTTGCAATGGCTCACTGGGAATATTGGTTTCCATCATGTTCATCATTTAAGCCCACGGGTGCCTAACTATAAATTGGAGGAAGCACATAATAATACGCCTCCGTTACAAAACGTACCAACCATTTCTCTTGCTACAAGCTTAAAGTCAATACGTTTCCGCTTGTGGGATGAGGAAAGAAAGAACTTTGTGAGCTTTAGAGAAGTCAAAGCTTTAGCTAAAAAGAGGTTTTCCGTACAAGTTAAACCTGAAATCTAACTAGATCAATCAAGGCTTGCTCCCCTTAATTTAAGGGGAGTTGTTACTTACATAACAGCTGACAGATAAGGAGGGAACTTATATGATTCGAATTGTTATTGCTGAGGATCAGGAAATGCTGCTAGGGGCAATTGGTTCTCTCCTCAATTTGGAAGAGGATATGGAAGTAGTCGGGCAGGCTAGCAATGGGGAAGAAGCCCTTGCACTAGTGCACCGGTTGCAGCCAGATGTTTGTATCATGGATATTGAGATGCCTGAAATGAGCGGTCTTGAGGCAGCTGAGTCTTTAAAGGCATTTGGTTGTAAGGTTATCATCCTAACAACCTTTGCCAGGAGTGGGTATTATGGAAGGGCCTTACAAGCGGATGTAAGCGGGTATTTATTGAAGGATAGCCCGAGTGAGGAATTAGCAGGATCGATTCGCAGCATCATCAATGGACAGCGAATATACTGCCCCGAACTAATCGATGAAGACTCAAACCAAAACGAACAGAACATCGAAGAGTTCCAACCGCTAACCGAGAGAAAAACAAAAATTAGCACAGTCAGAAATTACCTGACAACCATCTTAGATAGAATAAAATTACCAACTGGATAAAAAATGAGGTGTCAGGCACCATGTGAAATCTTCACATGGTGCCTGACACCATTTTTTTGTTTTAAATTTCAATAATAATAGGAAGGATCATTGGCTTTCTCTTTGTTTGGGTGAATACATATTGTCCGACTGATTTTTTTATGTTCTGTTTGATTACATTCCATTGCCGGA
Organism: Bacillus sp. ISL-7; assembly: GCF_018613065.1. Next base: position 101,352 of record NZ_JAGGQW010000007.1, on the reverse strand, counting down.
TATTCTCGCTTTGCAGGTCATTAATGGTTTTCTTAGCAAGGCGGTTAATCTCTTTTAGAAGTTCATCCGAATTTCTTGCGTACACGAAACCACGTGTAATGGTGTCAGGTCCGGATATAATCCTTCGGTCACCTTTACTAATGGTTATCACAATTACGAGCATGCCATCCTCAGAAAGCTGTTTACGGTCTCGTAATACAATGTCCCCGACATCGCCAACGCCCATCCCGTCCACATAGGTATCTCCGGCTGGAATCGACCGAGTCTGACGGGCCACCTGGTTTTCAACATCGACGACATCACCATTTTTGATAATGAAGGTATTTCCCTTCTCTACTCCAACGGACTCAGCTAACAAACGGTGGTGGTGCAGCATTCGATATTCACCGTGAATCGGAATGAAGTAGGTCGGCTTCATTAAGGTAAGCATCAGTTTTAAATCTTCCTGATAGCCATGACCAGAAACATGCATACCGGTTGAACTTCCGGATCCATAGATAACTTTGGCTCCCAGTTGAAATAAATTGTCTATGATCCGAGAAACGTCCTTTTCATTTCCTGGTATTGGAGATGCGGCTAAGATAACGGTGTCTCCGGGATAAACGGAGACATCACGAAAGTTTCCGCTCGCTAGACGAGAAAGGGCAGCCATTGGCTCTCCTTGACTCCCCGTACAAAGGATAACCACCTTTTCAGGAGAAAGTCGATCGACTTCACGTGGTTCGATGATCATCCCATCGGGAATAGTTAAATAACCACGTTCAATCGCAACAGAGACCACATTTACCATACTCCTGCCAAGAAGAGCGATCTTTCGATTGGCCTTTATCGCCGCGGCAACGACCTGTTGAACCCGATTAACATTCGATGCAAAAGTGGAGATAAAGATTTTCCCGTCAGCTTTCATGAAGGCTTCATCCAAATTGCCACCAATCATTTGCTCGGACGGTGTTAGCCCCTTACGCTCAGCGTTCGTACTTTCAGATATTAAAACTAACACACCTTGCTGACCGATATTGGCCATTTTATGAATATCTGAATGTTGATTATTCACAGGCGTTAAGTCAAACTTGAAATCCCCGGTATGAACGACATTACCCTCAGGTGTATGAAAGACAATACCGAGACAATCAGGAACACTATGACTTACTCTGAAAAAAGATACAGTGGTTTCTCCAAACTCAAGTTTTGAATTAGAGTCAATTGTCATGAGTTTGGTGTTTCCATGGAGACGATGCTCGTCAATTTTTAATTCAATTAAACCAAGTGTAAAATGGGTAGCGTAGATAGGGATATTTAATTTTCTTAAGATATAAGGAATACCGCCAATATGATCTTCGTGCCCATGGGTCACAATTAGAGCACGGATTTTCTCCTGATTTTCTTCTAAGTAAGTAATATCGGGGATAATCAAATCAATTCCTAATAAACTTTCATCTGGAAACTTACCGCCGCAGTCAATGATAAAAATATCATCTGCGTACTGAACCACATACATATTTTTACCGATTTCATTTATGCCGCCTAAGGCGAAAATAGATAATTTATTATCATTAGTTCGCAAGTTAATATCCTCCTTATTCCAAGTAAATAAGAATAGTATGCCCCTTTGGATTTACTTTATCGGATAAGGGAGGTAAAACTTTTGTCGACAAAAAAAAACTGCCAAATACCCGGTTTTTTACGGAGTTTGGCAGCTATTCTTATCGGTATTTAGATTAATACTTTAACATTGCTTGCTGGTAGAACACCTTGTAGTGTTCTTTGCTCTTCGGTGGTTAACGGGAGCAATGGCAGGCGAAGACCTCCAACGTTCACTCCATTCATATTCAATGCGGCTTTTACCGGTGCTGGGTTTGGTGCCGCAAATAATGCTTTCATAATCGGGAGAAGACGGCGATGGGCACTAGCTGCATCTTGGACATTCCCATTTTTAAAATGATTAATCATTTCTTGTATTTCATTACCAATGACATGGGAAGCAACGGAAACCACTCCAGCTCCACCAATGGCTAAAACCGGCAATGCTAAACCATCATCACCACTATAAAGGGTAAAATCACTTGGTGCTTGGCTAATAATTTCAGCCATGGCATCTAAGTTACCGCTTGCTTCTTTTAAGGCGACAATATTCTGAATCTGTGAAAGTCGAACAATGGTCTCTACCGGCAGGTTGACCACACTTCGGCCGGGGATATTATAAAGCATAATCGGTAATGGTGTAGATTCAGCAATCGTTTTGAAGTGCTGATACATGCCTTCTTGGGATGGTTTGTTGTAATAAGGAGCAACAAGCATAATCCCATCGACTCCTGTTTCTTCAGCCAGCTTTGTTAAGCTGATGGAAGCTCTCGTGTTATTTGAGCCAGTTCCAGCGATAACCGGAACTCTTCCATTGACAGCGTCGACAACAAATTTAAATAATGCCACTTTTTCTTCCGTTGTTAATGTAGGAGATTCTCCGGTTGTACCAGCAACTACGATTCCATCGGTACCATTTTCGATTAAATAATCTACAAGTATTCTTGTTGCGTTAAAATCTACTTCACCATTTTGATCAAATGGCGTAACCATTGCGGTTAAAACTTGGCCAAAATTCATCATTTCTCACCCTTTAATTAAAATTTTTATAAAATTTAGAGGTGGGTAAAGGCCATTCATAATTTAACGCAAAAAAGCAACAACGAGGGTTCGCTGTTGCAGTAGAAACATAAGAAAAATAAGTTCCCGTGCGTAAGATAGCCCTCCATATAGTTTCCTATATGACAGTTCTGTATTTTTTCAATAGCAGAACCAGCTTCAAGACCAATGAGATTCATTGAAGCTTCGGCAAATTCCCCTTTTCACAATCATCATTGGATCTCATTATCCTCATATTGTGTACTAATGGTCTTTGCGCCTCTATCCTCACTTCAAAAAACAAGAAGTAAGAAAATATTTATTTGATAGTAAATATATCAGAATATTCCTTTTGGTTCAAGGGCAATTGGAACTTTATTTGAAATTCACACTATATTTCTGCCGTTTCTAAACTCAGTTTATCCTTTTCAACTTCTAAGGCAGATACAATATAAGCAAACCCGTTCATAACAAAGTAAATAACATTAGATTGGACCCGTTCCTTTTCTCCCAAATAAGTATTTATGATAATACTGAAGGAAAAAAAGACAACAAATGATAATGCAATTTTATTAAAAATTATCATATCTACCGACCCCTTTAATTAGGATTCTTATGTTTATCATATTGGCTATAAACCGGTTTTATGCGTGCCTTCGATCGGCCGGTTACCTGAAATCAATTAGGGTCGGGGGTTGGTCCAGTCATAATCGTCCTTCCTGAACGTTCTTTCTTGCCGTGCAGAAAATAGTAAAGAATTGAGGTTGCCAGAGCGACAATACCTAAGATTACATACAGGCTGCTAAAGCCGGTTAATGGAATAATGAATCCAAGGATATATGGACCGAATCCAAGTCCTGCATCAAGAAAGATAAAGAAGGTCGATGTCGCCAAACCCATCCGATGCGGAGGAGTTACTTTAACGGCCACTGCCTGGGTGCTTGACTGCATGTTACCGAAACCAAGGCCAATTAGAACTCCTGCTACCAATAAAGTGATGCTAATACTTGCTGAACTTAATAGAAATAAGCCGGCTGCTAAGAGGACAAAGCCCGGATACATTATATAGTTTGCACCCTTCAGGTCCATTAAGCGGCCTGTGATCGGGCGTGATAACAATACTGCGATAGAATAGACTAGGAAGAAGAAACTCGCCGTACTAACTAAGTCGATTTCAATCGCATAGAAGTTAATAAAAGAAAGAACGCTGGAATAACAAAAAGCTACTACCAGTGTAATAACAGCGATAGGCAGTGCTTTTGGCTCAATATAGTTGGAAAGCTTAAATCCCTTTACTTCAGATGTTTTTACAGATACAACTAATGGAGGCACATCGACGAAGAATGCAGTGATCAAACTAATTACCCCTAAAGCAAGGGAGAAGATAAAAATCATTTGGAAATCTGTATGTTGGGTCATATAGAGTCCGATGAATGGCCCGATAGCGGTAGCGAGTGTTGCACTCATGCTGAAGTAGCCAATCCCTTCCGCTTTTCGAGCAGCCGGGATAATCTGGGCCACAATCGTACCTGTAGCAGTCCCGACCATTCCGCCTGCAATCCCATGGAGTAAGCGGGTAATAAGCAGGAAGGTAATCCCGAAGTTCACAAAATACAAAAGAAGCGTCAAAATAAATAAAATGACACCAATGAATAACGTTTTCTTTCGGCCAATTGACTCAATAAACCGGCCAATCAACAACCGGCCAATTAAAGACCCGACAATAAATATTCCTGTTACAAGCCCTGCTTGACTTGTAGAAGCACCAAATTCATCGACTGCATAAACACCGATGATTACGATTAATAAATAAAAGACTAAAGTTACGAAAAAATTGACCGCAGAAACAATAGTGAAATCCTTTGTCCACAGTTTAGCTCTAGGTTGAGTCACTTTTTAAAACCCCTTATTTAATAATATTTTTACGAATTTCCCCCATAATGCGGATAGCCTCGAGCTGTTCATGCTCTGAGATGCCTTTTAAAATGTCCGTTTCATACTGATCAATCGTCACACGGACTTCCGTATATACTTTTCTCCCAAGCTCTGTCAGCTGTGTTCTTTTTTCACGTTTATCATTGCTCGGAACCTGCTCGACATAGCCCAATTCTTCCAAGCGGTTCATGGTCCGGGTGACCGTGGGCTTCTCTACATATAAATAATGAGAGAGTTCCACTAGCGTTGCCGGGCCATTATTGAATAAGTAGTAAAATATGGACCATTGCGCTCTGTGGAGATTATGCTCGGCGAGATGGAAATTTAGTTTATTCTCAAACGGACGGTACAACATCAGGAATTGGTGGAAAAATTTTTGAGAAGTATTTATTTGAAACACCCCTTGTTAAATGGTTAGTTAGAGTAATAATTACCTTGGGTAACTATTATAGTATAACAGAGATGATAACAAAATGTCTAATGTCAGAGGTGGGATGATACTAATTAAACGTTTGATTGGAACGAGATGAGGCCTTGGTGTATATGGATTTTTGGAGGTTAAGGTTTTTTCTGGATAACTAATCAAACGATTGATTAAAAGGGTCTGAGACCTTGGTGTATAAGGTTTTAATGAGGTTGGTAATTTATTATGAAAAAAAATTAATCAAACGATTGATTAAAAAAAGCAGAAAATTTACTTGAAAAAACTAATCAAACGTTTGATTAAATGTGGATGAAGCCTTGGTATAGCTCTATTTTTTCCTATTAGTTATTTCGATACAAATACAAACCAAAGCCTAAGGTATCTCTGCCCCATGTCAAATAGGTCCGGCGCCATGTACGAATTCGCTGCAGCATCGCTTCACAATCGGGATCATCTGAATTTTCAAGACAATAATTCTCGACCGACATCGAATAAAGCCATTCGTAATCATCCCAGTCATCATCATTAGCAACATAAGACCAAAGTGGGATTAAACCTAATTCTTCACCAGCCTTCACAGTGCCTGCATGGCTTTTACATTCCGACTCGTTTGCACCGCCAAGCGCCTCTAAATACTCAGGACTGGGAGTCTGCTTCCAATAGCCTTCACCTATTAAAATATGGCCATTTTTCTTTACAAGACGTTTTAGTGTTTTAAGTGTGGGGTCCATTCCGCCCAAGGCGTGGGTAGATCCGATACAAATCCCAAAATCATACCCGTCTGGCTCACATCTCTCGACCGCCGTACTGGCATCTTCCACGATAAATTCAATACTGCCATCAGGAATTCTATTACTAGCATTCCGCTTTGCTTCCTCAATGGACCCGTTATACAATTCTATTGCAGTGGCGGTTACCTGGTAGTTTTCCACCAACCGAATTAACAATTCGCATTTCCCAGCCCCAATATCAATCACCTTATCTGATGCTTTAGGCGATACAATTCTGAGCATCTTCATGATCTTTGCTTCGCTAATTGGATTACTAAATGCATGGTTACGATGAGCAATTGCTGAAAATTTGTTTCTATCCATAGATAATGTCTCCTTTTCTACTACAAGTGGATGTGGATTATACCTAACGCTAGTCTATTTCATTTATTATCTTTATCCCTTGAATGTCAACATATAAATGTAATCTTCATGTTTTAGAAGACATCGAACCCTTTGAAGTTTATTTTCAACTATAATAAACCAAGCATTCGATTAGGAGGTAATTGTACCCTTGAGTGCGGGAAATTAGAAATAACGGTAACGATTATTTGCATTACCTTTCACGATCTTATTTAATATAAGCGAGTCATAAAAATTTAAATAAGATGAGGTAATTCATTTGAAAGCACTTATGTTCAAAACATTTGGCGGCCCAGAAGTCCTCGAATATGGTGATATAGAGGAACCTGTGATTGGTTCGGACGAAATACTGCTAAGCATGAAAGCAATTGGTCTGAATTTTGCTGATATATATAGAAGAAAAGGAAACTATCATCTAGCCGGAGAGCCACCCTTTATCTTAGGGTATGAAGGGGCTGGAATCGTAGCAAAGACGGGATCAGATGTCCAAGGTATCAGCATTGGCGACCGGATGGCATTTGCCGATGTACCATATGCAAATGCCGAGCTAGTAGCCGTTCCAGTTGAAAAAGCTATACCAGTGCCTGACACCATTTCATTTGCGGAAGCGGCATCCGTATTGCTTCAAGGATTAACGGCTCATTATTTAACGAAGGATAGCTATGCGGTGAAAAAGAATGATACAGTGCTGGTACATGCTGCAGCAGGCGGTGTGGGGCAGCTTCTTGTTCAAATTGTAAAATTACTTGGAGGCACGGCAATTGGCTTAACTTCCTCCATTGAAAAAAGCGCTGCAGCAGTAGAAGCGGGAGCGGATCAAGTCTTTTTATACAAGGATGACTGGAAGGAACAAGTACTCGAGGAGACGAATGGCAAAGGCGTAGACGTGGTCTACGAATCAGTAGGTTCTACTCTTCAAGATAGCTTTGAGGTTACTCGCACCGGTGGAACGGTCGTATTTTACGGAATGGCAGGGGGCGACCCAGCGTTGGTTGACCCAAGGATGCTTATGGATACATCAAAAACTCTGACAGGCGGAGACTTATGGAATGTGCTGACGTCCAGAGAAGAACGAATAGCTCGTTCAAATGAGTTGTTTCGGTGGATGGAGGAAGGAAAATTAATAGTTTCCGAACCAACAGCCTTCCCGTTGCACGATGGCCAAGAAGCACACCGTTATCTAGAAAGCCGTAAGAGCATAGGGAAAATTTTATTAATTCCTTAAAGAAAAAAAGAGGGTCAGGTATCAGTATTATGGCCCAAACTAACCATAGGAAAAGGCGAATATAAAATAAAAACAACTATAAAAGCGGTGTGTTTCTCAGATGAATCACACTGCTTTTTGCGCGTTATATAGGAAGATTATGTTAAAATTTTAAGTTTTAAGATTCCTTTTCGGTATTTCAAAGATGTAAGAATCTAAGCCTTTCATGATTGAGGGATATCCTGCTTTATTGTTTTTTCTTTTTTCCAATCAACAGTATTGTATGACTTGTGTGTGTCACATTTGGGCCTCCACTCATATACTAAGTTTGAAAAAGATTAGTTGTATGACATAGGTGCACTTTCAAAATATTGTTAAAAGGGGTAGAAAAAATGACTCACAAATGGATATTAGCGATTGATGCCGGCGCATACGAGGTGAAAGGAAGAACAAGGGACGATGTGTTTAAGTTTAGGTCAACAATTGGACCTTACCGCCATCTTCATTTGGTGAATGCAGATAGCAGCCAAATGGAAGCCGGCGACTACATCGTCGAGTACGGGGACGAGAAGCTGTTTGTGGGGAATATCGCCTGGCGGGAATGTCATGCAATAAGAGAGCCGAGAGATATTTCGAAGGCGCACGAAGAAACAAAGATCAGGGTACTGGTGGCAGTTCATCAGTATGGTAAAACGGAAGGGAACTGTGTAGTGATTGGGCAGCCGATCCGTGGAATGGTGAATAGAGACAGGGAAAGTATGGAGAAGATGCTGAAAGGGGAACACACGATCACGGTGAACAATGTTAGGAAGACGTTTTACATCGAGGAAGTAAAAGTCGCTCCTGAAGGGTCTGGGGCATACTTCAGCATGGAAGACAGGCCGGAGGACATTGCGAACATCATCGACGCTGGAAGTGGTACCTTCAACTATTTAAGAGTGGAAGATGGCTACTTTATTGACAGGAAAAGCGGGACCCTTGCTTTCGGTGCTGAAACAGACATGGAAATGACAGAAAAACAAATGGCAGTAGCCATCCTGGCGGAACTTCGGGGCAAGTGGAACTTATACGAACCGACCTATCTTTGCGGAGGAATTGCTGAATATCTTTTGCCACATATTAAAGAGCATTTTAGTAATATCAAGCTAATCAGACCCGTCCTCTACCGGACAAATGGACACAAAGCATACAGTCCGCAATATGCCAATGCTTTCGGATTTTATTCTATGGGGAAAGCGGTCTTTGTTGATGAATGAACTGAATCGAAAGATCAAGTCCGTCCCTTTCAACCTCGATGACCCTTATGAAAGAGAGCTTCTAGAACATTGTAACCAGTACATTCACTTTGCGACATATATCAAACGCCTGATCCAACGAGATATGGAACAGGGTGTCGGAGTCATTCGTAAAGAATATGAAAAGGTAGAAATGAAACTAGAAAAATCTATCGACAAGTTGAAGTTGAAAAGCTTCGGTCTCTAACTCCTATATGGGGTCTTTTTTTTGGATTCTATACTTAGGGGTTCCGTACCTTTTACCTTTTCTACATTTTCCTCAAAGTAATTTGAATCCATTTTATGGTGTCAGGCACCAGAGTGAATTATCTATTTTTTAAGGTGTCAGGCACCACAATGGATTATCAATTAAAGAAAAAAAGTTTTTCTTGCAAAAACGCTTTCATTGGGATTATAATATGAATAAATCGATTTACTAAACCGATTTACTAAAACGATTTATCAGAATTACTTTTTAAAAAGGGGTCTTCGTTATGGAAAATGTAATTGTCCCGTTAAATGCTTATGATAGATTTGAAGTGTTGAAGAAGGGGCAAACTTCATTCATTAGGCACATTGCCGAGTCCGGTGCTTTTGGAATTGAAATTCGCCGTGAATTATTGTCGGACCAAGATCTACCTCTAGATAGCATTAGAAAAGAAATAGAACAATATCAACTTTTTACTGTGTACTCGGCTCCGATTGAATTATGGAAAAAAGATTACGGTTTAAATGAAAAGGAATTAAACGAGATCTTTCACGAAGGAATAGCACTTGGAGCTAAATGGATAAAAGTATCACTAGGGCATTTTCATAAAGGTCAATCAAATGTCATCGAGCTGAATACCTTTTTGAACCAGCACCAAGGAATTCAATTGCTAGTTGAAAATGACCAGACGCTTCATGGTGGGAATATCAACCAATTAACGTCCTTTTTTGAAAGCGCCTCCGAGCAGGACACACCAGTAAAAATGACATTTGACGCAGGGAACTGGTACTATTCCGGTCAGGATGTGGACGATGCATTAAGCAAGCTTTCACCATATGTCCATTATCTGCATTTGAAACAGGTAGAAGATGATCATGGCGAGTTCATCACTGTGCCTCTTCAAAAAGATGGGAGTCACAGCTGGGAGAAGGTTATGAATAGTTTACCATCTGAAATCGCAAAGGCGCTTGAGTTTCCTATCGAACCAAAGGAGAAAACAAAAGAGTTTATTCAGATGATAACAGAAAGTGAGGCTTTATCATGCAACAGTTAGATGTGATTACATTTGGAGAAGCGATGGCGATGTTTATGGCTAATCATCCAGGTTCCTTACACGAAGTTGGCCAATTTACCCGTGAGCTTGCCGGTGCAGAAACCAATGTGGCAATTGGGCTTGCCAGGCTTGGTCTCCGCTCTGGTTGGGCAAGCAGAGTCGGAAATGATGCGTTTGGAAGATTTATAATCGAAAGGCTCAAAAATGAAAACGTTGACATTGGCCATGTGTTGATCGACAAAAATTATCCGACTGGATTTCAATTGAAGTCAATGGTATTAGAAGGCGACCCAGAGGTTCAATATTTTCGCAAGGGTTCGGCAGCGAGCCATCTAAATAGTAAGGATTTCAATGAAGATTATTTTCAAAATGCAAGGCACTTGCATATGACAGGAATTCCATTAGCCCTCTCAGAAAGCGCCAGAGCCTTTGCAAGACATGCTCTATCGTTTATGAAAAAGAATGGCAAAAAGGTTTCCTTTGACCCGAATTTAAGGCCAACACTTTGGGCATCACAAGAAGAAATGGTGAAGGAAATGAATGAAGCCGCGTTCCTAGCTGATTACGTGTTACCGGGAATCGCTGAGGGTGAAATCTTAACCGGCTTTAAGGAACCTCGTGAAATCGCTTCCTTTTACTTGGAAAAAGGTGTCGAGCTTGTTGTCATAAAGCTTGGTGCAGAGGGAGCATTTTATAAAACAGCAACTGAAGAAGGAACCGTTCGCGGTTTTCATGTCGAAACGGTTGTTGATACCGTTGGTGCGGGAGATGGCTTTGCGGTTGGGGTGATCAGTGGATTACTCGAAGGTCTCCACGTTCATGATGCGGTTTCAAGGGGAAATGCAATTGGTTCGTTAGCAGTTCAATCACCCGGTGATAACGATGGCTATCCAACCAAAGAAGAGTTAGCAAAATATATAGAAAAAAACTTACAGGGAGTGAAATAACATGAAACAAACGATTGCCAAACAACGATGGTTACGTCTGATTCCAATTGCTTTTATCACTTACAGTCTTGCTTACCTTGACCGTGCTAACTATGGATTCGGTGCAGCTTCAGGATTGGCTGAGGACCTTCACATTACAGCGGGTACTTCTTCCTTACTTGGGTCGCTTTTCTTCTTAGGTTATTTCTTTTTCCAAGTGCCTGGAGCTGCCTTTGCCGAGAAAAAGAGTGCAAAAGTCCTTATTTTCTGGTCATTAATTGCTTGGGGGTTATTAGCTTCTTTCACAGGGATGATCACCAATATTAAATTATTATTTGTGATACGCTTTGCCCTCGGGGTAGTGGAAAGTGCGGTAATGCCGTCCATGCTTGTACTCTTAAGTAACTGGTTTACGAAAGCAGAGCGTTCTCGTGCGAATACGTTCTTAATCTTAGGAAATCCAGCAACCGTATTATGGATGTCAATTGTTTCTGGTTATTTAGTTAACTCTGTGGGCTGGAGATGGATGTTTATTGCCGAAGGTCTTCCTGCCGTTATTTGGGCATTTATTTGGTGGAAAGTTGTAAATGACAAACCAAGAGATGCAAAATGGTTAACCGAACAAGAAAAGAATGAATTTGAACAACAATTAACAAAAGAACAAGAAGGTATTAAGCCGGTTAAAAATTACGGTGAAGCTTTTAAATCGAAACCAGTTATTCTGTTAAGCGCTCAATATTTCCTTTGGAGCATTGGTGTATATGGGTTTGTAATGTGGCTTCCTTCTATTATTAAAGCAGCACCAAATATGGATATTGTAAAAACAGGCTGGTTGTCTTCTGTACCTTATATTTTAGCCATTATTCTTATGTTAGTAGCTTCTTATTTCTCTGATAAAACATTGAACCGAAACGCCTTTGTTTGGCCATTCCTATTAATTGGTGCAGTCGCATTTTATGCCTCTTATGCTATTGGAACGGACCATTTCTGGATTTCATTTGTCTTATTAGTTATTGCCGGTGGTGCCATGTATGCTCCATATGGTCCATTCTTTGCAATCATTCCTGAAATCCTCCCTCGTAACGTGGCTGGCGGCGCGATGGCCCTTATTAACAGCATGGGTGCATTAGGATCGTTTGTTGGCTCTTATATCGTAGGGTATTTGAATGATTCGACTGGTGGATTCGGTGCTTCTTACATCTTCATGGCAGGATCTTTATTCCTTTCCGCTATTTTAACCATTTTGGCGGTAAAAGCGGCAAAAAAGGAAAGAAACAAACCATCTGATGTAAATATGAGTGCATAAAAAACTGTCAACAGCTTTGGGATTTTTCCAAGGCTGTTACCAATTGTATATAACATAAAAGAGATAAAAGGAGTTTTTAAAATGGGAGTAGATGAAATCAAAAAACGGGCGGTTGTTGCGGTCATTCGCGGTGCCAGTTTGGAAACCATCATTCCAATGGCCCATGCCCTAAAAGAAGGCGGAGTCACAGCTCTGGAAATTACGATGGAAACCCCAAAAGCATTAGCGATTATTGAAAAAGCGGCCGATGTGTTTGGTGATGAGATTTTTGTAGGGGCCGGAACGGTTTTAGACGCTGAGACTGCCCGTGCAGCCATTTTGTCAGGAGCAAAGTTTGTTTTTTCACCAACTGTTCGGAAGGAAACGATTGAGATGACGAAACGGTATGGGGTCATTAGTGTCCCTGGTGCATTTACCGCAACCGAAATTCTAACTGCCTATGAGTACGGTGCCGATGTGATTAAAGTATTCCCAGCAGGAAGTGTGGGACCTGGTTATTTTAAAAATCTAGCGGGTCCACTGCCGCATATTCCGTTAATGCCGACTGGCGGTATTGACATGGAAAATGCCAAGGATTATATCCGTGCTGGAGCGGTTGCTGTTGGTGTCGGAAGTTCGTTGGTTAATCCGAAAAAAGCATTAACGGATGATTATTTAAGTTTGATCACCGAGAATGCAAGGAAGTTAATGGAAGAAGTCCAGTCAGTTCGGTAAGCATAAGGGGAGGATGGCCATAGTGGCGAGTACTTGGTTATAAACAAGTGCATTGTCATTTAGGGGGTCATCCTCCTTTGTTTACATGTGGGCGACTTTGAATCGATCATTACTGGAAAATTAGTAGATTTGCCGCTAAAATGAAGTCAGTGAACCAAGAGGAAAGAGGAAGATAGGCATGGAAAAAGTAACAATGGCCGACGTAGCAAAAGCGGCAGGCGTGTCAAAAAGTACCGTTTCTCAATACTTAAATAAACGGTTTGAATATATGGGGGAAAAGACCAAGCTTAAAATTGAAGCGGCGATTGAAGAACTTGGCTACCAGCCCAATTTTATCGCAAGAAGTCTAAAGCAAAAGCGGACCTCTATGGTTGGAATCATTGTTGCAAATATTACGCATTTTTTTTCAACTGAAATCAGCCGTGCCATTGAGGATTTTTGTCATCAACATGATTTGCATGCCATCGTCTGTAACGCAGATGATGATCCCGAAAAAGAGAAGAAATATATTGAAATGTTGAGAGCAAAGCAGGTAGATGGTCTGATCATTTTTCCTACTGGACAAAATAATGATTTATATAAAACCATGGTGCGTCAAGGCTATCCTGTAGTGTTTGTAGATAGAAGAGTCGAGAATCTTGATGTGTTTTCAGTAATTACGGATAATACCGATTCCACTTACAAGGCCTTGCAGCATTTCATAGCGAAGGGTCACAAGAATATTGCCTTTGTGGTGCAGCCGCTATCGGTTAGTACTCGTATCGATCGATTGGCTGGATATAAAAAGGCCGTAACAGATGCGGGATTAGAGGTAAATTCAGATTTCATTATCGAATCAAGTATCTCGGAAATGAAAAGCAAATTAGAAAAGCTTTTTTCATTAGAGGTTAAACCAACAGCAATCTTTGCAGCAAATGATCGTGTTTTTCTCGCGGTTACAGAATTTATTAAGGAAAAGGGAATAAAGCTAGGGAAAGAGCTTGAGTTGATAGTATTTGATAATATTCCATTTGCTCATTTACTAGAGGACCCCATTTCCTTCATTAGTCAGCCGGCATCAGAAATGGGACACAAGGCTGCAGAGCTGTTATTTGAACAGATTAATAAAGAAAACACTTCTCCGGGAGTGTTTGTTTTTCCAAGCAAGTTGGTGTAGAAACGATTCATTAGTGCCTGACACCAAAACTGGTTCGGGCACACATTGTCCATTGAAAAACGCTTACAAATGAAGTATAATCAATTCATAAACCGATTTAGTAAACCGATTTATCTAAACCCCATGTAAAGGAGTTTGATTATGAAAATACAACTTGCTTTGGATCGGATGGAAATAGCTGAAGCCATCGAGTTAACAAGGAGAGTAGAGGATTCCCTTGATTGGATTGAGGTGGGTACTTCTCTAATCAAAGAATTCGGTGTGGCTAGCATAAAAGAGATGAAACAAGCATTTCCAAATAAACAAATAGTAGCTGATATAAAAACGATTGATAATGCCCGTTATGAATTTGAACTGTGTTTTGATGCTGGGGCTGATATTGCTACCGTCATGGGAGTTTCTCCCCTTGTAACAATTGATACCTGCATGGAAGTAGCCCATCGTTATCAAAAAAAGGTCATGATTGATCTGTTAAATACCTCTGATCAACAAAAAAGAGACTTAAGGAAATATAAGGACGCCATATTTTGCGAGCACGTAAGTAAGGACCAACAAGAGGAATTAGGCAGTCAAAATCATGGAACAAAGCCAAGTGATTTTTCAGGATTTCAGGTAGCGGCAGCTGGTGGGATTACTCTAGATTCGATCGAAGACCTCGTAGGGTCTTTAAACCCAGCCGTTGTGATTATTGGCTCTGCTATTACGAAAGCGGATAATCCGTCAGCGTCAGCGGCACAATTTAAACAACTTATTTTACAAACGGAGGGAAATAGAACATGTTAGTCATTCCTACTATATTAAAAGAAGTGGAAACGGTCCTCAGTCAAGTCGAAGAGGAGCAGCTTCAAGAGTTAGCGGTTCAATTGCAAAAAGCCAAGCGGATTTTTGTCATTGGAGAAGGACGGTCCGGGTTAATGGCAAAATCATTTGCGATGCGCTTAATGCATTTGGGAGCAACGGTCTTTGTTGTAGGGGAAACGATCACTCCGTCCATTGATGAAGGTGACCTTTTAGTCGCGATTTCGGGTTCAGGTACAACGAAAAATGTGGTTTGGACGGCTGAAAAAACGCATTCACTTGGTTGTTCGGTAATAGCTGTAACTACAAATCCAGAGTCTCCATTAGCTATGGCGGCAACGCAGATTCTTCATGTACCCGCAGCGACAAAATATCGCCGCGAGAATGAGCTGAAAACGATCCAACCGCTTGGATCTTTATTCGATCAATGCGCTCATATTCTATTTGATACCTTATGCCTGCTTTTCAGCCAGCTGAACGAAGTGGACCACACCCTAGCTTTCGGCCGACATAGCAATTTAGAATAGGAAAAGTGAATGGTGCCTGACACCAATTCGGGGATTACCGAATTGGTGTCAGGCACTCTTTTTTTGAAAGTGTTTTAAAACCAATTATAACCGCCTAGACTAGAAACCCTCGGATGTATTAGAATAACAGGGATGAATGGAAGAAATGAACATATGTCTAATTTGCCAAATTGCCCTAAATGTCATTCCGAATACACGTACGAGGATGGAAGCCTTTTTGTTTGCCCGGAATGTGCTCATGAATGGAATTTAGAATCAGATACAGAAAATGAAGACCAAAATATTGTTAAAGATTCAAATGGAAATGTTTTAACCGATGGGGACTCTATTACAGTCATCAAAGACCTAAAAGTAAAAGGAAGTTCATCTGTTTTAAAAGCAGGTACAAAGGTTAAAAACATCCGTTTAGTGGATGGCGACCACAATATTGATTGTAAAATTGATGGTTTTGGCACGATGAGTTTAAAATCTGAATTTGTTAAGAAGTTATTATAGTGTCTAAGAATGAAAAGGGCTAGGTATAAAGCCTAGCTCCTAGTAATTCCCCATTTCCACATGATAGTTTTTCTCGGTAAGAACTTTATGCAGCTGTTCAATATGATCGTGATTCTTTGTCTCGACTGAAATCTCAATTTGGGCATAGCCAGGATAAATATCTTTGCCAATCCGATGGAGATTAACAGATTGAACGTTGGCGTCTAAATCGGTTATTGAACTCAATACTCGTTGAAGTTCACCAGGTTTATCTTTTAAAGTAATCGTAAAATTAGCATACCTTCCAGATTCAACTAAACCGCGTTCGATAATTCTTGAAATAAAATTCATATCTACATTTCCGCCGCTTAATACAGCAACCACTTTTTTCTCCTTAATATTCAATTTTTCATAAAGTAAGGAAGCAAGTGAGACGGCGCCCGACCCCTCAACTAAAAGCTTATTCCTCTCCAAAACCATTAGCATGGTCCTGGCAATTTCCATTTCATCGACACAAAAAACATCATCCACGTATTTTTGAACGATTTCAAAGGGCCTCAACCCTGGTTTTTTAACCGCGATCCCATCAGCCATTGTGGGTGTGGAGTCAACCATTACAGGTTTATTTTCAAACAAGGACTGCTTCATACTTGGGCAGGCAAGGGCTTGAACACCGTAAACAGATATATGGGGATTTTTTTCCTTTACTGCCATAGAAACTCCAGCAATGAGTCCACCGCCGCCAATTGGGCAAATAACCGCTTCCACATCTGGAAGCTGGTCGAGGATTTCTAACCCGACCGTACCTTGTCCTGTCATGATAGTCTCATCGTCAAAAGCATGAATAAAGGTCGCATCGAGTTGCTCTTTCAGTTTTAATGCATAGGAGAGAGCATCATCGAATGTGGCCCCCTCTAAAATTACTTCAGCGCCATATTGTTTTGTGGCTAGAATTTTACTAAGTGGAGCGCCTTTAGGCATCACAATTTTGCATGGTACGCCAAGCATTTGACTTGAATACGCTACTCCTTGAGCATGGTTTCCAGCAGAAGCAGCGATTACTCCCTTTGTTAGTTCATCCTTTGATAGTGAATTAAGCTTATTGTAAGAGCCCCTTACTTTAAAGGAGCCTGTTTTTTGAAGGTTCTCAAGCTTTAAATAGACTTCATTATGAGCGAGCTGACTAAATGTTTTGGAATAATCAAGGGGTGTCATATGGACAATTCCCTTCATTTTATCCCGTGCAATGATGATATCATCGATGTTCAAGTTTTTCATCCTCCGTCCACAAGGTTCTTCTTTTTAGGATGTACTGGAGAAAGTAAAATATGTCTTGATTAACTCTATGTAAATATCTATTAAACGTTTAAGTCTGCGGGAACTCATTCACTCTAAAAAAGAATTTTTTAAAGCTATTAAGTAAAAAATAAAAATAATAAATATAGGTTGAAAGGGGTGTTAACATGCCTGAACATTATGAAGTTATTCCAAGGAAAGAGGCGGCAGAGATATTGTTCCTGCCGCCTTCGTTCTTCTTGATATTTCATTAATGAGAATGCAAACTACTTTCTTCCATCCAATAGGCTTCCCGTATATTGATCTGCTTACGAATTTTCCGTGTGACATCGATAGTGATTTCACCCTCTTCGTACAAGTTCTGTATTTCATCACGTTCTGCTTGAAAGGCTTTCACTCGTAATTCTCTTTGTAATTGTGTGTAGTGAGTAGAATCTGCGCCTTTTTTGGCTAGTTTTAATTTCATGATTAATTCGCTATATTCTCCAATAATGACTAAATAAATATTGGCATTTTCAGAAGTCATTTGATTCTTCAAATACTGAATAGCTGCTTTCGCCATGTTTACTTTTAGTCGGATGATCTTTTTTATTTGTGCTTGGCGATGTATAAGCCGTTCTTTGTTATTTGGCAGAAAAAGATGTACAACCTGGTACAAACTTCTTTTAACCAAGGTCCAAATAAATAATCTACGGAAGTGGATTCGGTTTGTAACCGCGAGCCTCATCCGATGGATATGTTCTTCAGACATATAAGTCATTTCACGGTCAATTTGTCCCTCTTTTTTCAATTTTTCGATGTAGTTGGCTTCGGCATCAAGGGCCTTCATCCGAATTTCATTTTCTACTAATTTCAGTCGCTCGGAGTTTTCATCACTTACATTAGTTAGGCGATTCCGAATTTGAGTGTATGCTGAAATAACGGAGACAGCTGCTCCACGATTTTCATCATTCATCAATTCCCGAATCGAACGAATCGCGGAGTCAATTGTCCGGAGCATAGCAACCTGTTCCATTTCCTCCTTAAGTTTATCCGTATTTCCTTTATCCGGCTTGGCGAGAATCGGCAAGAAAGTACTCGCTGCTACTAGTGTTACAAGTATTACCCCAGCAGCAATAAAGATGAATAATGAGCGCTGAGGAAAGGGACTTCCATCCTCAAGTACATAGGGAATCGTAAATGCACCGGCTAGTGTAACAGCCCCTCGTACACCTGAAATCGTAATGATGCCAATCGCTCTCATCGAAGGCATTTGGATTTGCTTTTTCAGCCAGCCCCAATGCCAGGCAGCCCCGATCCACAAGAAGCGAAGGACGAAAAGTGAAGCAGAAATGATAAAAATATACTTACTCACTTCCCAATTATTAAACAATGGGTCTTGAAAAATTTCACTAATGACACTTGGTATTTGTAAGCCCAACAGCACAAATACCAATCCGTTCAGAATATAGATAAGTACGGTCCAGGTACTTTGAGAAACCACTTGCAATTGCAATGCAGGGGATTGGTCACGATCGCGATAGATGGTATGAACAATGCCTGCTGCTACGACAGATAAAATGCCGGAGAGATGGAAATGCTCAACCAGGTAAAAAATCACAAAAGGGGTGAGGAGTTGGATGAGCATGTGAATCGTTACATCCTCCATCCCCAGCCGTCGAATAAAGATTTTCAATTGGATAATAAGGACGGCAAGAATGGCACCACCTACTAAACCTCCAATGGAAATAATTAAAAAGCTCCAGCTTGCCTCAGCCAATGAAAAAACACCCGTCACAGTGGCGGCTACTGCAAATTTAAACGCTACTAAACCGGAGGCATCATTCATGAGCCCTTCCCCTTCAAGGATATGCATAATTGTTTGCGGTATCTTTACCCTGCTTGAAATGGCACTCACGGCAACAACATCAGTAGGAGAAAGGATGGCCGCTAACGCAAAAGCAGCAGGCAATGGTATCGACGGGATGAGCCAATAGATTAAGTATCCAATTGCGAATACGGTAACAAACACAAGCCCAAGAGCTAGCAATAGGATTGGTTTTCGTAATTTCCATAATGCGTGCCGTGAAACATTTTTTCCATCATGAAAAAGCAGGGGAGCGATAAATAAAACGAAGAACAATTCCGGCTCCATTGGGATATGAATTCCTATTGGAAGTGCCGCAAGTAAAACCCCTAGTGCAATTTGAACCAGCGGCACTGGTATGTATGGCATAAAATGATGGATGAAACTGGACAAGCCGATAACAGCGAGCAATAAAAGTGTAAGTAGAAAAAATTCCATTTCATGTCTCCTCTCCTAAGTATTTTGTGTAACAAAGATATTTTTCAACACATTAGAGAGGGAAATTTCACTTTTTTAAAAAAAAGACTCAGTTAAACTGGTCTGTTGATTTCCGCTCCAGGCGCTTCGCTTTCCGCGGGCGGTCAGGGGAGCCTCCCGCAGGAGTCTTCGCGCCTTCCGCTCCAATCACATGTGCCAAAATCAACAATGAGCTTTAACATAGCCCCAAAAAATAAGCGAACAGTGAATGGCACTGTTCGCCTTATTTTTAAACTTCCACCTAGGCAACTTTCACTGTCCAGTTAAATGGATCTTCTTTTTTTCCAAGTTGGATTCCGGTCATTTCATCATAGAGGCTCTGAGAAAGTTCGCCGATTTGACCGTCATTTATTGTAATCGCTTGGTCATTCCAAGTTAATTCGCCAACAGGGGAAATAACAGCAGCTGTTCCTGCACCAAAAACTTCTTCAAGCTCGCCGCGCGCATGTGCTGCAAAAACCTCTTCAATTGAAATTTTCTCTTCGCGTACAGGAATATTCCAATATTTTAGTAATTCAATAACCGAATCACGGGTGACACCTGGTAAAATGCTTCCGTTTAATCTTGGTGTTACCACTTCACCATTGATCTTGAAGAAGATATTCATGCTGCCAACTTCTTCGACATATTTCTTCTCTTTTGCATCAAGCCAGAGGATTTGAGCAAAACCATTTTCATCAGCTTTTTCTTGTGCTTTCAGACTAGCCGCATAATTTCCAGCAGTCTTCACATGGCCCACTCCGCCAATAACAGCCCGAACATACTGTTCTTCCACATAAATCCTAACAGGACTTAATTGGTCACCATAATATGCTCCCGATGGAGAGAGAATGACTAGCAATTTATATTGTTTCGCAGGACGAACACCAAGATAAGGTTCGGTTGAGAAAATAAACGGACGAATGTATAGAGAAGTCCCTTCTCCATCAGGAATCCAATCCTTTTCTGTTAAAATCAATTGTTTAATGGCATTTAATAAGAAATCCTCATCAATTTGGGGAATGCACAGTCTTTCGCATGAATCATTCAATCGCCTCATGTTTTTTTCAGGGCGGAAGAGCTGGATCGTTCCATCTGCTGTCTTATAGGCCTTCATGCCCTCAAATATAGCTTGTCCATAGTGAAAAACCATCGCAGAAGGATCGAGTGTTAATGGCTCGTATGGAGTAATTCTCGGGTCATACCATCCGATTTCATGTTGATAATCCATAACAAACATATAATCGCTAAAATACTTACCAAAACCAAGTGAAGCAAAATCAGGCTTTTCCTTTAAAACTTCTCTTTGAATAAATCCAATTTCTTGTTTCATGATTACACCTCTTGTCGATTCTCTACTTTACCTTGTTGAAAAGTAGGCCATATTCATTCGATATTAAACTTTTGAAACGTAAAATCCAAATGGGGAGCCGAATTGAAATTAACTGTATTATCTAACTATAACACTTTAGTAGTACAAACTTCCATCCTCTAAGATTAAGATGAACAAAATCTTACGTAATGGAACCTATTTAAAATGGGCACGACTAAAGGGAGAATGATTGTGGTAATATTTAACTAAATGTAAACAGGAGGAGAATTAGCGATCCCCTACGAGGTGGAAATATTTGCTTGGCACGTTGCTAAAAAATTATGTAGAAAAAATAGATCCTAAAAGTTGAAGGTTACGGAGGTCAAACATGTGGTTGATGTTTTTACAGAAATAATTATCGAACGCCCAGTTGGACAAGTTTCAAAATATGCAGCCAATCCTGACAACGCCCCAGAATGGTATGTTAATATTCAATCAGCCGAATGGCAAACCGAAAAACCATTAACCTTGGGTTCAAGAGTGGCCTTTAAAGCACAATTCCTCGGGAGAGAACTTGCCTATATCTATGAAATTACAGAGTTTATTCCAGAAAAAAAGCTGGTTATGAAAACCGCACAGGGACCTTTTCCAATGGAAACTACCTATACTTGGGAAGCCTTAGAAGTCAATCAAACAAGAATGACCTTAAGGAACAAGGGAAATCCAAGCGGTTTTTCAAAAGTGTTTGCACCGTTTATGGCTCCAATGATGAGGCGAGCAAACATGAAAGATTTAAAAAATATTAAGGATATTCTTGAGTCTTGAAATAGTGTGTTAACAGAGGGTAAAAAAGAAAAACGCCACAATAGGGCGTCTAAAAAATTCATAATTACTGTTCATTGTTTTCAGTGGTATTAGTAAATGCATTGGGGTCGACCGTGTTTGCTCCGTAATCTGGAACATTGCTCGCATGCTCTTTGTGATACTGTGACCCTGAACCTTGTTGATTAGGATTGGATTTCCCTTTTTGCTGGTTGTTTTGCTGATTTGGCATGATCTTCACCTCCTAAACACAAAGAGTAGTATATGTAGTATGGATGTAATTATTCAATGGAGAAACAACAATTTGAAACTTTCTCCTACTTTTTTCGTATACTTAGAACAAACCCTTAAAGGAGATGTGAAGGAATGTTCCTAGCAGAACTTCAGCCAGAGGAGAGGAAGGCGTTTCTTGAACTTGCTGCTCTGATTGCCAAAATTGATGGAAAAATATCTATATTTGAGAATTCCGTACTTATCAGGTGCCAAAAGGAAATGGGACTTGAGGATTATAAAATAAAGGGTCTTGAAATTGGAGAAATCCTTAAAGTATTTAAGAATGAACGCTCAAAAAACATCGTCGTAACCGAACTCCTTCAACTCATCTATTCAGATGGAGTTTTTCATGATCAAGAAAGCGAAACCATCCAATTCATAAAGTCGTACTTCGGCTTCGATTCAAGTGAATATGGGAGTTTCAAGGATTGGATTGTTAAGATAAAGGAATTAACGGTGTCTAAGGGGACATTGAAATAAAAAAACGTACTATTCCTCAGACAAATTAAAAATTATTAGTATAGAAAAAGAAGGATGCCGGTTATGTAACCGCCTCCTTCTTTTTTTATAAACCCAAATCTTTTTAGAATTTTCCGATTTCCATAAATTAATATTGACGGAGAATACCTAGATGTTATATATTTTATCATATTGATGTTAGGAAATATAACACGAGGAGCTGATTCTTTGAAAAAGATTGAGGCAATCATTCGACCGGAGAGGCTCACAGATACAATTAAGGGTTTGAAAAAATTAGGAATTACGGGTTTTACTGTTTCACAGGTGGTTGGAAGAGGGAAACAAAAAGATACGCAAGGTGTGTATCGTGGAAAAAATTATCAAGTGACACTCCATCCAAAAGTAAAAATGGAAATTGTTCTTTCGGACTATTTGGTAGAGTCTACCATCCAGACCATCGTTCATTCTGCCCAGACCGGTGAAGATGGGGACGGTAAAATATATATTTATCCAATTCTAGAAGCTTATAATATTCGGACCGGGACAATTGACTATGATATTGATGATCTAGTGAATGATAAGGGGTGATCTTATGGAATTAATGTATATAAATACCGTGTGGGTCGTCCTTGCGGCAGCCATGGTTTTGTTTATGGAAGGTGGATTTAGTTTACTGGAAGCTGGATTTGTCCGAACGAAAAATGCGGTTAATGTTACGATGAAAATCTTTGTGGACTTAACGATTGGAGCTTTGGCGTTTTGGATTATCGGATTTGGGGTAATGTTTGGAAAAGATGCCTTCGGGTTCATTGGGACCAGTCTTCTTGGAAGTCCAGAGAAAATTGTACTTTCTCTTGAATTGCCAAGTGTTGCTTTCGTTCTTTTTCAAATGGGGTTTGCTGTGGCATGTGTCTCGATTATTTCAGGTGCAGTAGCAGAACGGATGAATTTTAAAGCCTATGTAGTCACTGCTGCGCTCATTTGTATGATTATCTATCCACTTTCTGGACATTGGATTTGGAACAGCGACGGATGGCTAGCAAAGTTAGGAATGAAGGATTTTGCGGGTTCAGCAGCAATTCATGCACTCGGTGGATTTACTGCTTTGGCTATGGCAAAGCTATTGGGACCGAGAAAAGGAAGGTTTAATTCGGATGGCAGCGTTAATGTGTTTGCCCCAAGTAATATCCCGTTAGCTTCAGCGGGAGCCTTTATTTTGTGGTTCGGATGGTTTGCTTTTAATGCAGGAAGTACATTAGATGCCTCTAGCTCAGCGCTGGCGCCTATTGCTATTAATACAATGTTAGCTGGAGCAAGCGGCGGGTCAGCAGCACTCTTTTTGACGATGCGAAAGTTCGGAAAAGCCGATCCAAGTATGACGATAAATGGTGTTTTAGCTGGTTTGGTAGCCATAACGGCCGGATGTGCCTATGTCTCTGAATGGAGCGCAATCCTGATTGGAGCTTTAAGTGGTTTGCTTGTTATTTATGCTACTCTGTTAGTCGATTATTTAAAGGTGGATGATCCTGTGGGGGCTGTGGCCGTTCACGGTTTCGGTGGTGTGTTTGGAACGATTGCTGTTGGATTGCTTGATCGGTCCCAAGGCTTTTTAACGACTGGTGATTTCTCGCTTTTAAAGGTGCAATTACTGGGTGCAGTGGTAGTCATTGTCTGGGGGCTAATTGCTGGAACTTTTATTGCGAAGGTATGCACAATGACAGTTGGTTTCCGAGCAACAGAACGGGAAGAAGACGAGGGCTTAGATATGTCTTATCACGGTATTCCTGCGTACAATGAATTAGAGCGTTTTACCGATATCCCAACTAGCCTATTTAATTTTGAAGAAACAACGGGGATCACCGTTGCATCTCCTACCATTAGGAAAGAGAAGGAAGTAATGTAGTTAGCTAGGAATCCCTTCACGGAGGGATTCCTTATTTTATGCAAACATTTGTTTCGTTGACCTCCGAATCGTTCAGGTAAGATGCAGCTAAGAAATAAATGCGTCCCCCAATATTAAAAGAAGACCTCGGTATTTGAACCAGGGTCATTTTTTATAAACTTTTATTTGATTGATGAAGAGGAATTCGTTAAGCTGCGAAGCACTTTTTTGTATTGTTTTAAAGAGCTTACCTTGCCTATATAGCTATTCTTTCTTTTGAAATCAGAGGAAATAAACATGATGGCAAGGGACGGGAAGAATTTTTTTGTACGAAAACGAAGGTCCTTCCAATAAACAAAGTAGCCGTTTTTTCTAACAGCAACAAAAGGATAAGCGAACGATGTACTGGCAAGAAAGTCTGACACGGACTCGTCATTTGTACTCTCAGAAACCAATACTGGAAAGTCAATATTTTTGGAAAGAGTATGTTCTATGTCGAGTGTATTATCTGAATAAACTCCAAATAAAAAGTCCTCCCTCGTCTCGATAAAAATATCCCATTTAAATAGGGTGATACGCGGGATTAGTTTTATACGGTCAGCTCTAATAAAATGTTGCTGTAGGTGCCTTTTGGTTAATAATGCTGACAGAGTTCGAACAGCCAGGTATAAAAATATGAATACATAAATGATTAAGAAGATAATCCCTGCCTGGTAGAAAAAGAGTAATCCAAACCCTAGAAAATGGATTGTTAAAATGTAAGGGTCCAATAATGGGATAGCGTCAAAGGCAATCCATTTTTGGGAAAAAGGCAGCAGGATTTGCGTTCCATGGACATTGAATAAATCAAAAAGGACATGAAGAATCACTGCTAAGAACGTCCATAAAAAGAGAGGAAGAAATTCTGAAATGGGGAAGAGTGGGTAAAGTAAGCCAGAAACCAGTAATCCCCATAAAGGAAGAGCTGGCAGGGAATGTGACAGGCCTCTGTGATTCCTGAAATAGCTACCTTTTCCTTTTAATCTGTAAATGATATCAAAATCAGGGGCATTTGAACCTATTACCACCCCTAACATGACCGCCTGTGATAGGGTCTGATTAGATGATACGGCAGGGTCGATTTGAGAAAGAGCACCAATGCCAAAGCCTATAACAATATGCGAAAAAGTATCCACTCTATCACTCCTCTACTTTATTAATATATTGGGAAAAAATTGTACAACAAATCAGGCATATTTTTGTATCTTTGGTTCATCGATAACGGCTCGATAATGCCAAAGTAAATTGGAAAAGATTTTATCCCAGCTTTGTGTTAGGGCATAATTTCTCCCTTCTATCCCCAATTGCTTTCTCAGGCTATCATTTTCTAATAACTTCAAGATGGCGTTCGTAAACTCCATTACATTGCCGGTTTCACACAAATAACCTGTTACTCCTGCCTTAATAATATTTTTTACGCCTCCGGAATTGGCGGTAATGGCGGGTGTACCACTTGCAAGTGCTTCAATCACAACATTTCCAAACGTTTCAGTAGGAGAGGGAAAAACGAATAAGTCTGATGCGGAGTAGATTTCCGCTAATTGTTCTCCAGTTAAGTATCCTGTTAATGTCATGTTCGTAGGCGCTTCTATTTGAAGTTCTTCCCTTTGGGGACCGTCTCCGATAACAAACCATTGAACTTCCTCATTGATCTCAGCTGGCAGTGCTTTTGCTACTGCTAGGAGTGTCTGTACATCTTTTTCTGGGGCTAACCTGCCTACATAGGTTAAGAGGTACTTTTTTGAGATCCCCCATTGCTCACGAATAGCTTGTTTTTCGTAATAAGGGTGAAAAAGCTGACAGTCAACTCCACCGGGCCAAACTTCTAAATTAACAAATCCCTGACATTTGAGTTGAGTTAACGTTTCATTAGAAGGGACAAATAATTTTTTAAAGGGCTTATGGAACCAATTCATATATTTCCAAAGGATTTTTGAAAAAAATCTAAGATCATAAAATTTCAAATAATGGTCAAAATCAGTATGATAGGAGCCGACAAGTGGAATAGTTAGTTTTTTTGCAAGATAGACACCACAAAGTCCCATGTTAAATGGTGTAGCGACATGGATGATATTCGGGGAGAATTCTTCTAATTCTGATTTAATACGAGAAAAATTGGGAAAAGCCAGGCGACACTCAGGATATAAGAAAAAAGAGAGACTTTTAATGCGGCGGACGTTTGAAGAAACATATTAGTTTGTAAGAGAATCGGGTGCAAAGACTTTGTACGAGATGTTTTTATTATCCAAGTAGTGAATGAAATATTTAAGCGTCCGAGCAACTCCATTGATATCCGGGTCAAAGGTATCAGTGAAAATGGCGATCCTCATAACCTTTCCTTTCTGACCAATATTGAACTACCGTATTGGGGATACTTTAGATACTTAAACGTCATTCACATCTACTCCCTCCAAATTATAAGCTCCCCTTTATTGTATTAAATAAAGGAAACCAATCTTCTTAAGATTCTGTTAATAAAATGTAAAGATTCTGTATAGTAAAAAAACCAGGCGGCAGGGCATGACAATGATATTGTAGGGGCAATGAGTGAGGTTAAAGACTTTGAAGTCGCGTTTAAAGATGCAGTTCAGTTCGCGTTCAATAGAGAGGATACGATTCTGGTTGCGACAGCTGATCACTCAACCGGCGGGATGAGCATTGATCGAAATGGTAACTCCGGATCGCCATTATTTTAAAATGGCGAACAGCAACTGTTACTGTTCGCCATTGGGATTCCCCCAGCCCCAGCCTTTTCACTGATGTACCTCTTATTATCTTGGGATTTTTTAGAATATCCTGCTTTAATAGTTTATCAAGATAATAGGTTATTATATATCATTCCCATATGTAATCTTCTCTAAGTCTTAGGTCCTATTTCTCATTAAGGGCTTATCGATTTCTTTTTACATGAAATAGACGGGTCCCGAGGTTTCATAGAGAACGGGACCCATCTGATTTAAGAATTGATTGGAAGTTTTTTATTTAAGAGTCTAAATATCTTTAAAGCTAATTGGATTTGCAGCAATTCCTCCGAGTTTTTTAAATCGGTATTTAAGATTTCCTTGATTTTATCGATTCGATAAATAAGCGTATTTCTGTGTAAAAACATCGCTTTTGCTGTTTCACTAATATTAAGGTTATTAATAAAATAGTTCTCTAACGTAATGATATAACTCGTCCCATGTAAATGGTCATGCTCATAGATTTTCCCAAGGCTTTTCATGAAAAATTCTTCTAATTCTATGTCTTTGATATTACTGTCCAAAAAGTGATAGATGGAATGATCTTCATAATGAGATACTCCCCCTCGGATATTAAATTTCTCCATGAGTCGAATAGATTCATTTGCTTCAGAAAAGCTTTTATGAAGGGAATGAATGGTTTCGTAATGACGGCCAATTCCAATTAAGAAGGTTGTGTTATTTATTTCCTTTTCAAATGCATTGTAAATTGTATTTCCGTATTGTTTTACCTCATTTACCGATAGAGAAGGTTTATTTTTATTTTGACCAATCATTATAATTATACGATTGTTTCTATGAAAGCATGTGACCTCAGCTTTTGAATAGTTCGAAAGATTATAGACTAAGTCCACACATTTTCTGGATTTGCTCTCCAACCGAAGCTTCCTTGCTACCATATCATCATAACTGTCATCTTCCTCCGATTCTAAATTTATGACTATACAGTAGTAACTATAACTTGGATTTAATCCATGCAATTCACTATAGGTGTGAATTGTATTGACGGATGTTATTTTTCCAGTCAGCAAATCATCAAAGAAATCCTGTTTGATTTTTAATTTTACCTCCTCGATGTCCTTTGCTTTTATACGTTCCAGTGCCATATTAGTTGACGCCTGCTCTAAAATAAGTAAGTCAAACTCCGTTAAATCTTGGACAGTCTGCCATACAACAATATATCCATAAATATTATTTGCAACTGCGACAGGAAGGATGCGGCATTTTATTTCCATTCCTTCTATGTAATAAATGCGTTGAATACTCTTTTTCATTTCAATTATTTCTTTAGGGACAGAATTAATAAACTCTTTATTGAAAATAGGTCGATTTTTAACCAGAGTAAAGCAGTATGAAAGTGGTACCTTATTATTTAGGTGTTCTGTATAGTGGAGCAGCTTCCAATCCTGGTCAACGAAAATCATTGGATTATTAATAGATACCGATAACATGGAAGAAATCCTTTCAATCCCGCCGCCTTCAAGTGTAATTCGAAAAAATAAATTATGCATGTCTAAGGTCTTTCTATTTAATAAATCATAACGGCCAGATGCTTTCTCATTAATAATAGAAATGACCTTTGATAGGGTATATTCAAAGGGTAACTCAATCAGTGGAAAACCCAATTCATTTGCACGATCAATCATTTTCTGTGGGAGTTTTTCAAAGTATCGTTTCATTTTGACAACTAGTCCTGCACAATTAATAGCTGAAAGTTCGTTAAGTATTCTAATTTGCAAATCCTCGTTATCTTTAAAAATATAACCCGTTGATAATAGGAGTTCATTAGGTGAAAGCCAGTCAAATGCCTCGGGATTTTCGATGATATTGACTATTGAGATTTCATTATCAATTCCTTTTTCCCCAGCAACAATCTTTAAGCCATCAATCGCTTGTATTTCAAATAAATCCTTAACGGTCAGCAAGATTATCACTCCTTTGTCAAAAAATCTACACATTTAATTGTATAACATGCACAAATGATATCTATTTTTTTTGGTTTGCTTAAACGATGATGCTTTTATGCAATCTATCTAAAATAAACATGTAAGGTCATATCTTGTCAAACTGGCACAAGCCCTTCATATGGGTGATGAGTGTCATAACCCAACGTTGCCGGAACAACGCTTTTAATCCAAGCGTTAACACCTTTTATTAGAATTGGTGGATTTGCGATGGCTACAGCTCCTGCAATTGTTGCCCTTGTAGGCGGAACAATAGATGATGCAATCGGCTACTCTAAAAAGATGAAAGAAATTACAACAGCAGAAAATCCAAACGTAACGATTCCATTGCTAAATTTCATGGGTATTCCGACTGGAATCGATGCTCGGAAGGTTGTTCAAACTGGAATCCTGCCAATCATTAATACGGCAATAGCCCATAAGGAAGCAGGAATTGGAATGATTGGAGCAGGAATCACTAATCCTCCAGTTGAAGCTTTTGAAAAGGCAGTGCTAACTTTAAGTCAAAACATTCAATAATTAATTCTGGTCCTAATTTGTTTAGGACCAGAACTGATGCTTTAGTATTTTAATAACTTCCTGTTTGAAATACATCTAAAGGAGAGAATGAACTTGGAAAGTAATACCATAGACAGAGAACTTATTCATGCAAGTGAGCAGGGGGATTATGTTGCTGTAGAAAAGCTCTTTCATGAAGGAGCCAGCATTGATTATAAGGATGCGTCAGGCCGGACAGCCTTAATGGCAGCTGTACAAAAAAACCAAATTGTCGTAGTGAAATTGTTACTAGAGGCTGGAAGCGACGTCAATACGAGAGATATTACCCAATTAACTCCATTTATATGTTCTGGTGCGAACGGATTTCATGAAATTTTAAGTATGATGCTTAAGTTTGGTGCAGACCTAAACAGTGTTAATCGATTTGGAGGTACGGCATTGTTACCTTCTAGTGAAAAAGGCTATTTAAAGACGGTCCAAGTCTGCTTAGATGCTGGAGTTCCGGTAAATCATGTGAACAATTTAGGCTGGTCCGCCCTTCTAGAGTCTGTGATATTAGGTAATGGCGGCAGGCTTTATTCTGATATTATTCAAGAGCTCGTGGAAGCAGGAGCAGATGTAAATCTTCCAGATAGGGACGGGAAGTCAGCGCTGCAGCATGCTCAAGAAATGGGGCACCAAAAGCTTGTAAACATCTTGAATAAAGAATATATCGTAAAAAGTCAATCTATCAAAAAGGCAAAAAAACTTGCCAGAGTTGATAAGTATGAAGAGGCCATCTCAGAAATAGAAAAAGGTCTAGAAGATGATAATCAAAACCTTGATTTGATTTACTACAAAGGCTATTTCTTACAAGAACTAAAGAGATACGAGGAAGCGCTAGAGGAGTACAACAAAGCATTATCACAAGACCCAATGGATCTAGACTTCTATTTCTATACAGCCAACTGTTTAAGAGCAATGAGGAAACCAGAGGAAGCTCTATCGGAATACGATAAAGCCTGTGAATTAAACCCTGTTGATACTTTTTATCGTTATCATAAATCAAATTACTTAAGAGAACTAGGCAGACACGAAGAATCAGTTATTGAAATGGATAAATTGCTGGCACTAAAGCCAAATCGCTACGATTTTTCATTTCATAAGGCAAATAGCCTTAGGTCACTTGGTAAACATCAAGAAGCAATTGAAGCAATAGAGAATGCAATTGCAAATGATCCAGCTAACCCGTTATATCATTTGCATAAGGAGCAATCTTTTGAATTGCTAAGGAAATAAGCAAATTAAACCAAGGGGAAATAGTGATTGTTGCAATTGGAGGAAACTCATTAGTCCGAGAAAATGGTCTTGACTCTGTAATGATTTCGAATATATAAAATAGTAATTTTTTTTATAATGATACTTATGGGAGTCTAAATAAGCTTACTTCTGAATAATGAAAGGAGTTAATTGAATTGAAAACCAAATTAAAGGGAAGGTACGTTATTGGTTACGATGGAGAAGACCACGTCTTAATTGAAAACGCGGAAGTTGTTTTTGAAAATGATAAGATAATCTTTGTCGGCAAAAATTACCTTGGCACAGTAAATAAGGTAATCGATATGGGGAACTCCGTCATTAGTCCGGGGTTTATCGATTTAAATGCATTAGGTGATATTGACCACGATATTTTACATTTAGAGGCAAGGACAAACAGACAGAATAACCTGCTTTGGTCTGAACAATATATAAAAAACGGACACCATGAAGTCATGACAGCTAAAGAAGAAAATTTTAAATCCCTTTATGCCTACTCACAACTGATTCTCCATGGGGTTACTACTGCGATGCCAATTACCTCGGTACTTTATAAAGAATGGGCGGAAACGTATGAGGAGCTTGCTGCTGCAGCAAACCATGCTGGAAGTTTGGGATTAAGAATCTATCTTGGGTCAAGCTACCAATCTGGAATCAGGGTCATAAAACCTGATGGTACTATCCAACTGTACTGGGATGATGAAGCAGGAAAAGCAGGATTAAAAGATGCTGTAAGGTTTGTAGAAGAATTTGACGGAGCTTTTGATGGATTAGTTAAGGGGATGCTGGCACCCGAACGAATTGAGTGTCAAACGTCAGAAAGTTTGACACAAACAAAATACTATAGTGATAAATTAGGAGTGCCAATTAAACTTCATGCAGCACAAGGAACCTATGAATATCATACCATTGTTGAAAAGCACGGTGTAACTCCTATTCGCTATTTATATGACCTTGGTTTTTTAGGGTCAAAAACAGGAATTCCGCATGCTCACTTTATTGCTGGATATAGTGAAGCACATTCAGGTAAAGGTGATGATATAGCACTTCTGAAAGAAACAAATACAACGGTCATTCATTGTCCTTTAATCATTGGCAGGCATGGTTCGGCATTAGAATCATTTGCTAAATATAAACGGGCAGGTATTAATTTAGCGCTAGGAACAGATACCTATCCTCCAGATATATTTCAAAATATTCGAACAGGCAGCATGTTTTCCCGATTCATTGAAAAAGAAGTAGAGGGTTCAACATACGCCGATTTCTTCCGGGCGGCCACACTTGGGGCAGCTACATTCCTGGGGAGAAATGACCTCGGTCGTTTAGCTGTTGGAGCGAAAGCAGATATTATTGCAATTGACTTAAGTGGATATCATCTGGGAGTTCTCGACGATCCCATCCGAACTATGATTGTGAGCGGAACAGGAAGAGACGTGAAACTATCCATTATTAATGGAAGGGTTGTAATGAAGGACCAAAAAATACCTAATTTTGATTTAGAAGAAATGAAAGCCAAGGGACAACAATATTTTAACAAAATGAGAAAAGGATATTTAGAAAGAGATTATCAGCAATTGACAGAAAGAGAATTATTTCCTCCTTCCTTCAAAATAGTGGATTCTATCTGAAATTATCAAAAGTAGTAAAGATATTGAAAAATAAAGTAAAAATTTTCGAAATAAAATTATCTGAATATTTTTTATAATTAGATAAACGGAAGGGAAGATTATAAAAATATTCAGAGGGTGGATTCCATGGTGAAAAAGTGGGGGTTAGGTAGATTTTTTCTGATAATGTTGATCGTGTTTGTCATTACAGGCTGCTCGACAAGTAAAGATGTCAGCACAAAAAGCAATGGTAAAAACACAGAATCTAAGGACGGGGGTACATTAGTGATTGCCCGATTGTCGGACGCTGAAAACTTAGATCAGCATTTTATGTCAACAATCAATGCAGCAAGTGTGACCCATCGCAAAATCTATGAGGGTTTAGTTGGTCGTGATAATAATGCTGAAATCCAACCATTGCTGGCGGAAAAGTGGGAGCAACTAGATGATACGACATGGGAGTTTAAATTACGAGAAGGTGTTAAATTTCACGATGGATCAGCTTTTAATGCCAATGCTGTAAAAGCTACATTTGATCGACTGTTAGATCCAAAGGTGGCATCACCCAGAGCTGTTGTTTTTAAAATGGTAAAAGAAGTAAAGATAATAGATGACTACACCGTTCAGTTTATTTTAACTGAGCCGTTTGCACCATTACTCTCTATTTTGGCTAGTCATGAAGGCGGGATTATTAGTCCAAAAACTATCGAGAAATATGGGAAAAGCATTATTAAAGAACCAAATGGGACAGGTCCATTTGTTTTCAAATCATGGACACCTGGGCAAGAAATTGTATTAACAAAAAACAATAGTTATTGGGGAGATAAGGCGAAGGTCGATAAAGTCGTCTTTAAGGTTGTACCTGAGGAAACAACCAGAATCTCGATGCTAGAAACAGGTGAAGCTCAAATAGCTGAACCCCTTTCTGTACCAATGATGGATACAGTAAAGGCTTCACAAGCAATCGATGTTTACCGTAGTGAAGGATATGGAACAGAGTATATCGGTTTTAATGTTCAAAAGAAGCCATTTAATGATGAAAGGGTTCGAAAGGCCATCGCCCATGCGGTTGAAATGGATTCCATTATTAAAGGTGTCTATAATAATGTGGGAAATAAGGCAAATTCCTTATTAGGCTCAAAGGTTTTCGGTTACCATCCTGATATGAAATCGTATAAATATAACTTAAATGAAGCAAAGAGATTACTAGCTGAAGCAGGTTATCCAAATGGTTTTGAAGTTACACTTAAAACGATGGATAGCAAAGAAAGAGTGAACATGGCAGAAGTACTGCAATCACAGTTAAAAGGAATCGGCGTCAAAATAAAAATAGAGGTGTTGGAGTACGGTACGTTTGTTGACCAAGTAAACAAGGGTGACTCTGAGATGTTTATCCTTAGCTGGAGAAATGCTACCGGTGATGCTGATTATAACCAGTATAACCTTTTCCATACAAGCTCACAGGGAGGAGCGGGAAATACCTTCTTTTACAGTAATAAAGAAGTCGATAGTTTAATAGAAGCTGCACGCCGTGAAAAAGACCAAGAAAAACGAAAAGAATTATATGCACAGTCACAAGAAATAGAAATGAAAGAGGCAGTTTATATCCCTGTTCGAGTTATTGAAAATTTAGCGGCTGTTGGAAAAGATGTAAAAGGTTTTTCTATTAGTCCATCAGGCTATTTAGAAATAAATGATGTGTCAATTAAATAAGACACAGCTTAAAAGAGGGATATCCATTTTGGGTAACCTCTTTTATCGTGGTGATTAACAATGAAAGGATGAATAGAAATGAATAGCAAGTATTGGTTAAAGAATGCACGTATTGAAACAGGGTACTATGAAGAAAATGGAATAGTTGTAGGAACTATGACTGAGATGTGTCATCTGTTAATAGAGGATGGGAAAATTTCAAAAATAATAAAACCTTCTGAGCCATTTGAAGTTGTGTTACCTCTAATAGATGCAAAAGGAATGCTTTTGCTTCCTTCTTTCATCGAAAAGCATGTTCACCTTGATAAAACCTATATGGGTGATAATTGGCGGGCTTGTATCCCGGCATCAGGCGTAATTGAACGCTGTGATATTGAAAAGAATATTCTAGCTTCTATCTCATTTAGCACACAAAAACGTGCTGAAGCCTTGCTTGAAGTATTACTATCATACGGATCCACTCATG
The DNA here is from genome assembly GCF_018613065.1 of Bacillus sp. ISL-7. Next base: position 66,930 of record NZ_JAGGQW010000007.1, on the reverse strand, counting down.
TCAGAACGCATGTTGATATATATCCTGAGGTGAAATTGCAAAATTTAGAAGGAGTTCAGCACGCTCTAGTATCTTATTCCAATAAAATAAGCTCTGAAATTGTTGCGTTTGCCCAGCATGGCTTGCTCCGTCCAGGAACAGTACAGCTTGTAAGGGAAGCTTTGAGAAATGGGGCAGGGATTGTCGGAGCTGTCGATCCAGCAACGGTCGACAATAATATTGAAGCATCATTGGTACAGTTAATGGATTTAGCAGTTGAAGGTAATGCCGATATTGATTTGCATTTACATGATCCTGGTCACTTAGGTACTTTCACAATGAAACGTCTTGCCTATTTAACGAAGCAAGCAGGCTGGGAAGGGAGAGTGGCAATCAGTCATGCCTTTGGACTTGGAGATGTATCAAGAGAAGAAGCTGCAGACATGGCCGAGTTATTAAGAGATGCAGGTATTTCAATTGTTACGAGTCTCCCAATTGGCAGAAATATTCCTCCGGTAAGCTTGCTATCAGAATACGGTGTGAATGTAGCCATTGGAAACGATAATATTTTTGATTCGTGGTGGCCGACTGGAAATGGGGACGTTCTTGAAAGGCTTGGCCGGCTAATTGAACGGTGTCGTTGGACAGATGAAGTTTCTCTTTCTCAAGCATTAAAATATATTACTGGTGGTTTGACGCCTTTAGATAGAGAAGGCAGAAAGCAATGGCCTAAAGAAGGGGATGCAGCCAATATGATTTTAGTAGAAGCAAGTTGTTCTGCCGAAGTCGTTGCTAGACGTTCAAACCGTAAGGCAGTTTTTTATCAGGGTAACTTGGTTTCAGGTTCCATTAGCTAGATTTAATTTTAAAGGAGGATGAAAACATCATCCCCCTTTTGTTATATTTGCCAAATCCTTATCTTTTCTACTGGCGTGTAACAGGTTGTTCAAATAAATAAATAGTAAATATAGGACGACTGAAACGATTATCCCAGTAAACCATGAAATATTATAAATCGGCTCAAGGATATCAATAAATCTACCAATCAAGCTAGTACACCCAGCGAATAGAGTGGTAAGCAGTGCAGGCCAGTTTACTCCGTTTGAGAAACGGCCCTTACTATTTGGAAAATATAATTCTTGTAAATTGATTTCTCTTTTCTTGATAATAAAATAATCCGCAAGCATCACACCAATTACAGGACTTAACATTCCACCAATCATATTTAAAAAAGTAAAAATGCTTGTAGGGCTCTCCATCAGCTTCCAGGGCATAATCAGTAATCCAATAATGGTGCCAATGAAGGCACCAGATTTAAAGTTTAATTTTTTCGGGGCTAGGGAGGCCAGTTGATACCCTGCAGGGATAATGTTACCTACAATGTTTACAGATAATGTCGTTAAACAAATGGTAAGTAGAGAAAGGATAATGGCAAATTTGCTATCAAATCGATTAATCACTTCAAGTACATTCCAGATTGGAACTCCGAAAGCAATTTCAGACCCAACGATGATGGTAATACTTGCAACTGCAAACAATAAATAGGTAATTAGAATTCCAACAATTTGTCCGCATGACTGGCCTTTATTGGTGCGAGAATACCTTGTAACATCAGAAACGCTTAGTATTTGTGCCACCCATGCTGCTAATATCGCTGAAATACAGCTTAGGATAATCAAAATACTATTTCCTTCTACACCTTTCTCGCTAAAGTTTAAGATTGGGATGATTCCACCTGCTAAATTAATTGCCCAAATGGACATTCCGCCAAAAACGACAAATACCATTGGAGAGAGTAGCTTAGTTAACTTTCCTAAGGCATCTACCCCTGCAAAAATAAAAAAGACATTAATCACCCAAAAGAGGAGAAGGGATATAAGATTGGCTAAATTTAATCCTAAAAAACTCCAATCTGCTCCTAATGTTGGATAGGGCTCCCAAAATTCTGCAATTAAAATAGTTACGGCAAGGCTTCCAGCATATGTTTGCAGACCGAACCACATAATGGCTGCGATTATCCCCCTTAATACCCCTGGAATAATTGCTCCTTTGCGACCAAAACTGGTCCGGAGCAGGATTGAGAAAGGGATTCCATATTTCCCCCCTGCATGGCCATTCAATGCCATCATTCCGGCGAGTATTATCGATGAAGTCATAATGATAAAAAATACCTGCCATATCGATAAACCTAACGCAAAGAAACCCCCAATGGTAACATAGGATGGAACATTATGAACCGAACCCCATCCAAATGGAGAAGTAATGGCTAAACTTCCATGTTCTAGCTTCTGGTTTTGTTGGTAATAAATCTGTGTTATCCGACAATGAATCATCATGGATGACTTGCTTTTCTCCCAAGGTTGCTTACCTCCAATCTTCCTTAAAGCTTTATCCTAGTGGATACTGTTTGGAAAATAAAAACCAATAAACAAATCAAACCAGAAATTATGAAGCTGATCCAAATGATCGTTAAGTTATCATTCAGGGGAATAAATATATAGCCCCCCAAGGCACCAATCAATGAGGAAAAGGGGATGATTGCAGGAATCGATTTGTTACTTAGAATAATAAATAACATCGGTACAATGATGGCAGCGTAAATATTCCCAGAGAAAAACAATAATTGTAGCGGAGTAGGTTTAAAAATACTCACGATTATTAGTAAAAATATACAAATACTTCCTGAAAAAATATAAGTGAATTTCCATCTTTCGTGGTCAGATAAAGGACGAAATAAATCAATAATATTTTTTACAACCAAGGTAGTCGTCGCATGTAGCTCTGCACTAATTGCTGACGAAATCGCACTAAAGCAAAATAAAACAAATAAAACAATTAGCATGGTTGATTGTATTTTATCAACAAGTTCAAAAAGCAACGAATAAATATCTTTATAGCTTCTGCCAAACATAATAATCATTAGCAGGGAGGTTAGAGCTAGTGGGATTGTGGCCCATATTACTCCTGCTAGAGTAAAGGTCATTTGAATTTTTTCCTTTTTGATGATAAATAATCTCTGCCATGTTGCTCGATCAATTAAGACCTGTCCAAAGCCAATCAAAATCGCTGTGAAAATAAACCAAATCGAATCTGTATTTTTATAGAATAAAATATAAGGATGAAAAAGTTTAATCCCTTCATAAACAGGATGGACACCTTCCTGAATATAAAAATAGACAGGAATGACTAAAACAGCGCCGAAAATCAATGAGACATTAACACCTGATAACTGGTGCATTCGCTGCATTCCACCAACACCGCCTACAAAAAAACAAAAGCCTAAAAACAATAGCATTCCTATAAAAATAGGCATAGGGAACAGGATATGAATGAGGATTCCCGCTCCCATTGCTTGGATAAATAAGGAGTGCAGGCTGGTAATGAGAAGAATTGTAATGACATACCAGTAGCCGCTTGGTGATAATTTTTTTCTCAGTACATCTCCAATCGTTTGCTCATCGGGAAATTTTTCTCTAATGACTTTGGCTAAAAATCCAAACAATATGAGTGCTAAAGCCCCCATTAAAGAATAGCCAATTCCACCAGTTAATCCGTATTTTATTAATGTTTCTGGAGAAGAGAGGATCGTATTGCCTGTTATCCACCTCGATAAAAGACTAACAACCCCAAAGCTTACTCCCAATTTAATCGCACCGCTTATATATAATTGATAAGAACTTCTATTCAACGGTATGTCTCCTTTAAGCGATAGTCACTCGGTGATTGTCCAGTCAATTTCCGAAAGATTTGGCTAAAGTAATGCTGGCTATTAAATCCACATCTTTCTGAAATCGTGCTAATGCTTAAATCAGGATTATTAATTAACATTTTTTGAGCTTGCTTTAAACGATAATCATTTAAATATTCAGAGAAGCCCATCCCTACTTCTTCGTGAAATTTTCTGCTTAAATAGGCAGGGTTAATGTGAATCTTTGAAGCTAAATAATTTAATGTTAATTTTTCACTATATTCCTGATGTATAATTTGTAAGGCGTTTACGATTTGTTCCGTATATCGCCCCAATCGATCATATCTGCTTAATACGTTCAAAAGCTCTTCTTCAATGACAGGCTTCGTAATATAATCAACAACCCCAATTCTTATCGAGATTTGAGCATATTCAAAATTCTGAAAAGCTGTAACCATGATAATATCCATTGAATAATTTCGTGTGAGTTCCATCGCTAATTCCAAACCTGATTTACCTGGGAGCTGGATATCAAGAAATGCAAGAAAGATTTCATGTTGTTTGATGATTTGAATGGCTTGTGAAGCATCTAGAGCCTTAAAAAACTTCCAGTTTGGAAACTTTTTTTGAATTAAATATTCGAGCAGTTCTAATTCAAGTGGTTCATCATCTACTAAAAGAATATTCATTTGGATGCACTCCCTATCCTAGTACAAATGGGAAAACAGCTAAAACACTGGTACCGTCTTCTGAAGGTATTAAGTTTACTGAAGTCTGATCTCCTGGAAAGAGAAGATCAAGCCTTTTTGCAATATTATCTAAACCAAGTCCATCTTTATGAGATTGGACCACCTGTCCTTCTAAGGCATTGTTCCAGACAGTTACATAAACTTCCTTCTCGTTCTTTTCAATGATTATTTTTAAAAAAGCCTCACCAATATGTCTGTCAAATGAATGTTTAAAGGCGTTCTCGACAAGGGTTTGAATTAAAAAAGGGATGATAACAGCCTGTCCCACCGTTGAATCCATTGATATTTCGTAATGAAGTCTGTCACGGAACCTTATTTTTTGTATTTCCAAATAATAATTGATATAGGATAATTCCTCATTAATGGTTATTAAAGGTGTATTCGTCTTATATTTAAATTTTAGCAATTTTGAAAAGGTCTCAATCGAGTGAATCAATTCTGTTTTCCTCTCCAACCTTGCAAGACTTAAAATGGAATTTAATGTATTAAAGAGGAAATGTGGTTGGATTTCCTGATTTAATTGATTATATAGGGCTGTTTGCAGTTCTTTCTCGAGAGCAATTTCCCTTGTTTGCTTTTCTAAAAGATCAATTCGTTTTTCAAATATAAATAAAAACAGCAAAGTAAATGCACCAAGTAAAGGGGCTAAGACACATAACATAATGTAGATGGAGAAAGCTTCAATATTAAGCATTAAACGAGATTCTCCTTTAGATGTAGAAAAAGGGAGTCTAGAAATACTCCCAATCTTAATATTATAAAGTTTTTTATTTCTAATATAACATTATTGTGAAAGTTGTTCTGCAAAATGGCAGCTGACAAAGTGATTCTCAGCTAATTCTCTTAAGGCAGGTTCTTCTAATTTACACTTCTCCGTTACAAACGGACAGCGCGTATGGAAACGGCATCCGCTTGGAGGATCGATGGGGGAAGGGACATCCCCTTTTAAGATGACTCGTTCCCTTTTATGGACCGGATTAGGTACAGGAATTGATGATAACAATGCCTTTGTATATGGATGAAGCGGTACATCGAATAGATCTTTTTTGTTAGCAATCTCAACGACCTTTCCTAAATACATAACCATTACTCGGTCGGAAATATGCCTAACTACACTTAAATCATGTGAGATAAATAAAAAGGTAAGCTGAAACTGATTTTGAAGCTTTTTTAATAGATTTAGGATTTGAGCTTGGATGGAAACATCCAAAGCAGATACTGCTTCATCACAAATAATTAATTTAGGATCGACGGCAAGTGCACGGGCAATCCCAATTCGCTGACGCTGCCCCCCGCTAAATTCATGGGGATAGCGCTCAAGTGCTTCTTGGGGTAGACCGACATACCCCAATAATTCTATCATTCTTTCCATCCTTTTCGATTTTTCAACGACATTTTGAATGGCCATTGCTTCATTTAAAATTTGTTTTACCGTTTGACGGGGGTTAAGTGAGGCAAAAGGATCTTGGAAAATTACTTGCAAGTCTCCTCTTAGCTTTCGCATCTCTTTATTATTGAGCTTTAAAATGTCTTTATCATCATAATATACAGTTCCATCTGTTGGTTCATCGAGACGTAGAATCGCGCGTCCTGTAGTCGATTTACCACAGCCAGATTCCCCAACTATGCTTAATGTCTCTCCTTCGTATAGGTGAAAAGAAATGTCATCAACTGCCTTTACATATGCCTTAGGTTTAAAAATGGAATCTGATTTAACAGGGAAATATTGTTTCAAATGGTCCACTTTTAATAATACTTTTTTCTCTGTAGCAGTCACCATTATTTAACAGCCCCCTCTTTTTCCACATGTCTCGTCCATTCGTCAGTGTACATCCAACAACGTACTTTAACACCATCATTTTGTTCAATTAGATCAGGCTTCTGCAAGTGACACAAAGGTTTCTGATGGGGGCACCTTGAAGCAAAACGGCAGCCTGTCGGCAAATTATACGGACTTGGTACACTCCCTTCGATCGTTTGCAATTCTTCTTGGTCCTCATGGATCTTTGGTAAAGAATTTAACAACCCTTGTGTATAGGGGTGCTTTGGATTTGTAAAAATCTTTTCAGTTGGCGCATGTTCAATAATATTGCCGGCATACATAACGGCAACTTTATCACATGTTTCAGAAACAACTCCTAAATCATGTGTAATCATAATAACGCCCATACCTATCTTTTTTTGTAAATCTTTAATTAGATCTAATATTTGTGCTTGAATGGTTACATCTAAGGCTGTTGTTGGTTCATCGGCAATTAACACTTCTGGAGTACAGGCAAGTGCCATCGCAATCATTACACGCTGGCGCATACCGCCACTTAATTGGAATGGTTCTTGTTTTGCCCTTTTTTCAGGAGAAGGTATTCCCACAAGCTTAAGCATTTCAACGGCCTTAATCCACGCTTCCTTTTTTTTCATACCTTGATGCAATCTTAATGCTTCAGCAATTTGTTCTCCGACAGTAAGTACAGGATTTAATGATGTCATCGGTTCTTGGAAAATCATCGAGATTTCGTTTCCACGGATTTTCCTCATTTCATCCTCTGAGAGTGCGACTAAATCTTTCCCTTTATAAAGAACCTGTCCGCCCGCAATTTTCCCTGGAGGGGAGGGGATTAGTCGTAGTATGGAGAGAGATGTCATACTTTTTCCACAGCCTGATTCTCCGACAATACCTAAAGTCTCTCCCTTTCGAAGGGTAAAATCAATACCGTCAACGGCCTTACTTACACCATGTTTTGTAAAGAAATGTGTTTTTAATCCTTTTACTTCTAAAATTGGATTGTTTTTCTCACTCACCATTATTCACCACCTGTTAATTTAGTTCCATTCGTTTATTAAAGAACCGATAGAATACGTCCACAAATAAGTTCACGATAACAAAGATTAACGAGGCAGCTAAAACTCCCCCTTGAACCACTGGTAAATCCCGCATTCGGATAGCATCAACAATCATTCTGCCAAGTCCGTTAATCGCAAAGATGGATTCAACTAATACAGTTCCGCCAAGCAGAGCACCAAACTGTAACCCAACAACCGTTATTACTGGAATTAAGGCATTCCGTAATGCGTGCTTATAAATAATGACATGTTCGCGCAGTCCTTTTGCTCGTGCTGTACGGATATAATCTTGCCTGATGACTTCAAGCATACTGGAACGAGTCATCCGGGCAACAATTGCTGCACCTCCTGCTCCTAATGTTAGAGCAGGAAGGATGACGTGAAGGATACTATCCCATCCTGCAACCGGAAGAATTTGCAGTTTTACGGAGAAGAAATACATCATCATTAAACCAAACCAAAAGCTCGGTAAGGAAATTCCAAGTAGGGCAACTAGCATAACACTTGTATCTGTAAGTGAATAAGGTTTAACCGCTGAAATAATTCCCGCTGCCATACCTAAAACGATTGTGATAATGATACTAAAAAATGCTAATTCCATTGTGATCGGTAGTCTAACCATTATTTCATCAAGTACTGGCTGGTTATTCTTAAGTGAATTACCAAAGTCTCCTTGAAATACATTCAAAAGGTAGTCAAAATATTGAACCAGTAATGGCCGGTTTAACCCCAATTGCTCGCGAATGGCATTAACTGTTTCTTTTGATGCTCCTTCACCTGCAAGCAAAACAGCAGGATCGCCGGGAACTAGTTGCATGATAAAAAATACGACAAAAGTTACCCCAATTACTACTGGGATCATTTGGATTAAACGGCGTAAAATAAACATCAACATCGTCTGCTAACCTCCTTAAATTTTACTTTTTCATTCTTGGATCAAAAGCATCGCGTAATCCATCACCAAAGATATTAAAACCTAAAACGAGGATAGAAATCGCTAAACCTGGGAAAATCGCAATGTATGGAGCAGAGAATAAGAAATCCCTTCCATTACTTAGCATCGTTCCCCATTCCGGAGAAGGAGGCTGTGCGCCAAGACCAAGAAACGATAAGCCTGCAGCTGATAAAATCGCCGTCGCAAGACGTAATGTCCCTTGGACAATAATTGGAGAAAGAATATTTGGTAAAATATGTTTGAAAATAATTGTAAAATCATTTGCGCCAAGCGACCGTATGGCGTCGATATACTCGAGACGTTTCACTTCTAAGGTAGAACCGCGGACAATTCGTGCAAATAACGGAACGGAAAATGCTCCAACCGCAATCGTAACATTAATAAGACCAGGTCCTAGAGCACTTATGATGGCTAATGCTAGTAAGATTCCAGGAAAGGCGAGCATGACATCCATCAATCGCATAATGAACGAATCAACCCATTTTCCATAATAGCCAGCAACTAGTCCAAAAATGATTCCGAAGAATGAGCCAAAGGCTACAGCAGCAAAACCGACTCCCATCGAAAGTCTTGAGCCATACAGAATACGACTTAATATATCTCTCCCTTTATCATCGGTTCCCATCCAGTGATCACTCGATGGAGGCAGTAATTTATCTCCTAATATAATTTCATATGGATTGTAGGGGGCTAAGAGCGGTGCAAATAATCCGATAAAAATGTAAAAGAGGATAATAATTGCACCGACCATCGCTGCTTTATTAACCATTAAAATAGAAAGGAAGTCTTTTAATTTAGATCGTTTCGGTAGATTAATTGTTTGTGTGATTACAATTGGTTTTTCAGTGTTTACTTCAACTGACATGTAAAACCCTCCTTATTTTAATTTTTTTGAAAGATAAGATGTAATTGATCGTTGCGGTAGACCCCCTTCTAAACTTTCAGACTTTTTATTGGGTTAAGTACAAATTATCAAAATTAGGTGAAAAGTAAATATTTTTTAAATAATATGTCAATATAGTTAAAATTTAAGTAAATATTCTGTAAATATTATTGTCGATTGTCTTTTATAATGCAGATATGTACTAGCGGAGGGATGGTGGATACACGAATGAAGGGTCAGAATTTACAAAATAACAAAATAAGGGAGCATAAAAAAATGGAGAAAAAAGGACGCAGTATGAATAGGGGACTACTATTTGTTCTAATCGGCTTAATGATGATTTTTGCTCAAGCTTGTTCTACAAAATCAACTTCTTCAACTGATACGGCAGGCAGAAAAGAAGCAACCAAACAAGGTGGTACATTGACAGTTGTAAGGCTTTCTGATGCTACAAAACTTGATCCGCATTTTATTACAGATATTCCTTCTGCGAATATCATTTATCAAAAAGTTTATCAGACACTAGTTGCACCAGACAAAGATTTCAAAATTCAACCGCTGTTAGCGAAAGAATGGAAAGTCGTAAATGACACAACATGGGAATTTAAATTACAAGAAGGTGTTAAATTCCATGACGGAGCACCATTCAATGCTGAAGCTGTTAAAAAGACATTTGATCGTTTGTTAGATCCGAAAACGGAATCACCGCAACGCGAGAAATTCTCCATGATTAAGGAAGTAAAAGTTGTTGATGATTATACCGTTCAATTATTACTTGAATATTCTTATGCTCCACTGCTATCTATTTTGGCCAGCCAAGAAGGTAGTATTATTAGTCCGAAAGCGATTACAGAAAATCCAGATGCATTATCACAGCATCCAGTTGGAACAGGTCCATTTGTATTTGAATCATGGAAGACCGGACAAGAAATTTCATTAAAGAGAAATGAAAACTACTGGGGAAAGAAAGCTAATATTGATCGAGTAGTATTCAAAGTCGTTCCCGAAGATGCGACACGCCTGGCTATGATTGAAACTGGTGAAGCGAATATTAATGACCAAGTACCTGTAACCGAGATTGAGCGCATTGAAGCTTCCGACAAAATGGGACTCTATCGTACAGAAGGACTAGCTGTTGAATATCTTGGATTTAACGTAAAGAAAAAACCGTTTGATGATGTAAGGGTTCGAAAGGCAATCAGCCACGCCATTGAAAGAGAAGCAATTATTAAAGGCGTTTATAATAACGTTGGAACCCTTGCCAATGTAGCAATGAGCCCTAAGGTGCTTGGATACAGTGATAAGGTTAAAGCTTACGACTATGATTTGAACGAAGCAAAGAAATTGTTAAAAGAAGCTGGCTATGAAAAGGGATTGGATGTCACTTTATTAACAAGTGACCGAAAAGAACGTATTAACATGGCTGAAGTGATGCAATCGCAATTAAAAGGAATTGGAATTAATGTAAAGATCCAAGTAATGGAATATGGCGCTTATATCGACATGATTGACAAAGGTGAGCACGAGATGGCTATTGGCGGTTGGGGTAATGCAACTGGGGACGGTGATTACAACCAGTATAACTTATTCCATTCAGCATCACAGGGAGCTGCAGGGAACACGTTCTACTATAGTAATCCAGATGTAGACAAAATGATTGAATCCGCACGAAAAGAAACAGATGAGCAAAAACGATTAAAGCTATATGAAAAGGTAATGCAGAAAGAGATTGACGATGCGGTTTATGTTCCTATACGAAATTATGAACATTTGGCTGCCTATAGTAAAAATGTAAGTGGATTTTGGTTAAATGCTGCTAACTATCTAATGATTGATGATGTGGTAATTAAATAGAGGCTTTATGAAGAAATGAATAGTGTCCAAGGTGGAAAAGTACTTTCGTAAAAAAAGTACTTTTACTAGTTCTATAACAGGAGGGAACAGGAATGACCACTTTTTGGTTAACGAATGTCTGCTTAGAAAAAGGGTTCATTTATGAAAATGATCGAATTGTCGCAACCGAGACGGAAATTTGCCACTTAAAAATTGAAGGCGGTAAAATTACTGAAATTACAAATGAAATTCCTGATACAAAGGTTAAACAGCACGATGCGCATGGTCAGCTATTACTGCCATCCTTAAGAGATATGCATATTCATATCGACAAAACCTATTATGGTGGACCATGGAAAGCATGTACGCCCCTTACAAATGGCATTTTCACCAGATTAGAAGAAGAAAAAGAATTGCTGCCAAAGCTCCTGCCGACCGCCCAAGAGCGTGCGGAGAAAATGATTGAATTATATATTAAAAACGGCCATACCCATATTCGCACCCATTGTAATGTGGACCCGGTGATTGGACTAAAAAATCTTGAGGCAACCGTCAATGCCTTGAAAAAATATGAGGATGTTCTTACCTATGAGATTGTTGCCTTTCCGCAGCACGGTTTATTAAAAAGTGACTCAGTTCAGCTCATTCGTGATGCGATGAAGAATGGCGCGACATTAGTTGGAGGTGTCGACCCTGCGACTGTGGATCGGAATATTGAAAAATCTTTAAACACTATTTTTGATATTGCTGTTGAAAACAATAAGGGCGTAGATATTCATTTACATGATCCGAATACATTAGGGGTATTTACATTTGAACGCATGGCTTATTATACGAGGGAATCTGGGCTCAAAGGTAGAGCCACGATTAGCCATGGGATTGCATTAGGTGACATGGATGGTAAGGAACTTAAAGAAATCACCGCTATTCTAAAAGAACAAGAAATGGATGTTACCACTACTGTACCTATAAATCGAGCGACAATTCCGATACCAGCTCTTGATAAATTAGGAATTCGTGTAGCTGTTGGACACGACAGTATTACAGACCACTGGTCCCCTTTTGGAACCGGAAACACGATTCAAAAGCTTGGGATTCTCGCCGAAAGATTTCGTTTGAGTGATGAATATTCATTATCAACTGCCTTAAAATATGGTACTGGCGGTGTAACACCGCTGAATGAAGAAGGTGAGCGTGTCTGGCCTAAAGTTGGCGATGATGCAACGATGATGCTAGTAAAGGCAACTTGTTCAGCAGAAGCAGTCGCAAGAAGAGCGAAGGTAGAAGCATTGTTTTTCAAAGGGAAAAAGGTTGAAAGTAAACTGGAGGACACAGACCTGGTGCGTGTTTAAACTTATAAAGGAGGAGAAAGAATGACTACCTCATATTGGTTGACAAATGTTCGGTTAGAGACAGGCTATGTACAGGATGAAAAAGGAGTTTATGAAACAAAGACAGAGCTTTTCCATTTGAAAATTCAGGGTGGGAAAATAGTTGAAAAGCAAAAGGAGAGTTTCAACATTCCATCTGGTGAGAATACTGTGGATGGAAAAGGTTTTTTGGCGTTACCTACCTTTAAAGAAATGCACAACCATTTGGATAAAACCTATCTTTCACTTGATTGGAAGGCTCCTATACCTGCAAAAAATTTGAAGGACCGATTACGTATGGAGGCAATGGAACTTGAGGAATTGGCGCCAACAACAAAACAGCGTGCTAGTGCCATGATTGACTTATTGCTTTCACATGGATCCACACACATCCGCACCCATGTAAATATTGACCCTTATATTGGTTTGAAAAATTTAGAAGGCGTAAAAGCAGCATTGGAGGATAACAAGGATAAGGTAACCTACGAGATTGTTGCCTTCCCACAGCATGGATTATTAACTGAAAATGTTATTCCACTAATGAAAGAGGCAATGAGAACTGGTGCACAATTAGTTGGTGGGTTAGACCCGGCTGGAATTGACCGCAATATCGAAAAATCACTCTATGAAGTGATGAATCTAGCAACAGAATTTGATGCAGATGTCGATATCCATTTACATGACAAAGGACATGTTGGTTTTTATACGGTAGATAAATTGATAGAAATGGTCGAAGCAGCGAAATGGCACAATCGAGTGGCTGTAAGTCATGCATTCAGTCTAGGAGAGGTGCCGGTTCCACATCAAGAAGAAATTGCCAATAAAATGAGCAAGTTAGGAATGTCGGTTATGTCTACGATTCCAATTACAAATACTCTGCCTCCAATTGATTTATTAGATAGAATGGGAGTAAGCGTGTATTTAGGGTGTGATGGTTTCTATGACTCTTGGGGACCATATGGAACAGGGGATGTATTAGAAAAGGCAACCCGATATAGTGAACTGTACCGGAAAAGTGACGAACGTGCCCTTGCTCAGACACTAAAGTATGCTACTGGGGGACCTACCCCATTAACGAAAGACGGTGAGGTAGCCTGGCCTCTGGTAGGCGATGAAGCAAATCTTGTTCTTGTAAATGCCTCATGTTCTGCTGAAGCCGTTGCAAGAACGCCAGTGCGACAAGCAGTTATTTTTAAAGGTAAAGTTGTATTTGGACAACTGTAAACATTGTTTTTAAGAACTTAATAGTTTGGGAAGAGAAGTCCTTCTCATTTGGATGATCCGCAACTCAAAAAACAACTATTAAATTAACAGTGCAATTCGCAAATGAATTAGCACTGTTTCTTATTTTTATATAAGATTTAATTTATATTTGTGCTCTAAATGGGTTACTAAAACCGCTTACTGAAAAGTTGAGGGATTTTTCTATACAAATAAACTTTCTGGGAATAATAAACCCAAGGAGTTGATAACTTGTATTTTTTGTTTAATGTACTTGGAGTATTAGTAATGCTCGTTCTTATTTATTTTTGCTCTCCTAATAAAAGAAACGTTAAGTGGAAATCCATTTTAACGTTATTGGTTGTTGAATTAGCAATCACATGGTTTATGTTATCGACGAAAATTGGGTCATGGATCATTAATAAGATAGCATCGTTCTTTAACTGGTTAATTGCTTGTGCGAACGAAGGGACTTCATTTGTATTCCCATCCGTGATGGCGAACGAGCATGTGGATTTCTTTTTTAGTGCGTTAATGCCGATTATTTTCATTATTACATTCTTTGATATTTTAACGTACTTTGGAATCTTAACATGGATCATTGATAAAGTGGGCTGGCTCATTTCAAAAGTATCTGGATTGCCAAAGCTAGAGAGTTTCTTCTCAATCCAGATGATGTTTCTTGGAAATACAGAAGCCCTGGCCGTTATTCGTCAGCAGCTGACCGTATTAAAGGAACATCGCCTGCTAACGTTTGGAATCATGAGTATGAGCAGCATTAGCGGTTCGATTATTGGGGCTTACTTAACAATGGTTCCAGCGACATACGTATTTGTCGCAATTCCGCTGAATTGCTTGAACGCGCTTTTGATTGCGAACATGCTGAATCCGGTTGAGGTGAGTAAAGAGGAAGATATCGTTTATGTCCCTACAAAAGAGGAGCGAAAAGATTTCTTTTCAACCATATCAAACAGTATGCTAGTCGGAGTGAAAATGGTCATTGTCATCATGGCAATGGTAATCGGTTATGTTGCCTTAACTGCTGGTATAAATGGGATCTTAGGATTCGTAGTGAAAGGGTTGACCATCCAAAAAATCTTCTCAATAATCTTTAGCCCATTCGCGTTCTTGCTTGGTTTAGCTGGTGATGATGCGATGTATGTGGCGCAACTAATGGGAATAAAGCTAGCGACCAATGAGTTTGTTGCGATGTTGGACCTAAAAGGTAAAATAAGTGGACTTGCTCCGCATACAGTCGCTGTTGCCGTCACGTTCTTAACTTCCTTTGCAAACTTTAGTACAGTCGGGATGATTTATGGAACGTTTAATTCGATCCTTAGTGAGGAAAAATCAAGTATCATCGGAAAAAATGTCTGGAAGCTGTTGGTCAGTGGAGTGGGAGTATCATTATTGAGTGCGATGATAGTTGGATTATTTGTTTGGTAGTGGAGTTTTCTACTGAGCACTAGTCGTTAAGGTGAATCTGGGAACGGAAACCATGCGTTAAAAGGCGAACAGTTAGTTCGCCTTTTTTAGCTTAGGTAATAGTTGTGCCTTATATTTCGTATAAAAAGGACAAAGATAAAGGAGCAAAACAAAGAGCAAAGTAGTTGAAAATGTATCGAACGAGGGCTATTGGAGACAAAAATTAGAGCAAAGTAGTTGAAAATGCATCCAATGAGGGCTATTGGCGACAAAAGTCAAAGCAAAGTAGTTGAAAATGCATCCAATGAGGGCTATTGGCGACAAAAGTCAAAGCAAAGTAGTTGAAAATGTCACCAATGAGAGCTATCGGCGACTGTATTCCCGATGAAACAGTGGGGGGCCAGACGTTCTTAAAAAAGTAAATATTGAGATTCCTAACGCTATGAAACAGAGGATTTCTCCACACAAGTCAATATTATTCTGGATTTCTAGTCGTACCTAAGCTAAAACCAAGGATAGATCGGCAACTTGAATGCAAATCACTTGTTTATGCAGCATTAGCCCCCGAATTGTAAAAAGCCGACTTAGTAAAGGGAAAGTTTTATTATTGGATGTAAATAAATAATTACACTTACTTACAATTAGTGACTGGCGCTGTTCGTTTTGTACCTATAACCAAGATGTCCCCAGTCCTAATGTTTGTCTTGAGGACAAGGGCCGTTTTTATTTTCATAATGTAGAAAAGTACTTAAAATAAATTATTCCTCCTCTGTATAGGCTTCAGTGGTCGTATCCATACACTCCCAACACTCACTTCTATTCCGTTCAAACTTGGACAATTCACTCCCACAAGATATGCAAACATCCATAAGAATTGATTCCCCTTTCAAGTGAAGATTTTTAATAATTTTAACGCTAGATATTTATTTATATTCCGACATAGCTTGTTAGAGAACCTTCTACTGTATAGCAAAAATAAAATCATCGTTTCAACCACTTTTAACACATACGTGTATTTGCTAGTGCTAATGGATAGTTTTCCTAAACGACATACAAACCTCCCACCTTTTTTAGAGAACAAGTCTAATCAGGTTTTTATATTTATTCATATTAATATAGTAGTAAAATTATAGGAGGTGTAAATGATTGAAACGTAGTAAAAAGAGCCTGCTGCCTCTTTGTCTTTTTCCGGGTTATCGATGGTGTGGGCCAGGATGCAGCGGGCCGGGTAGTCCAATTAATGATGTAGATAACTGCTGCTACCAGCATGATCGCTGTCTGAGCCGAGGGAATTCCCCATGTTATTGTGATAAGCAATTTATGAAATGCCTTGAGTCAAAAATTAATCCTCAAACCCAAAAAGGTAGAAATGCACGCTTAATGTACGGGTTCATGAAACTGAAAACAACCTTCACTTGTCCAAAATAGAGATGTGTGGTTAAACCGTGATTTGCTTAACCGACATCCATTTCCTTCCAAAAAATAAACTTAAATCTAAAGATAGCTCGATATCAATTTGTCCTACCACTCTGAATTAGTTAAACTATAGATTAAGAATCATTTATAGTTACTTAAAAAATGGGTGGGAGACAGCATTATATGAATAAAAGAGTAGTGATTACAGGTATTGGAGCAGTCACTCCTTTGGGGAATGATGCTCATTCAACATGGGAACAGATTAAAAGGGGTATATCAGGTGTTGGTCCAGCAACGATATTTGATGTGGAAAAAGTGGATATCAAAATCGCAGCAGAAGTAAAAGGCTTTGCACCAGAAGAATTTATGGATAAAAAAGAAGCGAGAAGAATGGGGCGTTATAGCCAGTTCGCAGTTGCTGCAAGTCAAATGGCTGTCAATGATGCAGGAATCCAAATCGGTGAGAATGTTCAACCTGAGCGAGTGGGCGTTTGGATCGGATCAGGGATTGGTGGGCTAGCTGAATTCGAGGAACAACATAGGAAATTTATTGAAAAAGGTCAAAGAAGAGTCAACCCGTTTATTATTCCTATGTTTATCCCTGACATGGCGGCTGGACAAGTTTCGATTGCACTTGGAGCAAAAGGAATCAACAATTGTTCGGTTACAGCATGTGCGTCAGGCGCCAATTCAATCGGTGATGCATTCCGCGTGATTCAAAAGGGGAATGTGGATATGATAATCGCTGGTGGAACAGAAGCAACGATTACAGAAATGACCGTTGCGGGATTTTCTAATATGACTGCTCTTACAAAAAATCCAGATCCAAACACAGCCAGCCGGCCTTTTGATAAGAATCGTGATGGATTTGTCATCGGGGAAGGCGCAGGAATTGTGGTCCTAGAAGAATTAGAGCATGCTTTAGCCCGTGGTGCGAATATATATGGGGAATTGATAGGATATGGAGCTACGGGTGATGCCCATCATATTACTACACCTGCACCAGACGGAGATGGACCAGGGAGAGCAATGAAATTAGCATTAGAGGATGCTGGGATTTCCCCTGAACAAGTCGACTATATCAATGCTCATGGGACCTCGACTTATTATAATGATTTGTATGAAACGTTAGCCATTAAAGAGGTTTTCAAGGAACATGCCTATACTTTATCTGTAAGTTCCACAAAATCGATGACAGGCCACATGTTAGGAGCGACAGGGGCAATTGAAGCCATTTTTTCTGTTTTAGCGATCAAGGAAGGAATCATCCCTCCAACCATCAACTATGAAACACCTGATGAACAACTTGATTTAGATTATGTCCCCAACGTAGCAAAGAAGAAGGATGTTCAAGTGGTTTTATCAAACTCATTAGGATTTGGCGGGCATAATGCCACATTGATTTTTAAAAAGTTTACCGAATAACTAAAACGAAGGTGTCTAAATATTATTTAGATACCTTTTTTGTATGTTGTTTTTCCGCTATTAAAATAAAAAACAAGTCGATAAAAGGACTTTTATCGGTAATAAATCACACTTTGACAGGTTTCCCGATAATTCCTTACTAACCAAACGTTTGATTAGATTCTATATAAACCCTTTTATCAACAGGACTTTTTCCCGGGAAATGGAGAAAAGAATGTCGAAATCGGCACAGACATAAAATGCGGATAAAACTAAAAAGGTTATGTTAAACCAAAGACCTTGTTTAACATAACCTTTTAATGAAATTACTGTACTTCAGCTTTTTTGATTTGTTTGCTTCGTAACTGTCCGCACGCCGCATCAATATCTGTTCCGTGTTCTTGGCGGATTTTACAATTAATCCCGCCCTTTTTCAACGTATCATAAAATGCCAGGACTGATTCCTGTTCACTTCTTTGATATTGACTATGTTCATCGACCGGATTATATGGAATTAAGTTTACATAGACTTGCTGTCCGAGAGGGCGAAGAAGTTCGGCCAGTTGCTCGGCTTCTTGCTTATGATCATTTACATCACGCAACAGAATGTATTCAATGGTAATCCGACGGTTTGTCTTTTCTACGTAATACTCCATCGCCTGCATTAATTTTTCAATCGGAATCGCACGGTTAATTTTCATAATCCGCGTACGAAGCTCATTATTTGGCGCATGCAAGGAAACAGCAAGATTTACCTGCAGCCCCATTTCCGTGAACTCAATAAGCTTGTCCGCGAGACCGCTGGTTGACACGGTGATCCGTCTAGCCGCAATCGCAAGCCCTTTATCATCTTTAATCACCCTGATAAAGTCTATTAGGTTTATAAAATTATCAAATGGTTCACCAATCCCCATCACGACTACGTGACTGACCGTTTCACCTTGTCCTTTGTTGTCCAAATGCAGTTGAACGTTCATAATTTGCTCGACAATTTCCCCACTGGTTAAATCACGGCTCTTCGCTAATAAACCACTCGCACAAAAACTGCAGCCAATGTTACAGCCTACTTGTGTTGTCACACAAACAGAAAGGCCATATTTCTGGCGCATTAAAACCGTTTCAATCAAGTTGCCATCCTGAAGTTTAAACAAGAATTTAATCGTTCCATCAGCTGATTCTTGTTTAATATGCTCCTGTAAGGTTTGGATTTCGAAGTTGTCTGCCAGTAATTGAAGACACGCTTGATTTACTTCTGTCATTTCAGAGAAAGCTGTTACACGCTTTCGATAAAGATATTCCCATACTTTTTGTGCTCTCGACTTCTTCTCACCGTGCTCGGTAAGCCAATTAGCCAATTGATCTATAGTTAATCCGTATATGGACTGTTTATTCATACATTCCCCTCTTTTCGTAACGATAAAACTTAATAAAGATTACGTTATATTATTAATGAATAGGCAAAGATGGAGCCTTATCAATTACATACTATCACTTCTCGTATAAATAACCCTTTTTTAGCAACCGCTCGATCAATAATCGTAAAACCAGTTTTCAAAAGAACTTCATCGACAGGTTCAACGGTAACGACGACCACTTTGTCAGCAAACCTACGTGCACTTTGGAGCATTTCCAGCTGCTCGTCAGGGGTTATCACCGAACACAAATTATAAGGCAAATCAATGATGGCTACATCATAATGATTGGTGATCTCGCGAATATCAGCTAAGTGTATTTCTCCGCTAAGACCAAAGTGTATCATATTTTCTCGTGCTCCAGGAAGAATCAACTGATTGCGGTCACTTCCGACAATATCAATTCCCATCGACCTAGCTTCAACTAGGACGGTTCCAATTCCACAACAAGGATCAATGGCCTTAATTCCGTTTGGATTGGGGATGGCGATATTTACCACTGCTCTAGCCACACGTGTGTTGAGCGCTGTGGAATAACCGTTTGGCTTCTTTTGATGCCGAAACCAAACCGACTCACTTTTTACATACTCACCGAAGACCCAACTTCCGTCTATATTCATGACGCCAAACAATCGATTAGGATGACGAAGATCTGCTTGACCATTGATGTGTAAGCCAAGCTCTCGTTCAATGGCACGTCGGTTTTCGAATCCTTCTTGTTCACTGTTTGCCTGACCACTATTTTTTACATAGGTGACTTTAAACGTTGCTCCACTTAGTTGTAAAGTTTCTACCTGTATAAAAAGATCCTCAAGGCTTTCCACCTCATATAGCACCGTGATTCTTTCTTTAATAAACGGGCTTCGACTTGGATCGATTTTTATGAAACTTTCCAAAACATTAGATTGAGACACCTCACCGAATAATGAGCGCATTTCCAAAGCACACAAAGAGGTTTCATCCTCAGCATAGGCGTAAGTATATATATAGGTCGTACCTTTTTGGAGAGTCATATCCAAATCTTTATCATACTTTAATTTATTTATTTCATCTTCACCTCAAGTTTATCTAAAAAACATAATCTATTATACCAAGAAAAGACGCATTTTTAAAAATTTCCTTTAATTGGGTGTCGAAATGAGTGTCAGGCACCAATTCGCTAGATTATAATGATTATGAGGCAATTTATGGAGGTTAATGATGGGATACATTGAAGATTTACGAAAAATAGTCGGGAACCGGCCACTTATTTTAGTAGGTGCGATGGTGTGCGTAATTGATGATCAGGGGAAAATTCTTTTACAAAAAAGACCTGAAGGCATGTGGGGACTTCCAGGCGGGCTATTAGAATTAGGTGAGTCTGTCGAGGAGGCCGGAAGAAGAGAAGTGTTTGAAGAAACAGGCGTTGAAATTGGCCAACTTCAGTTAGTAGAGATATTTTCAGGTAAGCAGTATTTTCGAAAGCTGCCAAATGGCGATGAATTCTATCCAGTCACGATTGCCTATGTATCAAAAGATATAAAAAAGAATACAATCAAAATCGATGGGAAAGAGTCGATTGATGCTGGATTTTTCCCGTTACATGAGTTACCGGAACAAACCAGTCCGTTAGTCAGGAAGATGATTCAACAATATCCTAATATACTCAAATAGACCTTTCATAAGAAGGTCTATTTGTAGGTATGGTGTAATCATAGTATTCGTCTCCATGGACATCATATTGACAGAATAATTACATTTTCTCATTCGCAGCAAAAGCTGGTAATTTTTTTAGATTTGATATCCACTCGTTGTAGTGG
This sequence comes from Bacillus sp. ISL-7, assembly GCF_018613065.1. Next base: position 45,955 of record NZ_JAGGQW010000007.1, on the reverse strand, counting down.
CCTTCACATAGCCCTCTAAGAAAGTGGTAATTTGAACAATTTTTAACTCCACATAATTTTATTACTTTTGGCATATGCGGGTAGCCTAATTTATTGTAAATGTAGTTATGATGTTCACAGTATCCATTTGCAAAATAAGGTTTGGAACAGTCTACAGCCAGACAATGGTCAATTGAGCAAGCTTCTACCCTAATAGTGTCTATTTTTCCGGACCTTCTCATTCTTACATAATGCTTATTACATAACTGTCGTGCTTTTATTTGTTCATCGCATCCCTCTACCGTACATATACCCTTTGTTGAATACCGTTTATTTCCAAGGATTTCCAATCTTACTCACCTCCCGTACATACTGTCGAATTTTTATAGACATTTTTCCTATCAAATGGCTGTTTATATTTTTGTCGAAATTTCTTTAATTTTTATATTATTGAAATAATAATACAATTTCTTAGGTTTGTATATATACTTTATAATATTCAAAGTATTAAGATTTGTAAGCGATTTTTTAGACAAACATAAGGTGCCGGAGGATATAGCTGTGGTTTCCAAAGTCCAAGTTTTTTTGCGGTTATTTTTGCATTGTTTTATAATAATAGAAACTTAAAATGCTTTCTAAACTACAATGACTTGTTTTAATATTGTTTGCAACTGGAGGATTACATGCATGACAACAGAAGGGACATTTAATGGTGTCGATGGAACGGAACTATTTTTTCAAGTGATCGAACCATTAACGGCTCCAAAAGCGGCAGTTATTTTAGTTCACGGACATGGCGACCATAGCGGAGGGCTCCAGAATCTAAGTGGAAGCTTGGTTGAAAAAGAATATATTGTTTATGCCTTTGATTTGCGCGGTCATGGAAAAAGTACTGGTAAAAGGGGATTTATCCGGTCTTGGGATGAATTTAGGGGGGATTTACACGAGTTTCGAAAGCTCGTTTCTCTAGATCAGCCCGAATTGCCATTGTATATTGTGGGACATAGCATTGGCGGCCTGATTACCCTCGACTATTGCTTAGATCATAGCGCAGGTATCTCAGGCATTATTGCGATTTCTCCTGCTATCTCTTACGAAGTGACACCGATAGAGCAGCTAGGCATTAGCTTAATGGGGAAGGTTAAACCAGACTATAGTATCAATAAATCTCGAAATTTTCGATTGCTAAGGAAAAATTCAGCCGTGCGTGCTAAATATTATTCCGACCGTTTACGTCACAATATCGTTACACCTGGTTTGGGACATAGCTTAATCCAAGCGACTTCACGCGTCGTAAATAAAGCAACGTCGATTAGTCTTCCGTTTTTATTGCAATACGGACTTGACGATAGAATTACACCACCAGCAAAGCTGAGCCAATTTTTTCAACAAGTTGCTTCAAAGGATAAACAGCTATATGAGTACTCTTTAGTCAAGCATCGCCCCTTTGATGGAGTGGGAAGAGAGAGGTTTTTAGGAGATTTGGTTGGCTGGTTAGACAAACAGATGGATAAAAAACAAAAGGTGCTATATAAAGAGATCATTTAAAGTCCATTTCCTGCTATTTTATGAGGAGGTGGACTTTATTTGAGTTTTTTTGGCGGAAGGAAAAAACTCCTGCCGCTTTGATCCAATACATTAATACTGTAATCTCCTTTCATTATCCGTTCGTACCCCCAAGCGCAATGCAGTAGTTTTCGGGAATAATCTAGAAATAGTCTTTCATTTGGACATAAGAAAAATTTTCCGAACTTTATTAATAGAATAATTTAACAATTATATGATTTAATTGTTAACCTTTTAATGATTTTAGTTTACAATTAGAGGAACATAGGTTGGAACTATGGATAGTGATTATTTATCGGGTAGATACGGTAAATGAAATAAAATGGAGGGATAAAGATGAGTAAATGGATGGAACTTGCAGATCGTATGTTAGATGGGGAGGAAATAACAAATCAGGAGGCACTTTCAATTTTAGATTGTCCTGATGATGACGTACTTTTACTAATGCATGCTGCTTTTCAAATTAGAAAGCGCTATTATGGGAAAAAAGTAAAGCTTAATATGATCATGAATGCAAAATCTGGACTCTGTCCCGAAAATTGTGGCTATTGCTCGCAATCTTCGATTTCGACAGCACCGATTAATTCTTACAGAATGGTAGATAAGGATACTATAATTGAAGGTGCAAAACGTGCACATGATTTAAATATAGGGACGTATTGTATTGTTGCTAGTGGTAGAGGGCCATCTAATAAAGATGTAGACCACGTAGTGGAAGCAGTTAAAGAAATAAAGACAACATATGGATTGAAAGTTTGTGCCTGTCTAGGGCTGTTAAAACCTGAACAAGCAAAACGATTAAAAGAAGCCGGGGTAGATCGTTACAATCATAATATCAATACATCTGCGAGCAATCATGAAAACATCACAACTTCACATACATACCATGATCGAATCACTACGGTGGAAACGGTAAAGGAATACGGAATGTCCCCATGTTCGGGTGTTATTGTAGGGATGAAGGAGACAAAGCAGGATGTAGTCGATATGGCTAACAGCTTAAAAGCTCTTGATGCGGATTCAATTCCCATTAATTTCTTACATGCGATTGATGGTACTCCATTAGAAGGAGTAAAAGAATTGAACCCACTTTATTGTTTAAAGGTTTTGGCGTTATTTCGTTTTATCAATCCAACAAAGGAAATTCGAATATCAGGTGGACGAGAAGTCAACCTTCGTTCACTCCAAGCATTGGGTTTATATGCAGCCAATTCCATCTTTGTCGGTGATTACTTAACTACTGCTGGACAAGATGAAACGGAAGATCACAAAATGTTACTTGATTTAGGATTTGAAGTAGAATCCGTAGAAGAAATGAAAGCTAGCCTTAGCTAGAGGGTTTATTACCAAATCAAAGCAAGAGACACCTTGACAATTAGGTGTCTCTTTTTTTAAACATAAATCCTTTATAACCATCCGCCAATTTCTAATATCGTCAGACCAATCTCAACAACAATTAGAGTTACTATGATCCATTCCACGAATAGTCCCCGGATCGAATGGCTAATTGTCGAAAAACCATCCATGATGTTATATAAAATGTCCGTTTTGCTTTTCAAAATTTTATAGCGATCATTTAACTCAAAAAACTCGACCATCTTGTCGTAAAATTCGCTGGCCGTGCTGCTCGTCCATGTAATATCAGGCTTATCCAAAATCATGATATAAGCAAGCGTATTATACTCGTGACGCACGATTTTCGCGGTTGTCCGTGCCAATTCCTTGTTGCCGATTCGCAGTCTGCCTTTCTCCAGCCTATCGATCATGGTTTCGAGTTTGTCATGGATTTTCCCAAGTTGTTCCTCTGTTTTCTCAAGCGCCACCGATTTTGCAATGACAGTAGAAATCAATTCAGGGTAAAAATCCTCATATTCTGGTACAACCACATATTCATCGGTTAATTCAAGGTTCTCCGTTTCAGTAATATGAAGGCAGTAGTCGTCTGTATATCTGTCGGTCTGTTCGATTTCAAAGTCTGGTTCAAAGGAATGGATGTAGTGAAATAGGACTGTTATCTCATCCATGTGTGAGTGATTAATGAAGACAATGCTGCCAAAAGAAAAGACTAATACCATTTGCGAATCATCTACATTTTGGTGGAGGATCGATTCTAGAATATCGCCTCTTAGGATTAGTGGCTGTTCCCAGGTGAATTTTTTGGGAATACCGCAATGGATGGCGATTTTGTTCAAATCAATTTCATGGGTAATGGCAAATGCTTTAAAGGTAATCTCTTTCACTTTTATCACCTTTCCAGTGATTTGTCCTTTTCTTGATTTTATTCTTGTCCTATAAAAAACATGCTTGAACAGTTCTTTCAGTTATTTATTTGGATAGTGCTTGGTCTATTATTGAAATATTCTAATTTCGGTAGGACAAATATATACTGTATAATAGATAAAAAATTAGGGAGGCAGGTTATGAAACGATTAGCAGTTTTTTGCGGTTCAAGTTTCGGTGCTTCTGAGGCTTATAGAGAAGGAGCAATTCTATTAGGAAAAGAGTTAGCAAAACGAAATCTTACTTTAGTATACGGCGGTTCGAGTAATGGTTTGATGGGTGCAGTTGCAGATACTGTATTAAAAGAAGGCGGTCATGCGATTGGTGTGATCCCTAAAGTATTGGAGGAACGTGAAATATCTCATAAAGGCTTAACGGAGTTAATTACCGTTGAAACCATGCACGAGAGAAAGGCAAAAATGGCTGATTTGTCTGATGGATATGTGGTCTTGCCTGGTGGAACCGGTACACTTGAAGAGTTTTTCGAAATGTTCACGTGGGGTCAGATTGGCTTGCACCAAAAGCCTTGTGGTCTTCTAAATATTAATCATTATTATGACCCATTGATCAGCTTGTTTGACCATATGATCGAACAAAGATTCCTCCAAGAGAAATTCCGTTCGATGGCAATTATCGCAGAACAACCAGATGTATTATTAGATAAATTTTTAGACTATATACCTCCGACGATAAAAACCTACTGAGAAAAGGCGAACAGTGACAGGTACTGTTCGCCTTGTATTGGTTTAGAAATCGTTAAAATCTCTCATTGTTGTAGTACTTAATGCGTCCCAGAAACATCTAAAGTAGTGTTGGTGACGGACTTTTTCTTAAATGTGGAAGTGTTGATTTTTTCTTGTAATTTTTCATAATAAAGGTCTGGATTCACTGGCAATTCTACCCTTTCGTTTAACCAAGAAGATAAGTAAATGGCATTTGAAATTTCCAACGCCTTTATGCCTTCTGTACCCGGTGCCAATAATGATGACCCTGTAACAATCGAATCAATCCAATTTTGAACAATCATGGAGTGATTTGCATTTTCAGACTTTACAGGAATTACGACTTTCTGCCATTCAGGCAACCCGAAACCGCCAGTATATGAAGCATTAAATTCACGTTCAGATTGTGTTAATCGGTAAAAAGTAATTTCTTCATTTTCTACAATGATTTTCCCCCGATCGCCAACAACCTCATAGCGATCCGATCCCGGAGCTTCTCCAGTTGAAGCGATAAACACACCTGTCGCTCCATTTTCATATTCCAAAAATGCGGTTACATCATCTTCCACTTCAATATCATGATACTTTCCTATACTGCACATGGCACGAATGCTCTTTGGCAGAAATCCTGTTGTCCACTGGCAAATATCTAAATGGTGTAGTGCCTGGTTTAATAGAACACCGCCTCCTTCACCCTGCCATGTGGCTCTCCATTTACTTGAATCGTAATAGCTTTGTGAACGGTAAATATCCGTAACAATCCAGTTGATCCGTTTGATATCGCCAAGTTCACCTGAGTGAATAAGGTCCCGCAAATTTTGATAAAGCGGGTTGGCCCTTTGGTTATACATGATGCCAAATACTTTTCCACTATACTTCGCTGCCACATTCATTTCCAGTACATCTTTTGTATGGACGCCTGCCGGTTTTTCAATGAGGACATGTATTCCTTTCGCAAAGGCCTTTTTGGCGAGTTCCGGATGACTGTAATGTGGTGTGGCAATAAGGACGGCATCAATTCCCGACTCATTAAAAAAGGTCTCTACGTCCCGGAAAATTTGCACATTACCTTGCATATTATTTTTCACCCATTCGGTTCGACTTGCATTACTACTGCAAATCGCCGTTAAAGTTGCTCCTTTGATTTGTCCTTGATCCAGCATTTGTACATGGGAACTGCCCATATTTCCTATTCCAATCACGCCAACTTTAACTAAGCCCATCTCTATCCCTCATCCACTATTAGATTCTTTCTTTAATATGAAAATCCGAGGATTTATTTGAAAATGTTCTTTATATAGTATTGATGATAAAATAATTAACCGCATTGTGGTACAGTTGTATCGTTTTTATAACTTTAGTATAATGAATGGTAGAAACAGATGTCAATGAATATCTTTATCCATTTATTTGCTGTTATTATCAAAAAGCATTGAATCGAAAAAGTAATCTTTCGATCAGGAAATTGAGGAAAAAGGAAAAAGGAAAAGGAAAAGGAAAAGAAGCTGATCTGGGCTGTAAAGAGACATATAACCTTGATGGCGGCGGTTCATCTACGATGTATCTTAAGGGAAGAGTGGTAAATAACCCGCTTGGTAAAGGGCAAGAACGTGGAGTAAGCGACATTTTATATTTTGACAAAATCTAGCAAACTTAGAGGTGAGAGGTACTGAAAAATTCGGAAAATTTAAAATACACCTCTTGCCTAGTTAAAACCTCCATGATATATTAAATGTATAGAAAATATAAAACTTGGTTTATCCTAATAAACCAAGTATATTTTTTAGATTAATTATAAAACTCGGTTTAGTATAATAAACCGACGAAGTTGAAAGGATCTTGGTGACATGGAGAAAAAGTATTGGGTCCCAGCTATTGAACGTGTCGATAACATAGTCGATATGATTGCTCACCACCCGGAAAAATATCGATTGATTGATATCGCAAATGAATTAAACATTAATAAAAGCTCGATCTTTTCCCTATTAAATACGTTGGAGGTATTAAATTGGGTGAAGAAAGAGAAGGATGGTACATATTCCCTTGGAACACGACTAGGAATGCTTTCTCCTTTATATTTTAAACAATTTGATTTTATTGATACGTTTAATTTGACAGCGCTTCCAACCCTTGAGAGGTTGGATGAAACCCTTCAGCTTTCCATATTGGATGGAACGGAAATTGTGTACCTTGCAAAAAAAGAGGGATCATCTCCCGTGAGTATTACCACCAACCCAGGAATGAGATACCCAGCCCATGCCACAGCTATGGGAAAGGTTCAGCTTTCCCAATTTACGTACGAGGAATTTAAAGGATTATATCCGGAAGATTCCTTGAAACCGAAAACCCAATATACAGTTAGAAATTTAGCCGAGCTATGGGACCAAATAATGAGTGTCAAAGAAAAGGGGTTTTTTATGGAATACCAAGAGGCTGTGGAGAATTTCTATTGTGTCGCCGCTCCGATTCTAAATCATGAAAGCAGAATGATTGCTTCCGTTAGTGCGACGGTGCCGATTTCTAAGTGGGACGAGAAAAAAGAGAAAGCTCGAGCAGAAATTATAAATTTAGCAAAAGAAATTTCTTTAAGAGCTGGATTTGTGGCTTCAATTAAATTTTGATGAAAGAGGGATAGGAGTGAGATTAAAAAATAAAGTGATATTAATTACCGGGGCTGGTTCAGGGATTGGCAAAGCGACCGCTATTGTTTTTGCGAAAGAAGGCGCCTATGTAATCGTGAATGATTTATCGAGTAATGCAGGAAATGAGACTGTGGAGGAAATCATCGAATTAGGTGGTAAAGCAGCATTTATGCAAGCAGATGTAACAAATGCCACGGATGTAGAACGAATGATTAGTCAGGTGGTGGAAGACAAAGGTAGGATCGATGTTCTATTTAATAATGCTGGAATATCCGGTGTTGGGGCAGTGCATGAAACAAGTGAGGAATTATGGGATCGGGTGGTAAATGTCAACATAAAAGGTGTCTTCTTGCCATGTAAGTATGTGCTGCCGCACATGATGCAGCAGCAAGGGGGTACTATCATTAACATGTCCTCTTGTATTGCTGAAATTGGCCTAGCGCGCAGAGCCTCTTACTCTGCAACAAAAGGAGCCATTCTCTCTTTATCAAAATCCATGCAAGTCGATTATGCCCCATACAACATTAGAGTGAACGCTCTTTTACCAGGGACAATCCTAACACCATTTGTTGAAGACTTTTTGAAAAACTCTTATGACGATTTTGAAGAAGGATTAAATGGCATTAGAAAAAGACAGCTAAGTGGAGATTTAGGTCGTCCGGATGATGTGGCAAAAGCAGCTCTATTCCTTGCATCGGATGAATCGAAGTTTATGATGGGTTCTCCTCTGTATATTGATGGAGGCGTGACATTTGGAAAAAATGCTTAAAACAATATGGGAGGGAGATTAATATGAAACTAGTAAATTATAATGTTAGTTCGAATGATGAATTTAAATTTGGTGTGAAAACAGATGCAGGTATAGTAGACATTGTCAAAGCGTGGGAAGCAGCTAATGAACCTCATAATATTCCTCTTTCTTTAGAACAGTGGTTAGAAGCAGATAAAGACTCTAAAGATTTATTTCAACATTTTGTAAATTCCAACAAGAATAACAGCCAATTAACCCTTCAAGAAGATCAGATTGAATATGGTCCATGTGTACCGAAAAGTGCAAAAATCATTTGTGTGGGCCTAAATTATCGAAGGCATGCGGAAGAATCAAAAATGGAACCGCCTAAAACCCCTGTACTTTTTAACAAGTATGGCAATTCCCTTGCCGGTCATGGCGAAAAAGTGGAGATTCCCGCGGATGCGAAACAAGTTGATTATGAAGCAGAGCTTGGAATCGTGATTGGAAAAAAAGCCAAAGCGGTACCGAAGGAAAGTGCACTGGATTATGTGGCAGGATATTGCAATGCTAATGACTTATCCGCAAGGGACCTTCAATTCCGCACGAATCAATGGCTTTTAGGAAAAGCCTGTGATGGTTTTTGTCCAGTTGGTCCATATCTCGTAACTTCTGATGAAGTCGGCGACCCGAATCAGTTGAAAATTGAAACAATTGTAAACGGGAAGGTTAGACAATCTTCCAATACATCTGACATGATCTTTTATTGCAATGAGATTATTAGTTATATTTCTACCTATATGACATTAGAGCCAGGAGATTTAATTATCACTGGAACACCAGAAGGAGTAATATTTGGACTTCCAGAACAAGAACAGGTCTGGCTGACAGATGGAGATGAAGTAACCATTAAGATTGAGAAACTTGGTGTGTTAACAAACCAGCTGACATTACCGTGTGTCAAAACCGAAGAGCAAAAGCAATCAGTCACTAACAAGAATTAAATGTTTCATTACCGAACGAATGTAAGGGGTTACAGGGGAATTATACTATTACATTAGGGGGAAGAAGGAATGAAAAAAAGAGGTTCAGCGATTCTATTAGTTTTATGTTTGTGTATTTCAATGGTATTAGTGGGCTGTGGGAAATCAAAAACTGCTTCAAAGGAAAAGGATGTTTACACCGTTAAAATCGGCTATGAAAATCAGCCTGGAGAGCCGGTAGATTTAGCTGCACAGGAATGGAAAAGGCTTGCTGAGGAAAAAAGTAAGGGAAAACTTAAGGTTGAGCTTTATCCTAGTTCCCAGCTTGGTTCAAAGGCAGATGTTATTGAACAGATGAAAACAGGCGCCAATATTATTCATATTGCAGATGCCAGCTTTTTAATGGATTACGTTCCAGATATCGGAATTCTTTCCGCTCCATATTTAACTGACAGCTATGACGATTTGTTTAAAGTAACAGACAGTGATTGGTTTAAAGGCTTAGAAAAGGATTTACAAGGTAAAGGCCTCCATATCGTCTCGACAAAATGGATATACGGCGACCGTCACTTAATCACAACGAAGCCAGTGAAGGAACCGAAGGATTTGAAAGGGCTTAAAGTACGTGTCCCGAGTAATCCGTTATCGATTAAAATCATGGAAAAAATGGGGGCAACGGCTACTCCGCTGCCACTTGGAGAGGTTTATCCATCTATCGCTCAAGGTGTCATTGACGGAATGGAAAACCCGCTTCCTGTTATCCAGGGGTCCAAAGTTTACGAGAAAGCGAAATTTCTTTCTTTATCAGCACATACGAATATGATTATCCAGTGGGTTGCCGGTCAGTCTTATATAGACACACTGCCTGCTGATGTAGCGAAAGTGTTAAAGGAAACCGGGGACGAAGCCGGTAAATTCATGGGAGAAAAAGTTAAAGAATCTGAGAAATCTGTACTGAAGGACTTAAAAGATGCTGGGGTAGAAGTTATTGAGCCAGACCAAGAAGCCTTCAAAGAAGCTACAAAGTCAGTCTATAAAGAAATGGACGAGTGGAGTCCAGGACTGTATGACAAGGTTCAAAAGATTATTAAAGAATAATAGATAGCGAGGCTAAGGTGTTAATTATGAGGGATGGAATCAATTATCCCATCCCACATATCTAACCCTGTTGTTTCTTATCAATGGATCATGCTGATTGTAGGTAGCAGCATAAATAGCAAAATAAAGAGGTGACAAAACAAATGGTGAAACGATTAGGTCGTTGGATAGTAAATCTAGATAGCGTATTCGCCTCCATTTCCCTTGTTTTAATTATTAGCGTTTCAGTTGTCGGGGTATTTATGAGGTTTGTATTAGGGGAACCATTACAATGGACTGAAGAGATGACCTTGGCTTTATTCGTTTGGTTTACCTTCCTCGGTGCAAGTGTTGTTGAAAAAGAAAATGGACATGTGGGCATCGAATATTTTGTCGAAAAACTAAATCCTTCATTAAAAATAATTGCCGATTTGTTTAGGGAAATTGTTCTAACTTTTATTAGTTTATTCGTCTTTGTTTACTTAGGCAGTCAGTTGACAGCACAGGCGGCATCGAGATTAACTCCTGTACTCAGAGTTAGTTATATCTACATTGATGTCGCTGTTGTTTTATGTGGTATATTCTCAGCGATACATCTTACTTCCCGTATCAGTAAGATGAGGAAAAAATTTAAAATCAATGCTGAGCAAATAAAAGATTATCAAACTGCATCCCACAAGGAGGCGAAGCTATGACAATCGCAATTACATCCATCTCCTTATTCACCTTGTTTTTGATTGGTATTCCTGTCGCCTACGCGATTATCGGAAGCTGTTTACTCTATTTTTTACTTTCTGTAGATATCGAGCCAATGCTGCTAGCTCAAAGAATGATTGCCGGTATAGAATCTGTCCCACTTCTAGCCATCCCCTTTTTCGTCGTTGCCGGCGTTTTAATGAACTATACGGGAATTACGCGCCGAATCGCTGATTTTGCTGAAGTGATTACCGGACATCTTCCTGGAGGAATGGCTCAAGTTAGTATTGTGTTAAGTACGATCATGGGCGGCCTATCAGGATCTGGTTTAGCAGATGCAGCGATGCAAGCGAAAATTATGCATCCGGAAATGATTAAAAAGGGATACGCTCCTGGCTTTTCTGCCTCTGTCATTGGCGCATCATCCCTTATCACACCATTAATTCCCCCGGGGATTGGTATGATCCTATATGGTTATATCGGAAATGTTTCGATTGGTAAGCTATTCATGGCCGGAGTTGTTCCTGGCTTGATGACATGTGTGCTCATGATGATTGCCGTTCATTTCGTTGCTAAAAAAAGGGGTTATCTTCCCGCTAGAGAAAAGATGGCACGGCCGAAAGAAGTGGCTGTTGCATCGAAGAACGCTATTCTTGCATTATTACTGCCAGTCATCATCATTGGCGGGATCCGAATCGGTGTTTTTACACCCACTGAAGCAGGAGCTGTGGCAATCGTCTATGCCTTACTGATTGGATTCTTATTTTATCGAGAAATGAAAATCCCTCATTTAAAAGAAGCTCTTAAAGAATCTGTTTCTACATCTGCCTCTATATTAATCATTATTGCTGCAGGTTCTGCTTTTGGCTGGATACTTACTTGGGAAAGAATCCCGCATATTGCCACTCAATATGTAACAGATATGGTAAGTACACCAATTGCCTTTCTATTAATCTTGAACGTCTTTTTATTAATCTTAGGGATGTTTATCGAAGGAAATGTCGCCATTGTTATTTTAACACCTCTGATTATACCAATGGGTCAAGCATATGGAATTGATCCTGTCCATTTAGGAATGATCTTCTTATTTAACATTGGAATCGGGACGATTACCCCGCCACTAGGAACAGCCATTTTTACAGTTTGCTCTACAGCTAATGTAAAGATAGAGGCATTCTTAAAAGAAGTCATCCCATTTTATATAGTTTTAATCATCGCGTTATTGCTTATTACCTTTGTCCCGACGATTTCCATGTGGTTACCAGGTCTAATGATGTAATTTTACAGAATATTCAATCTAAAATGACTAGAAATTGAGTAGAAAAAGGAGAATGAATATGCGGGTTATTCGGTACCAAAATGAAAAGGGAACACCTGTATTAGCAGCTTTAACTAATCAATTGGAGGTTTACCCTCTTGCATATCAGGATTTTATGGAGTTAGTGGAGTATGCGCAGAATACCAAGCAGACACCATTGTCCCTCATTCAAGAAGTAATCAAAACGGAACAGCCAGAAAAGTTGGAGTTAGCGTCTCTTACCTTGTTGCCGCCAATCGCAGCCCCGGAAGTATGGGCAGCAGGCGTCACGTATGAAAAAAGTAAAGAAGCAAGAAATTATGAAGCGACAGCTGGAAAACTAGATGCCAAGACGTTTTACGATAAAGTCTATGATGCAGACCGCCCAGAACTATTCATGAAATCGACAGCTGCTAGATTAGTAGGTCCTAATACAGAAGTGTATATCCGCAGTGATTCCAACTGGCAGATACCTGAACCAGAACTGGGGCTAGTCATCAATAAGAAAGGTGAGATCCTTGCTTACACGATTGGAAATGATATGAGCTCTCGGGATATTGAGGGAGAAAATCCGCTGTATCTTCCCCAGGCAAAAATTTGGAAGAATTCATGCTCTATTGGTCCAGCTCTTTTGCTTGCAGACGCAGTAGCAGACCCTTACCAGCTTGATATTATTTGCAGAATTTATCGTCAGGACCAAAAAGTAGTGGAGGGATTTGCCAACACCAGCCAATTAAAAAGAAAATATGACGAACTAGTTTCCTATCTTTTAAGAGATAATGAGATTTTCGATGGAACAGTCCTATTAACCGGTACCTGCATTGTTCCGCCCAATGAGTTTACGTTGCAGGATGGCGATTTAATCGAAATTGAAATTCCTGAAATTGGAGTGTTAAGCAATCCGGTCAAAGCACCGGTAAAAAAGCACGCTGCTCTTTATTAATAAATGGAAGAAGGAGCCTTTACAAAATGGAGAATACCTATAAAGCTGTGATGATTAGACCAACAGATAATGTGGCAACTGCCATGGAGAATATTCCTGCTAATGCAACCGTAACGCTCACTTGTCAAGATAAGACCGTATCCGTAATAGTAAGGAAGGATATTGAATTTGGTCATAAGTTTGCCATCACGCTGATCTTAAAAGAAGCGAATATCGTAAAATACGGTGAAGTGATTGGCAAAGCCGTTAACGATATTGAACCAGGAGAACATGTTCATATTCATAATATTGAAGGAATACGTGGAAGAGGTGATCAAGTTGGAATTAACTAACAATAAATTTTGGGGATATAGAAGAGCGGATGGAAGAGTTGGGGTTCGGAATCATGTATTAATTTTACCAACCATTACTTGTGCTACCCAGGCGGCCAAACAGATTACAGAGTTGGTTTCAGGAACGGTATCATTTATTCATCAGCATGGCTGTGCTCAAGTCGGTGTTGATTATGAACAAACGTTTCGGACGTATGTAGGGATGGGAGCCAATCCCAACGTATATGGAGTCGTTGTGCTAGGTCTCGGCTGTGAAACGCACCAAGCTCGAAGTGTAGCAGGAGAATTAGCCAAAACCGGTAAACCTGTTCAAGTAGTTTCCATTCAAGACCATGGAGGTACATTATCCGCGATTGCGGAGGGAGCAAAGATTGCTGCCAAAATGGTTCAGGATGCATCTGCACTAATGAGAGAGCAATGTGATATTAGTGAACTTATCATTGGAACAGAATGTGGTGGATCTGATGCTTGTTCCGGTTTATCAGCAAATCCAGCCGTTGGATCTGTCAGCGATATGATTATTGAGCGTGGTGGAACAGCTATTTTAGCGGAAACGACAGAATTAATTGGAGCCGAGCATTTATTAGCTGAGCGGGCTGTCGATGATAAAATCGCCAAAAAGGCGTATCAGATCATTCATGCGATGGAAAACCGATCACTAAAAATGGGTGTCGATATCCGAACAGGAAATCCGAGCCCTGGGAATAAAAGGGGAGGTCTAAGCACACTAGAGGAAAAATCCTTAGGTGCTGCCACGAAAGCAGGAAGCAAACCATTGCAAGAAATTATTGATTATGCCGAGCAGCCTACGAAAAAAGGTCTGGTTTGGATGGATACCCCAGGACACGATATTGAACAGATGACAGGAATGGTGGCCGGCGGGGCTCAAGTTGTTCTTTTTACAACTGGAAGAGGAACGCCTACAGGTTCTCCGATTGCCCCTGTAATTAAAATATCGACCAATACCGGTATTTTTGAAAGAATGTCAGAAAACATTGATATGAACGCAGGAACGATTATCGAAGGAAAAGAATCGATTGATTCTGTGGGTCAACGGATTTTTGATGAAATTACGAAAGTTTCATCAGGTAAATTAACAAAGGCTGAAATTTTGAAACAGCACGATTTCGGTATTTGGAGAATCGGACCAACTTTCTAATAGGTTTTTTGGAGTTGGTGGGAGCACGGTTTATCAGCGAACCTACATAACTCATCGACGCAAAAACATTTTATTTGCGAATCAATACTGACAAAAAAGGAGATGTGAATGATGCAAACAATATACAAAATAGAAACATATAAAAATTTTATCAATAACGAGTGGGTAGAATCTGCCTCACAAGAAGTTATTAAAAGTATTAATCCTGCCAACAAAGAGGAAATCGTAGGATATGTACAAAATTCTACAAAAGAGGATTTGAACAAAGCAGTAGAATCTGCACATCGGGCAAAAAAAGTGTGGCGAAAGCTTGGTCAAGCGGCAAGAGGACAACTGCTCTTTAAGGCAGCCAATATCTTGGAAGAAAATCTTGATGATGTTGCTGAAACAATGACAAGAGAAATGGGGAAAACACTGCCTGAAGCAAAAGGGGAAACTGCTAGGGGCGTTGCCATTCTCCGTTATTATGCAAGCGAGGGTATGCGTAAAGAAGGGGATGTCATTCCTTCTTCAGATAAAGATGCATTGATGTTTACAAAACGATCACCACTTGGTGTAGTTGGGGTCATTACCCCATGGAACTTTCCAGTGGCTATTCCTATTTGGAAAATCGCGCCGGCCCTTGTATATGGAAACACGATTGTACTTAAACCAGCGACAGAAGGAGCAGTGACAGCGGCTAAAGTAGTAGATTGTTTGGTGAAAGCCGGTCTTCCTGAAGGTGTTTTGAACTTTATCACAGGTTCCGGGTCTGTTATTGGCCAGGCATTAATTGAACACCCTCTATTAAATGCGATCACCTTTACTGGATCTGAAGGCGTTGGTAAAAATGTAGCTAAAGCAGCAACAGAGTGTGGAATTAAATTTCAAATGGAAATGGGTGGGAAAAATCCAGTCATCGTTACCAAAGATGCTAATATTGACTTGGCAGTTGAAGGCGTAATTAGTGGAGGCTTTCGCTCATCCGGGCAAAAATGTACGGCTTCAAGTCGGGTTATTGTCGAAAAATCTGTATATGATGAATTTAAAGAAAAACTGATCCAAGAAACAAAAAAAATAACAGTGGGTAATGGCTTACAAGATGGTATTTGGATGGGGCCATGTGCAAGTGAAGCCCAGTTTAACACTGTACAAAAATACATTGGAATTGGCAGAGAAGAAGGGGCAATCCTAATCTTGGGCGGTGAAGTTTTACAAGGAGAAGAATATAAGAACGGATTTTTTATTACTCCAGCTATCTTTGAAAATGTAACACCACAAATGGCTATTGCCCAGGAGGAAATCTTTGGCCCAGTCATCGCGTTAATCAAAGCTGATTCATTAGAAGAAGCGATTGAATTTGCAAATGATACAAAATATGGCCTAAGTGCCTCTATCTTTACATCCAACATCAATTCATTATTGAGCTTCGTCGATGATATTGAAGCAGGTCTCGTAAGAATCAATGCAGAAAGTGCTGGTGTAGAACTCCAAGCCCCATTCGGTGGAATGAAAGCATCAAGTACAGGTTCCCGCGAACAGGGAGAAGTAGCCAAAGAATTCTTTACCGCCATTAAGACGGTGTTTGTAAAAGGGGATGCTTAAGGGATATGGTGTGCTAGGAATGTGAAGCTCGGTTCGCTTTTTAGAAGGGTTCACAACTAGGTTTGTATGTTAAAGAAAATCAGTATACCGGACATGTTATGTTATAAAATTAGATGATCATAATGAACAATAAGAAACCTCGATCTAATCGAGGTTTTTTAGATTTATATACCATAATGAGTTCGTTTAAAAACCGAAGAACGTATTTTTCGTTTGCTTCGAATAATAGAATGTTTGATTGCTATTCAGGTAGATAGGAGCAGCAATAATCAACAATAGAATGAACCTTTAATAAAAAGCTTTCATTTGCAGGCACATAAAATACACCTTGATTTTGAATTAGCTCCCAATCCTGACCCTTTAATTTATATTCCAGTTTTCCCGCTTGAATTTCCATCTCTTCTTTTTGAGATGTAGAGAATTCATATTCGCCTGGAAGCATAACACCTAAAGTTTTTTGGGTTCCGTCCTGAAATTGGATCGTCCTGCTTGTAACCTTTCCGCCAAAATATATATTTGCCTTTTTGGTGATTGTTGCATTTGTAAAGTGTGACATTGAATTCATCCTCTCGTTTTACTGCTATCATTTAAACATAAAAACCTCCCGATGGGAATCAAAAATAAAGAGTATAGTTAAAATATTTTAAAAAATGAAAATTCCATTTGCCATCGAAAAACTTTCCTGCAAACCTCCTGCCGTGCAACCATAAGCTTAAAACCCATTGCCAGCAATATAGTAGTTAAGAGCCTCATAAAAGAGGATGTTAAAGAAGTGCCTTATTCGGGTTTTTTGTGTGAATATTAAAATAATTAATAATTGAAACTAGAACAATTAGACGTTTTTCAACCTATTAAATAAATATGGTAAATTTATAATTTTTTTAAAATTTTCGCGAAAAGGATGAAATAAATTGAAAAAATTTAAAAAATAATGAAAAAATATTAAAAAAAATAGTTGAAAATGAAAAAATATGATGTTAAATTAAAGGAGAAGAAAAAATACTATGAAAAGTTAAGAGGAGGACAAAAATGAAAACGGCTACTAAACTAAAATTGGCTACCCGAATTAATTCCATTCTTCCAACAGTTAATAATGATATTCTTCTAGCGATAGAATCCATTTCAAAAATTGATGGAATCACAAGTGTTGATCTTAACTACCCAGAACATTTTGAAAATCATTCTTTACAAGCAATACAAACGACATTATCAAATGCGGGTTTAGAAGTGAATGGTTTGGCATTGCGTTTTAGAAGTCAGTTTATAAATGGGGAGTTAGGAAACAAAAACTCTAGCATTTCAATGGAAGCGTTTCAATTATGCTGTGAGGCAGCCGATATCTGTCGCAGTTTAGGGGGAAAGGTTTTAACTATTTGGTTAGGTTATGACGGTTTTGATTATCCTTTTCAAGTAAACTATCAAGAAGCTTGGAATCAAGTTAAAGAATATTTTTGTAAACTTGCTGACTATGCACCAGATTTGAGGATTAGTATTGAATATAAACCTTTTCAGCCAAGGGCTTATTCACTAATCGATAGTGTCGGGCTTTCCTTGTTGATGGTAAACGAAATTGGACGACCTAATGTGGGAGTAACGCTTGATTATTGTCATATGTTAATGAAACATGAGAATCCAGGATTTGGACTAACGCTAGTAGCGAAGCAAGACAAACTTTACGGAGTACATATCAACGATGGCTACGGTTTAAATGATGATGGTTTAATGGTGGGTACTTCTTCATTCTTGCAAACTTTAGAATTTATCTATTATTTAAAGAAATTCAAATATCAAGATGCTATCTATTTCGATACTTTTCCTGTTAGAGAAAACCCAATCGAAGAAATTAAACAGAATGTTAAATTAATAAATAAAATATTCTATCTCGTTGACCAAATTGGTCTAGAGAGAATCGAACAAATCATCGAGGAAAATGACGGAGTTGCTGCTACACAATTGCTATTGGAATGTTTGAAATAAATAACCCTATAAACTAGAAAAACAAAAAAGGTATTTGCCTAAAAATTTTTTATATGAATGAAAACGGTTACCTATTATAGGAGGGTTCACATGTTGAAAAAATTACCTGTTTTATTGTCAGTTGTTTCGTTATCTATTGGTCTTGCAGCATGTAGTAGTCAATCCAGCGGAAGTGCAGATAAAGCAAATGCAGGTTTTAACCCTGATGAGGCAAAAGGAATTGAATTTAAAGAACTTAGAAGTAGTCTTGGCGATATTCCAAAACCTGAGGGCCAAGTGAAGTTCGGAGCTGTTGCAAAAGCATTTGAAAATGAATATTGGAGAACCTTGAAGGAAGGGTATGAAGAAGGCGTAAAGAAACTTCAAGATAGGGGATACAAAGTATCCATCGATGTGAAATCTGCACAAGGTGAAGGTGATGAACAGGGACAATTATCGATTGTTGAAGATATGGTAAACAAGAAATACACTGCCTTATTATTATCTCCAATATCCGATAGCAATCTTGTTCCAGGTGTCGAAGAGGCTAAAAAAGCAAAAATTCCTGTTTTTAATGTTAATGATGGATTAATCAGTGAAGCTCCAAATTATGTTGGTCCTAAGGCTATTCAAAATGGTGAATTGGCTGCTGAATGGATTGCGAATAAATTAAACAGTAAAGGTGAAGTTGCCATCGTCGTAGGGATGCCAAAAGCCTTTGCTGCAAGACAAAGAACAACCGGTTTTGAAAATTATATGAAAGAGAATGCACCAGATATTGAGATTGTTGCAAAACAGAATGCGGACTGGGATCGTGCAAAATCAAAGGATTTAGCCGAAACATGGATCAAAAAGTATCCAGATCTAAAAGCAATTTTCTGTAATAACGACACTATGGCGTTAGGTGTTCAAGAAGCGATTAATGATTCTGGTAAAGATATACTTGTTGTTGGTGTAGATGGTATTGGTGAAGCGTATGATTCAATCCGCAAAGGTGAACTGGATGCAACGATCGATTCATTCCCAAGATTTAAATCTCAAATTGCTATTGAAGCGACATTAAGAGCTTTAGGAGGACAAAAAGTACCACGCGTTGTATGGACTCCGCAAGCATTAATTGATAGCACAAATGTTGATAAGCCTGCAGAGGAAATTATTCAATGGACAGAGCCGCAGTTTGCTGAGTAGAAAATCAAATTATTAATACCAAAGTCGAATCATTTGATTCGACTTTGGTAATAAAGGGGAAACAAATAATGAAAAGAAGGTCTGAAAACATTATTAATTTTGAAAATATATCAAAAACTTTCCCTGGTGTTAAAGCCTTAAAAGGAGTTAATTTTAGTATTCAAAAAGGAGAAATACATGCACTCCTAGGGGAAAATGGGGCAGGGAAATCTACTTTATTAAATATTCTTCATGGAGTTTACTCTGAATACGAAGGTGTAGTTAAAATAGATAATGCTGTTGTTTCATTCAAAAATACGGATGATGCCATAAAGCAAGGAATCGCAAAAGTTCACCAGGAAGTAAATCTAATCCCACACATGACAATTGGACAAAATATTGCTCTTGGATATGAACCAAGAAAAGGGCCTTTTATTGATTTTAAAAAGATTCACAATAAAGCAAACGAATTACTAGAAAAACTTAATTGTAATTTTCGGAGTGAAGATCTTGCTTCGGAGCTTAGTACAGGTGAGATGCAGATGGTTCAAATAGCCAAAGCTTTGTACCATAATGCTAAAGTTATCTCCTTTGATGAACCAACTGCTTCATTAACGACTAATGAAACGGATGCTTTATTCAAAATTATCCAAGAACTCAAAAATAATGGCATTACGATTCTTTATGTTAGTCATCGGCTTAATGAGATATTTGAAATTTGCGATCGGGCTACGGTTTTACGCGATGGAACATTTATTCAAACATTAGAAATTGCTGACATTACGAAAGAGGATTTAATCAGGTACATGGTTGGTCGTGATGTTGCTGCCTTTGCAGTTCGTACTAAACCATCCAATGTACGCGATGAGGTTGTTTTAGAGGTTGACAATTTATCGATAAATGGAGTGTATGAGCCAATTTCCTTTCATCTAAAAAAGGGGGAAATCCTAGGCTTTGCAGGACTAGTGGGTGCTAAAAGAACAGATGTTGTACGGACTATTTTTGGTGCTGATCAAAAAGATAGTGGAACAATCAAGATAAATGGAAAAACTGTTGAGATTAAATCACCAACCCATGCACTTAAATATGGAATTGGATTAATCCCGGAGAATCGGAAAACGCAAGGATATATCAAAAATTTTGATAATGCAAAAAACATTGGTATTGCCAGTTTAGATAAATTTTTAAAGTATGGGTTTGTAAGCTACAAGAGGCTAAATGAAAATTGCGATAAGTTTATGAAGGAAATTGATTTAAACCCGAAGGATCCTAACTATTTAACCAATGATTTAAGTGGTGGTAACCAGCAGAAAGTAATCTTATCAAAATGGCTTTCTTCTGATGCTGATATCTTAATTTTAGATGAACCAACAAAAGGTGTAGATGTGGGTGCAAAGGCTGAAATTTATCGAGTTCTAGAGGATTTAATCGAAAAGGGTAAGTCCATTATCGTGGTATCTTCTGAATTACCAGAAATTATTGGATTGTGTGATCGAGTGGTAGTAATGAGGGAAGGTAAAAAGGTTACGGAACTTAAAAAAGCTGAATTAAATGAAGAACGAATTCTTCAATATGCAATGGGGGTAAGCGGAAATGTTTAATTTAAAGGGTTTAAGTCGTGAATTTAGTATTGTCATTGCCTTAATCATTATGATGGTTATTTTTTCTATCATTGATCCAATCTATTTAAGCTATAACAATCTCATTGATATCGTTGATCAGAGCGTAATCAATGGATTGTTAGCAATCGGGATTACCTATGCGATTATTACCGCAGGTATAGACTTATCCATTGGTTCTATTTTTGCGATTGTTATTGTTGTGGTAGGGGATTTACTGGTTAGAGGGGTCAATCCTATTTTAGCGATAGTAGCCGGTGCGATCATTGGTTTCATCCTAGGAGCTATTAACGGTTTACTTATTACAAAACTAAAATTACAGCCTTTTATTGTTACGTTAGGAACGATGAGTGGCTATCGAGGGTTAGCTTATATTATAACTGGGGGATGGCCAGTATTAAATATTCCTAGTGATTATAGAACCTTCCTCGACGGAGATCTCTTTGGAAGTATCCCAGTTTCTGTCATCCTCTTATTTGCGTTTGCGATTGTCAGTCATATTATCTTAAAGTATACCAAGTTTGGAACTTATATATATGCACTAGGCGGGAATGAAGAAGCTACTAGACTATCAGGAGTTAATGTAACTAGAATAAAAATATACACATATGCTTTTTGTGGTGTTGCTGCTGCGCTTTCTGGAATGATCTTATTAGCACGTTTGGGAAGTGGAGAACCAACAGCTGGTCAATCTTATGAATTAAATGCAATCGCTGCGGCAGCGATTGGAGGAGCAAGTTTAGCAGGAGGAAAAGGGAACATCTTAGGGACACTTCTTGGTGCTTTACTCTTGTCGGCACTTAAGGTTGGACTTGTTGTAGTAGGTGTTGATGCGTTTTGGCAATATATAGCTACAGGTGCTATTATTGTAGTAGCAGCATATTTTGAAGTGATTCAAGAGAAACTTCAAAAATTAAATCGTAAAAATACACATGTGAAAACTAATATTAAAAATAATCTTTCTGAAAAGGTTGGTAGCTAATCATGAGTGGAGGATTTGTAACGGTTGTCGGCAGCTTAAATTTCGATATCATTTTTAAACAAAAGAAATTACCAGCCATAGGGGAAACCTACTCAGCCGATAATATTTCTTTTTGCAGTGGTGGAAAAGGAGCAAACCAAGCCGTACAATGCGCTAAATTGGGTTTGAAAACCTATTTGGTTGGAAAAATTGGTGAAGATTATTTTGGAGAGGTTCTAAAGCAAAATCTTTCAAAATATGGTGTTGATACCACCTATATTACAACGGTTCCAACCAATACAGGAATAGGTGTTGTAAATTCAATCGAAGATGGAAGTTTAGTTGCTACAATTGCTAAAGGGGCAAATTATTCATTAACACAAAAAGATATTGATCAAGCTGAAACAATAATTGCCAATAGTAAAGTGGTGATTCTACAATTAGAAGTTCCGATTGAAGTGGTGGAATATACGATAAAAAAGGCAAAAAAATATAACTGTTACGTGATTTTAAATGGAGCTCCTGCTAGTGAGATTTCTGAAGAGGCATTAAAGATGGTTGATTGTTTTGTGGTAAATGAGTCAGAAGCAAGTTACTATGCAGGAAAAGAGGTCTCAAGTTACCAGGAGGCTGAAAAAGCATGTGAACTACTTCATGCTAAAGTAGGGCAGCACTTAATCATAACCCTTGGAGCAGAAGGAAGTCTAATCTTTAATGGTACAGAAAAGCTTTTTATCCCACCTAATAAAGTAAAAGTGGTCGAAACAACTGGTGCAGGGGATTCCTATATAGGGGCTTTTGCCTATGGGAAGATTAATGGAATGGATCTTCGCGAAGCGGGTAATTTTGCTTCGAAAGTTAGTTCATTAACGGTTTTAAACATCGGCGGACAGGATGCTATGCCTACCATAGATGAAGTGAAAAGCAGTTCATTTGTATAGTTAATATTTCGAATAATAAAAAATGGGGCTTGGAGTATGATACCTTATGTACGGCAAAAAAAAATTGTAGAAGAACTAGGAAAGAAGGAAATTGTATTTTTAGAAGACTTAGTCGGGCTTTTTTCCGAAGTATCAGAGTCGACGATTAGGCGAGATCTAAAAATGCTCGAGGAAGAAGGACAAATCCAAACGCTTAGGGGCGGAGGAGTGAAATTAAAAGGTAGTTCCTACGATATCCCAGTGATAGAAAAGAAAGAAATGTACAAGGAAGAAAAAGAACGGATTGCCAGATTTGCTGCATCATTAGTTAAGGATAATGAAGTGGTTTATATCGATTCAGGTACGACCTGTTTGCAAATGATTAAATATCTAAAAGATAAAACCATTACAGTTATTACTTCTAATATACAAGTTATTTATGAGTTGGATAGTCCTACCATAAATTGTATTGTTCTTGGTGGAGAAGTAAATAAAACACTAGACTCTATTTCAGGACCATTGACAGAATTGACTTTAAAAAATCTATATTTTGACAAGGCATTTTTGGGAACATCAGGGTTTAGCGTGGAAAATGGGATAAATACACCTGATTTTAGAGAAGCGAATAAAAAAGCAATTGTAAAAGAAAAATCAAAAGAATGCTATGTATTAGCTGACAATTCAAAAAGTGATAAAAACACATTATGTAAGGCATTCGAATTAGATGAATGCATCATAATAACAGATAAGTCTTCTAGGTTATTAGAAAATCATGCAAAGTATTTTATTGCAGATTAATTACCACTCTAGGGGTTGAGAATAGTGGAATTGGACTCAATGGTGGAATTGGTTATATTGAGGACAAAGAGAATACAGTTTGTGAACTGAACCGTGAACGTCATACATCAAGAATGATTGCTTACAATGATTCAGGGAAAATTGCTATATTGGACCTTAGAGGGAAAGATGAATATAACGTTATTCGAGAGCATCTTGAAACTCCTGGGGGTAAAATTGAATGTCACGAGACTCCGGAAATAGCTGTTATCCGAGAAGCATTAGAAGAGTTAGGGGCTAAGGTTGAGATTCAAAATAGATTAGGGATCGTAATCGATATAAACTATTTTCTAAAAGCAAGAACCTTCTCACATTATTTTGTGGTTAAGATTAAAGAGTTTACTAGTCAGAAATGGACCCTATTGAGAAGAAATTAATCCATGAAATAAAGTGGTTCACCTTAGATGAAGCACGCAAAACTTACGAAAGCTACAGTGTTTCTGGAATGGGAAAACACATTCATGCAAGGGATATGCTCGCTCTAAATAAGTTGCATACAGTATGTGAGTGTATAAGGAAGTCATAATGCATAAAAAGAGATTGGTTTCAAAATGAAACCGGTCTCTTTTTAAACTGCTTTTTAAAATCGTGTCTGAATGCATGCCTTATTCCGACAAGGAAAGGAGAAAAAAACCTGATCTTGTCCGAATGTATCCGGTCTATAGCGATGGTCACAAAACCTCTCAAGCCAAAAGTGATTAAAATCAATCGCTTGTACATCCAACTTATTCCATTCATAAATACTGCTTTATGTATTAATTCTTTCAATCACTAAATGAAAATTAAGCGTTATTTCTAAACTCCATCATACGAAATAAATCTTGGTAATCGGGCCAACTCATTTTTCGTTTCAAATATTCACGAAAAGAATAGCAGCTTTTTTCGTGAGGTTTATTATAAAGATAAGAAATAAACATTTGTAAACGAACTTGTATCATAAAATAATAGCGATTATTTGTTTCTAACACAGGAATTTCAATGACTTTTATCTTCTGTCCATAAACATTTTTGAACTCTAGGCTCTTACATAACAAAATATCATCTTCTTTTTACGAGTTTCTTTCGATTATAACCTATTATCCACTTAATATCTAAATATTAAGTGTTCAAAAATAATTCAGACTTTTTAATAAAAACCAGATTCATCTTTCAGAATCTGGTTCTTTCAATAAATATTCAGGAAGGAGAAGCTACAACTTCGTAATCGTGCTTCTCTTCATAGATAGTAGTCTTTTAAGCTAGTCGCATCTTAAAATCTTGATAGCCAAATTCACGCACGACACGACAATCTCCATCTTTATCTTGAATAGCGATGGCTGGTAATGGCATACCGTTAAAAGTGGTGTTTTTGACCATCGTATAAATCGCCATATCACCGAAAACTAAGCGGTCGCCGCTCTTTAATGGCTGATCAAAAGAATAATCTCCGATGACATCGCCTGTCAGGCAGGTTTGCCCGCCAAGTCGATACGTAAATGGCTTTTCTCCAGCTTCCCCTGATCCAAAAAGAGGGGGACGATAAGGCATTTCCAATACATCAGGCATATGGCAGGTGGCAGACGTGTCAAGAATCGCAATCTCCAATCCGTTTTGATGTAGATCAAGTACGGATGTAATCAAGTATCCTGCATTGAGTGCAATCGCTTCTCCCGGCTCAAGATAAACTTCTAAACCGTAGTTTTCCTGCATTCTCTTAATACACGCTTCTAATCTCGGAATATCATAATCTTCTCTTGTAATATGATGACCGCCGCCAAAGTTGATCCATTCCATTTGCGGGAGCCATTCACCAAACTTTTCTTCCACTGCATGAAGAGTGGTTTCTAAGTCGTCAGAATTTTGTTGACAAAGTGTGTGAAAATGCAGCCCTGAAACGCCATCAAGCAAATCAGGACGAAAATGCTTTTTTGTTACACCAAACCTTGAACCTGGTGAACAAGGGTCATAGATGGCATGTCCAATTTGTGTAGAGCATTCAGGATTGATGCGCAATCCTACTTTACAACCAGCTTGAAGGGCTTTATCTTTAAATTTTTCCAACTGTGAGAAGGAATTAAAGATAATATGGTCGGAAATGGAGACAATTTCATCGATTTCATCTTCACGATAGGCAGGGGCAAAGACATGATTCTCTTTGCCCATTTCCTCATAACCTAGACGTGCCTCGTACAAGCCGCTTGCTGTTGTACCGCTTAAATACTTTCCAATGAGAGGATACATGGTTGTCATAGAAAATGCTTTTTGCGCCAAAACAATCTTAGCTCCTGTCCGTTCCATGACTCCGTTCAGGATTTTTAGATTTTTTTCGACAAGACTTTCATCGACTACATAACAGGGTGTTGGTAATTCCTCAAACCGCATCTTACCGAACAAGCTCCGGCTCTTTTACCTTAATAGGCTCAGAATCTACTAGCTCTGGATATAAGTCTTCTTGCCATGGAAGTCCCCACTTGTTCAATGCATCCATAAATGGATCTGGATCAAATTCTTCAATATTGAATACGCCTGGTTTATTCCATTTACCAGTCATCAGCATCATCGCACCGATCATTGCAGGAACACCTGTTGTATAAGAAATTGCTTGAGAACCGACTTCTTTATAGCATTCTTGGTGGTC
Organism: Bacillus sp. ISL-7; assembly: GCF_018613065.1. The sequence goes on along the minus strand of NZ_JAGGQW010000007.1, from coordinate 19,888 downwards.
ACAAACATTGTAAACGTAATAAGATTTCTCTTTTCCGTCCTTTTTACCTCTAAAGATACAGCCGATGTTTGTTTTTCCAACTGTACGAGGTCCAAGTGAAGCTGGATCTGGTAGCATAGCCTTCAAGAATTGAAGTGGAATGATTTGTTTTCCTTCGTATTCAATGGGCTCAATGGAAGTCATGCCTACATTCTCAAGACATTTTAGGTGAGTAATGTAGCTTTGGCCAAATGTCATGAAGAAACGGATCCGCTTAATGCCTGGGATGTTTACAGCAAGAGATTCAAGTTCTTCATGATAAAGCAAATACATATCTTTCTCGCCAACTTCAGGGAAGTTATAGACGCGTTTGATTTCCATTGGCTCAGTTTCGATCCACTCACCGTTTTCCCAATATCTTCCGTTAGCAGAAACCTCGCGGATATTGATTTCAGGATTGAAATTAGTCGCGAAAGGATAGCCATGATCCCCGCCATTACAGTCAAGGATGTCGATGTACTCGATTTCATCAAAGTGATGTTTAAGCGCATGGGCAGAGAATACGCCTGTTACACCAGGGTCAAAGCCGCTTCCTAAAAGAGCCGTAATACCAGCCTTTTCAAAACGTTCGCGATAGTCCCATTGCCATTTGTATTCAAATTTCGCCGTATCTTCTGGCTCATAGTTTGCTGTATCCATATAGTTTGTTTTTGTAGCCAGACAAGCATCCATGATCGTTAAATCCTGATACGGTAATGCTAAGTTCATCACGATATCTGGTTTTACTTCTTCAATTAAAGCAATCAACTCATCAACATTGTTTGCATCAACCTGTGCAGTTGTAATTTTCGTTTTGCCGCTATCTAGTTTGGCTTTTAAGTCATCACATTTTGATTTTGTCCGACTTGCGATACAAATCTCTTCAAATACCTCACTGTTTTGAACACATTTATGGATGGCTACTGATGCCACTCCACCACAACCAATAATAAGCGCTTTTCCCATTTTCCTATCTCCTAACTTAATAGACTTTTGACCGTGCAAAGAGGAGTTCTATAACAATATTTCAATGGTTTGAACGATAATAATTATTGTCATAACCCCTAAAAAAACTGTCGAAACGCAACAAAAAAAGCAAGTGCAAAGCGCATAATCGCGCACAACACTTGCTTTCGATATAATCATCAATATTAAAAAAGCATAAGTATACCGTAATGAAAATCATATGTATACTTTTACCAAAAAGGTCCGAGGACATTTGTAAGGAAGCTCTATAATATTCAAAATATATCATAATAGGATCAGAGTCTATATAGCAAATAATCACTTTTACTACTCTTATTGACCGTTTCACAAGTTGTATGCATATGCACTGGTTGTAAAGTAACCAACTTATAAAATTTGAGCTTTTAACTCAATCAATAAGGCAACTAAAGTTGCCATTCGGCATTTGACCCGGCTGTCCGTATGGCCTTAACTTCTTTGAGGAAGTGGTCAAAAGTTATCTGCTTGGAAAGATCCAGACATATTGAATAATCGCTTTCCAAATTACGCACTTTTTATATTAGCAGTATATAAAAATAATGGCAATAGGAAAAAAGAAAAAAATATGACAAATTTCGACTATCTTTTGAAAACCATTGAAAATGCCGATCGCATTTTAGTGATAAACAAAGGTGAAATCATTGAGCTGGATGGTTTTATAAAAATTTATTAAAGAAATAAGATAAAGTCCCGAATAAACCCACCGTTGATCCGAGAAAAGATTGGTTAAAAGGATATACAAAAAATAATATGTAGATACTGTAAAAATTTTTTTACAGTATCTACATTCTTATCATTCATTAATTATAAAGTTTATAGTGCTGAAAGTTAAAGAATAATAGGATTTAACAGCAAAAATCAGACAAAATTAAAAAAGAAAGCTTAGTTGGCACAAAATTTGCATAATAAAAAATCATAAGAAAAATGTCTCTTTTTGGCCGATGATACTAGGAAGCGCTTACAAGAAGATGATAAAAGGAGGGATTTTATTTTTAGTTAAAATAGATTTAGGGCAGTACAGCTAACAATATTAACAAAGGGGATGGTATGTTGTGAACAACAAGGGGAAGATTTTTTATGGTTGGTGGATTGTAGTAGCAACTTTTTTGATTATGATGTTCATTTATGCTCCGATTGCTAACTTAGTTTCACTATTTACTCTGCCTGTTACCAATGAACTCGGATTCGAACGGTCCCAGTTTATGACGTATTATACGATTATGGCTTTAGCTGCAATGGTTGTAGGCCCTATAGCAGGTAAACTAATGAAAAAGATGGACATTAGGATATATTTAACATTATTTATCTTAATAGGAGCTAGTGCATTTGTTGGCTTCTCATTTTCAACAAAACTAATTCATTTTTATTTATTTGCAGTACTTATGGGTGCATCCCTATCAGGTGGAGCTATGATTCCAACTTCCGTTCTTATCACAAATTGGTTTAATAATAAACGTGGATTATGTTTGGGTTTAGCGTTATCAGGGACTGGTTTCGGCGGTGTCATCCTGAGTCCTTTAGTTAACTGGCTCATTACAACCTACGGATGGAGATCAGCCTATCTTGTTCTAGGGATTTTAATAGGTGTGGTATTAATCCCATTTGCAGTATTTGTAATAAGATTAAATCCAACTGATAAAGGTTTAATGCCATTAGGTGAGGCAAAAACTTTACATCCTACGAAAAAGAATGTATTAACAGGTACAACTCAAGGACAAGCACTTAAGTCAGTGTCATTTTGGAGTCTTTGTTTCGCCGTCTTAGTAGGCGGCATTGTGGTTAATAGTATGCTGATCAATCTTGCCCCATATTTAGCAGATATAGGTGCCACTGCTAAAACAGCGGTATTGCTATTATCAATAGGTTCGGCCATGGTGATCATCGGAAAGCTACTAGTCGGGCGCTTATTTGACAAGTTAGGATTATTCACCACCTTATTTATTATTTCTGCAGGAAGTTTGGTAAGTTTTATATTCCTAATGAAAGGGAACATTCTATTACCTGCCATTCTTTATACCGTTTTTTCAGGTATAGGTGCAACGGCTGTAACTGTTTCACCTGCTTATCTTACTGGAGCGCTTTTTGGTGAGCTAGAATTTGGTGCAAAATATGGGGTAGTATCAATATTTATCTCATTAGGTGCAGCGATCACTCCTATCGTATCAGGTGCGATATTTAATTTGAACCATTCCTATGAATTATTACTAGATGTTTTAATTGTGCTTTCTGTTGTTCAATTCGGATTGTTCTTCGTTTCCATTAAATTGAAGCCTAAATTTTCTAAAAATTCATTGGATGAAGATGCAGCCTAATTTAAAAAAGGGAAAGGGGTATTTTTATGAATAAGACGATAAACATGGCTAACACTATATCAAGCGCAGTTGAGATCAAGGATGAACTAATCAAACACCGGAGACATCTTCACGAAAATCCTGAACTTGGATTTGACTTACCAAATACAGTCGCATACGTGAAAGAAACATTAAAAGGTATGGGGCTCGAGCCCACAAAGGTCGGGAAAGCAGGACTAGTTGTAACTATAGGCAAGGGAAATGGAAAAACTCTTTTGTTAAGAGGAGACATGGATGCTTTACCTATAAAGGAAAATACCGATTTGCCGTTTAAATCGACGAATGAATTTATGCATGCTTGTGGTCATGATATTCATACGACATTCATGCTCGGTACAGCAAAGTTATTAAAGGAAAGAGAAAATGAAATCAACGGAACGGTCAAAATCATGTTTCAACCAGCCGAGGAAATTGGCGCTGGAGCGAAGGATATGGTGGCCAATGGGTTAATGGAAAATCCAAAAGTAGATGCAGCACTTGCCCTTCATGTTGACCCAGGCTTGGAAGTGGGGAAATTCGGATATAAACCAGGCATTGCTGCTTCATCATTAGATGGATTTTTCCTAAAAGTACAAGGAAAAGGCGGACATAGTTCTGAACCTCAAAAAGCCATTGATCCATTGATGATTATCAACGCAATCTACAGTCAATTAAATACGTTAGTGGGGAAAGAAATAGATCCAAGTGAAAGAGCCGTTCTTGTTGTTGGGAAGATGGGTGGCGGTACGGCTGCAAATATTATTCCTGATTCCGCACATCTTGATGCAACCTTACGGACGTTAAATCCTGAAGTTAGGGACCATCTATTTAAGAGAATCCCAGAAATCATTGATGCAACGGTGAAAATGATGCGTGGTACCTATCAGCTTGAAACACTATCAACACCCTCGTTATATAATAATGCAGAATTATGCGAACAAATGTCACCATATATAAAAGAAGTTATTGGAGAAAATAACCTCGAAGTTAACAATGAACCATTATCCGGTACAGAAGATTTTTCCTATATTAGTAATCTTGTTCCAACGATGTTTATGTGGGCGGGTGCCAACGGACTAGAAGATCGTAATTATCCCCTTCATAATCCGAATGTCGTCTTAGACGAAGGCGTTATACCATGGGGAGTAGCTGTCGCTGTGCATACAGCAATAAATTGGATCAATAATTAAACAACCTATTAAAAAAGGTAGGTGGAGTAAAATTTTTTTTACTCCACAACAAAAAAATTTTACATTAAAAATGATTGCTGGAATTTCTCTAGTAATATATTAGAACAGCCAGGGATTACCTTTTATTAGAGGAGGCAGTGAAATTGGAAAAGAAAAATCTTGAATTGGCGATTCAACTTCGTCATGAGCTCCATGCTCATCCAGAATTATCAAATCATGAAGTTTGGACGAAACAGCATTTGATTAATTTTCTTAAAGCAAACACAAATCTTGAGATCGTTGATAGAGGCCTTTGGTTTTATGCCATCTATCGTTCCAATGTGGGAAGAAGAAACGTAGCATTCCGCGCGGACTTCGATGCACTTCCAATAGACGAAGTGATTGATCTGCCGTACGGTTCCCAATATCCTGGAGTTTCTCATAAATGTGGACATGATGGACATGCTGCAACCCTTTGCGGTTTTGCTCTGGAAATTGACCAGAAGGGCTGTGACAATAACGTCTTTTTCCTGTTTCAGCACGCTGAGGAAACAGGTGATGGTGCTGCACAGTGTTCTGTTTTCATAAAGGAAAATAGCATTGATGAGATCTTTGCTTGGCATAGTATGAGTGGTCTTAAATACAATACCGTATATGTAATCGATGGAACAGCGCATTGCGCTTCCAAGGGTATGACGATCTATATGGAAGGTGTTCCTTCTCATGCCAGTGAACCGGAGAAGGGAATAAATCCATCCTTTGCAATTGCGAAAGTAATTGATGCCATTCCTGGATTCATTGATCCTGCAAACAATAGGGGGTTAGTTCTCTGTACTGTTGTTCAGGTTGACATTGGTGCAAAAGCATTCGGTGTCAATGCCAGCAGGGGTGTTCTTCGAATGACCATTCGTGCACTTTACGAGGATGAACTGGACAGACTTCAGAAGAATCTAGAGGGTTTTGCGAAGGCTGAAGCTGAGAAGTATGGATTGAAAGTAAGCTTTGAATATCAGGATGAATTCCCGGAAACTTCTAATCACAAAGAAAGCTCTAACAAAATTCGTCAGGTCTGCAAACAAAATGGGCTTCAGATGTTGGAGTTACCTGAAGCATTCCGCGGTTCCGAAGATTTCGGTCACTACACGAAACTCACAAAAGGTGCCTACGCCTATATTGGAAACGGTGAAGATTATCCGAACCTGCACAGTTACGAATTTGACTTCAGGGACAATCTCATTGAAACAGCTGTAGAACTGTTCGAAGGACTAGCTGTATTATAAGGTGACATTTGGTGCCTGACCCCCGTTACTGGTGGCGATGAAATGATTACCGTGGTTGGAAGTATCAATATGGATTTGGTAGTTGAAAGTGAAAAAAAATCCAACACAGGGAGAAACACTTTTAGGGAAGTCCTTTTCAACCTTTCCAGGTGGTAAAGGAGCGAATCAAGCCGTCGCAGCTGCTAGGTTAGGCAGCTGTGTGAATTTTGTTGGGAATATCGGTAAGGATATTTTTGGGAAAGAACTCCAAGAGAATTTAACTAAAGAGGGCATTAGCATTGAACATATTAATATAGTAAAAGATCAATCCACAGGTGAGGCAAATATCATATTAACTGAAAATGATAATCGTATTATTGTCGTTCTAGGTGCTAATTTTAGTTTATTTCCTTCGGATATTGAAAAGGTAATAGAATTTTTTGCAAAAAGTGCAATTGTCATCGTTCAGTTAGAAATTCTACCAAAGGTATGTTGAAATATTTAAATAAAAAACGAATTATTGCGGATAATTTATATAAATGGAAGGAGGAGGACAATGGAAACCAACAATAATGATAAAAATCTTACAAACAAGAATCAAGAAGAAAGCTTGGAAATTAGTTCTACAGGTTATGGATATGAATCTGTTACAACAGAAACAAGAGCGGAAAAAACAAAACAACAAGCAAAAGGGACGAGACAATCTTGTGGAGATTTGTAATTTCTCCTATTTGATTATGAATCCTTCTTTTTTTATTCTAAAATGCTTAAACATAGTAAAGAACTGTACGAATGGCTTCAAAAAGGTGCTTATTTCTACGTTTGTGGAGATAAGGAATACATGGCGAAAGACGTCCATGAAACGCTTAGCAGCATAATTGAAAAAGAAGGTGCGATGAGTCGCGATGCAGCAGAAGCGTATCTAAAAGATATGCAGAAGCAAGGGCGTTATCAACGTGATGTGTATTAAAAGGTCTTAAGTAAATAAATCTACAATCCCTTCGTTCTATATAGGACGAAGGTTTTTGAAATATAATATGACATTTGGTGCCTGACCCCCGTTGAGTTAAACGTTAATATACTGGGGGTCAGGCACTTTGCAACAGCAACGTCCCTGTGCTTACATAGTTTGACAAAAGCTGAATTTAGCAATAGTATCACTATTAATTCGAACTTTTTTACAGGGGAGATAAAGATGAAAATTTATGTTGATGCAGATGCTTGTCCGGTAAAAGATATTATTATTTCGGAAGGAAGGAATGCAGAAATTCCTATTATACTTGTTACGAGCTTTTCTCATTACTCTAATGCGGAACAACCATCAGGAGTGGAAATCATTTATGTTGATTCTGGAGCGGATGCTGCCGATTATCGGATTATGAAGTTAGCCGAATCAGGAGATATTATTGTTACGCAAGATTACGGACTTGCATCGCTAGGTTTAGCAAAAGGGTGTATGGTCCTTCACCATAAAGGGTTTAGCTATACGAATGAAAACATTGACGAATTATTACAAACACGGTATTTAAGTGCTATGGCTCGAAAAAGCGGAAAGCGAACAAAGGGACCCAAGCCTTTTACAGAAGAAGATCGAGAGCAATTTAGGAGGCTTTTTAAACAAGTTATTTTTAATTAGAGTGTTGACTTAGACAACACTCTTCTATTCATTATTAGACAGAGACGATCTTCATGAAATGACTGGATGAATTTGCACATTTTGTTACTTATAGAAACTCAAATTTAGATACTTCTTAGAGGAGCTTATTTTTTTAATGAATCAGGAATTTCTTTATATTATTATTATCATTGCCCTTGGGTATCTATTAAAACGTTTAAATATTTTACAAGAAAAAGATGGAGTAGTCATTTCGAAAATTATTTTTAAAATTACCCTTCCTGCCTTAGTTCTTGTCACATTCGATTCTGTAAAAATAGAAACTTCTTTAATTCTGTTACCAGTTATCGTACTTGTTTATGGAATCATAGCAGCATGTCTAGGCTTCTTAGTTTTTAAAAATGAGGAAAGAGAACTGAAAGGTTCTTTTCTGATGCTTTCTTCCGGATTTAATGTTGGCTTATTTGCATTTCCTTTAGTTTATGCAATATGGGGAATGGATGGATTAACCTATTTTAGTATGTTTGATGTCGGAACATCATTTGTCGTTTTTGGAATTGCCTATATTTTAGGAAGTTATTTTTCAGCAGAAGGACTTAGGCTTAAACCATTAGAAATTCTAAAAAAACTTGCCAAGTCTATTCCGTTAATGACGTATCTTATTGCTAGTCTTTTAAATTTTAGCCACCTCCATTTACCTGATACAATCATTAATGTTGCAAGTACAATCTCTGGTGCCAATATGCCGTTATCATTATTATTATTAGGGCTCTATTTGAATTTTAAATTTGACAAACAATTGATTAAACCAATGTTGAAATATTTAACCTTCCGATATGGTTTAGGTCTACTTTTTGGATTTGGTTTATACTATATTCTTCCGTACAATCAGATGTATCGATTTACAATATTGATCGGTTTGTTACTACCTGTTGCAGCATCCGCCTTAACATTTGCAGTTGAATTTAAATATAGCACCAGCAGCACCCGTTTAATCGCTACTATATCAAATATTACGATTTTAATTAGTATTGTCATTTTATATATTTTTGCAAACTTTATATTATAAAGCTTTGAATTAAAAGATCTGATCCATTTGATGGGTAAATTCACTCGAAATTGGAAAGAAAATTGTGAAAAAATACACAACAGATTTCCCAAATCAATGTTAAAATGTATATATTACTTTTGGAGGTTAAGAACCCATGCAAAATACTTTGGATAACACTAAAACTGCCCAAAAAGACAAACTGGTTCAAACAACATTTTCACGAACAAATCCGTTTCAAGCAAAAATTCTTAAAAACATTAATATAAATGGGGCGGGCTCTAGTAAAGAAACAAGGCATATTGAGTTATCACTAGAAGGATCAGGCCTTTCTTATGTGCCAGGTGATGCCCTTGGCATTATCCCTTCAAATGATCCAGAACTCGTAGCTTCCCTTCTTGATGAAATGCACTGGGATGAAAAAGCGCTTGTAACGATCAATAAGCAAGGTGAGACACTTCCACTGAAGGAAGCGCTAACCACCTATTTTGAAATTACACTACTATCAAAAAAGGTTTTACAGCAGGCAGCTGCCTTTACAGAAAACGAAAAGTTACAAAAGCTTCTCTTGGTTGAAAATACAGCTCAATTGAAAGAATATTGCTATGGGCGAGATTTACTTGATATGTTACGTGAATTCGCTCCATGGAAAGCTACTGCTCAGGAAATCGTCTCTATCTTAAGAAAAATGACGCCGCGCCTCTATTCGATTGCAAGCAGCATTGCAGCTAATCCAGATGAAGTTCATTTAACCATCGGTGCTGTGCGCTACAATGCTAATGGCCGCGAGCGTAAAGGGGTTTGCTCTGTATTATGTGCTGAACGTGTAAATGAAGGAGATACGCTTCCAGTCTTTATTCAAGCAAATAAACATTTTTATCTGCCAGAGTCTCATGATATTGATATTATTATGGTCGGACCTGGGACCGGTATTGCACCATTCCGTTCATTTATACAAGAGCGTGCAGTGAATAAAGGAACAGGGCGGTCATGGCTATTTTTTGGAGACCAGCATGCAGCTTCTGATTTCCTTTATCAAGAAGAGTTGGAACAATTTAAGCAAGATGGGGTACTTTCCAAATTAGATACGGCCTTCTCTCGCGACGGAGCTCAAAAAGTCTATGTTCAGCATAAAATGCAAGAACATAGTAAAGAACTGTTCGAATGGCTTCAAAAAGGTGCTTATTTCTATGTGTGTGGAGATAAGGAATATATGGCGAAAGACGTCCATGAAACGCTTATTAGCGTAGTTGAAAAAGAAGGTTCAATGAGCCGTGATGAAGCAGAAGCGTATTTAAAAGATATGCAGAAGCAAGGGCATTATCAACGTGATGTGTATTAAAAGATAAGCTGGAAGAATCTTTAATAACCACCCTTCGTTCCAGTTAGGACGAAGGGTTTTTTATCATGAGTTAAATTTGAATTCATTGACTTTATTGGGCAATATTCATTTACTTCTACCATGACTTTCTCATTAAAATAATATTTTCTTCTTTATTACGAATTCAGCGAAAAGTAGGTTTATCATCCAACATAACCAAACCGCTGCAGTGTAGGAATTTCCATAGGAAAAATTCATTAGGTCATGTGTAATGGCGACGATTATATAAATCGTCATATTGGCAAATGAAAGAAAGAAACTTCTAATCATCCAATGGATATGTAAAATCATTTTTCCTCCTTTGACATACAGATAACCAAGGATCGTTGTTCCCAGCCATAACGTATTTAATAGGAGAAAACCTAATGTACTTAACCACCCCCCTGTTGCAAAGAATGAAACATAAACTCCAGGAAGGAAATTGAAAAGGATTGCTAGGACATATATACGGCCATTCCAACGGTGAAAGGAACTTGATTTAACTCGAATTGCTTTCATAACACCAAGAGGACCAGTGATAAGAGAAATCAGGGCCAGCGAGATATGAATACGAATCATCAATATCCATAGGGATTCATTTGTTAGAATTTGATCCTTTCTAGAAATAAACTTTTCAAACGTTGGGTCTACGATAAAATTCTTTGAAAATGTATGAATTACCCACATGATCGAAATGAACACGAGGATTACTTTGATTACCTTTTTCATGACACTTTTCCTCCGTCATTTTTATGAAAATAAATTTCGATTAATCATGATAAAGGCAGCAAGAACTATTAAGGTAAATTTCATCCACCCATACCATTTTAACTTCAGCATGTTATCTACTAACTTCTTTTCTGAGCTTTCTGTATGAATAATCGATTTCATCTCTTTATTCATCATTCCTATGAGACCACCAATAAGAACAAGCAGTACAAATGCAAGGGCTACCCATAAAATGGAAGTTTGAATGGAATAAGCCATGACCATCCAGCCACCTGTAATCATTAAAAACACTAATGCAAAATGTCCCAAACGAGTGTAGATTAAAATGATCTTAAGTGATGCTTTTAATGGATGGCCTGATCTAGAGGGGAGTTTTTGAAAAACAAAAGGTAAAGCAAGATAACTCCCTAGGAAAAAAGCACTTATTACATGTACAAATACCAACAATGAATACATATTTTATCACCCCATTTCGATTTGTAGTAAATATTCGCCATTTGTCTACATGAAAAGAATAACCAATGAGAATCTCAAATGAAGATACAAAAAGTCACAAAACCATCACAATCCATCACAAAAATATGTCTACGCTTGCTCCTTGTTTGTAAAATGATAAACTAAAAATGGATTTCGATTGAAAGATTCATGACTAGTAAGAGGCTTCGGAGAAAAAGGGGGGATCTACGTGAAGGAAATACATACTATTCTTGTCGTAGATGATGACAAAAGCATTGTCGAACTTTTAAGGGACTTCTTAGAGAATGACGGTTTTAATGTGAAAATCGCCTATAACGCAGCTCAGGCACTAGATGTGATGAACAAAGGAATGATTCATGGCATTATCCTTGATATTATGATGCCAGGACAAAATGGATTTGATTTATGTCGAAAGATACGAACAGAAAGCAATATTCCTATTCTTTTTTTTAGCGCCAAAGGTGATGATGTTGACAAGATAAGGGGGCTTGCACTTGGAGGCGACGATTATATCGTTAAAACAGCATCCCCTGGAGAGATTGTTGCTAGAGTAAAGGCTGTGTTAAGGCGGGCAAGTTCACAACAGGGATTTATTCGAAGGGTATTGAAATATGGAAGACTCACTTTGGATTTGTCCACAAGAGAAGTATTTATAGATGAAAGAATCGTCTCACTCACACCGAAAGAATATGAATTACTACGTTTGTTTGCCGAACATCCAAAATATGTTTTTTCATACGATCAATTACTCGAAAAGTTTTGGGAGGGAGTGGGTGACAAACATACCGTTCGCGTACATCTTAGCCGACTTCGAGAGAAAATCGAGGATGACCCGAACCATCCAGAATTCATCATCAATGTATGGGGAATCGGTTATCGTTTCAAGGGAGATTAACATGAAAAACATTCACATTCGTAAGTTTACTATACTCTGTCTACTTTTCATTACACTATTACCATGGTTATTTTTTGTAACCGCACACCTTATTGAAACAAAAACGCTCGATTTTGGCATGAGTCATTTACAAAAGGAAAACTTGAAAAAGACCATTCAATTGATCGAAATGAATTCCGAAAACTGGACGAGCTCTGCTTGGCAAAAACAACTGAATAGACAGTTACAGAGAACGAACATGGATGTATCAATTCAATCTGGAAAAGAACAGGTTATTTATCAACCCCCCTCTAACATTCATCACTCATTTAGGCGCTCGGAACATTTTTCCATCATTCAGGGCGGGCGAGTAATCGGAAAGGTTGCCCTATATTATTCGAATTCTAGAGTCATTCCGATGATAGCGGCAGTCATTGGCCTATTGTTAGCTTTTATTATTGTCGCCTATGGAATGCGAAGATATATTCTTATACCTCTAGAAAAAATGAGCACTTGTGCTCGACAAATAGCGGAGGGAGATTTGGACGTTCAATTACCTTCGTCCAAAATGGCAGAAATTGCTGAGGTAGGTGACGGATTTAAAGTGATGGTGGATGGCCTAAAAGAATCATTTCAGAAACAAGTTGAATTGGAAGGCGAACGGCGATTCGTTATTGCTTCTGTCGCCCATGACTTACGGACACCGTTATTTGCCTTACGAGGCTATTTGGATGGCTTAGAGCAAGGTATCGCCGATTCACCAGAAAAACAAGCAAAATATCTTGCGGTTTGTAAGGAGAAGTCAGCTCAGTTGGACCGGCTTGTGGAGGACCTTTTCACATTTACAAAGACGGAATACTTGGAAATCGACCATAACATAAACAAAGTGGACCTTGCAAGTGTACTAAAAAATGCTATAGACAGCATCAAGCTGCAAGCCGGGCAGAAGCAGATCTCGATAATCAAGGACGGTTTTGCAGATGATTGCGTTATTGAGGGTGATACACACTTATTAGAGCGTGCGATGAATAACTTATTAGACAATGCTGTAAGGCATACACCCCATCAAGGTAAGATTCTTATTCAATGCTATAAGGATATGGACCGAGTTTGTTTTACCATTCGAGATACAGGTGAGGGATTCTCTTCGGAAGAACTTAAACATGTTTTCAAACCACTATATCGTGGTGAAGTATCGAGAAACTATGACACAGGTGGATTCGGATTAGGTTTGACCACTACACAAAGAATCATAAGGCGGCACGGTGGTGTCATTATCGCGGAAAATTATATAGATGGAGGTGCACAATTGACAGGTTGGATTCCCTTGGCTAGTTAACTGCTCTTTTTTTTAATGAGTGAAACTTCCGTCATTGTGATTGTGAACACAACGGGTGAAAGAGATAAGGGTAAGAGCTGTCTATTTTGGCAGCTTTTCTTGTTTCACTACCGGGCAGGATAGTTGAACAAGGATACACAAAAATCCTAGCTTTTTAGTCTAGGTTTTTTGTGTACCTACGATTTTTGAAAAGAATCATAACAATTTTAAAAATCTATTTCTCCAGTCCTCTGCAAGAGCATCAACCGTCAATATTTTTTCAATGGATGTTTTATCTTGTTGTTGATGAAAAAGAATTTGTGTAGCAAAAGAAACGGATATTTCTTTAGAGTCTTTTTCCACTAGATTTATTTCCGAATCGCACTTCATGGCCCCCTCTTCCAATACTCGAAAAAAGTAACCAGTTAGAGTCGTTTCAACCACTTTCTTTAAAAATTGTTTTTCCTGATTATACTTGGAGATAGTTGCACAAGGTACCCTTCCTTGGGTAACTTGAAGAATAGTATCCCCTATTTTAAATATATCGCCTATATAAACCTGTTCTTCCAACATCCCTGTTGCTGTAATATTTTCCCCGAAAGCAGGTGGAGCTAGTTTTTTTTGAAATATCTTTTCCCAATAAGAGTAATGCTCAAATGGATATAAACATACCGCACGATCAATACCACCATGAAACTTGTGGTTTGCAACATCATCACCTACAAAACCGGATTTTTTCAATTCAACAACTTGTACAAAAGATTTTCCTATGGCCGAAACCTCTTTTTTATTATTCCAATCATATTCCTTCGGTTTTCCAACGGCCAATGTAATAATTTTTCGATCCAATGCGAATTTACCTCGCTTTCATATAATTTTTATAATCAAACAATGTATCTTTAGTTCAACTTTATAACAAGATTTTAAAATCAAATATCTTGTGTTTTATGGTTAATTGAATTTCTTAATAGGGGAGTTTTCCTTAATTAGTAAACAATTTAAGTTACGTAATAATAAATCCCATGACAAACTATATTAGCACAACCAGTCATCAAGACATCTCCTTGCTCTGTCCAAGTAATTTTCAAATCACCCCGGGCTAAATGTACGGTTACTGACATGTTTTTGCTTGTATAGCTATTTAAGATGGAGGCTACAACTGCTGCGCAGGCACCAGTGCCGCAAGCTTGAGTGATCCCTGATCCTCGTTCCCATACGCGATAATGTAGTTCCATTTCATTTAACACTTGCACAAATCCAACGTTTATACCCATAGGAAACCGATTGTCTTTTTCAACAATGGCACCTAATGTTGTAAGAGGTGCTTTTTCAATATCATCTACATAAAAAATAATATGAGGGTTTCCCATTGATACAAGCGTTGCTGTATATGTCTTATTACCAAATCTAATGGGTTCTGCTACTACTTCATGTTGATCGATACCAAGCATTGGTATTTCTTTTCTGCGAAATCTTGGCCTTCCCATGTTAATTGTCACTTCAAGAATGTGAGTACCTTTTACATAGACATGTGCTTGTACAGTTCCTGAAAGAGTTTCGATTGTAAAGTTCTCTTTATTTACTAACTTATTTTCGTAAGCATATTTGGCAACACACCTTAATCCATTCCCACAATTTTCTGCTTCAGAACCATCACTATTAAATATTCGCATTTTTAAGTCTGCTTCTGTCGATGGACAGATTAAAATTAAACCATCAGACCCAATACCTGTATGAACATTTGAGATATCAACAGCAATAGATGCTAGCTCATGTTCAGCAATTAATTCTTTAAACATATTTACATAAATATAATTGTTACCTAAAGTGTGCATTTTTGTAAATGCAAATTCTTTCATATTGTCACCTATTATTCTATATTTTGTGCAATGCGCTAGTGGATACAAAGAGTTTATTACAATATTGTCCCTAAGAAAAGGTACAGTTTCTAAAAATATGATAGGGTCAGAGGGAAGGGATATAGTTGATTTTATTACTCCGAACTATTCTGTGAAGACATAGAAGTTTGTTTCTTTATTTTCTGTCCCTTTTATAAAAAAGCGTTGGTTTGGTCCTTATCTGTACCAATTTGCTCAAATCATTATACAGTTTTAACAAATGCATCCCCCTTATAATTCCTACTCAGCCAATAGGTTATAATAATTGTATTGGAATATTGTCCTTGAAAATGTCAGCTTTGGAGAACTACATATAGTCAGCAGGAGGTAATATGTTAGAGTTTATTCCTTTACTAGATAAGCACAGTAGTGTTCCTATTTATGTACAGTTGTATCAATACATAAAACAAAAAATAGAAGACGATGACATTCCCGAGGGAGCACTTTTACCTCTATTCGGTATTTATCAGGCCATTTAAAAATTAGCAAAAACACGGTAGAAGGTGCGTATCAACAATTGTTAGCAGAAGGGTATGTATCAAGTAAGGCTAGGGTAGGGTAGGGCTAATTGTACTCCCATTAGAGCAACCCGTCCTATCTCCTTCTTTACAGGAAATTAAATATAAATCAAAAGTACCCATGGATAAGAAAGAAGAAACATTTGAATATGATTTTAAGTACGGTGATATAGATATAAACTCTTTTCCAATCCACATTTGGAAGCGCTGTTTAACTCAAGCTTTGACGGATGAACTTGAACAATTATTAAGTCCAGGAGAAAGACAGGGAGATGTGGGCCTACGTGAAGAATTAATGAATTATTTATTTCAGTCACGGGGAGTTGTCTGTTCAGTGGAGCAAATAGCTATTTGCTCTGGCACTCAACACGCAATCAGTCTTATTCTCCAATTACTTTCTAACGGAGAGCGTTCAGTCGCTATGGAGAATCCGAGCTATGATGGGGCGCAATCCGTTTTCAACAACCATGGATGGTCAGTTAAACCTATCCGACTTGAAAAAGATGGCATAGATATAGAACAGCTAAAAAAGGTCGAGGCAAAGGCAGCCTATATTACCCCTTCTCATCAATTCCCGTATGGAATGGTACTTCCTATCCAAAAGCGATTGTTATTATTAGAGTGGGCAAATCAAAACGGTAGCTTTATTATTGAAGATGATTATGACAGTGAATTCCGATACCAAGGTCAACCGATTCCTTCTTTAAAAGCCTTAGATGCAAAAGAAAATGTAATTTATTTAGGTACATTTTCTAAATCTTTTTCCCCGGCCGTGAGAGTAAGTTACATTGTTTTGCCACAAAGCTTAATGGATGCATACAATCATATGTATGGTAATTACTATCAATCCGTACCGTCTATTGTTCAAAAAGGATTATATATACTTATGAATGAAGGACATTTTACAAGTCATATTCGAAGAATGAGAAAAGTGTACGAGAACAAACATAAAACACTTGTGAATGCATTAAATGAATATATGGGAAAACGTATAGAAATTATTGGACAAAAAGCAGGGCTTCATCTGTTAATAAGAGTTAAAAATAGGTCTACAAAAGAATTATTGGAGCAGGCGAAGAAAGTTGGTGTAAAAGTTTATGACCCAACTTTTTATTGCCTCAATGAAAGAGAAGTTAAACCATCGTTAGTTATGATTGGTTTTGGAGGGGTTTTAGAAGAAAAAATAGATAAAGGGATCATGTTACTCCAAAAAGCTTGGTTCCCTAATGAAAGTTAAAAATAAAAAAACATCCGTAACAAAATATTGTACTGATTCAACACAGAAGAGTTTGTGAAGGATTGTAATTAAACTAATGGGTGCAAGAGGTGAAGATATTTATAGTGCTGCCATTGTTGGTGACTTTTTACTTATTGTGCTAACAGGTAGTTTAGCTGAAGAAGGAAATAAGGGACCATTAGATCGGGGTGATATGAATGATATTAGTAAGTTCTTGTTTAGCGGGTTTAGAAGTAAGATATAACGGTACTCATTGTTTAAATAAAAAGATACTTCAAATGATAGATGACAACAAAGTAATAACTGTATGTCCTGAATTGCTCGGTGGTTTTTCAATTCCTAGAGAACCTGCTGAGATAATAGGTGGTGACGGAGGCGATGTCCTTGATGGTAAAGCTAGGGTAATCGAAAAATCTGGCAGAGATGTTACTGAACTATACATAAAAGGAGCTTATTTTACACTAAGAAGGGCTCAAGAGCTTGGTACAACCGGGGTTGTACTAAAAGAGTTTAGTCCCTCCTGTGGAAGTTCAATGATTTATAATGGGGAGTTTCAAGGTCAGAAAATACTTGGAGATGGAGTAACAGCTGCCTTACTTAAAAGAAATGGAATAAAAGTAGTTTCAGAAGAAGGACTTGCTGATTTACTTCAGGATGAAGGTTAATGAATCTTCAACTATTTGATGCTTACTTTAATAGAGGCAAAGCCTTTTTTTCTTATTCAAGTAACCCTGCAGGATAGTTGAAGAGGAAGACCGAATTATTGTAAGTACATTGTTAAAAAAAGGTGGTATTTATGTTTGAATTTCTTAGTAAAGAACTAAGTGAGATATACGGGGAGGATAAGAAAAGATTACGAACTGACAGTATCTTTTATGGACATCTAGGAGAAGGTCGTTGGCATAGTACACTTCAAACTCCATTAACAAATGAGTCTATTATTCAGTTTGAAAAAGATTTAAAAAAAGAGTTTCCTCCTCAGTATAAAAAGTTCTTGTCAACTCACAATGGATGTTATTTATTTGATTTATTAAGAATTGCAGGAAAAAGACCTGATACATATAAGGGCTTGAGTATAGAGGAACAGAATGGCACACCCTTCCCTTTAGATACTATGCAGAACCTATATCAAAGAAAGCGCACACCCAAAACCCATTTCATTTTTGCTGATTCAATTGTAAAAAACACTTATTACGTCATTGATAGTGATGAAAAAATATTAGAAATAGACTATCGAACCAAAAAAATTATCAATTCTTACGAAGACCTTAAAATTTTTATTGACGAATTCATATACGAAGGAAAAGAAAATTTAGAAAATGGAATATTTTTTGAATTTGAGTGATGAAAGATGTTTATCCTCTTCAACTAACGAGGTGCTTGAGTTAAACAAGAGGTTGCTGCGGGAGCCTTTTTTCTTGTTTCACTAACGTCGCAGGTTAGCTTAACAAAGACCAATTTGATATTACAGAATTACCCAAATTGGGTTATTATTAATTTAATATATTGAATGAAGTGGGTGTGAAAATGGATTTACTGGTTGGATTCTTAGTATTTGCGGGGATTTTTGCGGTTTATGATGCTTTAAGAAAAGTGAATAATAATATCTTAGACCAAACTGAAGAGATAAAAAAATTACGTGAAGAATTAGCCAAAGATACTAAAAACTAGAATTTCCTCTAGGTGCAAGAGTTAAAGATGGAGGAGATCGCTGCGGCTATCTTTTTGCTTGTTGAACTGACGTGGCAGTTTAATTAAAGAAGGAAAATTTGGGATATTTGTGGAATAAGGATAATTTCTAATTATTAAAAAATTCAGGGATGGAGGAACTTCATATGAAATATTCAAAAACCACAAATTTCGCTATAATTACATTTCTTATCGTTTCTATTTTTGTACTCGCTTTGAATAAGGTTGGTCCATTTCAAGGGCAATTACGTACGCTAGGTTTCTCTGTATTTACTTTGCTATGTATATGTATCGGTATTATCATTAGAAAATCCCCCTGGAGGGTGGTTGGGACAATAGCTTATTGGTTAATTTTTGGACTCACGCAAATGATTAAATGATTTCAGACCTCTCTTTTAATTCAATAAAAACTAATAATGTGAAGTATTGTACTTACGCTAACGGGTGCTTATGTTAAAGATGGGGGTAGCAACGTATGGGGACAAAAATACAGTATCCTCGTTCAGGTTTACGGGTGAAGTGTGAACAAGGTGTTAACCCAAATATAAGACAATCTTGTTTAGATTTTGCCAAATGGTTGAGGTTATATATGGAATTTCCAATTAGAGTGGTTGTGTATATTAAAAAAGCTGTTCAAATAAAAACAAAAGACAGGCTGGAAATGGTTAGTGCTACCTTTTTGGGTCCCTATTCTAAAGATGAAGAGCCCTACATTAGAATGGCAACGGGGGATTTCGAAGAACTGGTTTCGAACCGAGGAGAAGAAAATGCTATTTTTGCTATTTTAAATAGTATGGCTCACGAAATCATTCATTACCAACAATGGCTTAAAAATCCAGATTTGGACGAAGAAATAGCAGAAACTGAAGCCGAGCTCGAAGGCACAAGATTAGTTGAAGAATATTTAGGCAATAACTTCATCAATGAAATTATTGAGCATCAGAAAGTTTGGACAATAGAAAGTGAAGATGGAGTACCAATTACTACAAGTGATGGAGAAGATTCTATGCCATTTTGGTCATCAGAATTAAGGACTAAGGAAGTTATAAATAACGTAGATTTTTATCGTGAATACCATTCTCTTGAAATATCATTGGAGGCTTTTATTAATAACTGGTTACCAAATCTTGAAAAAGATGCACTGGTTGTTGGAGCTAATCTTAAAGGAAAAAGTTTAACTGGTCATAATTGGAATCCAAAAGAGTTACTTGAGCAAATAAAAAATGAAATGGACGTTTATTAAACAAGAAGGGCTTGATTTAAAATATTGTGAACGATTGTACTTAAAGTAACGGGTGCATTACTGGAAAAACGGTAATGCTTTTTTCTGTGTGCCAGGCATGT